>JBEKRC010000001.1:0-307902 GCA_049997875.1 Minisyncoccia bacterium
GCATTTGACTGTATGCCGTGCCCACCGTCCCGCCCGGCAAGGTAGCCGGAGAGATCATGAGTGGCGGCGTCGTTGCCGGAGGGGCAACAATCGTAACCGACACGGTTGAGGACGCATCCGGACTCGGATCCGTCGTGTTTGCACTCGTATCTGTGCTTCCCGCGCTCCCGTTTCCAGTCACGCTTGCACCCACAGTAGAATCCGTAGCAGTGCTCGCCGTACTTGTTGCAATGCTGTCGGCGTGCGCGACGGTAAATCCTTCGGAACCAGTCATTGCCGGAACCAAAGCGCTCCCGATCAAGAGAATCTCCAATCCAATCACTGTAATCTTTTTCAGTCTATTCAATCTATTCATTTCTGTCTGTATGTTAGTTTTTTCGACTCTTTAAGTTATTAAATTTAAAAAGAGCCGAAAAAATATCTATTTCAAAGAGCCCGCTTATTATAGAACAAAAACCAATAAAAGCAAGGTTCTGCCCCGCGCGAAGCCGAATTCGGCAGAAAAAAGTTTCTGTGAAACGCTACGTTTTTGCGAGCGGGAGGCTAACGCTGAACGTGGACCCTTTCCCTTCTTCGGATTCAACCCAGATTTTTCCACCCATCTTTTCCACGATCTCCCGCACGATGAAAAGGCCGAGCCCGGTGCCCGTGATGTCGCGGGTCTTTTCCGTCTGCACGCGGTAGAATTTTTGGAATAATTTTTCCTGCGCTTCCTTTGCAATGCCGATCCCGGTATCCGCGACGCGCGTCACGAGCGCGCCTTCCTCCACTTCGTGCAAAACGGTCACCGTCCCCGCACCGCCCATATATTTGATCGCATTGCCTACGAGATTGACCATCACCTCCTTCACGTGGTCCGCGTCGCCCATCGCCTTCGGCAAATCCGCGGGCGGTTCGTAGGCCATCGTTACCGACTTCTCATCAGCGAGCGCTTTGAGTTCGTCAAGCACCGCGCGGACGAGCGGCGCCATGTCAATCGGCGACACCTTGATCGTGAGCCGGCCCGCCTCCGAACGAGCAACCTCAAGAAGGTCGTTCACCAACTGGACAAGGCGGTTGTCCGATGCGATCACTTTTTCCACATACGCCTTGGTGCCGTCAGTGATAGCGCCCGTCGTACCGTCAAGAATGAGGGAGAGATATCCCTTCATTGCAGCCACCGGCGTTCGCAGCTCGTGCGCCGCAATGAAGACGAACTCGTCTTTCAGTTGTTCCAACTGCTTCAACCCCCGCACCATGTTATTGAACGAGTCGCCGAGGGCTTCCAATTCGTCGCCGGTTGCGATATAAACCCCTTCATCAAACTTTCCCTGCGCCACCCGCGCCGCGCCCTCCTGCAACTTCCGCACCGGGCGCACCACGTAGGCGGCGAGAAGGAGCGAGGCGGCGAACGCGATGAGCAACACGATGGCGAATGTGATGGCGTTGCGGAAGAAAAGCGTATTGATCACGGCGTTCGCCTCGCTTGTCGGCCATTCCACGACAAGCCCCCAGCCGAATTCCGGAATATATTTTTCCGCGGCGACCACCGTTTCTCCTGTGATGTTCGCATAGGTCGCTTGCGTGTCAGCGGTAAGAAGATCTTCCCCGGCGAGCGCCGCCTGAACCGTTGGAAAGCCGGCTCCGTTCGCGGCCGGCTCTTGCCCTATTGTTTCGCTCATCGGCCCTCCCCCGCCGATTATGTTCCCCTGTCTGTCCACGAGATACAGGTACCCGGCGGTACCGATCTTCGCTTCCGCCACAATCGTCTGCAGCTCCGTAAGGTTCGCTTCTCCCACGAGCACCCCCGTCACATTTTTTGCATCGTCCTCCACGGGAGATGAAAAAATGACCGATGGCGTAGACGAAGCATAAGAAACGGGACCGATATAATAGTTGCCCGCGCGGGCGGCGAGGAACTCCGGCGTGGCGCTCATGTCGCGTAACGCATCCGCGGGATAACCGTCGGGATGGGTGCGATCAAGGCGCACCAATTCTTCTCCGTTCAAATTGACAAAAGATTCTGCGTTCAAAAAGGTAAGCACATTCATCGTCTGGCTAAGGGCGAACTCCTGCGTCGCCGTTGATTGTGCAATGTTTGTCCCTTGGGGCGATACGATCCGGGGGTGGCTCAAAACTTCCTCGTTTACATAACTTTCTACTTCCTGCGCCTTCTCTGTAAGCACCGCCGATTCAAGCCGCGCCACGTCCTCTCGGTGCGAACTGTTCACGGCGTAGATACCAAGCCCCGCAACGACCGCGATAGGGACAAGCCCGACGAGAATCACGAGAAAGATCCGATTCCGAAGCTTTCCTTTAGACGGCTGCCGCATATCTTCATTCTATCATTCCGGTCCGGCCTCTTCCCCGCCCGCCGCCGCTACGTTACAATACTCACAATGGCGGACGCGCTTACCGTTTCTGGTTTGAACGTAACATTTGGCGGAAAGACCGCGCTGCGGGATATCAGTTTTAAACTTGAAAAAGGGGACGCACTCGCGGTCATCGGCCCTAACGGTGCGGGCAAGAGTGTCCTCTTGCGCGCACTCCTCGGCATGATTCCCTACCGCGGCACAATTGCGTGGGCCCCCGGCACGCGGATCGGCTATGTGCCGCAAAAAATAGACGCCGACCGCCATCTCCCGATCAATTTTCATAACCTTCTTGCGGCAAAATCAGCAACGCTTCGGCTCGCGAAAGCCGAAGCGGGCGCCGTCGCGGATGCCGTCGGCATCACAAAAAAAATACTTGAAACGCCCGTGGGGCACCTTTCGGGCGGACAGTTCCAGCGCGCGCTTATTGCATTCGCGCTCCTTGGCTTACCGAGCAGCACTTCGCATGACGAAGCGCGGCTGGGCGAACCGAGCGTACTGCTCCTTGATGAACCGACCGCAAGCATTGACGAGTCCGGCGAAGAGCAAGTTTATGAACTCGTCCACCGACTTCAAGACCAATACGATATGACAACCATCCTCGTCTCACACGACCTTAACTTCGTGTACCAGTACGCCACGAAAGTGCTTTGTCTCCGCACGTCCGAGCTCTGCTTTGGCCCGCCCGACGAAGCCCTCACCAAAGACGTATTGGAAAAACTTTACGGACCGCACAAATATTTCCACCACTTCCACCACCTCCATGACCCTCACTGATATTTATTCCATCACGCTCGCTATTTTTGCCGCCGCAGCTGCAGGCCTCGTCGGCGCCTTTGCGCTGATGAAGCGGACGATCCTCGCAGGCGACGTGATGTCGCACATCGCGATCCCGGGATTGGGCCTCGCCATCGTCTGGAAGATCAATCCCCTCGCGGGCGGCGGGCTCACGCTCCTCGCCGGCATCCTCCTCATCTGGCATCTTCAAAAATCAACCGAACTTTCCGCCGAGGCCGCGATCGGCGTCATCTTTGCAAGCTCCGTGGCCTTGGGCGCGCTTCTTATCCATTCCACCGAAGATCTTATTGATGCGCTCTTCGGCGGGTTCGGAAACCTCTCCGCCGGCGGATTCATCTTTGGGATGGCAGTGAGCATAATCGTCATTGGGACACTCTGGGCGCTGCGCAACAAATTGATCATTGCCCTCTTTTCCCCGGAACTCGCCACTTCCGCTGGCATCAATGTGAATACCGTAAACCTTTGGTTCCTGCTCGTCTTTGGCCTCGCCATCCTTGTTTCGCTGCGCTTCCTCGGCGCGCTCTTGGTCGGTTCCCTCATCATCATCCCCGCCTCCGCCGCGCGCCAGCTCACCCACTCGCTCGGCATGTTCCTCATAACCTCCATGGCCCTCTCCGTCACCGCGATACTCATCGGATTCTACCTCTCCGCCCGGTACGGACTTGATCAAGGACCAACCATCGTCGTCACGGCCGCCGCGCTATTCGTTCTTAGCTTGTTCAAGAAGAAAGAATAGCGAGAACGGCACGCGGAGCAACCGTTTTTAGTATTGGACAGACCGCCAGAGCGGGTGAAGGGAATTGAACCCTCGTCTATAGCTTGGGAAGCTACCGTACTGCCACTGTACTACACCCGCAACACAGGGATTGTACCACCGCGCGTGGCGCCGCTCAATGGCTAGAGCAATTTTCAATCTTCCACAAGCGGCACGAAGCTGAATCCGTGATATTCCCGTATTTTGAAATCTCCTTTTTTGGTTTTATCCATGGCGACGACGCTATCCATTATCGGCGCCACAATCCTCCCGCCCGCGCGAAGCTGTTCCCTCCACGCGGGAGGAATGTCTTCGCCCGCCGCCGCGGCGATGATCTTATCGTACGGCGCATCCGGCGCGTATCCCTTTGAGCCGTCGCCCAAGACCGCGTACACAACGCCTCCTTTCACAAAACCGTGTTTCTCAATGTTGCGCTCTGTCATCATTTGGAGTTCAGGAATCCGCTCTATCGCCGTCACGCGGCCATGCGCATTTCCTCTTCCGCTTACCACGTGCGCCAAAAGCGCGGTTTGCCAGCCCGACCCCGAGCCGATGTCCAAAACGTTTTCTCCCGCGTGCGGGACGAGGAGCTCCAGCATAAACGCAACGGTAAGCGGTTGGGAAACGGTCTGTCCGAACCCGATCGGCAACGGATAATTTCCGTACGCCTCCCCGGCGTATTCCGGCAGCACGAAATCCTTACGGTCAATCGCCCGGAACGCCTGGATGATGGCGGGCGTCTTCAAATATCCCTCCTTAATCAAATCTTCTATCAGCTTTTGGTATTCTTCATCCACCGGTCGTCGTCGCTGTTGAACTTTGCGCGGGCACGATGATAATCATCGTCTCGCCGGGCTTTTTGTAATTGAAACGCGCGCGGAGCTCTTTCTCCAAGTTGAGCGGATTTGCGAGGTATTGCGCCTCCGATTGCAAACTTGCCTCGTCGTATTGCGCCTTCGTAAGCCGCGTCTGGATGTCCGCAAGGTCCGCACTCAATTGCTTTTCCTGCGCAAAAAACGCATACACCCGCGCGCCCGCCGAAACAAGAACAACAAAGAGAATGACCGCTCCTACGATCCTCATTCCCTCAGTGTAGATTCCCAAAAAGAAACACACAAGACAGCAGTAAGGGTTTTGAGGAGGATCTCGGAGCGCCGATGGGCTCGGTGTCCGTCGGAGACGGACCCATCGGCGCGAGAGCCAGCGGGCGCGCGCCGCAGGAGCGCGCGAACCGCGTCTCCCTAAAACCCTTACTGCCGTCTTGTGCTACTTTTTCAGTATCTCGCGAAACACCTCCGGCGTGAGCTCCACGCGGGCCATGCCCGCGAGTTTTTCCTTTCCGCGTTTCTGCTTTTTCCAAAGTTTCATCTTCCGCGTGCGGTCGCCGCCGGTCTTCCCAAAATTGCCCAACAACTTCTTCATCGCCGGGATCGTTTCGCGCGCGATGATGCGGCCGAGCGCCTTCGCCTGGATCGCCTGCGCGAACTGCTCCTTCGGCAAAAGTTCCTTCAGCCGCTCCACGGTCTGCCTCCCCTCGCGCTCAAGATCTTTTTTGGGAACGATACGCGTGAGCGCGGGCACCACTTCGTCTACAACTAGAATTTCCAATTTCTCCACCTCTGCTTCCTGCTCCCCGGCAAGCTCGTAGGTAAACGATGCATATCCTTGCGAAGCCGACTTCAGCCGGTCGTCAAAGTCGCGAATCAGCTCGCGCAAAGGCATCAACGCCCTGACCAAAAGATTCTCGCCGATCGTTTGCACGTGCATGACCGATAAGTCAAACACAGTTTGCAGATTTACGACCGCGCTCAAATATTTTTGCGGCGTGAGAATTTCCAAATCCACGATTGGCTCCCACACTTTTTCCGGTTTGTCGGGAAAATCCTGCGGTTGCTTGATCACGCGCACGACGCCGCGATCCTGTACGCGATACGCGATCGTAGGAAAACTCGTTAAAAATTGTAGGTTATATTCCCGTTCCAAGCGGCTCGCGGTGATCTCAAAATGAAGCTGTCCAAGGAAGCCAACCTTGAGGCCGCGGCCGAGCGCTTCGTTCGCATCCGGTTCAAAAGAAAGCGCCGCGTCGTTCAGTCGTAACTTTTCAAACGCGCGTTTGAGGTCGTCAAACTTCGTATCGTGGTCGGGGTAGAACGAAATGAAAACGACGGGTGCCGGTTCACGATAGCCGGGCAACGCATCCGCGCCGGTCCCCCCTTCTCCGTGGCGGGTCGTAAGCACCGTGTCCCCGATTTTCACACGCGACGGTTCCTTGAGCCCTGTCGCAAGATAGCCGATCTCGCCGTTTATGATCGCAGGCGATGCCACGGGGTCCGGCGTGAAATAGCCTACCTCCTTCGGCTTGAACGCAACGCCCGTTGCCATAAACCGCATGTGCTCGGTTTTGAACTCGCCGCCAAACACGCGTATGAAAGCGATGATGCCCTTGTGATCATCGTAGAGCGAATCAAAGATAAGAGCTTTTCCGGCGCCATGGGCGCCGCGGTTCGCGTTCAGAGAGGATTTTGCATCCGCGGGAACGTCGCGGGGGGGCGGCACTTCCCGCACTACCGTGTCCAACAGCTCCCTCACTCCCTCACCGGTCTTTGCGGAAACCCGACGTACGCCCTCCTTCGGCACATGCAAGAGTTCGGCGACCGATTCCACTATCTTTCCGATCTGCGGCAGTGCGAGGTCAATCTTGTTCACGGCGGGGATGATCGTGAGCCCCGCGTTCTGCGCCGCGCGCAAATTGGACAGCGTCTGCGCTTGTATCCCCCTCGTACCGTCAATCAAAAGTATTGCCCCTTCCACCGCCGCGAGCGCGCGAGAAACCTCATACGAAAAATCCGAGTGCCCCGGCGTGTCAATAAGATTCAGAACGTACTCCGCGCCGTCCACACCATATACCATCCGCACCGGCGCCATCTTGATCGTGATCCCCCGCTCGCGCTCCAAAGGCAAGCGGTCCAAATACTGCGCACGCATGGAGCGCATGGGCACCGTTCCCGTGATCTCCAAAAAACGGTCTGCGAGCGTTGACTTCCCGGAATCAATATGGGCAATGATAACAAAGTTTCGGATATTGTTCATAAATTCATGCCATCGCGGTTCTCCTACTAAAGTTTCTGCAACGTCAAATTGAAGATAAGCCGCCCGGGCGGATCGTCGGATTGATACGAGTACGTCGCGAGGCCGCCGTTTTCAACAAAAACATATCCAAGCGGCGCATCAATATCATATTCATACGACCGATGCGTGCCCGCCTGTTTTTCAAAAACAAACTGATATGCCACGCCGTCCGCGGGAGGAAGGGACGCAGGGTACGTGTAGTCAAGCGAGAACTGTGTGGAAGCCCCTGCTTTCACGACGGACCACGTCGTAAACACTTCCTTCCCGGACTCCTCGTGCCACGCGACGCCCGGATACGCAAAGAGGGTCTGTTCCGTTGATTCAATCGCAGAAACGGTGGGGTCGGTTTCGTAACCTTTTTTTGCATAGTTGATCGGCGGCGTAATTTTTTTCAAAACGGTGCCGGAAACATTCGCGAGCGTCGCACCCTCCGGAACGAAGATCTGCGCGTAATCTTGATTTGTTGTTTGGTACCACCAATACGGACTTTTCACGCCGTTGTGCTTCCGCGTTACGACAAGGTGCCCCGTCATCGTGCCGTCCGGATTTATTTGCGCGGTATAGGCGATCGTGCTTGAGACATATAAGTCCGATTTCCCGCCGTTTACGTTCGCATCCACGACCGCAAGATAATCGCCATTGAATTGCTGCGGCAACGCATACACCGCGCCCGAAGCGCCGTTCGCGTCCGCAATGGCTTCCGCCGCCGGATCCTTGAAATACACCATCACGTCTTTCTTCGTTATCCAATCAAGCGCCGCAGCGAACAGCGCGTCATGCCCGTCCGCAGTTGAAGAGGCAAGCGCCGCAAAAATCGCTTTTGAAAGATCGCCGATGACCTTTTTGGGATAGGTGGCGGACGACGACTGGCCGCTTTGGACGATCTTTTGGATCTGGATGAGAAAATTATCCGCCGTGAAGGTCGTCGTCGGCTTCCCTGTCACGATCGGACCCGTGATGGCCAAGAGATCCCCGATTACCTTCGGCGAGACCGCAACGGCACCGTCAAATGTCGTGGAAGCATTTGCGTAAAGGGCCGATTCCTCAAAAAAAGCGATCGTTTTTGAGGCAGAGGTGGGGAAATCAAAAAACCAGTTCGCATCTGCCGGCCGCCATCCTTTCACCTCAAGCTGCAGCGGCTTCGGGGGAATGATGTTGCGATTGAATGTCGCGTCAACATCCGCAACATCATGAATGGCGATATCAGTTATGGTGCCGCTCGCAATCGTAACGTCCGCATAACTTCCAAGAAATCCTCCCGCGGGACGCATCTCCGAAGGATTTTCCAAAAGCACAAGGAAGTGATGGGGACGCGGATCGGAGAGCCAGGGCAAAAGAACGGTGAGCGCGTTCTCCGTGCTCTTAATCTGCGTCTTGAGCGAAAGATAAAAATCGTTGCCCCCGAACGAAGAAAGCCCTCCAAGGAACGATGCCGCGCCAGTTAGTTGATCGCTTGCGGCATCAATCGTACCCAACGTATCGCGCATGCGGCCGAGGTCGGCGATGAAAGGCCCTCCCCGTCCGGTCGTAAAGAACCCGTACGAGCTTGACGCCACGTCGCTCGCTTCTTGCGCAAAAAGCGTGAGCTGATTGGAAAGGTTGACGAGCGACGTGACGGCCCCGCCCCCTCCTCCCAAAAGAGACCCGAATGCTTTCACGGCGGCGCCAAGATCCCCCGAGGAAAGACCCTGCAAAGAAGAAAATTTCTGTTTGGCAGACTGGGGATCAAAATTTTGAAGGTCTTCCACGCCCAAGCGAAGCGTCCCAAGGCTCATTGAGAACGAAGAAGCCACCTTGGCGCGGACGAGGTAAAAAGAAACGATTGAGCCGCCGACAAAAAGCACGACAAGCCCCGCAATCCCCCATACAATACCTTTCGGGAGGCGGGGCCCGCGGGGCAGCAGTCTTTTTTTCTCCAACGCCTCGTCCTTAGGCTCCTGTTTGATAACTTTCACGAGGTCGCTGGAACGAATTTCCTCGTCTTTGCGCGGCGGCGGAACGGTACCTGGCATGGTTGTATTGTACCATCATCTCTTTGGAGCCCATCTCATATGTAGGATATTTGTCTCTTCCGGCCAGTTTCATGTGAGATGGGTTCTACGCTATAATAAAAGCAATGTTCAAGAAAACTTCTTCTTGTCTTGCGTGGTGGACGCTCGCCCTCGTCTGCCTCGCCTCTTTCTCACTCATGCTCTGGGGCTCGCGCACCGACTCGGCCATCATGGACGAGCTCGCGCACATTCCGGCGGGCTACGGCTATGTGCACAATTTTGATTACCGCCTGAATCCCGAGCACCCGCCGCTCATAAAAGCGCTCGCCATGTTGCCGGTACTTTTTCTAAATCCCACGTTCCCCGTGCAAAGCGACGCATGGCAGAACCAAGTGAACGCGCAGTGGGACGTCGGCGCGCAATTTCTCTATCAATCGGGCAATGACGCGAACGCGATCATCCAAACCGGGCGTATTTTCCCGATCTTGATCACGCTTCTTGTTATTCTCTTTATTTATCTCCTCGCGCGCGGGCTCATGGGCAACTGGTGGGCGCTCCTGCCAGCCGCGCTTTTCGCGCTTGATCCCACCGTGCTCGCCCATGGCCATTATGTGACGACGGATGTGGGCGCCGCCTTCGGCGTCATCTTTGCCACCTATTACTTTCTGAAGTTCGTTGAATCGCCATCCACGAAACATCTTTGGTACGCCGGACTTTCTTTCGGCGTCGCGCAGATCACGAAATTCTCCACGCCGTTCCTCGTGCCGCTGTTCATCTTTCTCGCCTTCGTGCTCTGGCTGCGCAACGTCATCACCGAATGGCCCTCAATGGAACGCTCGCGGCGGCTAAAAACGTTTTTCATGCGCGGCCTGCGGTGGCTATGGCGCCTCGTTCTCATTTTCGCGATCGGCTATGTATTCATCGTCTACCCGATCTATTTCCTTTTCACTGTCAATTATCCCATCACAAAACAGGTCTCCGATACGCAGTTTATTCTGGGTTCCTTCGCGAACGGCCCGACGCCCACGGGGGCACATTGCGCGGGCATGCGCTGCCTCGCCGACCTTGATATCTGGATGGCAAAAAATCCGGTGCTGCGGCCGATCGCACAGTATATGCTCGGCGTCCTTATGGTGTTCCAGCGATCCGCCGGCGGCAACACCATCTACTTCTGGGGGCGGGTGGCAGGCAGTGGCGGCTGGACCTACTTCCCTCTTCTTTTCCTCCTTAAAGAACCCATCCCCACGCTCATCGTCGTGTTCGCGGCGCTCGTGCTCGCCGTCTGGTGGATGATCCGGCGCGATTCGCACCTTGGCCGGCGCCGGGGGCAACGTATTCTGGATTACATCGGCGTGAACCTTCCGGAATTCTCCATGGCGTCGTTCATCGTGCTCTATTGGGGCTACAGCATGCAAAGTTCACTGAACATCGGGTTTCGCCACCTCATGCCCACGCTTCCTTTCATCTACATACTTGCCGCAGGCGTCTGGAAAAAGTGGATCGCAAATATCTCTTTCCGCACTCCGCCCACGGGCGGCGTTACCATGGCTTCGCTCGGCACATCCATCGCTGCTTTCCTAAGCGCCGCGGCGAAATCTTTCGTGCGCGCAAGCATCAAATATCTTATCCTCATCGTCCTGCTCGTCTGGCTCATTTTGGAAACGCTCTTCGCCGCGCCGTATTTCCTGTCATATTTCAACGAACTCGGCGGCGGCATTTGGAACGGATATCACTATGTGACCGATTCCAACTACGACTGGGGGCAGGATCTCCTGCGGCTCCAGGCGTGGGTCGCTGCGCATCCCGATGTGGATAAGATCGCCGTGGACTACTTCGGCGGCGGGAATCCGCACTATTATTTAGGGACTAAAGAAGTGGATTGGTCGTCTTCCAAGGGCAATCCTGCCGACCAGGGCATCCACTGGCTCGCTGTCTCCGTAAACACACTTGAGGGCGCGATTCAGCCGCTCGCTTCCGGCCAGGTCCGCAACGCCTCCGACACCTATTCGTGGCTCACGGCACTCCGTCCTGCAGATACGAATACGCCGTTTTTCGGCGATTTCATCGCGCCGAATATGGGCACAGTCCCCGCACCGGACTACCGCGCCGGCACCTCAATCTTCATTTACCATCTTTGATAAGAAGCTGATTTAGTTTTTCCGGTTTTCCCAAAGGAAATCCAGCCTCGGCTTCATGTCGTGAAGGTCTTTCCACAGCTCATCCAATTTATCGGATAAACCCTCCACATTATCCAGAATCTTTTTCAGAAAATATCCGATGATCGCGAACGCGACGCCCAATAACGACAAGAGTAAGTTAGTATTGTTCATGTGAACAATCTACCATAACGCACATTAAAACCTTATTAAAAGATTCTTGACACGCAGGCCTGGACGATCTTCGAACGATTTTGATTCAATATTTTCTTATTATTGACTATATGGCCTAAGTACGATACAATGTGGCTGGTCCTTACGGGCCGATTAATCGAAGACGAGGAGGAACGATGGATTCCGCTAAGACAGTAGCAACCTTCTTTGTTGTTTTCCTCTTGTTCGCAAGCATCACGTGCGGTTTAGTCTTGCGAACCCAAGCCGGTTCACCGGCAAACGTCGCTTTTCTGAGCGGCCAAACCCAACAACTGCTTTGGAAGAACGGTAAGGTGGCAGTGTTTCGTGCCACCGACGGCAGCGAGAAGTTAGTCGAAACCTACACTGCACCACTCGAGATTGGCGCGAAGTACGAAGTGGAAGTTTCCCCTCGCCGAACCAAACTTGGGTACTTCTACACCTACTCGCTGAAGAAGATATGACTCTCCCTCCCCAAAGTCGGCGCCCCCTAAATCAGGCTCTGGTCCACATCAGGATCGGAGCCTGAGATCATTTAAGAATAGGTGCACAGGATTCGAATAACTTTTAAAAACGTGTCCGGTTCTCACCAAAAACATGGAGCCCTTCTTTTGTATTTTCCGCTCGTAGCGGAGAACGAGGTAGAAATCAGCGAGCGAATAGAAAATCCGCCGGGCACCCGGGAGCGGCGACCAGGGTGGCGGATTTTCGTACATGAGCGAGCTAGATTTCTCGAGTTCGTAGCGTGAGCGGAAAATAAAAAAAGAAGGGTTCGTTTACTTGTAATACGCGCGGTTCTCCACTGTGAAGTCAATGTATTGCAGCGTATTAAAACCGGGCTTGGCCATCAAATTTTGGAGCACGGCGAGGTCCTCGTCCGCCGGAAAGCGCAAGCTGAAATAGAGCGTGGGGCCGTCGTAGGTTGTGACATCAATTTCTTGGAGGCCGATGTCTTTGAGCGCCACGTCGTCTACCTGAATGCCGCTCGTCCGGATCACGTTCACGATGGAGACGAGATTCGGCACGAACTCATCCGGCAAGATCTTGTTCCCGAGACCGCGGCCGCTTTGGGAATAATCGTGGACGGAGAACATCTGACTCCCCTGCGTATCAAATGTCCTCGCAAAAAGAACTCCTTGACTGTCAAACCAATAACAGTTCTCGTTTTCTAATGCCGTAGTGTCGGATGCGACCGCCGCGGGCGCGAGCGGTCCGGCAATACCGGAGACGAAGCACCATATCCCGAACGGCGCGCGCTCCGTCACCTCTATGGTGATCGTACGTGAAAGATAATCCTTTGCGAGCGTGACCGACGCAAGCTGCGGGATGAACGCGAGATCGCTCGTCGCGAGCGTGCTCGGCCAGATGAGCATATTATTGATGCCGAGGAGCGACTTCAAAAAATTATGATCACGGAGCACGCTCGACTGGAGCAGCGTCGTCACGCTGTCGGAAGACACCGTGTTATTTCCCTCTACTGTGATGTTTTTTATGCGAAGCCATGGCGAGCGAAACGCAATCCAAGCCGTCCCCACGAGCACCATATACACCACAAGGAGCGCAAGGAAAACATAGAGATACCGCCGCCGCTTTTTGCGCTTTTTTTGTTTGTCGGAGAGGTATGCGTCAAGTTCCATATGCCTATATAATGATAATAACACTCTATGAGAACTCTGTTCCGAAAATTGAGAGGCCTGCGGTTCCGCTACGAGCCGCTCATCATCATTGCCGTCCATCGCGACCGGATCATCCACAACCTCCGGCAATTTCAGGTGGCGAATCCGGGCGTCGCAATCGCCCCCGTGCTCAAAAGCAACGCGTACGGCCACGGCCTTGTCCAAGTCGCAAAGATCCTTGACGATGCAAATCGCAACGGTGAGCTCCCCTTCTTATGCGTGGATTCGTATGTGGAAGCACTCATTTTGAGAAACGAGGGCGTGCGCACGCCGCTGCTCATCCTCGGCTATACGCCGCTCCCAAACATCCTGCGGAGCGCGTTGAAAAACGTGTCGTTCACCGTCACGAGTCTCCCCGAACTGCAGCGGCTTTCCCTTGTGCAACGGCGTCCCATCGTGATCCATCTTAAAATTGACACCGGCATGCACCGGCAGGGCGTCCTGCTTGAAGAACTGGGAGAGGCGCTCCGCATCGTGGGCCGTAGCGAGCACATCACGCTTGAAGGAGTGTACTCCCACCTTGCTGATGCCGACACTCCAAAATCGGCGCTCACAAAGGCGCAAATCAAGCGATGGAATACCGCCGTGCGCGAAGTCCGCGAGGCCGTGAGTGTGCGTTTCTTCCACTTGGCGAACACCGCGGGAAGCCACTACTCCCGCGAGATTGACGCAAACATGATGCGCCTCGGCATCGGCCTCTATGGCATAAACACGAGCCTGGACCGCGCCATGGACCTCCTGCCCGCGCTTGAAATGAAAACGCGCATCACGTCGGTGCGCGACATCAAGCGTGGAGAATACGTCGGTTACAACGCGGCCTTTAAAGCAAAACGCGCAATGCCCGTCGCCACGATACCCGTCGGCTACGCGGAAGGCATTGACCGCCGGCTTTCAAACCGCGGCGTGGCTACCGTGGCCGGCGTCCTCTGCCCCTATGTCGGCCGCATCAACATGAACATGACCTCTATCGACGTTTCGCGAGTTCCCCACTCTCAGATAGATGCCGAGGTGCTCGTCGTGAGCGCCGAGCACGGCGCGCCGAATTCCGTAGAGGCCATGGCAAAGCTCTGCGGGACGATTCCCTACGAAATATTCATCCGCTTCCCCGCGCAGATCCGGCGAGTGGTTTGTCCATAGCGTTTTTTAAATTATATAATTCTAAGATCGCCACGCGTTCAAGATGTCTTCGATTCGAACCCCTAAATGAATTTACCAAATTATAAAAACGGTAGCATCGTGAATTTAATGAGCTCCATAAAGAAATCCTACGGAGGAAAATCTCTTTATGCGCCCCTAAAAGATTTCGACACGTCCAAGTTTTGTAAAAACATAGTTCTCATTATTGTCGACGGCTTGGGATATGAGTTTCTGACCAAACACAAGAAAAACTCGTTTTTGTACCAGCACTGCTTACGGAAAATAACATCGGTATTCCCGCCAACGACCGCAAGCGCGTTGACCGCCTTTAACACGGGAGTCGCTCCCCAACAACATACTCTGACCGGATGGTTCGTATATTTGAAAGAAATCGGAATAGTTTCGGCGATTTTACCCTTCGTTTCCCGAGCAGGAAAATTCAAATTGGATAAAGGAAACATAACCTATAACGATATTTTCGATTCCAAGACCTTCTACGAGGAATTGGGAACTCCTTCATATCAGCTTTTGAGCAAACAGTATTACAATTCTGAGCATGCTACTTCGCTAGGAAAAGGAGCGGAAATAATTCCATTTTCTGACCTCGATGATTTTTTCAGGAAAATCGGCAAGACTGCGAAAGCGAGAGGTAGAAAGTTTATTTCAGCCTATTGGGACCGACTGGATGCTTTAAGCCATGCCGAAGGAACGGAAAGCGAACGCACAATCCGACATTTCAGAGAGTTGGACAAGAAAATATCTGAACTGGCGAAATCGCTAAAAGATACCAATACAACCATCATCGTGACGGCAGATCATGGATTGGTTAATCGCAGCAAGGACAAAATCATCGATTTGAAAAATCATCCCAAACTCCAAGACATGCTTGTCGTGCCGCTCACCGGGGATGCCCGCACCGTCTATTGTTACGTAAGGCCAGACGCAACAAAACAATTTGAGAAGTACGTGAAAACGAAGCTTAGAAAGTTCTGTGAACTTTACAAGAGCGATGATCTTATAGAAAGAGGTTTTTTCGGCTTATACAAACCACATAAAAAGTTAAAGGACAGAGTTGGAGATTACACCATCATCATGAAGGAAAACTATATCATTCAAGACCATGTTCCCGGCGCAGAAAAGAAAAATCATATCGGCCGGCATGGAGGTATAAGCAAAGAGGAGATGTATGTTCCGTTAATCGTCATCTGAAGGATACGGAAAGATAACTTCCTTGTGCAGATTTTACGATACTAAACCAGATCGGTGACTTTTCGAAAGTAATAGCTTATATTTCACAACGCAACCCTCTTCAATTTTGCGGCTTTCCCAAACCACCTGTGGGACAACCGCACATACGCCGGCGTGATGTCCGTAACAAGGAATTCCCTTTTGCGCTTCCTGCTCAACTGCGAATTTATCTCCGGGTGTCGCTTTAAATAATCTTTTAACTTGTGAGGGATGATCTCGTCCTGCGAAATGACGGCAACGCCTGAGATTTTTCTAATCATTGTTTTGAGTGCTGGATAATGGGTGCACCCGAGGATTATTTTTTCTACTTTTTTCTTGGCAAGCGGCGCGAGATACGCCCGCACGATGGGCTCTGCCCAGCGCAGTCCGTCATTCTCAATTAGGGGAACGAGTAGTGGCGCGGCACTTTGGAAAACTTTCACGTGCGGGTTCAGCTTGTGCGTCTCGCGTACATATGTCCCCGACCGGACCGTGCCGTTGGTGGCGAGCACGCCGAGCCGCTTTATCTCTGGGGCATGCCTGATATTGCCCTTACCGCCAACCGCGAGCGCTTCTTCTACGGTCGGGATTATCACGCCGAGGACTCGCCGCTTTGGATAATGATGGGGGAGATGTTGCCGCTGAATCTTCCGGAGCGCCTCCGCGGAAGCCGTGTTGCACGCAACGACAATAAGCCCGCAATTTTTTTCGCGGAAAAGATATCCCACTGCCTCTTTTAAAAATTGATGTACCGTCTCCGGCGAACGATTGCCATACGGCACCCGTTGCGTGTCGCCGAGATAGACGTAATCATATCGCGGAAGCTCGCGCGCCAAAGCCCGCATGATGAACAATCCGCCGAGGCCCGAGTCAAATACCCCGATCTTCATCCAATCACGTTCTTACCAACATACTTCTGTAACACCTTCGGCACTTCAATCTTCCCATCCTTCGTCTGGTAGTTTTCCAAAATCGCCATGAAGATCCGCGGGCTCGGGAGCGCAGTGTTATTCAGTAGATACACAAACTTTTTATTTCCCGCAGCATCAACATACTTCACATTCAGCCGACGCGCCTGCCAGTCCAAAAAGTCGCTCGCAGAACCGGTTTCCGCCCAGCGCTTCCCCACTGGAAGCCATGCTTCCAGATCAAATGCGCGATACTTCCCCGGACTCATGTCGCCCGAACAGAGCTGTATGCGCCGATAGGGCAGCCCAAGCTCCTCGTGCATCTCACCGGAAATCGCCGTCATCTCATCCTGTAGCTTGTTCGCCTTTGAAATATCGGCTTCGGCAACCACCACCTGCTCTACTTTCATAAATTCGTGAACACGGTACATTCCTTTCACATCCTTCCCATAACTGCCTATCTCGCTCCGGTAGCACTGGCTGTAACCGCATATTTTTATCGGAAGATCTTCCACCTTGAGCGTCTCGTCGGCAAAGTATGCGAGGAGTGACGGTTCCGCCGTCCCCACAAGAAACTTTTTCTCGTGGCTCAATTCTCCGCTTGCCTCCCTGTCCGAGGTTGCTATCTGGTAAATTTCATCCACCGCGGGGTCATATTCAAATCCCTTGAAATAACCGCTGCCGAAGAGCGCGGAGCCCTTCACGAGCGTTGGCGGGATCATCGGCTTGTATCCCTTCTCCACCATTTTTTGGAGCGCGTACATCATAATGCCCATCATCAAAAGCGCCCCGTCGCCCTTCACGTAATAGCCGCGAAAGCCCGCGACCTTCGTCCCCCGCTCAAAATCCAGAATGTTGAGCGCCGTGCCGAGCTCTATGTGGTCTTTCGGCGTGAAATCAAATTCCTTTTGCTTCCCCCAACGATAGATCTCGGGGTTGTCCTCGCCGCTCTTTCCAACTGGCGTATCGGGAGAAATGATGTTCGGCACGAGCGCCATCAGTTCATTGAACTCCCGCTCTCTTGTTTTCAGTTCCTCTTCTTCACTCTTGAACTGCTCTTTTAATTTTTTTGCCTCGTCGCGATCCTTGGTCGCCTTTTGCTTCGCGCGCAATCCCTCCGCGGCCTGGATGCGCTCCCGCCGCGCCTTGTCCACGCGGAGAAGCTCGTCGATCACCTTCGGATCCAAATTCTTTTTCGCCGCAACGTCCTTCAGAAGTTCCGCATTCTCGCGGATAAATTTGATGTCCAACATATTGATTTTCATTCTATACCATTGAACGCGAAAGGTGAAGCGTGGTATGCTTTTTATGGATAGCAATTTGTCACAAAGGAGGGCGGGAATGAAACGAGCCGCGTTCACGGTATTATTGTTGCTATTTGTTCTATTCTCCTTTCTACCGCTGTTTGCAAGCGCGAATGGCGGAATAATGGTGAATGGACAAACCGTTGTGATCGCAAAAGAAGGGCTGCCGCCGATGGTCCAGAAAAAAGTCCCCAACCAAAAGAAGTTGAAAAGGATGGGGAGGCGGCTCATAAACCATGGAAAAGTACATGTCGGGAGAATAGGACACAAAGACAACCTTCTGCATTGATCGGCAATCCTTGCAAGCACCTCCGCGGAGCGTTCACGGCCAGCGCCGGCGCCTCCGCGGAGGATTTTTATTTCAATGAAATCTTGAAAATGCGTGACTTTCGGCTTACAATATGTATATATGGGTAAATCCGAATCTGTTCCGCTTGACGCCATCCGCCACTCGCTCGCGCACTTGCTCGCGGCGGCGGTTTTGAAAGAATTCCCGGAGGCGAAACTCGGCATCGGCCCCACGATCGAGAACGGCTTTTATTATGACTTTCTCCTTCCACGGACGCTCATACCGGACGACTTGAAGACACTTGAAAAAGCAATGCGCGAGCTCGCGAAAAAGAACCTGCCGTTTGCGGGCGAGGAAATTTCTGCTGCCGAAGCAAAGAAATTATTTGCAAAACAACCATTTAAACTGGAGCTTATCAAGGAACTCGCGGATGCCCATGAGAAGATCGGTATCTACCGCACGGGCGAGGTTTTTCTGGATCTCTGCCGCGGTGGCCACGTCACGAACACGAAGGAAATCCCGCTTGATGGATTCAAGCTGGACAAAATTGCGGGCGCTTACTGGCGCGGCGACGAGAAAAATCCGATGCTCCAGCGTATCTACGGCCTCGCGTTCGGAAGCAAAAAAGAATTGGACGACTTTTTGAAGCTCCGCGAGGAAGCCGAGAAGCGCGACCACAAAAAGCTCGGTGAGCGGCTGGATCTTTTTACGTTTTCTGACCTCGTGGGGCCGGGACTTCCTCTTTGGACCCCGAAGGGCACGCTCCTCCGCAATCTCTTGGACGACTTTGTTTGGGAACTCCGTAAAAAGCGCGGCTATGTGCAGGTGGACATTCCCCACCTCGCGAAAAAAGAACTTTATGAAACAAGCGGCCACTGGGAAAAATTCAAAGACGATCTTTTCAAGATAACGACGCGCGAGGGGCACCTCTTCGCGATGAAGCCGATGAACTGCCCGCATCACGCACAGATCTACGCGCGGCGGCAATGGAGCTACCGTGAACTCCCCCAGCGGTATGCCACGACGACCAAAGTGTATCGCGACGAGCAGTCGGGAGAACTCGCGGGAATCACGCGCGTGCTCGCAATCACGCAAGACGATGCGCACGTGTTCTGCCGCGAGTCGCAGGCCAAAGAGGAATTCGGGAAAATCTGGGATATTGTGCACGAGTTCTACGGCGTGTTCGGTTTTTCGCTTCGCGTGCGGCTCTCGCTCCACGATCCCATGCATCCCGAAAAATACCTTGGCGACGCGAAGCATTGGAAACGGGCGGAAACCATGCTCCGCGAGATCGCTGCGGAGAAAAAAGCGGCCGCGTTCGAGGGCGCTGGCGAGGCGGCGTTCTACGGCCCGAAACTGGACTTCATGGCAAAGGACGCGCTCGGCCGTGAACACCAAGTGGCGACCATCCAACTAGATATGAACATGCCGGAGCGTTTTGACCTTTTCTGCGTAAACGAGAAAGGCGAACGCGAGCGGATCGTAATGATCCACGCCGCCATCATGGGCTCCATTGAACGGTTCCTCGGCGTGCTTATCGAACATTTTGCCGGCGCATTTCCGGTCTGGCTCGCGCCCGTGCAGGCAACCGTACTCCCCATAAGCGAAAAATTTTCGGGATATGCGCACGAGGTTTATGAAAAACTTACGACTGCCGGCGTCCGCGCCGAACTTTCCGAAGCGAACGAATCGCTCAGCAAGCGCATCCGCGAGGCCGAACTCATGAAGATTCCCTACGTGCTCGTGGTTGGCGAGAAAGAACAAAAAAACGGCACGGTGGCCGCACGGACAAGAAAAGGAGACGAGGGCTCGCAGAATTTGGATGATTTTCTGAAGAATATCAGAGAAAATATTGAGAGAAAAAAGCTGTAAAAAGGAAAGAAGCCTGGATGGCATGTGGTCGGGTGGGTCCGGGTGAGCGCAAGGGTGCGATAGGCCACAATACTCTCCAGGCTGAAAGATCCGAGGGGTCCATCCTCGGATGGCTAACCATGATACTCAGGCGGGGAAACTTACCTAGAAGGAATAATACCATCTTATGAAACCGCTGTCAAGTGCACGCCCTCGCTTGAAATTAGTGGCTATCGTTGGCCCAACAGCAAGCGGAAAAACCACCCTCGCGGCCGCCCTAGCCAAAAAGTTCAATAGTGAAATCGTCTCCGCCGATTCGCGACAGATCTACCGCGGGATGGACATCGGTACGGCAAAGCCGACAAAGCAGGAGCGGCGCGCCGTCCCCCATCATCTTATTGATATAAAAAATCCGGACGAGCATTATACGGTCGCAGAGTACAAGGCGGATGCCATTGCCGCGATCAAAAACATTTTGCGGAGAAAAAAACTGCCCATTCTTGTCGGCGGCACGGGACTGTACGTAAGGGCGGTACTGGACAACCTTGACATCCCAAAAGTAAGCGCGGACCCAACGCTACGCGCCGCGATTGAAGGCGAAATCAAGAAAAAAGGGCTCGCCGCAGTCGCGAAAAAACTTGTGGCGCTTGATCCCGAAGCAGCGGACATCGTAGATCTGAAAAATCCGCGGCGCGTCGTGCGGGCGCTTGAGGTCGCGCTCGCGACCGGGAAACCATTCACCGCCCAGCGCAAAATGCGCCCGCCGCTTTTTGACACGCTCAAAATCGGCCTCGATCCCCCGCCAGACGAACTCCGCAAGCGCATCAACGCCCGCGTGGACCGGATGATGCGCGCCGGACTCCTCACGGAAGTCAAGCATCTCTTGAAAAAATATAGTGCCGATTGCGAGGCGTTGAGCGCCATCGGCTACCGCGAGCTTGTAAACCACCTCCAAGGAAAAATTTCCCTCAAAGATGCGGTGGCGCGCATCAAAATCAACACGTGGCGCTACGCCAAACGCCAGTTAACGTGGTTCGGGAAAGATAAAGACCTTCACTGGATCCGGCAACCTCGCGAGGCCATAGTGTCCTTCAAGCGCCATTCAGGTGCCGTTCAAAAAGTTCTTTGAGCGTCGTGGGCTGCGCGCGGCCCTTCAATTTCCCCATCGCCTTGCCGATCAGAAACTGCAGACTGGCGGTCTTGCCCTTTTTATAGTCGGCAACGGCGGTTGGATTTTCCGCAACGACCGCGCGCACGACCGCCGCTATCTCGCCCTCATCAGAGACCACGCCAATGCCCTCGCTTGCGGCGATCTCCTCCGGATCATCGCCGGTCGCAAACATTTTCGCGAGCATATCCTTCGCCTGGCGACTTGTTATTTTCTTTTCTTCAATGAGCGCCGCGAGGTGCGCGAGGTGCTCCGGTGCCACTTTCAATTCCGAGAATGCCACATTATCCTCGTTCATCAAACCGCGCAAGTCGCTCGTAAGATAATTATAGAGCGTCGCAACGGCGGTGGCGGACAAACGTTCACCCGGCAACTGCTCGCGAAGCTCCGACGCCGCTTCTTCAAAATAATTTGCGGCGAAAAGGTCAGAGACCAAAATTTCCACCTGCGGCGCAGCGAGGCCGTATTCATGCGCGAATCGCACTCGCTTTTGCGCGGGAAGTTCGGGCAGCGTCTCGCGCAACCTTTCGGGCTCAAACGCAGCCGTCTCAAACGGCGGGATATCCGGCTCGGGGAAATAGCGGTAATCGTGCGCCTCCTCTTTTGATCGCTGTGACGCGGTTTTTTGTTTCGTATCGTCCCACCCGCGCGTTTCTTGCGTCAACTTCTCCCCGCGCACGAGCACCTCTTCCTGCCGTGCGAGTTCATATTCCACCGCATCATGCACCGCCTTGAACGAATTAATGTTTTTGAGCTCCACTTTCGTGCCCATATCCAGGCTCACGTTCACCTCAATGCGCATCTCCCCTTTTTCCATGTCGGCGTCCGAAACGCCAAGATAGCGCACTATGAGCTGAAGCTCACGCGCGAAAGCAGCCGTGTCGTCCGCACTATGCAAGTCCGGCTCCGTCACAAGTTCCATCAAAGGCACGCCGGAACGGTTGTAATCCACGAGCGAGGCACCCTCCGCGTGCACGAGCGTCCCCGTGTCTTCTTCCAGGTGGACCCGCCGGATGCGGACGCCCATCAATTCGCCGCCGTGGATGAGCGGCCTGTCGTACTGCGAAATCTGATAACCCTTCGGGAGGTCGGGATAGAAATAATTTTTGCGGTCAAACTTGGTAACCGCGTTCACGTGTCCGCCAAGCGCGAGTCCGGTTTTCAGCACGTACGCTATCGCTTGTTTGTTTGGAACAGGCAATGTCCCCGGATGCCCGAGGCACACCGGGCAGACGTTCGTGTTTGGACGCTTTTCCCCGGGATTATTCAGTGAATCGCAGAACATCTTCGTCCGCGTTTTCAATTCCGCGTGGATCTCCAAGCCAATGGTCGGTTGATGCCCTGCCATTGGCTTGATTATCCACAATTCGCGCGATGCATGTCAACCCAAAACTTTTTGGACGACTTGCCACACAAGGGCATGGATCTCGTCCGGTGAAAGAAGGACGCCTCCCGGCGCGCATTCAATCACTTCAAATTCCGCGGGAAAAAGCGCGGCGATTTCCAGGTATACTTCCTCCGCACGCTTCTGGTACGCGAAGTCCGCCTCGTGGAGGTCGCGTGCTTCGTTCCCACCTCCTCGGTGCTCCCGCACATGACTTTTTCCCGCAAGCTTGTAGGAAATTTCCGCGGGCACATGGAGCACGATAGTCATGTCCGGCTTTGGAACGCCGAAGGTTCCAAATTCCAGCTCATGGAGCCAACGGTAAAATTTTTCGCGCTCTCCCCTGTGAGCAATCTTTGCTCCTTGATACGCCATGTTGGATGCGACGTAGCGGTTCGCGAGAATGATCCTTTCCTCTCCCAACCACTGAAGGATTTTCAATTTGACGTCAAAGCGATCCACGGCGAAAAGGATAGACGCCGCATGCGGTCCGAGCTCACCGCCGTATTTCCCGGTGAGATATTTCTCCACGAAATAGGAAGACGGCTCGCCGTACTGCGGGAAGTCCAGCGTCCCCAGCTTCGTGCCTTCTGGCAACGCGAGCACCAGCCGCTCAAACTGCACGGTCTTCCCCGAGCCGTCCGTTCCCTCTATCACGATGAATTTGCCCCTTGCCGCCATGGCGATTCACCTCATTATATACCTTTTCGCCCTGAAAACATTTCTCCAGGCCCCGCCGCTCACAATAGCAATGCAGTCACTCTACCACCTCAATTCCCATGTTCCGCGCGGTGCCGCGGATAATTTTTTCCGCCGCGTCCAAGTTGTCGGTGTTCAAGTCCGGCAGCTTCTTTTCTGCAATCTTCCGCACGTCTGCTTTTGTCACCTTTCCCACTTTCGTCGTAAGCGGATTCCCGGAACCCTTTTCAATGCCGGCAGCTTTTTTCAAGAGCGCTGCGGCCGGCGGGGTTTTTAAAATAAACTTGAAGCTGCGGTCTTCATAAATGGTAATAAGCGCCGGCACGACATCTCCCTTCATGTCCTTGGTCGCGTCGTTGAACTGCTTGCAGAATTCTTGCAGATTGATGCCCTGCGGGCCCAACACCGTGCCCACCGGAGGCGCCGGATTCGCCGCTCCCGCCGGAAGCTGCAGCTTCAAAGTTGTTTTGATCTTCTTGGCCATGTGAGAAATAGAATACAAAACTATCCCATAAAAATCAAATGTGGTATGATAAGCATATCCATGGTGTGGCAAGATGTTGTTATCGGTGCGGGAGATTATATCTTCTTCATTGCCCTTCTCCCTTCAATCTTCAGTAGGGACAAACCTGCTCTTTCTTCAAGTCTGCTCACCGGCACTATACTTATTGTCTTCGCTTTTACGTTCACTACCCTCCACCTTTGGAATTCGGCTTTCGGCTCGCTCCTCGTAGGTATTGCGTGGTTCGTCCTCGCGATACAAAAATACCGCACGAAGAGAACACAACGAATAGGCGAGTATTCCTAGAACGGAATATCCTCTGGTTTAACTTCCCCCTCTTCAAGGTTAATGATGGGAATTTCTTCCTGTGGGGGCGTCGCCACCTCTTTTACATCCCCCGGCACGGCACCTTGAGCCGTACCGCCCTTGCCGCCCGCCCCACGCGCGCCACCGCCCTGGCCGCCGCCATATGGTCGGGGTCCCAGCTGCATGCGCTCCGCCATGATTTCCGTCGTCCGCCGCTGCCCGCCCTGCTTGTCGGTCCAGCTCCGCGTGCGGAGACGGCCTTCAATCAAAACCGTGGCGCCTTTCGTAAGAAACTGGCTCGCAATCTCCGCCTGGCGCCCCCAAAGCACCGCATTATGGAATTCGGTCTCTTCCTGTTTTTGGCCGTTCTTATCGGTCCACACGCGGTTCGTCGCCACGCCAAGCGTCGTCACGGACTGCCCGCCAGGCGTCGTCCGCAATTGCGGATCGGCCGTCACCCTCCCCACGATAATTACTTTGTTTAAATCCATACCCGTATTCTACCACACGTGCCATTAAAAACATCTTAAAGAAAACTTGACAGCGGCCTGGGTGCGCTACTCGTGTTTGGGCGACTTCGTCTTCGCAGGAACCCAAACACGAGTAGCGCACCCTCGGTCACCCCAAGATTTCTTCTATCTTCTTCTCCAGCGCTTCGTTAGAAAGCGGGCGGGGCGCCGCCGAAGGCCGAGGTTCAGAAAGTGCTCTCCCGCGTTTTGGCGCGCGGAACGGGAACGAAGGCATGGCGGTGGGTTCCCGCTGTACGGCGACGGGAGATGCCACGGTAATCATTGAACGAATCACGTCTGGCTGCGTGCGGAGGTCATGTTCAAGGTTTTTTGCGTCTTCCCCCAACGCCGCAAATACACAGGAAACAAAGACTGCCTCCATGTTTCCTTTAATCTTGTATGCAAGCGCTATTTTTTTTGCGCGCGGTTCCGCGACTACCTCGCCGTTATGCTGACGGACAAGCTCCATCATGCGCGCAGCGTCGTCCTCGCTTTTGAGGAGAAGCGCAAGCTCATAGGTCTTTGTATCCGTTTCCATTTCTGCGTCGTCCATGGCGTGGTCAGTATAATGGAAGCGCTGTGGTCTGTCCAGTTAGGACCGGACCCCGATCGCCGGTTCTTCCTCTGCTTCGGTTTCGTAGAGTACCGCGCGCACCGACTCCTTGGTGCCCGCGGGAATAAGACGCCCGATGATGACATTCTCCTTCAGACCGCGGAGCCGGTCCACCTTCGCCTCAATGGCGGCTTTCACAAGCACGCGCGCCGTGTCCTGGAACGACGCCGCCGAAAGGAAACTTTCTGACGAGAGTGCGATGCGCGTGATGCCCAAAAGCACCTCATCCGCCTTCGCGGGACTGCCGCCCTGCTTTCTCAACCCGCGGTTCACTTCCAAGAACTTTGACTTCTCGGCAATCTCGCCCATCACGAAGTCCGGCGCGTCCCCGGCGTCGCGGATCTTCACGCGCGAGAACATCTGACGCACGATCATTTCAATGTGCTTGTTGTTAATGGTAGCGCCCTCGGAAAGATAGATCTTTTGCACCTCGTTCACGATATAGCGCGCGACCTCAAGCACGCCCCTATGTTCGTAGAGCTCGTGGAGGTCCAGATTCCCTTCGGAAAGCTGGTCGCCCTTCTTGATTTTTTCGCCTGCCTTGACGTAGAGGACGGTGCCCCGCGGCACGGCGATCTCCTGCGCTTTCGCCTTCTTGGCCTCCGAAATGAGGCGGATGACCTTCTGCGGGCCTTTGTCCTCCACGTTTTGCACTGTCCCGTCGAACGGCGCGAGCACTGCGCGGCCCTTCGGTGAGCGCGCTTCAAAGATTTCTTCCACGCGCGGCAGACCATGCGTTATGTCGGCGCCCGCCACGCCTCCCGCGTGGAATGTACGCATCGTGAGCTGCGTTCCCGGCTCGCCGATGGATTGCGCCGCGAGCACCCCCGCCGCGGCGCCAAGCAACACTCTCGCGTTCACGCCGAGGTCATACCCGTAGCACGTCGCACAAATGCCATACAGTGCCTTACAGGCAATGGGCGAACGCACGGCGACCGCATCAAGCTTGGATTGTTCGATGGCTTCAGCCGCCGCCTTGTCAATGATTTCCCCTGCCCGTACGACAACTTTGTGTCCGATCCGCACGTCGTAGAGCGCCGTGCGCGAAAACAGCTTTGAAGAGAAGCTTTGATTGAACTCCTTCCCGTCCGCCCGCAAGATCAGAATCCCCTCCTTCGTCCTGCAATCCTCTTCGCGGACGGTAAGGTCCTGCGCCACGTCCACAAGGCGCCGCGTAAGATACCCCGCCTGCGCGGTCTTCAGTGCCGTGTCCGTCGTGCCTTTCCGCGCACCGTGCGTAGAGATGAAGTATTCCAAAACCGAGAGCCCTTCTTTCAAAGAGGACCTCACGGGAAGTTCAATCGTTTCCCCCTTCGGGTTTTGCACGAGTCCCTTCATGCCCATCATCTGGATCGGCTGCGACCACGAGCCGCGCGATCCGGAATCCACCATCTGATAGATAGAGTTATCCGCGGGCAGGACGCCCGAAACCAATTTAGCGAGGCTGTTCTTTGCTTCATCCCACACGCTGATCACGCGCGCTTTGCGCTCTGCGGAAGTGAGTAATCCTTCGCGGTGCTGTTCCTGAATCAGGTTCACTTCCTTGTCCGCCTTTCCCATAATCTCCTGCTTCTCCGCGGGAATGATCAGGTCCGCCATTGCCCACGTGATGCCCGAGATCGTCGCAATCCTGAATCCAAGGAGTTTTACCTCATCAAGGACCGCACGCGCGGTATCCATGCCATGCACGTCAAGAATCTTCTCTATCATTTTTTTTAGTTTCCTGCTCGTCACGGTTTCATTCACAAATTCCAGTTTCCCGCGAAGCGCCTCGTTAAAGACGAGGCGCCCGAGCGTCGTCGCCACTCCGTCAACACGGATCGCCGTGTGGAGCGTGATTGCACCAAACTCGTAGGCAAGGAGCGCCTCCCGGATGCTCGTCATCGGCTTCGGCGCCGCATGTTGCGATGAAGGACGGGTGAGATAATAAACGCCCAGGACTATATCCTTCGTGGGCGCAGCAATGAGCTCGCCGGTCGCGGGCTTCAACAGCCCCTTGCCCGCTGACATGATTTCCACGGCTTCCTTCTGCGCGAGATCGGAGAGCGGCAGATGGACCGCCATCTGGTCGCCGTCAAAGTCGGCATTAAATGCAGTGCAGACCAAGGGCGGGATCTTTATCGCGAGTCCTTCCACAAGGAGCGGGCGGAAGGCCTGCACGGAAAGCCGGTGCAAGGTCGGCGCACGGTTCAAAAGCACGCGCTTGTCTTTGATAATCTCTTCCAAAATCCCGAGCACCTCCGAGGTATGCTCTTCGATGTAGCGCGAGGCGCTGCGGATATTGTGCGCCAAGCCACGCTTGATGATCTCGCTCAACACGAACGGCCGGAAAAGCTCCAACGCCATCCGCTTCGGCAAGCCGCACTCGTCAAGCTTCAGGTTCGGACCGACCACGATCACGGAGCGGCCGGAATAGTCCACGCGTTTGCCCAAGAGATTTTGCCGGAACCGGCCCTGCTTTCCTTTCAACATGTCGGCCAAGGAGCGCAAAGGACGCCGCTGCGCGGAGAGCTGCTGCGTGCCGAAACGGGCCGAATTGTCTATCAATGCGTCCACCGCTTCCTGGAGCATCCGTTTTTCGTTGCGGATAATCACATCCGGCGCTTTGATCTCCAAGAGTTTCTTCAAGCGGTTGTTTCGGTTAATGACGCGGCGGTAGAGATCGTTCAAATCGGACGTCGCGTAGCGGCCGCCGTCCAAGGCTACCATCGGGCGAAGGTCGGGAGGGAGGACGGGGAGCACTGTCATCACCATCCACTCCGGCCGCGAGCCGTTCCGAATCATTGACTTGAACATCTTGAGGCGCCGCAAGAGCTTGCTTTGCGCCAAAGGATCTTTCGCGCCCTCAAGTTCCGTCTCAATCGCTTGCACTGCCTTCCGAAGATCCATTGTCTCCAGAATCTGTTTCACTGCCTCCGCCCCGCTTCCCGCCCGAAAGATATTCCCGAATTTGCGCGAGAGCGTGAAATACTCGTTCTCGGAAAGAATCTGGCCGACGCGCAGGCGCTCCAAATATTCCTTTGTCGTGTCCGCCGCCTCAAGAATCTCTCCCTTCACGGTTTTGTCTTTATTGCCTATGGTTTTCAGCTTGCCCTTCAACTCGCGATTGAGCTCCGCAAGCGCCGCTTTCCGGTTCTCTTCTTTTATTTCCGTGATGATGTATGCCGAGTAGTATATGACGCGCTCCAGCTTCTGCGAAGAAACGTCAAGGGCGAGCGCCAAGCGCGAGGGAATGCTCTTTAAGAACCAGATGTGACCCACGGGCGCGGCAAGCACAATGTGGCCAAGGCGCTCGCGGCGCACGGCCGCGCGCGTGACCTCCACGCCGCACTTGTCGCACACGACGCCTTTGTAGCGGATACGGCGGTATCGGCCGCAATAACATTCATAGTCTTTCGTGGGTCCGAAAATGCGTTCGGAGAATAAGCCGTCCTTCTCCGGCCGCTGGGTGCGGTAGTTGATCGTTTCGGGCTTTATCACCTCGCCATGCGACCACTTCAAAATATCCTCGGGCGACGCCACGCTTATTTTCAATGCCGAGAAATTATCCTTCCGCTCGGATTCCGTTTCATAGAGCGGCTGGATGTTAAACCCGAGCGATTTCAGTTCATTCACGAGCACGTTGAATGACGCCGGCACATTCGGCTCTTTGATTGTTTCACCGCGGATGATGGATTCGTATGCCGCCGCGCGGCCCAAGACGTCATCCGATTTTATGGTAAGCATTTCCTGGAGCGTGTGCCGCGCGCCGTAGCCTTCCAACGCCCACACTTCCATTTCGCCGAAGCGCTGGCCGCCGAACTGCGCCTTCCCGCCCAACGGCTGCTGCGTGATGAGCGAATACGGGCCGATGGACCTCATGTGCGCCTTATCCTCCACCAAATGATTCAGCTTCATCATGTAAATCTGCCCGACCGTCACGCGGCTCTCAAACGGCAAGCCGGTGCGGCCGTCATAGAGCCTCGCTTTGCCGTCTTCGGGAAGCCCCGCTGCGCGCAGTTCCGCGCGGATCTGTTCTTCGGTCGCGGAATCCAGCCCCGGCGTGATCGCGCGATAGCCCAATTTTGCGGCCGCCCAGCCGAGGTGGGTCTCCAAAATTTGCCCCAAGTTCATGCGCGAGACGACGCCCAATGGATTGAGAATGATGTCCACCGGTGTGCCGTCTTCCAAATACGGCATGTCCTCCACGGCGCGCACTTGCGAGATGACGCCCTTGTTGCCGTGCCGGCCGGCAAGCTTGTCGCCCGCCTGAACCTTGCGCAGTTCCGCAATCTCCACTTGGATGCGGCGGATAATGCCCGGCTCCAATTTGTCGCCGCGCTCGCGGTCAAAGATTTTCACGTTCACCACGCGCCCGATCTTCCCGTGCGGAAGCGTGAGCGACGTGTCCTTCACGTCGCGCGCCTTCTCGCCGAAGATTGCGCGCAAGAGGCGCTCTTCGGATGTGAGTTCCGACTCGCCCTTGGGAGAAATTTTCCCGACCAAAATGTCGCCCGCTTTGACCTCGGCGCCGATGCGGATGATCCCCTCTTCGTCAAGATTCCTTAATTTATCTTCCGAAACGTTTGGAATATCGTAGGTCGTAACCTCGGGGCCGAGCTTCGTATCGCGGACATCATGCTCATAGCTGTCAATGTGGATGGAGGTGAAAAGGTCGTCGCGGACCACCCGCTCGGAAAGAATGATGGCATCTTCAAAATTCGCACCCTCCCATGACACGAAGGCGACGAGCAGATTCTGGCCGAGCGCAAGGACGCCGTTCGCAATAGATGGGCCGTCGGCGAGGATTTCTCCTTTCTTCACCTTCGCACCCGCGACGACGAGCGGCCGTTGCGAAATGCAGGTGAACTGGTTTGATCGTTTGAACTTTTCAAGAAGATAGTTCTTGGTTGTCCTCCCGTACTTCACTTTGATGTGCGTGCCGTCGGTTTCAAGTACCGTCCCGTTCTCTTCCGCAACCACCACATATCCCGAATCAAGCGCCACCTTTTCCTCCTCGCCCGTGGCAACATAGGGCGCATCTGGCCTTACGGAAACGACGGCCTGCCGCTGCATGTTGGAGCCCATAAGCGCCCGATTCGCGTCGTCGTGCTGAAGAAAGGGGATTAACGCGGTCGCGACGGACACAAATTCATGGGGCGCAACATCAATCAAATCAATCTCCTCTGGTGCGCACGTCCCTGGCTCCCCTTTGATGCGCGCTTCCACTGCCGTACCTTTGAGCCGCCCGTTTTCGTCCCGTGGCGTGCCGGCGTGCGTGATCTTGTATTTTTCCTCTTCCGAAGCATCCAGCCACACGATTTCTTTCGTCACGAGGCCGCTCACCACCTTTGCGTACGGCGCTTCCAGAAATCCAAAATCATTGATGCGCGTGTAGCTTGCGAGATAGTTGATCAAGCCAATGTTGGAGCCCTCCGGCGTCTGGATCGGACAAATACGGCCGTAGTGCGAGCGGTGTACGTCGCGCACTTCAAAACTCGCGCGCTCGCGCGTGAGCCCGCCAGGACCCAAGGCCGATATCCTCCGCTTGTGCTCCAACTCGGCAAGTGGATTCACCTGATCCATAAACTGCGAAAGCTGCGATGATGCGAAAAATTCCTTGATGACCGCGGCGATTGGGCGGAAATTCACGAGCTGCGCCGGCATCAAATTTTCTTTGTCTTCGGTGGACATCCGGTCCTGGATAATTCTTCGGAGCCGCGCCAAGCCGATGCGCAACCGTCCCTGCAAGAGTTCGCCGACCGCCTTCAAGCGGCGGTTGCCCAAGTGGTCAATGTCGTCTTCCTCCGCTTCGGAATTATTGTTGAGCGCTATGATTTCCTTCACGATGCCCACAATGTCTTCCTTATCCAAAAGTTTGCTTTCTTTCTTGCGGTCCAGCCCGAGGCGCTGGTTCATCTTGTAGCGGCCGACCTCGGAAAGGTCGTAGCGGTCGGTACGCTGGAACATCGCGTCAATAAGGCCTTTTGCGGTCTCGGCGCTTGCTGGATCGCCCGGCCGGAGGCGGCGGTAGATCTCCACGTACGATTCCGCCGCATTCTTCGCGACATCTTTCTTAAGCGTCGCCGTGAGGTAGCGCACCGTCCCGCGATCCGCGCCCGCGAACTCCTTTTCCACTTCCTCGTTACCCATGCCGAAGATGCGGAGGATGTCGGTTACCGGAACCTTCCGCCGGCGGTCAATCTTCACACCGATTTCACCGCTCACGTCGGTTTCAAATTCAAGCCACGCGCCGCGCGAAGGGATGATCTTCGCGCCGAAAAGCTTCCGGCCGCGGTACGGCGTCGCCGTAAAGTACACGCCCGCCGAGCGGACAAGTTGCGAAACAACGACGCGTTCCACGCCGTTCACGATGAATGTTCCTCTTGTCGTCATGATGGGGAAATCGCCGAAGTACACTTCCTGCTCGTGCGTCTTTCCCGTCCGTTTATTCACGAGCGTCAACGTGCACCGGAGGGGCGCCTCAAAGGTTGTTTCCTTGTACCGCGCGGTTGCCTCATCATATTTCGGTTCGTCAAAACGATAATGGGAGAAATATAATTCAAATTCTTTTCCCGTGTGGTCGCGAATCGGAGATATCTCGCGGAGAAGTTCGTGCAACCCTTTTTCCAAAAACCACTGGTACGACTTCAACTGCACTTCGTTCAAATTGAACGGCGCAATAAGAGGTTTTGATTTCGAAAAATCTTTTGTTGAAGTGAATTTTGGCATTACACACAAAAACGGTGCCACTCTTTATTCCAAGAGGTCCCGTTGGCTCACTGTTCTAAATATTTAACTGTATTTTGGTGTTGTTCGTCAATGGTACGCGCAAAGATGGTTTTCCCCGTCTTCGGGTCGCTTATATAAAACCAATAGGGAGAGCTTGTGGGCGTGAGCGCTGCTTGGATCGCCGAAATGCCGGGATTTCCAATGGGGCCGGGGGGGAGCCCCTTGTATAAGTAGGTATTATAGGGGGAATCAATTTTCAAGTCAAGGGCGGCGCAGTCCGGAGCAGTAAACGGTTCTGCGGCCTGCAACGCGTAGCACGCTGTCGCGTCGGCCTGGAGCGGCATGTGGGCCTCAAGGCGCTTCCAAAGAATTCCCGCCACAATCTTTTGATCGGCGGGGTCTGCCACTTCTTTTTCTACGATAGACGCCACAATAAGATCGCTCGTTGCATTCGCTTCGTCCCCCTGGAGGAGCGGCGCGGCTTTCACGTTAAAATCATCGGTCATTTTCTGCACCACATCGCTCACCTCGGCATCGGTATAAAAGCGGTAGGTGTCGGGGAACAATGTTCCTTCCAAATCCTTCCCGCGCGCGAACGCAATGAGATCGCCGCGATGGATCACAAGCGCATTGCCGAGGACCGCATCAATTTGATAAAGATTTGATCCTTCAGGAATAGTGACCGTTGTTTCCCTTCCTGACCCGATCGCGATCTCGCGAAGAATTTCCGGCGCCGACATCCCCGTATCCAATTTATACAAGCCCGGCTGCATGGAAAGCGCCGAACCATTGAGGAGAGAAAACGCTTCGGTCGCAAACGCCGACCGCACGACGCCTGCATCGTGAAGCCGCCCGATGATCGTGCGGAACCCTTCTCCGGGCTTTATTTCAAAAACGACCGTGCCGTGAGCAGCGCTCGCTGGCCGCAGCTCGTACAAGAAAAATCCCAGTGCGGCGACGAGGAAGAAAAGCGCAAGTGAGCCAATAAAAAATTTTTTGGTGAGAAATGGCGGCATGTTTCAGAACTAGGATCGCTTGCGGATGGAATTTACCACGGCCAGCAGGAAAAAATTCGCGAACATACTGGAACCGCCGTAGCTTACGAAAGGGAGCGTGACGCCCACGACCGGCGTAAGCCCCGTCGCCGACCCCGCATTCAGGAGAAACTGCACCCCGAGCATCATCGCGGTGCCGAGGCAGATGAATTTCTCAAAATTCTCGTCAGCGAGCGAGCCGACCTTCAAAATCTGGAACACCAAAAAGAACATGGCGCCGATGACGACGAGCCCTCCCGCAACCCCCCATTCCTCCACGATGCCCGCAAAGATGAAATCCTGCGAAGGCTCCGACAGGAATCCGAGCTCCGTCTGCGTCCCCTGCCCGTAGCCCTTGCCGAAAAATCCCGCCGAACCCACGGCTATCTTCGCTTGTGTGGAACTGTAATTGATCCCCAGGAGGTCCTGCGCAGGATAGAGGAATCCGACGATCCGTGCGCGGTGATAATCCTTGAGAACGTAGAACCACACCGCAGTGGCGGCGAGCGCAAATACGAGCACCGCGACCGCGAGGCGCCGGAGCGGAAGGCCGGAGAGAAGAAGAAATCCGAACCAGATTGCAAAAAAGATGACCGCCGAACCCATGTCCGGCAGGCGTACCGCTATGGCCGCGGGGATCAGAAAAAACACGAAAGAGGTGATAATATGCCTCCACCGCGCGACCGCCAAATGTCTTCGGCTGAAATACCACGCATAAAGGAAAATAAGGGCCACTTTCATCAGCTCAACCGGTTGGAAGCTGAACGGACCTACGAAAATCCAACTCTTCACGTTTCTTATGGCAGGGCTAAATAAATACGTAAAAACAATGAGGAAAAGCGCAAGAAGATAAATCGCCCACACGACCCATCGCGCATTGAACACCATCCGCCAATCCACGTAAAGAAACAGGGCGACAAGCCCTGCGCCTATTGCAACCCAGGCGATTTGAAAATAAAAAAGGTGGGGTGAAACGGCGGAAAGAAGCGTGAGGCCCGCCGCGATCAAAATGCCGAGAGGAATGAAAAGTGCAAGCATGCAAGAAATGCGCCACGGGCTACGACCGAAGCGCGTAGGCAAACATTTTCGTGAGAGCTGGCTCAATCGTGACGCCGGGCGTCGCAGGATACATGACGGAGAAATCCACCGTTTGGTTCGGCGCAATGGTATCAATCACGGTCTGCGAAGCCCCGACTGGTTCTCCCGCAACGCTGTAAAAAATGGCGACAATGAGCACGTGGCTGAACGACGCCACCTCTCCGTTCGTGAGGCGTCCCATGACCGTAATGGTGCTTGAGGACATCTCGCTCCCCGTGACCGGCAGCGGATTCCCGAACCGCGGCGCAAGACCCATCGCCGAGGCGGTTACCCAGTCCGGATTCTTCGCCGCGAGCACCGCGTGGTCCACGGTCGTCGTCTCCGCGACATTGGCGAGCAATAGATATTTCACCTCGCCCGCATAGACGAAGGAATGGTCCGGAAACGATTGGAGAAGTGTCCCCGACGCATCGTAAAGATCAAATGAGTAGTCAAAGTAGCCTGCCGCGAAGCCGGTATTGTGATTTTCTATCTGCGCAAGAAATGTATAGTACCCGGGATTCGGGATAAATACGGAGACATTGTCCGTGATAAGGCCGTCGGTACCCGCGGGGATGCATACCTTGGCGCACGGGCCGCCGCAGTCAATACCGGCCTCTCCCTGGTTTTGGATGTTGTCAAAACAAGACGGTGCCTTCCGTATGAACGCAAAATAAACGCCGGCGATAATGCCGATGAAAACAATGAGATATGCCACGCCGTAAACCGCCTGTTTCGTCCTCCGCGAGGCCATGCATCTATTGTACCGCCTTTTCGTTGTTACGTGCAGACAGATGAGCTTCAGCGATTGTCTCGCTCCTTTCCCTTTTCAAGCTCCATCAGTTTCATGATTTCATCAACTCCTTCTTCAACCGTCTTTTCAATTTGATGAATCTCTGGATAATAATCACCCCCAAATTCAACCCCTGGTTTTTTTTCTAGCTGCTGACCCATTTGCAATTTCAACTCGATATTAGAAATCTGTAATTGAATCTTTTGATCAATCTTATTAAGGCGCTCAAACTCTTTCTCACGTTCTGCGGCTACCGCTTTTTCCTCTCTGCGTTCGACATATCTTTTTGAAACAGCACCTATCAATCCAGAAATACTCATAAGCAAGGCCAGGGTGAGCGAAAGACGCATACGTCTTTCTTTTTTATACCTCCCGTGTTCGGTCTCAGCTCTTTTTATAAATCCCAGAAGATCCTTATTGATCTGAACTTTTTCTTCGGTGATATCTGGTGTTTCCCACCTTTTCCCTATCTCCGAGTTTATAACCTGGATGATGGTTTGCCGACGCTCTTCGGTCTCGCTGGGATCGATCAAAAGATCCAACGCATATTGGCGCTCCTTGACCCGCCTCCCATGGTGAAAATAGCCAGCCTCAATGGGCTCTATGCTGAACCCACTAACAAATCCTTTTGAATGCAACTCGTCAGCAATTTTTTCCAACGCCTTCTGGTCCGTAAAAACCGTCCGAATCCTTACGGCTTCCACCATTTCAATTTCTTTCTTTTCCGGCGTGCCCATGTTCTCCGGCTCGCCCGGAACGCGTTCAGGCAGTTCCTCTTTGCTCATTGACTCCAACATACCAAATCTTATCCAAGGTTACAAATATGCTGCAAAAAAACGGCCCTTTGATGTCGGCACATCCTACTTTCCCCGCAGGCGAACCCGCAAGTATCATGGGATCGGGGCGCTTTCACTTCTCTGTTCGGAATGGGAAGAGGTGGGACACGCCCGGATAGAGCACCGACATCAAAAGGTCGTTTTGCATGATGAGCGTGCATTTTGCAGACAGTACTCAGAAGGGCCGTCTGCAAAACGCACACTCACCATGTTCAACTCCATTTGTAGAAAATGGAACGAGCGCTTGCAAAATAGCTTTTGGACGAGAGCCCTTCCGAGTACTCTCGGACAAAAGCTATTTTGCAAGCACGAAGTCAGCATTGGGATGGTTGGCGGGATTATTAGTACTCCTCGGCTGAAACCCTCGCGGGCCTTACACCTGGAGCCTATCAACGTGGTAGTCTTCCACGAAATCACACACACCTAATCTTGGGGTAGGCTTCGCGCTTAGATGCTTTCAGCGCTTATCCCTTCCCTACATAGCTACCCGGCAGTTCAGTTGGTACCAAAGCCGGTAGACCAGAGGTAGGTTCAGCAAAGTCCTCTCGTACTAATGCCAACTCCCCTCAAGTGTAAACGCCTGCAGCAGATAGAGACCGACCTGTCTCACGCAATATATTACTTCACGTCATTACTGACGGTTTGGACTATACCACTATCTCGATCCGCATCGAGATAATCGACGTTTTATGGAATTTTTCTTCCATCCAATCTTTTAGATTGAGTCTCTACGGGGTCAATGTATATAATTTTCGCTTCTTTGAATGATTTAATTCTCTGAAACGATCTACGGTCTTCATCAGCAGGTGAAAATCGTTTCGATCTTTCACCTCAGCTTTCTTATCTAAGATTTCCAGCATAAGCATTGCCTGTTCCTTTTTCAAAATGAGATATGGCTGGACCATTACGAGGAATGCGCGGATAGCGTCTTCTCTCGCGATGGTATATTCAACCATGCCGTCATTTCTCTCTCGGATATATCCGAGATCAATAAGAGAACAAATCTGCTCGAACTTTTTCAGTTCTTTCCAGAAATCCTGCAATATATGCTTTTTGTGCTGACGAAAGACTTTTACACATGACTTCCCTCGGTATTATCCTATAACCATTCAGCGCATCAAAATACTTTTTAATATATTTTTAATGGTCATTATGGTATGCACGTCCACAGGTCATGGACGATAGGACTTCACCGATATGAGTCAATTTTTTTCAATCCGCATTACTGCGAAAAGCCGCCGTGTTCGATCATCGTAAAGGGTTCTTTCGTTGACGGTCTGAACCCAGCTCACGTGGGCTTTTAAATGGCGAACAGCCATACGCTTGGGAGCTTCTTCACCCCCGCGCTAGCCCGAGCCGACATCGAGGTGCCGAGCGAAGTCGTCGATAGGAACTCTCGGACTTCACCAGCCTGTTATCCCCGGAGTAGCTTTTATCCGGTGTCTCCGGCCTTTCTATCAAGAATGCCGTCGGGTCACTAACTTCTGCTTTCGCACCTGCTCGTCTTGTAGGACTCGCAGTCAAGCCGGCTTTTGCGTTTGCACGTCCTGCCCGATTTCCATCCGGGCTAAGCCGACCTTAATAAACTCCTCCGTTACTCTTTTGGAGGAAAACGCCCCATTTAAACTGCCTACCAAGCACTGTCTCGGTCGGGTTTATGCTTGCGCACTCCCCAATCGGTTAGACGTTAAAGTTTTAAAGATGGCTGTTTCATTGTCGGATCCACGATGCCCGAGAGCACCGCTTCAAATCCTCACCACTACGCTACGCAGTAAAACTCTAAAATCAATACCAAGCTGCAGTAAAGCTTCCGGGGTCTTTTCGTCCCGCTGCAGGTATCCCGCGTCTTCACGGGAATCGCATTTTCACCGAGCTTGCCTCTGAGACAGTTCTCCAGTCGTTACGCCTTTCGTGCGCTTCGGAACTTCATTCCTGTTGTCTTCGATTTCTCGAAGTGTCGGACTATATATTCATCCCGCCCATGCGGGAGCTTGCGTGTAGTCTCTACGGAGTCCCTGATCGAATCGGGGTTCCCTCGGTATTGCCCTATTTGCCTGTGCAAACGTAGGTTTCACCGATACAGCAAGTGCTTCAAGATCAATCACTTGATCAAGGGGCAAGTTTCCTTACCCGAAAAGGAATTGCGCTCAATTGTGTTAATCTGCATGTCGCCATGCAGTTCGGACCATATCTTCCCGCGATGCGGGTTCGGCATATGGTCTCTGAGGATTCTAGAAACGGATTTTCTTTCGATTCGTTTTTGAAGCAATGGTAAGAATTTTATTCCATCCATCTTCTTTGAGATGGAGTTTTTTACTCATCATTTCCACTACCTTTTTGAACAAAACAAAATCGTTTTGCTTATAGGTCTTTAATGGAAATTGATCAAAAAATGGAATAATTATTTCTTTCAATTCCGAAATTGATCTCACGCAGTATCGATAAAGATGTTCGTTGTGATTATCGCATCGTTTATTAAGGACGATACTGCCACACCCGAAGAACTCTTTTATCGCTACGAGGGCGTTTAAACTTTTTGCGCCTTGCGTGATAACAAATTCCGGGAATAGTTGCTTTCCGAATCGAGTGGTTGAATTTTTGATCACCGAAATAACGAAGCTACCTTCGCCGTCGGTAAATCCAGATATCCAACTTGCCGTTTTTAGTCTTTCCTGCTGATTGTCTGCACCGATCATATTTTCACTATACTCATGAAACATTAAATTTCTCTAAAGTTTTCATGAAATACAGTAATGTCGGATGCTCAGATGTTCCAGCATATAGCCGATTAAAGGATATTCTGCAGGGCAGAATAGGCTGCGCTTTTATTTTGTTGTACCAAAGCCATAATCGTTCCAATCCTCGCCAGCACCTTTAATAAATAAAGACGCGGGCGACCTTAGAACGATTATAGTTATCGCTGACATTGACGAGGGCTTGAGTCAGTGAGCAATACATATTACTACATATCACCCCCAACCTTGACCTTCTCGCATCGGTCAGGCGTCACCCCCTATACATCCTCTTGCGAGTTAGCAGGGAGCTGTGTTTTTGGTAAACAGTCGCCAGAGAAACTTTCGCTGCGGCTCCATCGAGACTGAAAGAAGGAAGGGAGGGGATCCTCCCTGAAGAATAATTTGGCCGGGCGGTGCACGACGCAGTAAAAACAAGGAGAGCCTAATCTCTTCATTCCTACTTGCAGTGAAACCGCGCACCACCCGATATGCCGTTTCCTTCTTTCAGCCCCGATAGAGCAGGCCATATTGCTAACGTACGGCCGCTTTTTTGCCGAGTTCCTTAGAGGCAAATCACTCGTTCCCCTTGGGCTTCTCGCCCTATCCACCTGTGTCGGTTTACGGTACGGATCCTTTGCAACGTAACCGCCGCGCTTTTCTCGGAAGGCTCTTCGTGCGTGTTGATGAGGTAAATTCCTCACCTTCCGCCGATCCTTGTTGAACTTCGGACCAGCGATACCAAACCAATAAGGCATACGCACCTATTTCCTTCGCACACGACGGATAATCACAAAGGAGGGCTGGAATATTAACCAGCATTCCATCAGCTGCGGCTTTCGCCATCGCCTTAGGATCGCCTAACCCGTGGTTGATTGCCAGTGCCACGGAAACCTTGGATTTTCGGGGTTCCAATTTCTCATTGGGATTGTGGTTACTCATACCAACATTTTCTCTTCGTATCGCTCCACTCGCCCTCACGGGTCGGGCTTCACTGCAATACGAATGCTCTCCTACCACTCACCGATCCCGAAGGATCGGCGAATCCGTATCTTCGGTACCATGCTTAGCCCCGGTACATTTTCGGCGCCACCACCCGTCGAATAGTGAGTTGTTACACACTCTTTAAAGGATGGCTACCTCTAAGCCAACCTCCTATCTGTCTATGGGTGATGACTACCTTTAACACTTAGCATGGATTTGGGGACCTTAGATAACGGTCTGGGCTCTTCCCCTCGCGACCACGGAGCTTAGCCCCCGCAGTCTGACTAGTGCGGGATCCGCCTGCGGTATTCGGAGTTTGATTGATCGATCGGCCTTTCGGCCTTTACCGATCATCCAGTGCTCTACCCCCGCAGGATTTTCCGCACCGCTAGTCCTAAAACTATTTCGGAGAGAACCAGCTATTACCGAATTCGATTAGCTTTTCACTCCTTACCTCAGCTCATCCGAGAGTTTTGAACAACTCACCAGTTCGGGCCTCCCCTTCGATTTCTCGAAGGTTCACCCTGGCCAAGGCAAGCTCATCCGGCTTCGGGTCTACCTTGTGCTGCGATCCCACTCAATAAATTGAGTGGGATGTACGCCCTATTAAGACTCGCTTTCGCTATGCCTGCACGCTATGCGCGTTTAGACAAGCAACACAAGATAAGTCGTTGGCTCATTCTTCAATAGGCACATTGTCGCACCGCGCGGACACATTGCTGCGTCCACGCTTAGTGCTTCAATTCCTTGTAGACAAATGGTTTCAGGTTCTATTTCAACGGCCTCACCGGCCTGCTTTTCACCTTTCCCTCACGGTACTTGTTCACTATCGATCTAGAAAAGTATTTAGCCTTACCTGATAGTACAGGCAAATTCCTTCGGGACTTATTTACCCCGAAGTACTCAAGTTGAAAAACTAAGGAGATCGTAAGTTTTCGCCTACGGGACTATCACCCTCTTTGGCCCCGCCTTTCCAGGCGGCTTCGGCTAACCAACGATTTTTTTACTCCTCCTTATTTCACCAATCGCCGAATCCCCGGGACGTGCCCGGAAACTCGGCGACCAGTAAAACAGCGTCTCTCTCTTATAACCCCAAGGTCCGATCTTGCGATCAGAACCTTAGTTTAGGCTCTTCCCTGTTCTCTCGCCGATACTAAGGGAATAAACTGATTTGTTCTATGTTCCTTTGGCTACTGAAATGTTTTACTTCGCCAAGTACGCGAATCGGCTTGCGCCGAAACAATTACGGTTTACGTAATTAGGTTTCCCCATTCGGACATCCCCGGATCACAGGTTGCTACGCACCTCCCCGAGGCGTATCGTCGCTACGCCACGTCCTTCATCGCCTTTTCTAGTCAAGGCATCCACCATTCGCCCTTATTGAGATCCGTCTTGCGACGGAAATGCCAACCATCCCAATGCTGACTTTTACTTATTGAGACTGAGAGAAGGAGCGGAAAAGTTTGGTGATGGTTACCATTCCTCCGCTACTTTCAATATGTTGTTCTCCTGAGCCTGAGTTTGGAGCGCGAGACGGGATTTGAACCCGCGACTTCTGCCTTGGCAAGGCAGCACTCTACCGCTGAGTTACTCGCGCTCACGACTCATGAGAAAAAAGAACCTTTCGAAGGCTGGCTGGCCCGACGGGATTCGAACCCGTGTTTCCACCTTGAACGGGTGACGTCTTAGCCGCTAAGACGACGGGCCAGCATAACATTCCTTCTCTCAGTCTCAATAAGACATACTCTGCTCGCCACGAGAAATTGCCACGGAAAACAAAATTTAAAAATGCGATTATATTTTCCGGGGATCCCAACTCGCGCTGGGGTTAAGATGTGACGCAGAGCTTCTGCTATTACGCACCTCCGACTCTACAATTCGGAGCCGCCCGATAGTTCATCCAGGCGAATGATGTTAAATTGCTCTTTTCATACGAATCCCAAGTAAAAAATCAGCCGCACACGGCGGCTTATCCAGTGCGCAAAAACGCGCGGTTCAGCCGCTGTGATTTGAAAGATTTAATGCCTTGTCCATTCGTATCAGTCCATTATACGCAGGCCCAAAAGCATGTCAAGTGCCGTTTTCCTGACCACTTCCCTGTTCAATTCCCTAATCAAAAAGAATGTAAGCAGGGGTTTACAGCGGACCGCGCAGCCCCGATTGGCTAGGTCCGAAATGCCATTGCGTGCATTTCGGCAATCGGGGCGAGCGACAAGAAAAAATTCTCGCAGGAAGAATTTTATTCTGGCGCTGTAAACCCCTGCTTACATTCTTTGTCGGGCCGCTGGGAATCGAACCCAGACCGCACGCACCCGAAGCGTGTATACTGCCACTATACGACGGCCCGTTATCTAAAGTATTTAACCTTCTTTCCGGAAATAATTCAACCTACCCCCTCCGCCGCCTCCGGTGAAGCTGTTTTGATTTTTGCGTGATGGCAAAAACGGAAAGCACCATGATGTAATCCGCAACGACCTCGGAATCAAGGACGTAGCCCCTGCCGCCGAAGAAAAGGGCGACAATGGCAAGCACAAAAATGAGCACGGTCCATGCAATGATAAAAAGTTCGCCAGGGTGGCGGCTGTCGTGGATGTCATACCAACGGTCAAACTCCTTCGTGCCCGCGTAGAGGGTAAGGACGCCGGCGTACACCGCGCTCAAAGGAAGAATAAACGGCTCGTACCGGTTGAATAAGAAAAAGTTCGCGACCACGAAGACCATAAAAACGACGGTCCATGACGTGCAAAGGGTGCTCCATAGCTGCTCGCCGCTGAAAGCTTTCATTACTTCACAAAATACTTCTTTTTTATCTCTTCTTCCAGTCCTTCCTCAAATTCGTCTTTTGTAGTGCGGGCTTTTTCGGCAAGCTTTTTCAACGCCGCGTCGGAGAGTTTCCCCAACTCCGTGACGCGCACTGTCAAGTTTTCTTTAACATTCTTTTTAGGATCATCCAGCACCTCTTCAAGCAATATGGCAAGCACCCACCCCACGCGCTGTCCGGGCGGGATTTTTAAAATTTCCATCACATCGTCGCCGTTCACTTTGAGCATCTTCGGCGAGACCGGATCGTTCTTCACTTTCTCAATCATGAACATCAGGTGGCGGTTCTTATATGGCGTTGCTTTCGGCGCACCGGAGCCGATACGGTCTGCCTCGCGCACTTTGAAAAGATCCGGCACGGTTTCCGGTCCCACGCGCGCGAGGAACCGCCGCACGCCGCGCTCGGAGACCTCGCCCACGTTGTAATAGAACATATGGTAGCGCACGAGATGGGTCACTTGTTCTATGAATTCCTTTGAGAACCGCAAGCGATCCAGTGCTTTTGTTGTCATCTTCGCACTGATGAATTCGTGCTGATAGAACGTGGAGTTGCGGCCCTCGCCCTGTTTCGCACGCGGCTTCCCGACATCATGCAAGAGCGCCGCCATGCGGATCACGAGCGGATAATCCTGCTTCGCAGCATAGTCCAGCGACCGAACGCTGTGCTCAAACACGGTATAAATATGATGGAGATTCTGCCCGACGCCCAGTCCCTCGCGCAGTTCCGGCAAAACGTACTGCAGCAAACCAAGTTCTTCCAAAAGAATCATCCCCTTCGCCGCCTGCGGTGTCTCCAATATCTTTACAAGCTCGTCACGGACGCGCTCTTTTGCGATCATTTCAAGCTCGTGCGAAAGCTTTTCTATCGCGCGGCGCGTGTCCATTTCAATCTCAAAATCCAATTCCACCGCAAACCGCACCGCCCGCATAAGGCGCAATGCGTCTTCGCTGAACCGTTCCGCGGGACTCCCCACGGTGCGAATCACCTTTTTCTCCAAATCACCCTTACCCCCAAACGGATCATACACTTCCCCTTTCAGGTTCATCGCGAGCGCGTTCACCGTAAAATCCCGGCGGGACAAATCTTCCTGAATCGTTTTGGCGAATTTCACTTCGTCCGGATGCCGCTTATCCGTATACCTCCCTTCAATCCGGTACGTGGTCACTTCAATCACTTTCAGCTTCGGATCCTCCGATTCGGTTTTCACTCCCACCGTGCCGAACGCATTTTCATACACGCTCTCCGGAAAAAATTTCTGGATATCCTCTGGCAACGCGCTCGTCGCAATGTCCCAATCTTTTGGCTCCCGGCCCAAAAGCATGTCCCGCACGCAACCGCCCACCAAATACGCTTCAAATCCCGCCTTTGCGAGCGCCAAGGCGACTTCGGAAACTTCCTTTGGTACGAGAAGTTTTGCCATCTCCTTAACTATAACGGAATTACTACCGCACCGTTCCGCCGAACTCCCCGGCAGTCTTTTTTTCAAGCGCGTGATGCATCACGTCCACCTCTGCGTTTGTAAGCGTCCGCTCGTTGCTCCGATAGACCACGCGGAAGGTGTAGCTTGTTTTCCCCGCGCCGAACTTTTCCGGATTTTCATACTTATCAAGCAATGCAACCTCCTCCACAAGGTCGCCGCCGATATCGCGGATCACGTCAAAATAATTGTTCGGCACAAAGTCCGCACCGACGACAAAAGAGATGTCGCGAGTGACAGGCGGGTACTTGCTTACTTCTTTATAAGCATTGCCTAAGCGGAGCTGGCGCGTCACGCGCGAATCCGCAGACCACAAAAGCCGGATGTCGGGAAGCTGCATGCTCAAGATTGCGAGCCGCTCCAGGCCAAAGCCGAACGCCCAACCGTTCCAGATGCGCGAATCAATACCGAAGTTATCCAAAACTTTTGATTGCACGACGCCGCTTCCCAAGACCTCCACCCAGCGCCCGCCTACTTCTATCACCATCTCCAAGCTCGGGTCCGTGTACGGGAACGTATCTTTATTGAAACGATACTTGATGCCCGGCCCGTAAATCGCCTGCGCGATTGTTACCAAAACGGCTTTCAGATCTTCCAAGCCGATTTCTTTTTCCTCCCGGCGGCAAAGATACCAACCATCCATCTGGTGGAATACGTTCATGTGCTCGCGGTCTATTTCATCCTTGCGGTACACCTTGCCATAGCACAGCGCGCCAACCGCTTTCCCCTGCCGTATTTTTTCTTTCACCGCAGAAAGGCCGAGCCAGTAGTACCACATGATCGTGGTGTGCGTGCGCAAAATGTAGTCGTCGTTCACGTAGTACGTATCGGAGCGGCTGCGGGCGGGATGGTCGGGCGGGAAATTAAAAAGGTCAAAACTCTCCCGCGCCGGCACGATCTCCGGCACCTGCACAACGTCAAACGCCTTGAAATCCGGGAGCGCCACGATGCGCCGCACAATCTCATAAATCGGGCTCCCCTTCGTACGCGAAAGGTCCGGCATCCGCATGAACCGCAGCATGCGCGCCGCTTCCGCGTCGCTCCGTTTTTCTATCTCCGCGCGGAGCCGCTTTTCCTCCGGTGCCGCGATAACAAGTTCCATTCTTCTGATGGTAGCAAGATTGCAAAACCCGTGCAACCAAAACGAATGATAACTTTTTAATCTGTGCGCGGGCCTGGACGATCTTCGAACGATGCTTCCGCGAGACTATTTCTCAACAAACCGTCCGTCTGCTCGTTTCTGGCACTTATCCCATTCATAAACCCTGCCGTTCATAGCAATGTAAACACCCTTATTCAAAACATTCAGCGCACCGATCGCTACGCCGATGTTAAATTCCGCGTCTGAATCCTTGAAGCGGAATGGTTGAGAAGCACCAGTTAGCACGATCGCCTTGTCACGAATATCGCTCAATGCTTTTGCTGTTTCGATCATAGTGTCCGTCCCATGCGTGATCAGAATTTTATCGGCGATGGATCCTTCGCAAGCCCTCTTGATAAGCTGCCTATCCTCGTCATTCATGTCTAAGCTATCTTTTGCCAAAAGCCGCTCAATATCATACTCGAAGTTCAATTTGACCTTCTCCTCGCCCATGACCCGTATCGCTTGCTTCCCAAATGAAAAGTTAAGCGTGCCCTTTTCTTCTGAATAGATCTTATCGATTGTGCCGCCAGCCGTAAAAACCTTGATTTTCATAGTTTTGATTCTAACTGAATTTAAAGATGAACTCAAATGTATCTATTCTAGATTTTTGTGCCGGCGGCAGGATTCGAACCTGCGACCTCGGCCTTATGAAAGCCTCGCTCTGCCACTGAGCTACGCCGGCTCAAGCACTACTATAATGCGAAGGTTTTCTTTTCTCAAGGGCATCTCGGAGCCACGGCGGCTTGAGGCGACCTTCAGGTCGCCTGCCGTGGCGAGAGCGAGGCGTCGCTCGCCCGCCGGAGCGAGCGACGCCGTCCCTTTCGGGAGGAAGACCGTAGCTTGTTGCGGGGGCCGGAATCGGACCGGCTTCGGGAGCTTATGGGGCTCCCCGGAAAACCATTCCCAACCCTCCCGCGCGATTGACACAAAACGCCCGTCAACCAATTCTAAATAACTTTTTAATACATTGTCAAAAAAGGCGAAGGGTGTGATGATAACAATAATGAAGGTTGGGCTTCTTGGTTTTGGCCGTGAGGGACAATCGCTCTTGAAGTTTATAAAAGCCAAGCGCGGGTTCCACGGCGCAGAAATTTGGGTGCTGGACCGGAACAAAGCCACGAAGGTTCCGAAGGGAGTTCACGCGCGGCTCGGCAGGAATTATCTTGCGCACCTTGAGGATTTTGACCTTGTGTTGCGCTCTCCGGGCGTCCCCTATATGCTCCCCGCGCTCGTGCGTGCGCGGCGAATGGGCGTGCCGCTTTCCAGCTTGACGGCGCTCTTTTTTAAATACTGCCCGGCGAAGATCATCAGCATCACGGGGACCAAGGGCAAGGGCACCGCGGCGACGCTGCTCTATAAAATACTCAAAGCCGCCCGCCGCGATGCCTATCTTGCAGGCAACGTGGGCACGCCGGCGCTTCTCGTCCTGCCGAAGCTTAAAAAAACTTCACTTGTCATCCTTGAACTTTCCAGCTTCCAGCTTCAGGACCTAAAAATTTCCCCGCCCATCGCCGTTATTCTTGACGTGTTCCCCGACCATCAGGATGCACACAAAAATCTCAAGGAATATTACGAGGCGAAGACCAACATTGCGCGATTCCAGTCGCCGCGTGACAGAATTTTTTTCTTCAAGAACGACCGTATGAGTGCGTGGACGGCGCGCCATGGGCGCGGCAAAAAGACCGCCGTGGACGAAAAGCGTTTCAAGCTTTTCGCACCGGAAGACCTTGCGATGCCCGGCTACCATAATTTCAAAAACGCCGTAATGGCGGCAATCATCGCACGCGCCCTCGGCGTCCCGAACCGCGCAATCACGCACATTGTAAAATCGTTCCCGGGCAACGAGCACCGCCTTGAATTTGTGCGAAAGGTCAATGGCATCGCGTTCTATAACGATTCCGCCTCAACGAACCCGCAAACGACCGCCGCCGCCGTGCGCGCATTCCCCGGCCAGCCCGCGGTTCTCATTGCGGGCGGGAAGGACAAAAATCTGGACTATGCACCCCTTGCGCATGCGCTCAAGAAAGCGCACGTGGTTCGCGCGGTGCTTTTCGGAGAAAACAAGAAAAAGATACGGCACGCCATCCGCGCCGCAAATGTCGGGCTCGCGCCGAGTCTTCGCGCTGCCGTACGCATCGCCTATCATGCAGCCCGATCAATGCCTCGCACCGACAAATCGCCGGTTGTTCTTTTCTCTCCCGGCGCAGCGAGCTTTGACCAATTCGCGAATTATGCCGACCGCGGCGAACAATTTAAAACGCTCGTCCGAAAATTGAAATAATCCTGCGTTCGGGCTAGAATGCAAAGCATGGCATCCGCAATTACCAAGCGCGAACTGGAACACTTGGCGAAGCTCGCACGCCTATCGCTTGATCCGAGGGAAGAGGAAAAACTTTTGAAAGACCTGGGCAGGATCCTGGATTATTTCAAAGAACTGCAGGAGCTTGACACAGCGAACGTCGCGCCAATGACCGGCGGGACGGATCTGCGCAACGTGTTCCGCGACGACAAGGAGCGCGAGAACACAAACCGCGGTGCGGGCACGGAGGCGTTCCCCGAGAAAAAAGACGGCTACCTCAAAGTGCCGCCAGTGTTTGAATAGCACAGCCAATTACGCCATGGAACTCCTCCGCGATCTCACCATCAAAAAATTCCACGAAGGGTTGCTCAATAAAGAATTTTCCGCGCTTGAAATCACGCAAGCGTACCTCAAGCAGATCAAAGAGCGGGACAAAAAGATCGGCGCCTATCTGAGCTTGGCGGAAGAATCGGCGCTGCGGCAGGCGGAAGCGGCGGATATCGCACTCGCAAAGAACGAGGAGTTTGGCGCGCTCGCGGGCGTCCCTCTCGCAATCAAAGACGTCATTTTGATCAAGGGCCAACCGGCGACCGCGGCATCAAAGATCCTTGAAAATTACGTAGCCTCTTACGACGCGGGCGTCGTTCAAAAATTAAAAAAAGAACGGGTAGTGTTCCTCGGAAAAACAAATCTGGATGAATTTGCGATGGGGGCCTCCACCGAAAATTCCGCGTTCCAGATCACCCATAACCCGCACGATCTCGAACGCGTCCCGGGAGGCTCTTCCGGCGGCTCCGCGGCGGCGGTCGCAGCGCATCTTGCCATAGCTGCGCTCGGGTCCGACACCGGTGGTTCCATCCGGCAGCCCGCCTCGTTCTGCGGCGTCGTGGGTCTCAAACCAACTTATGGCACTGTCTCGCGCTCCGGTCTTATGGCGATGACCTCAAGTCTGGACCAAATCGGGCCGCTCGCAAAGACCGTAGAAGATGCTGCAACCCTCTTTAAGGCAATCGCGGGCCAAGATCCGATGGACGCCACGAGTGCCCCCGTCCGGTACGGCGACGAACTCACGCATCCGAACTTTGAAAAAATAAAATCGCTCACGATCGGACTGCCGGATGAATATTTCGTAGGCGGCATTTCGCCGGAAGTGCGCCGCGCGATGGAATCCGCCATTCAAAAACTGAAGGGCCTTGGTCTGCAATTCAAAAATATTTCTCTCCCGTACACAAAATACGGCCTGGCGTGCTATTACATCATTTGCCCCGCCGAGGTGAGTTCCAACCTCGCGCGTTTTGACGGCATCCGCTATGCCCGGAGCGTAAAAAACGCTGGCGCGAAAGAAGAATCCTTGAATGAACTTTATCTCCGACAAAAGGGAATGGGCTTCGGGCCAGAAGCCAAACGACGGATCATTCTCGGAACTTTCGTGCTCTCCTCGGGATACTACGACGCCTACTACGAGAAAGCCCAAAGAGTGCGGACGCTCATCAAGCAGGATTTTGATGAAGCATTCAAGACAGTGGATGTCATTCTTACTCCGGTCGCTCCGACGCCAGCGTTCAAAATCGGCGAAAAAGTTGATGATCCCCTCACCATGTATCTTTCGGATATTTTCACCGTTCCCGTGAACTTGGCGGGACTCCCCAGCCTCTCGATGCCCGTCAAGCCCTATCCGTACCCCGATCCATCAAAAGAACTGCCGATCGGCTTCCAACTTATTGGAAAAAAATGGCGCGAGGAAGACATCCTCGGCCTCGGCCAGCTTTACGAAAGAAGTTGATGCTTACCGCTACGCGGGGGCGCGAATACGGGGCGCTAAGGGGCGGTGGAACTGCTTGTGGTGGTAGTGCTGGTGTTCACTGTGACGATGGCGGAACCATTGACCGCAGTCACTGTCATATATGGCGAACCAGGCACATGGGTTCCCACGAGTGACACCGTACTCGTACCGTTAAGGAGCGGCTTCAGCGCCGCGGTAACATTAGCATCTGTCGCATTTTTCACATAGACGACAACGCCGTACTGCGTCGTAAGAGCATATGATGATTTTCCTCCCGTGAGCGTACCGCTCACTGAAACGGTCTCACTCGCGGGCGTGCTGGAAGAAAGCGGTGGCACCGCGGCGAACGAAAGATTGGTGAGGAGGTTGGCGTTCTCTCCCGTGAGCGACGCCACCTGCGCCGTGAGCGCGGTGTTTGAGGCGTCAAACGTTTGAACCTGGGCATTCAAAGAAGAAATGCGCGATGCCACATCGGCACTTTGAGCACCAAGCGATGCAACCTGCGCCGCAAGACCATTGTTTTGGAAGTAAAGATATCCCGCGAGGGCGCCGAGGACAACGATGATGATTATGCCGATGATCATCATAACGATAACGCGACCGCTTTTGGACACTCCTCCGGTGCGCGTGGGATCAATCGGGGAATTTTTCTGAACGGCACTCTTCGTCGAGCGGGCGGCAGGAATCGTGGCCGCACTCACGCTCGCGGAAACCAAATCGCTCATTCGTATAGTCTGCGGCTCCACACCCTTCGCCGCACCGCCGCCCGCCACAGACGGGGAAAGGCCGGCCGGGGTGGTAGATGACATCGGCTTTGGCGAAGTCCCCGTTGATATCACGCTTGACGGCGTTGCAGTCGCAGGTGTCGTACTTGCAATCACGGTGGGCTTGCCCGCGCCCTCCACCTTTTTAAAGGTATCCTCCACGTCCGCTACCGCCCATCCGGCACCGATGAGCGCCGCCTTGATCGTCTCGCGCGAAACCCCAAGCTTCATCTGTGACAAAATGTACTCAACAAGCTGGTCCTGAACCATGCTCTCATTATACAACATCAAAACGCGCGCAAGGACGAGCAATCCACAGGGCAAGCAAACGCAAAACCAATCGCGACCATCCCGATCTCCCAAACTGCTGTCCGCCCCTTTGCACTACAATGTGCACCACTATCCGCGACGTTCGAACTTTTTTCAGGACGGAACCCTTGATAGAGATCTCATGCCTGCCTGAAATATCCCTTGCCCACTGAGCGGGATTGTTACTATCTTACTCTCAGAACTCAGTTTGAAAAGGTAGGGTTATTTGCCGTGGGGGCGGCTTCTCGACGAATTTGAGTAATTTGTTACAATATAATAAACGTGTGGAACAAGATTTAACCATCCAAACGCCACCACCTGCGGTGGAACCTCCGGAAATCAATCGGTGGAATTGGGGAGCTTTTTTTCTTACTGCGCTGTGGGGCATCGCACACAGGGTTTGGTTCCCCTTGCTCGCGGTTTTGCCTGTGGTGGGTATACAACTTGCTTACCGGATGGCCTCCGGCACCACCGAAATCATGCTGGTTGTTTTGTTTGTTGTCTTGGAATTGATCATCGCCCTTGTCTCCGGCCATTATGGCAATCATTGGGCATGGCAAAAGAAGCATTGGCTGGACGTTGCAACATTTCAGAGTACTCAAAAGAAATGGGCAAAAGGAGGATTAATTTGCTTCATCATCGGCCTCATTGGGATTGGCGCAAATTTAACCCTGTCTTATTCCCTCTCTCGGACGCTCTCACAAAATGAGGGGTTGATTCCCAGCCAACAAGCAGTGCTGCCGGCAGATTTCCCCAAGGCTCTTATTTTGGATAGCGCGTTCCAGCTGATAAATGCCGGTTCTGATGCCAGCGGGCAGGGTTCGGCAGTTATATTCGTGAGCACGCGAAGCTTGAGCGACCTACAAGACCTCTACCAGAGTTATTTTAAAAACGAAGGGTACTATCTATATGACCTTTTGGGCGGTGGATATCTGAGCGAGTTCTATGGAGTTGACCAAAAAGACAACAAGACTATAGACATCATACTTGAGGATGTGTCCGGCAATCAAACCAGGCTCACGATAGACATCAGGCCCTCACTCATTGATAGTTTCCCTAAGGCTCTGTTATTAGATCCAGGCGCGGTCATCATACAGTCAGAGTATCAGCCGGACGAACCCTTATATTCTGTCCAGTTCAAACCATCATTGGATGATCAACAGTTATACAATGCATACATAAATTACTTTACTAACCATCAGGTAAATTGTTCGCCGCTCCCACCGCAACCGCTTTCGGCGAACTGGACATTGACCTGTTTGGTTAACCGATCATTCAACTCGTATTTCATCCACGTGAATAAGGAAAGTGACGGTACTGTTTGGGTCACAAGCGAAACTGCCGACATCAGCTCGCCATCTCTGCAATAAGTTTGTGCCCAGAACGCAACCAAAAAATCGAAGAATGCTATGCGGCGACAACTCTTGCATGAAGAACCCCACCCTCACGGGTGGGGTTGAAATCATAATGATTCGACCTTTGCCGACCATGCTATCGTAAAAGTACTCAATTTATCTATCCTTCCTTAGTTCGAATCCACTCCCCTCGCACGTCAATTTGGATCGAACCCCATTCCACGCAAACAAAAAATGGCCATTATATGGACATTTCTAGGATGGAAAAGTTGCCGAAAGCGGCAACTTCTTAGTGCACAGGCCAGGATTCGAACGCCTCAGATTGCGTCGGAACTGCAAGATAAAATGGATGTAGCCCCGCCTGCGGCAGATATGTTTTCGAAGAACCTAGCGGAGGCGAGGAAAGAGCGCTCTCCAAGTGAGTAGAAAATTTGACGGGACCCCCGCCGAAGGCGAGAGGGTGGCAAATTTTCGTAAGCGAGCGAGGAGAGCGCCCGAGCTGAAGCGGGTTCAAGAAAACATAATTGCCGCAGGCGGAGCTATGCCTCTTCCGTTTCCCGTATCACTTGCTCCATGGACGTTATCCCGTCAAGCGCCTTCATGACGCCGTCCTCGCGCAACGTGACCATCCCCTGATCCTTCGCTTCCTTCGCAATCTTCTGGGTAGTAGCGCCGCTCGCAATGATTTCTTCAAGCGCCGGCGTCATCCGGAAAACTTCGTAGATCGGGGTTCTCCCCACGATGCCCTTGCCCTTGCAGGTGGCGCATCCTTTCGTATGCCAAATCTTGTACGGCTCCGAATATTTCGCCTTGAACTCCGGGCGCACGCTTTCCAACGCCCGCCGGATGACTTTCTGCAGTTCCGGCAACGCTTCCTCCTGGAACTTGCAATCGGGGCAGAGTTCCCCCACCAAGCGCTGCGCCATCATCACATTGAGGGAAACCGGGAGAAGGAACGGTTCAACCTTCATGTCAATAAGCCGGGGAATCACGCCCGCAGCATTATTCGTGTGAAGCGTGGAGAGTACGACGTGGCCGGTAAGCGCCGCCTGTACCGCGAGCCCTGCCGTCTCGTTGTCGCGGATCTCGCCCACCATGATAATGTCCGGATCCTGCCGCAGAATCTGGCGCAAGCCCGACGCGAAATCATAACCGATCTCCGGACGCACCTGAGATTGGTTGACGCCCGCGATGAAATATTCCACCGGATCTTCCAGGCTTACGATGTTCACATTTTCCTGGTTCAGCGCCTGGAGGAAAGCGTAGAGCGTCGTGGTTTTTCCCGAGCCGGTCGGACCCGTGATGAGCACCATTCCGAACGGTTTTTCAAGTCCCGCCTTTATGGCCTCAAGATTGCCGTAGCGAAACGGAAGACTTTCAAAGCTTTTGAGTCCCATAGTCGGGTCAAGAACGCGGATCGCGACCTTCTCGCCGAGCGGCGTGGGAAACGTCGCCACGCGGAAATCAACGTCGCGGTCAAAAATCTTCGCGCGGAAACGGCCGTCCTGCGGGATCCTTGTCTCGTCTATTTTTAAATTAGAAATGACCTTGACGCGTGAAACGATCGGCTGCGCAAGCTGCGCGGGCAATGATGCCACCTGATGAAGATCGCCGTTATTGCGGAGGCGAATGCGAAGAAATCCCTGTTGCGGTTCAATATGAATGTCCGACGCCTTGCTCTCCACCGCCTCGCGGAAGGTGTCGGCCACGATCTTAATGACAGGGGCATCTTCGCTGCCTCCCGCCTCTTCCAAGCCCACGACCCGCTGCACGCTTCCCCCTTCCTCCCCCGTGAGCGATTCAACTGCCTTTGCGATATCCGTCCGATAGGGGGAATATCTCCGAAGCACCGCTTCCCAATCGCCGTACGCGACGAGGTAGATGCCGAGATTCATATGATTCTCACGCGCAATGAATCTTAACGCTTCCTGGGATTTCGGATCGTCGGGATGCAGCATGCCGACCACAAGAAGATTATCCTGGAGCGCGATGGGGATCACCTCGTAGCTCCTCGCGGTCTCTTCCGAAATCATTTGAAAAAGCTTTGCGTCAACGTCCGCGGGAGAAACTTTTTTATAAGGGATTTTAAGCAGCTCACTCTTGAGCTCCGCGATCTTTACGTCGTCAACCGCCCGTTGCTTCGCAATAACCGTTTCAACGGACTCTCCGCTTATGAGCGCGTCGCGCTTGATCCGGTTCGCAAGCGCAGCGTCAACGATCCCTTTCGCCTGCAGTTGCGTGAGTAGTTCGTCGGAGGTCATTGCTTGTATTTTAACACATCCGTGAAACCATAATTTCGCCTGACGAAACTGCTGCTGGATGGACTACCTCGTCCGATAAAAACTGCTACGGCGCGCTAGGGCAGGATGAATGGATTCGGGCGGCCTGTGGCAGGGGAGGTCTGCGGACCGGGCAGCGGGAACGACGGGGGCTTTAACGCCTGGAAGGCAGGGCTATTGAGTACGTCTTGCGGACGTAAGGTGGCTTGCGAGATCGGTGTGATGTTTTGAAGGCTCGCGGGCGGTGAAATGACCACGAGTCCCGGTTCGGCGAAAAAGACATAATAGACCGCGACGCCGACGACCACAAGGAAGGCAAACCATCCAAGAAAGCTCATAAGATTCACCCTGCTCTTTTTCTCTTCTTCAATAATGACGGCCATGGATGTTAGGGGAGTTCGTAATACGTTGCGACGGTGAAATTATACGTGAAAAGGTCAGGCGAAACCGCAGGGCCTTTTCCGTTCAAAGCGCCGCTCGGAGGGGGCTGGATTGAAAGCGCCGTAAGGTCGAAGATGCGGATATTCATTTCAAGCTGCGACAAAAAACTCTTGAAATTTTCATAGCTTCCGACGGCGGCGATTTGAAGGGAAAACGTTCCCATCTGCTTCGTACCCTGGCCTGCGGCGAGTCCCGCGGAGGCGCCTCCTTGCTGCGCTTGGTTCTGAAGCTCTACCATCGGCGACGTAAGGCCCATGCTCTGGATCACCACGTTGTTATTCAGGGCGATGCCGTATACTTGGGCAAGCGCCGATGCCATGTTCGGCCCCGAGGGCATAGCCAAGGCAAGGCTATCCTGCACCGCACCTTCATTTTTGTATTGGCTGATCAATGTCTTTGCCTGGCCCACGATTTGCTGCTCATTGCTCAAAAAATTCTCGCTGCTCAATTCCGTTCCTTTTTTCGCCTGGAGATTGCCATAGGTCGGCTGGATAAGATCAAAGAAAATCAAAAGCGCGGCCACAAGAAACACGAGGGCGATGAGCATGCTGGCGAGTCGTTTTGAGCTTTGTCTCATGGCGTGAGTATGCTACTGCGGTTCCCGCAACACCGACGGCGGATCCACGATGAGTGTCACGGTGAATTGCCACTGCCCGCCCGTGGGGGAAAGGGAAACCGCCGAAAGATTCACGGACTTCACCTCGGGAGCAGCCTCAAAGATAGCGACTTGCTGATTCACGTCGGCCTCGGTCGGCGCGATTGCCGAAAGCACGATTTGATTCCCGGAAGAGAAGGTGAAGCGTGAATAATAAACATTCGCTTCGGTATTTTTTTCAAGCCACAGAAGAAAGCGGGAAAACACAACGTGAGTCCCGAGCGCCGCTTTCAGGTTCGTGATTTCGGAATAGAAGGCCGTGAACTGCGCCATATCGCCGGCAGATATGGACTTTGCAAGCGTATCCATTTGCGCATCGAGCTGTGCGATGCGCGAGTCCAAGTACGGCTCGTAGCCAAAGGCAAGACCGAAATAAATGAGCAGGGCGATAAGGAGAATGCCGCCGGAAAAGGCAAGCAAGCCGACTGACCAACCCGGCGTCTGGGGGGACTCCTTACTCAAGCGTTCAATAACCTGTTCTGGAAGAGCCATGATAATGATTGTTTTATACGAATTCCTTCATCCCGAGCCCAAGCGCCACGCTCATCACGGGGTTGAGCTCCGCGACGAGCGGCGAAAGTTCAGGGGCATACTCAAATCGCAGGAAGGGCGTCGCTCGGACGACCGGCATCCCAAACTCGCGCTCAAAATACTTTTCAATGCCCAAAAGGTTTGCCCCGCCCCCCGAAAGCACAAGCCGCTCCGTTTTTCGCGCCATGGGAAACTGCTGCGCATAGACAAATTGCGCCTTCTTCACCTCGTTAATTATAGCATCCAAAAGCGGAAGCATTATTGTGGACAATTCGTAGCTCGGGCCCGTTCCTATGATACCACGCTCTTTTTTGAGTTCCTCGGCGCGCGCCGGATTGATGCTCAAGCTTGTGGCAAGAGCCTTTGTGAGCGAGGCCGAGGCGAAATCGCTGCTCTGGGCATTCCACACAAGTTGCCCCCCGTCAAGAAAAACGATATTCGTTGAGTGGCTGCCGATATCCACGACCATGGTAGGCGTCGGATCGCCGCCAAAAATCCGCGCAATGCTCACGCTCTCAATCTCAAGCGCGTGGAGCGTGAGCCCCGCGGCCCCGAACATCCTTTGGTACTTTTTAACCTGCTCCTTGGGAACCGAGATGAGAAGGATTTTCTGATGGACAAGGCCTTTGTCGTCTTCGTACTCCGCAACCTTCAGCCAGTCAAGCGCAATTTCGGAAAGCGGCATTGGCACGTATTGCCTCGCCTGATAGACCATCGCTTTTTTCATCTCTTCCGGACTCATCTGCGGAAAATCAATGACGGTGGTAAACACGGAGAATGGCGGCAGGGACGCAAAGGCGACCTTTGCCTGCGTGCCCATTTCTCGTATGATCACCTTTAAAAATTCAACGATGTCTGACTCGAAAATTCGGAGACTGCTTGTCTGCAATGCTTGGTTCGCACGCGAAAGATATCCGCCCGATTCTAAGACGCCGTAGTTTGTGACCTGCGGCCGCGTTCCGCCCTTTTTCACCTCAACGATCTTGATGGAGGTGGTGCCGATATCCACGCCGAGACACGAGTTCGCCATTGTTAACCTGCTTTTAATCTGCCGATGCTTATTATCATACCATGAGTTTTGACTTTCTGGTTTCTCTTTTTTTTCCACGCCGCTGCCTTGCCTGCGGGAAAACCCTGCGGGCGGGCGCGCTCTGTCCCGCGTGCCGCGGGAAGATAACGACCGCGCGCACGTTCTTCTGCGGCCGATGCGGCTCGCCGCTTCCCGGTCCGAAGCTCCATGACCCCCGCCGCACCTGCCATCCTGACTTCCCCTACGTGCTCGGCGCCGCGGGAAGCTACAAGGACGAAACCCTAAGGGCGCTCGTCCACGCCCTCAAGTTCCGCGGCGTGAGAGCGGCGGCGGAACCGCTCGCATCCATCATGGCGGAGTACGCCCTGCCATTCAAAACGGATCTGTTGCGTTACGTCGCGATGCCAATCCCGCTTTCGCGTGAGCGCTTCCGCATCCGCGGTTTCAATCAATCGGAACGCATTGCAACGCGATTCGCGGAATATTTCGGACTTCCCGTGGCAACGAAGTGCCTTGTGCGGATCAAGCACGCAAAACCACAGAGTGAAACGACGAGCGTGGCGGAGCGGAGAGAGAACATCCGCGGATGTTTTGCGGTTGCCGATGCCGCCGCCGCGTGCGGGAAAAACGTTCTCCTTGTTGACGACGTGAGCACCTCCGGCGCGACGTTTCTTGAAGCTGCGCGCGCGCTCAAGGACGCCCACGCGGCGGACATTATCGCGCTTGCGGCAGCCAAGGCATAGAACCCATCTCCAAAATAGGCGCACGAGGATCATGAACCATTTTCGAGCGAGAAACGTGAATCCCGACAAAGGAATACCTCGTGGCATTGCGAGGAGGGATTCGCGTTTCGCAGCCGAAAATGGCCATAAGAGTCGTGTGGCCTATTTTGGAGATGGGTTCTCACGTGGTAAAATAGCCACATGGCATCATTTGAAATGAAATGGGAAGCGCCGGAGTACGAGTACCGCGAGAAAGGCGTGTCGTGGTACTGGATTTCCATCATCATCGCGGCCGTCATCATCGCATTCTCCGTCTGGGAAAGGAACTTCCTCTTCGGACTTTTCGTCGTCATCGCGGAGATGCTTTTCATCGTATGGGGCAACCGCGCGCCGCGCACGGTGCGCTTCGCGCTCACCGAAAACGGCGTAGCGATAGAAGGAGGAAAATCCCATTCGCTCAAGGACTTTGAGAGCGTGAGTGCGACGGCAGCGAACGACGGCTGGGTTGAACTTACATTTACCTTCCGCGCAAAACTCAAAACGCCTTTAAAGATTTTCCTCCCGGAGGCGCGGCTCACCGAATTCCGCAACAACATGAAGCTGATCCTCAGGGAAGTGCCCCACGAACCGACGCTGCTTGACTCCATTGAAAAGCTCGTCGGGTTTTAGTAAGGTGAAAGCGTCGGCATGCGCTCCCGCTGTGTGCGCCCTCCTGCGCAGACGAAGTCGGTCGCACACAGCGGGAGCGCATGCTACGCCCTCGTCGTTCAACGGACAGGACGCAAGATTGCGGATCTTGTAATAGAGGTTCGATTCCTCTCGAGGGCACCTTGCACAAAACGGCAGAAAACGGTTAAATTAGGGCATAGGCGAAAAACGCCAAAGGTCTAACTAATTCTTTAACAAAAATATGAGCATTTTCTCGACCCTAAAACAAGACGCCATAAACTTCCTCGAACCGTACAAGACCAAAGAGCCAGCCACGTATGCAGCAGCGGAACAAGCAATCGGAGCCATCCTGATAACCGACGGCTTTGTAGGCATAAGCAATCCGTTCGGACGCAAAAAGCGTTCGGGCATATTCGGCACGATTGGGGGAATGGTTTTGGGAATCATCTTTATATTCATCCCGACCATAACTAACAACGTAACGGGGATTAACTCGATGACCGCAACGACTTCGGCGACCGTCGTTTCGATCGGTGCACCAAGTTATACGACCAGCAGCAATGGCAACAGGAGTGCCGCATGTCCCTTGACCGTGAGCTACTCGGTTAACGGCCAAACCTATACGCAGCAATCATCCATCTCCTCCTCGGATTACTGCTCCTTATCGCAAGGCCAGAGCATCGTTATAAATTACAACCCAACCAGCCCCGGCTCTTGGGTCTATGGGGCAAAGACGATCGGCTATATTCTCGAAATATTCTTTTGGGCGGGATGGCTCGTCTTGCTTTCCAGCATTATCACCTTCTTCATCCGGCTGTTCAGCATCATCTTCGGCTGGAAATTGGTAAGGGACGGTCGGAAGAACGCAGCCGCCCTGCCTCCGGGAACGAATCTTCAAACTATGATCGAAGAAATCAAAAAGAACTTTATAAGCAGTACATTTGGATTTGGAGGCGCAGCGAATCCACCTCTCAATGGTATTGGCGGAACCCAACTGTAATGATAAAAGATTTCATACGGAAAGGAACTTGCGCCGCGGTCGTGGCATGCGCGCTATTGGCTAGCGGTGTGATACTTGCGAACGGGCAAACTTATCCATCGGATACAACCACCACCATTGCAACTTCCACCTCCTCCTGCACGGTGAACGGACAGCCCGTCCCTTGCGGCCAACTATTTAAGTCTATTGGATGGTTTGCGGGGATAGGATTTGGCCTTATTATTCTTTTTATCGTCATATCCATTCTCTGCCTTATCTTTTGGATATTTATGCTAGTGGATGCAATCAAAAAACCGATTCAGCATAAACCCCTTTGGATAATTATCCTTCTTCTTTTCGGTATTGTAGGTGCGATTGTATATTATTTCGCGGTAAAACGGAGTGCCGATCCGTTGGTGAATGGGAACATTCAGAAAAATAATATTGCTACACCAACCAGCACGCCTCCTCCAGCCGTAGGCTAATAGTAAACACCCGCTTTATATATAGGTATAAAAATAGCCGCTATTCATAGGCGACCAGGTAACCCGCGGATCCTTTCTTTACTAATTTTTGCGAAGATTCTATATTGTAAACAACAATGCCCTTGGAAAAATTTGACCAAGAATCTGTTTCCACCAACGGTGCAGAACAAGAAAGGGACAAAGAGATAGAAAGCGCCCTAGAGAAAATCCCCAATGCGGACGCCGTCGTTGTTTTGGGAGAATGGTTTGAGATGAATAAGAATGGGAAAGCCGTTCCTTCTCTTGAATCAAAAATGAGAGCCATTGGGGCGCTTGAACTTTTTGAGAGGGGAAAAGTAAAAAAGATCATTATCAGCGGGAGCGGTCATCGGAAGGGCGTTTCCACCGAGGCAACAGTTGCGGAGGCGATGAAAGAGTATTTGCTCTCGCGGGGTATCCCCGAAAATGCTGTCTTTACGGAAGGAACATCTATCAATACTGCCGAGGGCCTCGAAAACGTTCTTGGCTTACTAGAGCAGGAAGACATCAGAAAAGTGCTTCTTGAGACGAACGAATACCATCTGCCACGCGCTAGACAACTTTTCGAAAATATTCTTAGGAAGCATGGCTTGGATATCAACCTTGCAAATTCTGTTTCTGCGGAAGAGTTATTAAAGGAGCGCTCCCCGCATTACGAGAAGCTCACTTCTCATTTCGAATTTCCATCGTCCTTAAAAAACGCACCGAGAGAAGCTCTCCAGAAGGGACTGCGAGAATTTCTGCGCCGCGTACTTATTTATGTTGACCGCGACGATAAAATTGCAAAATTTCTTGCCGGGAAAATACGTGGCTCCAGAACCAGAGAATAACCGCAGATCGGGGGCTTCGGCAACGATCTAAAAACAATCCTAAAAAATGTTTGTGGGGCTTTCCTCGCAAACTTTGGAGATTCTGGAGGGACACAGGAAAGATGCAATGGCGCTTTGGAGGGATAGGGTAACTACTCTTCCGTTCATCCTTTTTCATCAATTCGGAAACCGAATTGTCCCTTGTCGTCCAGTTTTTCCCGGGGCGGTTCCATAAGCTTTTTAATCGCCCTAAAGACCACCATGAATTGCCCATCATATCTCCTTTCCATGGCCTCAATCTTCCGCGCAAGTTCTTTATGCGCAGCAAGTAAAGACCGGAACCTTACGAATGCCCGCATAATGGCGACGTTTACTTGCGCTGCGCGCTCGCCCGTGAGCACACTTGAAAGCATTGCCACTCCATGTTCCGTAAAAGCATACGGGAGAAATCCGCCCAAACTGCGTTTGGAAGGTATCACATTTTGTGATACCAAAGTTTTCGCCTCTTCCCGTGAAATCTGAAACATGAAATCTTCAGGAAAGCGGTTTTTGTTCCGCCTTACTTGCTGCCGCAGCGCGATTGCCCTAACGCCATAGAGCACCGCGAGATCTCTATCCAACATCACGCGGCATCCCCGCACCAGCAGTATCTTACTTTCAATACCCTCCGTTTTTAGGATCGCCGGAGCGATGGTTCGTTTCATGATTACCATACTACAGGTTGATGATTAAATTTTCTTAAAATTTTCCAATTAAAATGCCGACTTGGATTGATATTCTTTTAAAAACGTATACAATGAAATCCAATAGCGCGGGTATCGTATAGCGGCTATTATGCGACCTTGCCAAGGTCGAGATACGGGTCCGACTCCCGTTACCCGCTCCAGTTTTGACCCCGGCGGCGCAACGGTATATAATGAAAACAATAGCAAAATGCCCTTATGGAGAGGGCGTTTTGCTTGAAAAGGGCGTGCGTTGCGCCCCGCGTAACGAGACCACGGCATATTACGTTCCCTATGTTAGACAGCGAGCCAAAACTGATCAAGGAAGCTGTCGCCGGGAAATCCTCGGCGTTCGGCCCTCTTTACGATCATTATCAACCGATGATCTATCGGTTCGTGCTCGTGAAGGTCGGCCGGCGTGAGGACGCCGAGGATATCACCCATCAGGTCTTCCTCTCGGCATGGCAGAACATCAGGAGCTACAAGCACCGCGGGTATCCTTTCTCAAGCTGGCTCTATCAGATCGCGCGGAATCAGATCGTTGATCACTACCGCGCAAAGAAAAACGAGACGAGTCTTGAGAAAATGGATCCCGAACGCTTCGCCATTCCCGCCACGGCGCAGTTTGACCTTTCTACGAAGCTTGAGGCGGAGAGAGTGCTCGCGGTTCTCGCCACGCTTAAGCCGGAATACCAGGACGTCATCATCCTCCGATTTATTGAGGAACTCCCCATCAAGGAAACCGCCGGGGCGATGGAGAAGACCGAAGGGGCGGTAAAACTCATGCAACATCGGGCGATCAAAGAGCTGCAACGGATACTCACCGCATAATGAAACCATGACCCTTTTTGAAATTCTCAAACAATTTAAAAATATAGAACCGGATGCCGCGTTCAAGGAAACTTCCAAGCGGGCGATTTTGGCTATGGAGCCGAAGGCGGCCGGATGGAGCGCGCAGCGGACTTTTTGGAAAATCATTGAAACCGGGGTGGCAGTGGCGCTTACTGGATTTTTCATATTGCTCATCACGGGCGCGTTCCCCGGATCAGAATTCTCCCCCGCCCGATATTCGGCCATTGACCCCCAGAGTCTCCGTGCGGAAGCGCAGGCGATTGATATCCAAATTCAGCTCGCCAATTTGAGCTACCGTTCGCCGGCGGCGGTTTCCACGGCGGCGGTCGCGGGAACAAAGCCCGGCAGCGCCATAACGGCGCCCACGGGCACGCTTCCCGCAGCGAATGGCACGGAGGCCACCTCAAGCGCCACTTCAAGCGTGAGCATTGATGATGCGCTCCGCAGCCTCTCTAAATAACATCGGCGTGAAAACCTTATCCGTCAAAACCATCGTGTTTTTGATCACGCTCCCAGTCGCCCTGGGAATTTTCCTTCTTGTGTCGCGGACGGCGCGCGCTGACGCAAGCGCTCGCGCATCCTGCGTCATCATGCCCGCCGACCTTGATGCCGTAACGGCAGCCGAAGCGCAGGGGCTTCTGGCCGAACTTGCGGCCCGGAAAGCGCTCCTCGCGAAAACAATCACGTGCGCCAAGGCCGACGTGCAAACGCTTGAGGACGACCTGACGAGCGTCTCGTCAACGAGCGACGACGCAAAAACACTCCAGTCGCAACTTTTGGGAAGGCTCGGCGATGCGATGAACTATTACGACATTGAACTTGTGAAAGTGAACGGTGCGGGCGTCGCGGGAACGCAGGCAGTCGCAAAAGAAGTGCTCGCGTGGCGGGCTTCCCATTACGATCCTCTCGCCGGGCAGGTGGCGAATTTCATACTTTGGTCAAAGAACCAGGATCTTTGGAGCGCCGCGGAGAGCCGGCTTCAGGGAATAGGAAACCTTATTTCGCTCCTCACGCAGGCGGCGCCGAACAATGACCTCCAAAGCGATTTTGCGAACGCCCAAGTGCTCGTCCAAACCGCGAGCGATGAAAACCAGGCGGCGAGAGATTCCCTCCTCCGTTCGCTGCCCCCCGACCAGTCGCTCTCAATCATCCAGCGATCGCTCCAATCGCTTTCCGGCGCCTACCAAAAGTTTTTTGACATCAGCACGATTGCGCAGACGCTCCTGCCCACTGAAAAGACGGGCCAGTAGATATCCTCCGCACCCGCCTTGAGGTCACAATTTACAACCTCATTTTTTTCGCCCGCTTGAAAACCAAATGGTTCTTTGCCTGAATCGGTTTCTGGTAGCGGCTTCATAAGCTCTCTGATCGCCTCAAAAACGGCGTGGAACCTTTTATCATATCTCCTTTCCATATCTTCAACCTTTCGCGCAAGTTCCTTGTGCGCGGCGAGGAGAGTATGAAGGCGAACAAACGCCCTCACCACAAGGATGCTTGCCTCAACCGCCACGCGACTTTGCAAAACGCTCGCCAACATTACTGCGCCATGCTCGGTGAAAACATAAGGTGAATAACGAACGTTCCTTTTTGATGCGGTCGCAATTTGCGACCGCATCAATTTTGGCAAATTTTCCGCCTCTTCTCCGGTCAACTGGAACATAAAATCCTCGGGAAAGCGACTCTTGTTCCGCTTCACTTGCTCATTGAGCCGCTTTGTGCCCACTTGATATATCGCAGCGAGATCCGCATCCAGCATGACGCGGCATCCCCGTACCATCAGTATTTTACTTTCTATGTTGCCCGTTCCGATGCCTCCCTTTTGAGTAATCGCCGCTGCAACTTGTTTCTTCATGCCACAATTATACGCACCGGACATTAAATCATTCTAAATTTGGTTCGTGCGCAGAAACGCGAAGGGCCCCGCGCGTGCAGGGGCCCTTCCGGCTAAACAGAACAAAGGATCCTTTGTTCGCTACAATACCGCTTCTTTGAGAAGCTTGCCGGCCCGGAACTTCGGCTTCGTGGAGGCCTTGATCTGGATCTTCTCGCCCGTCTTCGGATTCCGGCCCTCGCGCGCGGCGCGCTTCGCAACGCGGAATGTCCCGAAGCCCGTGACCGCCACTTCCTCGCCGTGGCTCATGGTCTTCACAATCGTGTCAAACACGGCATCCACCGCCCGCTCCGCCGCCGCTTTCGTCTCAATCTCCGCGGCTTTCATCACCTCCTCAACCAATCCTTTTTTGTTCATTGATGATGGTTACTGTTTCCGACCTTTATTTGGTTCCCCATAAGTATAGCAAATACAAGGGGGAATGGCGACAACGCAAAAGGCCCCCTTGCGGGGGCCTTTTGGCATTCCCGTCCGTCACAAGCGGAGAGGTCAGATCAAACAACTACGAGTTCTGTTGGAACTGGACGTTGAAGACCTGGAGCGGAGTGGTGATTGCCGGCGTCAGAGTGACACCAGTCACAGTCGTGCTGTTGGAATTCGTGCCATCCGTGTACTGGATAGACGTTGCAGCACTGACCGTACCGGCCAGACTGACGGAGTTGTTGCTTCCCGCCACTACCGTGTTGTCCTGGTCGTCAGCATACAACTGGAAGGTAACCGGGCTGCCATTGACCTGGAAGCCGTTGATGCCGACACCGAAACTCCACGTTATCGTGCAGCTCTGGCTGGCACAACTCGTTGTCGCGGGCGTGTACTTCGTCCCGTTCAGGTAGAGGTACGTGCTCGTCGCAAACGCGGTCGCAACGGCGCTCGTCGCCGAGATCGCCGATCCCGAGAGGGTGATCGTCGTCGTATTGACGGCGACTGACCCGCTGTTAATCGGCGTAAATGTTACCGTCGCAAGCTGGTCAGACGTGCTCTTCGGACGGCTGCTAACGCTGCCGTTAACCGCGCCCGAGAAGCTCAAGACGTTCTGCAAGACCGTTTGCTGCGTGCCCGCCGCGCTGGAGAGCGTGACGCCCGTAGAAATGTTGGACGTATTGCCCAACGCAACGACCGTAGCAATCGCAGTCGCTTGAGCCGTCGAAGTCGCGACTTCAAACGTGTGGATTGCGCCATCCGTAACATTTCCCGCTGAGTACGAATTCACGCCGCCCTTAAGGGTAAGCGCGAGCGTACCATTCTGCGGGATGACGAACGGACTGGGAGTGCCGCCAAACGAGAAGTGGTAGAGGAAGGCATTCTGGCCACTAACCACAGTTGCGCCGACATACGTAGCCGCGTTGCCGACCTGTGTTGAACCGTTCCACAGGGTCAGGGTACCGAACGACGGCAAGACGTTCGCCGTGTTCGTCGCCACGCCCAAGGTAGACGTCGTCAAGGCATCAGCCACATATAAGTCGGTCACTCTCACAGGCTCAATGTTCTTCGTTTCCTGGAAGTTGAACGCTGCGAGTGTGTTGTTGTTCGTACCCATCGAAAGCTGGCTAACCGAAGGATTGTATCCTTGGTTAGTCGAAACCGTGATGGAAGTCCCGCTGGTTGCAACTGTCAAGGACTGCCCCCTCGTAATACCGCTGCACGAAAGAGCGCTGTATGAAACAACACTCGTCCCGGAACAGCCGGTAAGAGAAGAGGCGGGAGACTGGCTAGATGCTCCAGAAAGGATATCGGCATAGACATCCACGTTCGTTGTCTGTCCTGCGGCAATCGTGAATGGCGAGCCGGAGAACGTATATGTTCCCGCGTCAGCCACAACGCCCTGCGTCGTGCCGAACTGCGTGCCGCCAATCATGACCTTCATGTTCTGGATGTCGCCAGAGCCAGTGCTGCTCGGTGCCGGCTTGAGGCTTATCGTATTGATCTGCACGCCGCTCGCGGACGAAGCCGTGAACGAGTAGGAGCCGATGTGAACGCCAGTGCTGTTTGGCGTAACGGTCTGATTGCCGTAGGCAGAGTTCGCGGCAATCGAGAGCAAGCTGGACTGCAGCGAGAGCGCGCTGCCCGATGCGCCGGACGAAGAACCCGGCTGGCTTGAGGTCAAGCCCTGCAGGTTGCTGGCGGTCTCGGCCAAGAGGGAAGCCGCTATCGTGAGGAAGCTTGCCGTGGACTGGATGTCGGCCTTCAAGGACAACACCCGGGTTGTGTTCGCCGGAATGATGTAGTTGATCGGCGAATTGTTCGTGCCGAAGCAGTCAACGTAGTTACCGCTGGTTGCCTTAAAGGTACCGTCCGTGGCGCTGTTTATGATGGTATTCGTACCAGTGTCACAAGTGTTGCCCGACGGAGGCGTGTTGATGGTGGTACCCACCTGACCGCCTGCATCGTCAACGAGCGATATGTTCTTGAGCATGTTGCTCAACGCAAGCACGCCGGAACTCGTCGTCACGCTAGTGAGCGCGATCTGGAAGCCGAGGAATTTCACCTTGACCGGCTCGCCAGCCGCGTAGATGTCAAACTTCGCGAGCACGACGCCGGACTGGCCGACCGCAATGTTGCCGGTCGGGGTCGCGGAGTCCTGCGAGACCGTGATCTGGCCCTGCTGGATGCCTACCTGCGTGCCCGCACCACCCACCACCGATACCGAGATCGGGACGTTGTACTGCGAGTCAACCGCGTAGACGTCGTAGGAGTTCAAGATCTCGAACGCGAAGTTCTTTGAAGGAGAACCCATGACATCCGCAAACACCTGGACGTTGTTGCTCCCGGTGTTTATGCTCGCCGGAGAGGACGAGAGGTCAAAGTAGGCCACCCCGTTCGCGCCGACGGTCGCCAAGGCGGAACCCACCTGCGCGCCGTTCACATTAAGCTTCACGTTCCGGATGTCGGCGTTGTTTGCCGAACCGATGACCGTGAACTTGATGCCTTTGAGGTACGTCAGGCTGTTCTGGCCCGTGAATGTCCAGGCGCCGACGATGTTATTCTGCGTACCCGCCGTAACCTGCGTCGCGATGGACGAAGACGCCGTCGTCAACGACGCAAGGGACGGGTTGCTGACCGTCGTTACTGTGAAGATGCTGCCGGTGAGCGGGAACGCGCCGGACGGCGTGATCGCGTTGTTGGACGCGTCAACCGCCGTGATGTCCGAGGCCGCGCTTACCGCAAATCCCACCGTGTTGCCGGAGGCAAGATTCGTTGAGGGGTCAATCGCCACCCAGAGGGTCTGCGTCTGGCCGGCTGAGACCGAAAGGGCCAAGCCGGAGAAGTCAATGACGCCTTTGTTAAGCGACGTGTACTGGTAGAGCACCTGGCCGTTCTGGACCAAGTACGCGCCAGCGATAGAGCTGTCCGAAAGGACGCCCGTCTTGTGGACTTTAACGTCCGTTACCGTCACCGCGCCCGAGTTGGACGCCGTAAGGTTAATGGCCAAGACCGGAACGCGCGCCGCTGCCGCCGATTGGGAAGAGACGAGCGAACCAGCCGCCGGATTGGACGAACTAAGAGAAACCGCGAGGCCGGTCGCCGGCGGAGTCACCGTCGTCGTCGTGGTACCCGAAGCACACGACTGACCAGTCGTCGGGCTGTAACCGGACGACGAAGTGCAACCAGCTGGATAGCTAGTCGTCGTGGTAGTCGTGCCAACGGTCATAGAATTCACGAATGCTCTGGTTATAGGACCAAAGTATCCGGCTGCAGGAGAAATACCGTTCGCCGCCTGGAACTTTCCGAGGGCTGCCTGGGTTAGAGAACCAAAGTAGCCTGTCGGAGCCGAGACCGCGGTAAGGTATCCCTTGTTAATCAGGAGCTGCTGGAGCGCGGTCACGTCAGCACCCCTTGAACCAACGGTGAGGTCGCTGGTGAAGGAGTACGAAGATCCCGTGCCCTGCGTGCTTCCCAATTGTGCCTGCAACTGTTGGATCTGCGCGAGCAAAGCCGTGATCTGAGCCTGAAGGCCAGATGCGGTCTGTGCGTTCGCGAGAGGAAGGGCGGCAATCCCCAGCGCCCACACCACTGTGGTCGCCGTGAGTGCCACCGAAATCAATTTTTTACTATTCATTGAGTAATTTGTTTTTCGACTGTTTATCTGATATCGGCCATTTGGCCGTCGACCTTTCTGTTGTTTTGCTTATGTCTGGACCGTTTTCCCCACCCTTGTCCGCGATCGCTGTGAGGTTGCGACAGCGGGAAGAATGAAGAAAACGGGGTCGTAGCTATAAAAATGAAAAAACTCGCTTTTAGCGAGGCCGGTTGTTCTAGTAAACCTAGTTTCTAGGAAACCTAATTTCCAGCGCACCAGAAACTAAGTTTCCTGGGGTTCCCAGTTACTAGGGGTCCAGCCTCACACTGAACCGTTACTCATATTATAACGCGTCTACAGGGGAAAGGTTACCACTTTCTTGCCGAATCCGGTACAACATGGCAGGCCCTCCGCCCCCGACCCTTTCTATGCGATTTTGCTCAAGAAGGGATTGGAGGTCGTATCGGATCGTTCTTTCGCTGCAACCCGACAAAAGTTCCTGTATATCCTTAATCCGGCAATTGCCGGATTGCCGGATTTTTTCGAGAATTGCCGATTGTCGCATCGCGGCTTTTGCATTGTTTGCCGAATTATGTGCATTTTCAGCTTCTTCGCTGTGTTGCCGCTTTGCCGGAAACAAAACATCTTGCTCGTCAAAAATATCTCCAAGCGGAACCTCGCTGATTTCTGCCGGTTTCTCCGATCCGGCAATTGCCGCATTCAACACGCCGACCTGAAAAGCCAACGTCTCTCCGTTCGCTTTATGGATCAAGCCTACATCGCTCCCAAATCGTACGAGATGCTCAATGACGCCAGAAATCGTCGCCATGAGGCCATAATTTCCGACCACGGCAGCATCCAAAAGGGACAGCGCTTGCCTTTCCAGAGATTCCTTGAGGGCCGCACTTGTAGATCTTGAACATACGCGGAAGATCGCGTAGCTGATTTCATATGCTTTCTTGAGCGCGAGCTTATTTTTGCCGGTTTCTTCCATACGGCAAAGCATAATCCGGCAATGTGGCAACCGTCAAGAGGCAACGGAGGCGAAAATACTTTAACCAAAGGCTCATTTTTGCGTTACATAGTTATAATAGTTATATACGAGACTAGAGATACCTTTTAGGATAGAAGTTAGTTTTGTGAGATCGTTTCCCTTGGTCATAATACAGAGCGCATAAGGGTCGTTCGGAGCGTACACGATGCCGCAGTCATGCAATTCGATTGCTTGGATAGTAGTGCTTGAAGCGTCAACGCGCTCACCGTACTTTTGGGCCACTTCTGTCCCTTGGGGAACGCCCGCCGATATACCATCGTGATAAGTGGATTGACTCATGAGCGAGAGGGATATTTCAGAGTACCGTTCAGATAAATAGGTGGCATTATATAGAATCCTTAAGAAATTGATGTATTGGGCCGGTGAGAGCGTATAATCCCCGGTCACGGTGTCGGGACTTCGTATGCCTAAGTCAATGTATGCCTGATCTAGTATCGTATGGTCGACATTGTCAATGAGCAGGGTTTCCGCACCATTATCGGAATTGGCGATCATGCTTTGCATCAATTGATTAATGGGATAATAAGTCCCAACTTTCAAGTTTGTGGGAAGATCGAAGGCTAAGGAATTTACTTGTTGGTTGACCGCATTATTGTAGAGCAGGGTGCTGTTTAGAATAGGGGGGTTCAACTCGGCCTCTCTGAAATACGCCATCATGATCAAAACTTTAAGCAGGCTTCCTGGATGATATTGAACATCTTGACTCTCTTGGGCCCATGTAGCTTGAGAAAAATTTCTAACAGCGACCGAAATGCTTTGAGCGTTTCGGCTCTGGTACTGGGTTTCCACATAGTTATGGATCGCCGTTTCTAAACCATGGTCTTCAAAAAATTGTTTTACATCTCCCAAATCATAGTAAAGCAAAGGATAAATGAAATGGTATTCTTGATTATTCTCACGGATCGGCTTTATGGTCAGGATCTCTTGCTTCATCAAATTCGTTGTGTGCATGTATGCTATCGCGTAGCCCAAACTAAAAGTGATAATAAAAAAAAGCCCCAAGGACACCACCATCTTTTTAAGGGAGAGCTTATATAACCTTCTTGCTTTCTTATCTGGGGACGGCATAGATAGATCTTTGATGCGTTTATTCTAACAAAAATCAAGTCAGATTTCCATCTCTGGTCGCCCACGATTTTGGTTTTTTCTTGAGGAACTCTTCGGCTTCCCGAAGTTTTTCAAGGGTGCCGCAATCCAGGCGCCGGCCGGGGAACTCCCAGCCGTAAAGTTTGTTCTTCAGAATAAGGTCTATCTGCAACGCGACCGCGAGCGGCAAGGCGTCGTCCGCAACGACGGGAAGGGTATCCGCCACCATCCTAAGATTTCTCAAAATCTCCGGCGTAAGAACATATCCCCCCACGATGATGAGATTGGAGGGCGCTTCCTCCCTTTTCGGCTTCTCCACGATTTTGTTCAACCGGTACACCTTTCCGCCTTGGAAAACAGGGAGCTTCCTCGCCTCTTCAAATCCCACGACCCCGAACCGCGAAACTTTGCTCTTGGGAACGCGCTCAAGAAGCAGCACGGACGCTTTGTACTTGTGAAAAAGGTCCAATAGGCCGCCGAGAACCGGCGGATCGCCCAGGACGATATCATCGCAGAAACGAACAGCGAACGGTTCGTCCCTAAGAATGTCGTAGGCCTTTGCGATAGCATGCCCGTTCCCCCCGGGCGTTTCCTGGATCCTCGCATGGAATGTGAGTGTGGGGAACCTCTTCCGATTTTTCCGCACATATGCGGCGAAATCCCCGCGGTGCTTCGGGTTTATCACCAATATGACGTCTTGTATCCCGCAGGAAACCGCCTCGTCCAGCACGTACTCCAAAAGAGGCCTCCCGTTCACGGGAATAAGGTTCTTGGGCATGTGTCTGGTGAGGGGCAAAAGCCGCTTCCCAACTCCCGCAATGGGCAGTACCAGCTTCGTTACCTTTCTCATGGCAACAATGGTTCCATTATACTCTATTTCTATAATCCCCATTGCGCCGAGCCCACGACGATTGTGAGGAGTGCAAAAAGGACCATTGCCGTGACAAGGATTTTCTTTCTTGAAATCCCGCCCGCAAGATGCTCGGGAACCGTATCAACAAGAAAAAAGGCGATCAGGAACACGAGGAGCGATTGGGCAATAAAATCAAGGGGAAGAAAAAGACCCACGATGATCGCCTGCACAAGGAGCACGAAGGAGAGGAAAAGGGCAACCGGCTCCTCGCGGGACGCCATGCCGCCGGAAGCGCGCACCAAGCTGCGCAGGAGGAGAACGATCGCCGCGGCCACGAGGAATGCGTACCAAAGCGCCACGCCTTGGGCTCCTTCATCAAACCGCACGTACAGGGCGCGCAGGAGGAGAAAGGACAACACAAGCACGAGAAGCTCGTACAGGGACCGGCGATCAATGACCAAGAGATCTTTGATGAGGAAAATAACATAGAGCGCCGCACCGAACACAACCGCGAAAAATGGCGTGGGCGGTTGGACGTACGCGAGCACAAGGAGCACAAAAAAAGGGAATGCCAGCTTTCCGGACTGGAACGGCGGCACAAAATAAAGATACAGCGCGACCAAAAAGAAAAGCGGGAACGGGAGCCAGAGCCACGCGAGCGCGAAAACCGCGGCCTTAAGAACTAAAGACCAGTGAATCCGCCTTAAAATTGACTTTAACTTTGCCGCCATCCTTGAATTCGCCGCGGATGATCTTGTCCGCCAACTTATCAAGGATAACTTTCTGGATGAGCCGCTTCAAGGGCCGGGCGCCGAACTCCGCGCTGAATCCTTCCTTCGCAAGATATTCGCGCGCCGCCGGTTCTATGGTGAGCGCAATGCCCCGCTCTTTCAGGCGTTTTTCTATGAGCGCGATCTGCAAATCCACGATCTTTTGGATTTCCTTCTTGTGCAGCGGATTGAAAATGACGATGTCGTCAATGCGGTTCAGGAACTCCGGCCGGAAGTTGCTTTTAAGGGCATCCATCACTTTGTCGCGGTAGTCCCCTTCTTCTGCCGAGGACTCCTCCGCACTTGGCGCACTGAACCCGATCCGCGACATCGCCTTCAGATATTGGCTGCCGACGTTGGACGTCATAATGATGATTGTGTTTTTGAAATTCACCGTTTTCCCTTTGCTGTCCGTGAGCCGGCCGTTGTCCAGCACTTGGAGGAGCAGGTTGAATACCTCCGGATGCGCCTTTTCTATTTCGTCAAAGAGGATCAAGCTGTACGGCCGGTGGCGCAGCATCTCCGTGAGCTGGCCGCCCTCCTCGTGGCCGACGTAGCCCGGCGGCGAACCGATGAGGCGGGAGGTGGCGTGGCGCTCCATGTATTCCGACATGTCTATGCGCACGAGCGCCTTTTCGTCGTTGAACATGAATTCCGCAAGCGCCTTCGCAAGCTCGGTCTTCCCTACTCCCGTGGGACCGAGGAACATGAATGAGCCGATGGGACGGTTTTCGTCCGAAAGTCCCGCCCGCGACCGGCGCAAGGCCGATGCCACGGCGCCGATGGCCTCATCCTGGCCCACCACCCGCTCGTGGAGCACCTCTTCTATTTTTATGAGCTTCTCCGAATCCGTCTCAAGCATCCTCCGCAAAGGAATGCCGGTCCAAACCGAAACCACCGCCGCGACGTCTTCCTTGTCCACCGACTCCTTGAGGAAGCGGTCGCCTGCCGCGTTGGTGCCCGCTTTTCCTTTTTTGCCGCCCTTCGGTCCGCCGAAGTTCTTCTTCTCAAAGCTCGCAAAGTCCTTCTCGGCCTGCGGGAGCTCGCCGTACGTGATCTGCGCCACGCGCTCCAGGTTTCCCTCCCGTTCGGCGATCTCCGCCTCGCGCTTCAAATTGTCCACTTTCTGCCGCAGCTGATGCAGCGTTTCAAATTTTATTTTCTCCGAATGCCACTTGGCGGAAAGTTCGTCATTTTGCTCTCGGAGCTTCGCGACCTCTTTGTCTATTTCTTTTACGCGATCGCCCGTCTTCCCGTTTTCCTTGGTGAGCGCTTGCTTTTCTATCTCAAGCTTCGTGATCTCGCGGCGGATCGTGTCAATTTCTTTCGGCAGGCTCTCCGATTCCAATCGCCGCGCCGCCATCGCCTCGTCAATCAGGTCCACTGCCTTATCCGGAAGGAACCGATCCGTGATGTAGCGCGCGGACAAATTGACCGCTTCTATAATTGCCTCATCGCTGATCCGCATCCCATGATGAATCTCATACTTTTCTTTGAGCCCGCGCAAGATCGCAATGGAGTCGTCTATGGACGGCTCCTCAACCACGATCGGCTGGAAGCGCCGTTCCAAAGCAGCGTCTTTCTCTATGTATTTTTGATATTCGCGGATAGTCGTCGCGCCGACGGCATGGAGTTCGCCGCGCGAAAGCGCCGGCTTCAATAAATTGGAGGCGTCAATCGCGCCCTCTGCCGCGCCCGCGCCCACGATCGTGTGTATCTCGTCAATGAAAAGAATGATCTGCCCCGCGGCGTTCTTTATTTCTTTCATGAATGCCTTCAGGCGGTCTTCAAATTCACCGCGGAACTTTGTGCCCGCAATGAGCGATCCGAGATCAAGCATCAAAACCTGTTTGCCCTTCAAGGGCTCCGGGACGTCCCCCGAGGCTATGCGCTGCGCCAAACCCTCTACAATGGCCGTTTTTCCTACGCCCGGCTCGCCGATCAGGCACGGATTGTTCTTCGTGCGCCGTGAGAGCACCTGCATCACGCGGCGCAATTCTTCCTCGCGGCCGATCACGGGATCCAGCTGCCCTGCCTTCGCCTTGTCACTCAAATTAATGGCGTATTTTTCCAAAACCTGGAATTTGCTCTCCGGCATCTCGTCCGTCACGCGCATGGAACCGCGGAGTTGCGCCAAGACGCGGAACGCCGTCTCGCGCCGCACGCCAAATTTTTCCAAAATGCTTTTTGCGCTGCCCGCCACGTCCAAAAGCGCGAGTAATAAATGTTCGCACGAAACGAATTCATCCTTCTGCTGCGCCGCGATCTTCGCCGACTGATCGAGCGCCTTCATCAATTCCTGCGAGAGGTAAAGCTGCCCGACGTTTGAGTTCGCAAGAATCGGCGGAATGCGGTCCAGTTCAAGTTCTATGTGCTCATGAAGTTTCTCCAGATTCACGCCCGAGCGCTCCAAGACGGGGACGACAAGGGACTGCTCGTCTTCCAAAAGCGCGGCGAGAAGATGAAGCCCTTTGAGCTCGCCGTGATTTTTCTTCGCGGCGATCTCCTGCGCGTTCTGCAATGCCTCCTGGGCTTTTATGGTGAAACGATGAAAATTCGGCATGGTTTGTATAGTAATTATACCGCGATAGGACCATTTTAGTTTCAAAAACGCCGATTGTCAATCTCAGGGGGAGATTGCTAATGGCAGTGTATACAAACCTCATCTTATCTGTTCGAAAATCGTCCACGCCGTGCACGGAAATTCGCTGGAAATTAGATTTGATATATACTGAGGACAATGAATAGATTCAAAGCCGTTGTGTTTGATTTCGGCGGTGTCATTGAATTGAACAAGAACGGTTCAAGCGTGAAGTACGTTGCGGACGCCCTTTCGATCCCCGTGGACGAGCTTCGGAAGGTGTATTTTCAATACAACCACCTCGCGAACGTGCATAACATGACGTATGAAGACGTGATGGTCAAAGCTGTCCGTACCTTTGATAAGAGCGAAGCAACCGCGGACCGCGTTCGCGAATTGATGCGGTCGCATAAGGAGGGCCATACTATCAACACGAATCTTTTCCCTTTGTTCTCGGCATTGCGACGCTCGGGCTATAAGGTAGCTATTTTGAGCAACAACCGGACCGACCTGCGGCAGCGGTTGGAAAAGCAGCACATTCTGCCCTTGGTGGACGAAGTGGTAATTTCCGTCGAAATCGGCCATCAGAAACCGGACAAAGAAGCATTCGACGCGGTATTCAGGAAACTGGGCGTCCGCCCGGAAGAAGTCGTCTTTGTGGACGACATTCCGAAAAGTTTGGAAAAGGCTTCCGAGATTGGTTATCATCCGATTCTTTTCAGCAACAACGACCAGCTTAGAGCCGACCTTGAGAAACTTGGGATATGGACTTAATGAATTTGGCTAAAGCTGTTCGATCGTCCAAGCCCGCGCACTTTGTTTTATAATGAAGTTGTGGAGAAGGTTTCCAACAATTTAGTTCTTGAACTTCATATTCCCGATTTTGAAAAAGCCCGGTCTTTTTATGCGATTTTCGGTTTCAGCCAGTTGAAATACGATCCAACCTCGGGAGGAGGCAGTAATCTCGGCTATATGATACTGAGGCGGAGCGACGCTTTGGGAGAAACCCACATCAACTTTTATGGTGATAAAGAGAAGGTATCCCAGCATTCTCACTTCAAGGATTTTCCGCCCAATACTCCTCGGGGATATGAGGTGGAAATCACTATCCCGGTTTCTAATGTCGAGGAACTTTGGAATGAGACGAAGAGTAAAATTCCAGACTCCCAGATCGCTCAGCCTCTCACACTTAAGCGCTGGGGTAAAAAGGATTTCAGAGTGACCGACCCTTTCGGTTTTTATGTACGTTTTACAGAACTTGTCGATTGGTATTGAGATATCTTAAGGCTATTCGAAAGTCGTCCACTCCCATGCGCAAAAAATCATTAAAGAAATATTAAACGGTGTTTGACTTTCCATGCGGTGGCATTACCATAAAACCATGCCTGCGGGGCGGCAGCCCCTAACCGGCCTTCGGGCTGGTAGCAGGCATGTTAAAAAACCTCTCCGCGTGAGAGGTTTTTTAATAAATACTGAAAAAATGCTTTTGTCCCTTTTTGAGTTGCCTCACTAATAAAGTAACCGAGTGATTTGTACGTTGACTTTTTATCGCCCAGAAGTCAGCTTTGGTAGTTTTTCCAGCTTTCTTGCCGTGCCACTTACTCACCATGAATGTTTCTTTCTCCCTATGGATGAAGGTGGCTTTTGGATCAGCGACTATGTTTTTCGCATGCACTAAAAGGGCAAAGCGTCTCATTTGCTCGTCTTCTCGACGGCGCTTCCCTCTTTTTCTCATAAGATGGCGGAATCCGATGCTATTAAAAATAACGAAGTCCTTAAGTGTGGGGCACCAAACCCGCCCCAGCTTTAAGTAGAGCAGCTTTGCATTCTGCAGTGCTTCTTCGCAGCTGGCGCTGTCGCGAGAAACCGGATATTCCATCCGGTTATCATGACAAATCCCTGATTAAAAAATTTTAAAATAATATCTCCTACTGGCTTGTGGGACGTTGAGCAAGCGTCGCCGTGAGCGTAACTTGCTGCCCGCCGCGATTCGCGACGATTGTTACGGTATCGCCCACGTTGAATTGCGAGATCACCGTGCCGAGGTCGTGGCTGCTGTCAATTTTTTGGCCGTTGACGGAAAGGATAATATCCTCCGCCTGGATTCCCGCTTTTGCCGCGGGGGAATTCGACTCCACGGCCGGCCCTGTTTCGCTCCCGCGCACGAGCGCGCCATAGCCAACGGGAAGTTTCTGCTGCGTTGCAACGTCCGGGGTAATCGTGAGATACCGAACGCCGAGATAGGGCGTTTGCAGTTGCCCCGTGGCCTGCACCGAGCTGATGTCATGCTTCGCCCGATTCACGGGGATCGCAAAGCCGATGTTCTCCGCATTGGATGCGATTGCGGTGTTGATGCCAATCACCTCCCCGCGCAGATTGAGGAGCGGACCGCCGGAATTGCCCGGATTGATCGCGGCATCGGTTTGGATAACGCCCTGGATGGTCTCCTGCGCTCCCGTATCGGGTGCGGAAGCGGTCACCGTCCGCGCGAGTCCGGAGATCACGCCGACGGAAACCGTGTTGGAAAATTCGCCGAGCGCATTCCCGATCGCAATCGCCGTCTCACCGAGCTCCAAACTGTCCGAATCGCCCAGAGTAACGGTTGGCAATCCCGTCGCCTTGATTTTCACGACCGTCAAATCCTGGTTCGGGTCGCGAGCGAGCACCGTCGCATTGTATTTTGTACCATCGTTCGTAATCACCGTATAGGATGCGCTGGTATCGGATACGACATGTTTATTGGTAAGAATCAAACCGTCTGAAGAAATGATGAAACCGCTGCCGCCGCCCACTTCCTGAAGTTGCGTTTTCCCCGTATCGCACGGCTGGGTCAGCCTTTGGGAATCGTTGCCGAAAAATTGCTGGAACTCCGGCGGAAGGTTGCTGAAAGGATTGTAGGGACACTGCTCAACAATAGGAACGTTTTTGGAAATCACGATGGAAACCACCGCGGGCGACGCTTTTTTCACGGCACCGACCACCGCCTGCTCGTAATCAATGACCGGCTGATACAAGGGAACCGTGGAAGATGCGCCGGCGCCCATGGTGGCGTTCGTGGAAGAACTCGCGGACGGCGACCGCCCCGCAAACGGCGAAAACAGCTTGCTGAAAAAGTCGGTGAATACGTTCGCCCGCGCCTGCGGCGCGCTGATTGCGACGCCCAAAAGAAGCCCTACCACAAGGACGCCTACGAGGGCCGCTAGTATCCTTTTATTGTTGCCGCTGTCCATTGGCTTTCTTATTCTTTATTTTATAGTACGAGGCCGGCGGAGGAAAGTTTCGCAACAGTATGCACACGCTTATTACTACTCGCAAAGCCCCATTTTTGTTTCATGTATTCCAGCCCGCCAAAGGTTTTATAACGCGCCTTTTACTATTTTTAACGCTTCTGCTACTTCCTTTTCTGTCGTCGGGCGGCCTAGGCTGAAGCGAATACTCTCCTTTGCGCGCTCTTTTGAGTGGCCGAGCGCCTGGACGACATACGAGGACTCCATCGCGCGCGAGCGACAAGCGGAACCAGAGGACGCGGAGAGACCGCGCAGATCAAATTTGGTGAGCAGGTCCTGCGCCGCGTGTCCGGGGAAATATACATTGAGGATATTCGGCAATCTTTCTCCGTTATTTTCTGATCCGTTCGTCTCCGCCTCGGGAAAAATATCTTTTAGTCCGCTCCACAGGCGATCGCGGAGCGCCGCGATGCGCTTTGCCTCGCTTTCCCGCCGCGCCGTTACAAGCTCAACCGCCTTTGCGAAACCGACGATCGCGGGAACATTCTCCGTACCCGAGCGAAGGCCGAATTCCTGCCCGCCGCCCGCAACGATCGGCAGAAGCATGTCCGCATCGCGCACAAAAAGCGCACCCGCGCCTTTCGGACCATACATTTTATGCGAAGAGATAGTCATAAAATCCACGCCAAGCGCATTCGCGTCACAATCCAAGAACTGGAACGCCTGCGCAGCATCAGTGTGGAATGCCGGAAACCGATTGTCGGCAGTTGATTCTTTGCTGCGAACCTGTTTTCTGAAATCTTCAATTATCTTCCCAATCTCCGTGATCGGCTGCATCGTCCCGATTTCGTTGTTGGCATACATGACCGATACGAGCGCGGTTTCCGGTGTCAAGCTTTCTTTAATCTTTTTTAAATCTGCGATTCCGTGCGCGCCTACCGGCACATACGTCACGCGGACATTCTCGCGCGCAAGGTCGCGCGCGGCTTCCAAAACCGACTCGTGCTCAATCGCAGAAACAATGAGGTGCGGCGCCGCACGCCTCGCGCGCGCGCCCGACAGATCGTGCGCCATCTGAAATCGCCGCACGACGCCACGAAGGACTAGATTGTTTGCTTCCGTCGCAGAGGCGATGAAAACTATCTGCCGGAAATCGGCGCCGAGCGCCCTCGCGATTGTTTCGCGCGAACGATCCACCGCCGCAATCGCTTCCTGCCCGAATGCATGGAGCGAACCGGGATTGCCGAACCGCTCGGAAAAATATGGCGCGATCGCGCGCAGAACCGTGGGATCAACCGGCGTGGACGCCGCGTAGTCAAGATAAATCCTCTTCATGGTCCGCCGCACAGTACGGCTAAAAAAGCCCCGCGGCCGCAAGCGGTTTCGCAAACGATACTTTCACAATCTCGCCCGTTTGTTTGTCTGGCATCAAAAAATAATTTTGCTTCTGATACAGGTCGTAGAGCGCCTTTGTGAGCTCCACGTCCTTCAGGCAATATGCCTTGAGCTCGTCCATCTTGCCTTCCCGATACAGGCCGATCGCCTCCGAACCGTGAAGGTCTTTTTTCACGCCAAGGTTCACTTCGGCGAGCCGGCTCAAACTCACCCGCTGCTTCGCCGCCATCTCAATCTCTTCCAAAAGGTCCACGCGCTCCTTTTCCCAAAGGCGCGGTGCTGAAGCACCGAGTTTCTGGAAATAATGATTCAGCACCGGCACGTCGTAGCGGTTCATGCTGAATCCGACGATCCGCCGCGCTCCCGCAAAGAGCTCGGCAAGCTTGTCCATCTCGTGCTCCTCAAAGACGAAATACTTGTCGCGCAAATAGGAATAGACGCCGACGACCGATATCTTGAGTGCCGCGAAATTGTCCCGCCCCACGTCCGGATCGGTGAAAAAATTCTGCGTTTCAATGTCAAAAACCAGCGTGTCCATTATACGTGCCGGTCGGCGACGCTGGACGCCGCATAGCTCTCTGGCTTCGTCTTCGCCTGAAAATTGTTCGCCCGGATCATCGCCACGACCTCATGGATCATCGCCTTCGTGGGGCCGTTCTCGCCGATGTCGGCATGGATCTCAAAATCAAATTCCGGGAGCGGGAGTTTTTTAAGCTCCGAAAGCACCTTCTCTGCGACCTCAATTGAAATTAATACTTCTTTAATGATCCTGTCGCGCAGGTTATGAAACTTTCCGAGTTCAAAACGCCGCCAGAAATAGCGGCCGCCGTTCCCCACGCGGTGCACCACCACCGCAGTCACAAAATCCGCCTTTTTACCGCGCAGAAGTTCGGAGTCGGTGCCGATGGTCACCTTGTAGCGGCGCGCGGGCTCTATCGTCATAAAATCAACAATCGCACGAACCACTTCGTCAATGGTCATTCGGATCCCGAGCGAGCTGTTTAAGAAGTCCGGCATGTAGCCGTAGCATACCTCCACATGTGAAATGTGTCAACGTGAAAAAGGTGCTAAAATGCAGAATATGGACGACGAATTGCAAAGAACCCTCCGCACGGCTTTTGAAGCAAAGCGATTGAACGAAACCGCCTACAAAGAACTTGTCCGGTGGTTGACCGAGAAAGAATTTGAAGAATTTGTTCCGGCGCTTACAAAAAAAATCCAGAACGGAGAATGGGACGTGCTCATGGATTCATTTTACTGCGTCGTCATATTCGGCACAGGGGGCATCAGGGGAACGATGGATGTGGGCACGAACCGTATCAATAATTACACCGTGCGATGGGCATCCCAGGCCTATGCGCAGTATCTCAAAAAATATAAGGGTGGCATCGTAAAGAGAGGGGTCGCAATTGCCTACGACAGCAGGCTTTGTTCTGACCAGTTTATGAAAGAAACCGCCCGCGTGCTTGCAGCGAACGGTGTCCCGGTCCATATCTTCAAATACTACCGCGCGACGCCCGAGCTCTCCTTCACTGTCCGCTATCTTAAACTTGCCGGTGGCATCGTAGTCACCGCGAGCCACAATCCTCCGGAATTCAACGGCTATAAAGTGTACGACGAAAACGGCGTCCAGGTGCTTCCGGATGTCGGCCTCCGAATCGAAAAGGAATTCAAAGCCATCAAGGATATCAAAAAAATGTCTTTTGACGAGGCGGTTGCGCAGGGTAAAGTGAAATATATAAGCGATGACGTTGACGCCGCCTTCATCGCGGCGGCGAAAAAAATTTCCGTATATCCCAAGCGCGACATAGCTATCGTGTTCTCTCCCCTGCACGGCGTTGGATCACAATCGGTGCTCCCGGTGTTGCAAGGCATCGGCTTTAAAAATATCTCGTTTGTTGAGGAACAAATGAGCCTTGACGGCAATTTCCCCAACGTAAAAGGCCACTTTCCCAATCCGGAGTTTGCGGTGGTGTATGAAAGGCCGATTGCACTAGCGGAGAAGATTCATGCGGATATCGTTATCGTTTCCGATCCTGATGCCGACAGGATGGGCATCGCCGCTCCAGATAAAAACGGCAACTGGAACAATTTCAGCGGGAATCAGAGCGCGGTGCTCATGACGTACTTTTACATGAACGCGCTTCGCGAGGCCGGGGCGATGCCGAAAAATCCCGTAGCGATAAAAACGTCGGTTACAACCGAGCTGGTCCGGGACGTAGCGGAAAGTTTCGGCGTGGAAGTCATTGGCGATCTGCTCGTGGGATTCAAATTCATCGGCGACAGGTTGGAACACCTTCCGAAGGAAAAGCAATTTGTTCTGGGATGCGAGGAGAGCTGCGGGTATCTGTTTGGCGACGCATATAGAGACAAGGGGGCGGAAACACCGGCGGTGGTTGCAGCAGAAATGACAGCGTGGTGCAAAGAAAAAAAGATGACCCTGGAAGATCTTATGGAATCTATTTATCAAAAATATGGATATTACGCTGAAAGATTATATTATCGGCTGATGGACGGCCTCGGAGCTTTCGATCGGATGAATCTTGCTATGGAAGGACTCCGGAGACGCCTTCCTAAAAAGATCGGGGGGAGACGAGTCGCGATGGTTATGGACCGGCTTACGGGAGAAGTAAGAGATGGCGAAACCGCCGCGCTGATCGAAACAAGGGATTGGGACAGGGGCGATATGCTTTCTTTCTTTTTCAGCCGGGACGAACGGGATGTTCTCCATGTGCGCCCCTCCGGCACGGAACCAAAAATGAAATACTATACCGCCATCAAAGGAAACCTTAAAGAGAAGACAAAGGAACAGGTAGATGAGGAGGCAAAAAACATAGAACAAGCTATGGTAAAAATATTTGAGGATATTCTCCTTGAGATCAAGCCCGGTACATTTTGAATTTTTCCGTTGGCTTCGGGGCAGAAATTGCAATACAATAGAAACGTAATGGCGAAACAGAACGGGAACGGCGAGCGCAAGAGGAACGGCGATGTCCGCGGCGGCGGCAACGCGCGGGAGAATTTTTCGGACCACCGCCTGCATCCGGATACGAAGAAAAGCATCTGGGGAGTCGGCTTTCTTTGTATCGCGGTGATCCTCACGCTCGCGGGATTCGGCGCAGCGGGGCCCGCGGGCGGCGCGACGTACCAAAGCTTGGGCGCACTCTTCGGATGGGGGTATTTCGTCCTCCCCGTGACGCTTGTCTTCGCCGCGGTCGTGCTTTTGGCCTCCGGGCGCAAAAGAATCGTGGGCACGACGCTCGTGGGAGCTGGCCTTCTCATCCTTTCGTTCCTCGGCCTCATTGAAATATTCTCTCCCGCGAAGGGCGGCTGGCTTGGACTCGTGCTCGGATCGCTCCGCTACCCCTTCGGCAAAACCGCAGCCGCTATTATTGACGGCTTTATCTTTATCATTTCAATACTTGTGACGGCGAACGTGCCGATCAAAGTCAAATGGCCGGGAAAAGCGCCGCTCGTCGTAACCGGGACGAACGGCGAGAAAGGGAAGGATCGCGACGAAGAAGAGGAAGCGGAAAGGCCCGGGAAAGAACAGGGGGAAGACGAAGAAGAAATGAAACCGACGGTCGTGGAGCCGAGGTCCGCAATGAAACCTACGAGCGCAAAAAGGTTGAAAGCGCCGGTCTTTGCGAACTACGTTCCCCCGCCGCTTTCGCTCCTCAAGGCCGAGGTGGGAAAACCGACGACGGGCGATCTCCTCGCAAATGCGAATATCATCAAGCGCACGCTTGAAAGTTTCGGCATTTCGGTGGAAATGGGAGAGATCAACGTGGGTCCGGCGGTCACGCGTTACACTTTGAAGCCGGCTGAAGGGATGAAGCTCTCGCGCATCACGGCGCTCTCCTCCGATCTCGCGCTTGCGCTCGCCGCGCACCCGATCCGCATTGAGGCGCCGATCCCCGGGAAGTCGCTTGTGGGTATTGAGGTGCCGAACAAGGCGGCCGCGCTCGTGCGGCTCGGCAGCTTGATGCATTATCCCGAATTCCAGCAATCGGGGCTGCTCGGCTTCATCCTCGGTCGCGACGTCTCGGGTGAACCGGTCTTTACGGACATTGAAAAAATGCCGCACATGCTTGTCGCGGGCGCGACCGGCTCGGGAAAATCAATCCTTATGCACTCGCTCCTCGTTTCTCTTTTATATAAGAACTCGCCGCAGACCCTGAAGCTTATCCTTATTGACCCGAAGCGCGTTGAACTTTCCGTCTATGAAGGCATCCCCCATCTCGTGAGCCCCGTGATCATGGAGAACAAAAAGGCAGTCAGTGTTTTTCGCTGGGCGATCGCCGAAATGGAACGGCGTTATGAACTTCTTCAAAAAGCCGGCAGCCGCGATACAAAAAGCTATAACGCGAGCCATCCGTCCGAGGCGTTGCCCTACGTTCTGATTGTGATAGACGAGATGGCTGACCTCATGACTTCCTACGGCCGCGAGGTGGAAGGGTCCGTCGTACGCCTCGCACAGATGGCGCGGGCGACGGGTATCCATCTTTTACTTGCTACGCAGCGGCCGTCGGTGGAGATTATCACGGGGCTCATCAAGGCGAACATCACCGCACGCGTAGCGCTTCAGGTGGCGTCGCAGATTGACTCGCGCACCATTTTGGATACCGCGGGCGCGGAGAAGCTCCTTGGCAACGGCGATTTGCTTTTCGTATCCGCTGAACTCTCCAAACCAAAGCGCATCCAGGGCGCCTACATCACCGAAGACGAGATCAAAAATGTGGCGAGTTTCATCCGCGATCATAACGCCGCGACGGCGGACGAAAGCGAGGAGGTGAACTTTGAAAACGGGGGCGTGAATGGCATTGCCGCGCCGCAAAACTTTGACGAATACCTTGAGGACGAGGACGCCGACGAACTTTTTGACGAGGCCGTCGCGGTCGTGGCGGAAGCCAAGAAGGCCTCGGCGTCGCTTCTGCAGCGCCGTCTGAAAGTCGGCTATGCCCGCGCGGCGCGGCTGCTGGACCTTATGGAAGCCGCGGGACTCGTGGGTCCCGGCGATGGCGCGAAGCCGCGCGACGTCAATCTGGAAAAAATAGAAGAACGGCTTTCGTAGCATAGCCGCACGCGCACCAATGAATCACGACCACGAAAACGACATGAGCTTTCCGGAATTCCTTGCCGAACGGCTCCGCAGCAAGGGAATCTCGCAGAAGAAACTCTCAGAGATTACCGGCATCGCGCCCGTGCATCTCGCGAACCTCTTCCACGGCAATTTCAGCGACATGCCCTCCAAGCCGTATCTCCGCGGTTACCTCATCCGTATCGGCAGGACGCTTGATTTCGACGGCGAGGAATTGTGGGGAAGGCTGGAGCAAGAAGATACTACGAAAGGCGCGAGGGTGTCGGATGAGCTTCCGAGAAACCGATTCATCCGAAGCCGCGTGCCGAAATCCGCGTGGATCGCGGCCGTTCTCGTCGTTGTCCTCGCGGGATATTTCATCTTCGCGTTCCCCTATATTTTCGGCAAACCCATCCTCGCCGTGGCGTATCCCGCGGAAAATCCCTATGTGACTTCTTCCACGACTCTCACGATCCAAGGCACGGTGCGCAACGCCGACGCGCTTTACCTTATAGGCAATGGATCCTCAAGCAGCGAGGAGATCATCATAGCTCCCGACGGTTCCTGGGAAAAAGAGGTGGCATTAGGGGAGGGGCCCAATAGTATCGTGATCAGCGCGAAAAAATTTCTTGGCGGTGAAACCAGCGTAACACGAGAAATCATTTACACGCCGCCGCTCCCGGTCTCTTCATCAACGCAGCCCGTGATCCACTTCACGCCGCAAACCCCCGCCACCGGCACTTACTTTGACTGACGGCTGCGCGGTGGGCAGTGCTGTCAAGCGTTCTTTAATAGGAATTTAATGCCGGCTCTGATATAATAAGGGCATGGCACAAGTGAAAAAAACGGAACTTTCAAAAAAGGACGGCGAGCCCGCGAAAGAACCCGCGCGAGAGCCAGCGAATGCGAAAGAAGAAAAGGAAACGAAGAAAGTGGCGAAGGACGAGGGCATGAAGGACTTGGACAATCTTCTTTCTTCTCTTCAGGAGAAATTCGGCGAAGGCGCCATCATGAAGCTTGGCGACGTAAGCCGCGCCGATGTGGCGGTAATCCCCACGGGCTCGTTCTCGCTTGACCTCGCGCTCGGCGTCGGCGGCCTGCCGCGCGGAAGGGTCGTTGAAATTTACGGCCAGGAGGCGAGCGGCAAAACCACACTGGCCCTCAATGTCGTCGCGCAGGCGCAAAAGCAGGGCGGGCGGTGCGCCTTTATTGACGCGGAGCATGCGATGGACCCGGAATACGCGGCGCGGCTCGGCGTCCGCGTGAACGAACTTCTGATTTCCCAACCGGACAACGGCGAGGAAGCGCTCAATATTCTGGAAAGCCTGGTGCGTTCCAAGATGATCTCTGTCGTCGTTGTGGACTCCGTGGCGGCGCTCACGCCGCGCGCGGAGATAGAAGGAGAAATGGGGGAACAACACGTGGGACGCCAGGCGCGCATGATGGCGCAGGCCCTGCGGAAGCTTACTGCTATCGCAAGCCAAAGCCAGACGCTCATCGTCTTCATCAACCAGATCCGCATGAAGATCGGCGTCATGTTCGGCAATCCGGAAACGACGCCGGGGGGATTGGCGCTCAAATTCGCAGCTTCGGTGCGCATTGACCTCCGCCGCATTGCACAAGTGAAGAAGGGGGACGTGGTGGTAGGCAACCGCGTGAGAGCGAAAGTGGCAAAAAACAAGGTGGCAGCGCCCTTCCGAACCGCCGAGTTTGACATCATGTTCGGCGAAGGCATCTCCTACGAGAGCGATGTCCTGAACGCCGCCGTGAACCGCGGTGTCGTCAAAAAAGCAGGAGCAGGTTTCACCTTTGAGGGGGAGAAGCTCGGCGCGGGGTTTGACAACGTCCGCCTGAAACTCAAAGAAGACAAAAAACTCTTGAACGAGATCAAGAAAAAAATCGTGGAAGACATAGAGAAGGCGGATCCAAAACGCTCGTAGGTCGGCAAGGCTACGCACGGCGGACTGGAACTCATCTCATAAATAGGCGCGAAACCTCTCGTGGATATTTTTGAGATGGGCCCTGCACTACCTCAAATTTTTGAAAGGGGCGCTATAGGTGGGACACCGCCTGCGCAAAGCCCGCAAGCGACGCGCTCACGATGAGGTGGGTCCCGCCATACCAGCCATATACGAAGCTTGCGGACGGGTTTGCACTTGGAAACGGCAATACTCGCACGGACGTGCTCGCTACTGTCCCGTCCATAAAACCGCTTGTGGAGGGCGCACCGACGTCTTGCATGAAAAGATTGGCGATGTTCGGTGATGATTCCAACTTCGCCACGTCATTTTCCAAAAATAGCCAGTTCCTCCCCGCTTGGAGCGAAAGCACATAGCCGGGCCAGAAACCATTCTTGTCGCGATACGCAAAGAAGGCCGCGGCGGGATCAAAGTTTGCGGCAAGGAGCGTCGGGTCAATGATCTCTGCGTTCGCCTGCGACAAAATTTCCCCGATGCTGAGATCACGCCCGTCCGCACCCTTTGCGTCAATTTCAATGAAGTTTGAACTTTTGTTCGCGGTTGCCAAAAGTACGGAGAGTTTTTGGTTAAATGTTTGAAGATCGGCCGCGCTTGTGACCGTTCCGCCCACCCCGAGCATAAGGGTCAAAACCTGGTCCGCGGGCTTCTTGAAAAGCACGCCGGGGGTGGAAGACGCGGCGGATGACGCGCCTTGTGCGATGGGGTTGCTCGTTGCAACGCGTGTTGCGGCAGCTGCGGCGTTGGATTGGGTCGCCGAGGCGACGCCCGCACTGGCGGTGCCGGACTGCGCCGATTGCTGCGGCTGCGGCGCCGCAGAACCGGAGAAAAATGCCCGGTACGCGAAATAGCCGGCGTATGCAACCGCTGCAGCTGCCGCGATGGCGACAAGCGCAATAATAAGCGCTTTTTCTTTTTTTGCGCGCGCGGCTGCCGAGACAGGATTACTTTTCATTGCAAGTCCCGTCACCTTCACGGTTCGGAAACGCGGCAGACCTCCGCCGCTTTTTGCCATTAATTCCAGGTCGGAGCGCATCGTGCGTACTTTCACCTCCGGCGGCGGAGGCGGCGCCGAGGGAACTTCGGGGAACGGCGAAGGTGGCGATAACGGCGCGTTGTTTGGAGATCCTTCCATCTGCTCTATTTTAGCACGACTAAAAACACTCCGCCCGCTGGGCGGCGCATGTTATTGCAACTGCTTTATGGACAATCGGACGTGGCCGCTTTCGTCGGTGCTTATGATCTTTGCGCGTACAAAGTCCCCAACCTTCACCACATCCTCCACCTTCTTCACGAAGCCGCTCTTCAATTCGGAAACATGGATCATGCCGTCCTTGCCGCCGCCGAGGTCCACGATCGCCCCGAATTCAAGCGTTTTTACCACGGTCCCTTCCACGATCTCGCCCACTTTGAATTCCCGCGCAATGCCTTTGATCTCCGCAACTGCCGCCTCCACTTTCAAAAGATCGGTACCGGAAACGAATACGCCGCCGTCATCGTCAATATCAATCCCTGCAAGGCCATATTTCTCAATAAGGCCGTTGATCACTTTGCCGCCTGGGCCGATGACTGCGCCAATTTTGTCCGTCGCAATCTTGAGCTGCCGGATGGTTGGCACGAACGGCGACAATTTTTCGCGCGGCGCGGCGATCACGCCCTTCATAAAGTCCAAAATTTGAAGCCGCGCCTTCTTCGCCTGGAGAAGCGTTTTGAGAACGATCTCCGACGTAAGCCCGTCCACTTTGATGTCCATCTGCACGCCCGTGACGCCGTCCACCGTGCCCGCCACTTTCATGTCCATGTCGCCGTGGTGATCTTCCGGCCCTTGGATATCCGTGAGAATTTTGTAATTGTTCACGTCTTTCATCATCAAACCCATCGCGATGCCCGCCGCTGGCTTTTTGAGCGGCACGCCGGCGTCCATGAGCGATAAGGACGATGCGCAGACGGTTGCCATGGACGACGAACCGTTGGAAGACATGATCTCCGAAACGACGCGGATCGTATAAGGGAATTCTTCTTTTGTCGGGATAAGGCGTTCAAGTGATTTTCGCGCAAGGTTGCCGTGGCCGATCTCGCGACGGCCCGGCCCGCGGAACGTGCCCACCTCCCCGACCGAGAACGGCGGGAAATTATAGTGCAGCAGGAAGCGGCGTTTCGTCGTCGTCTCCATCGTTTCAATCATCTGCTCCGCCCCGGGGGCCGCGAGCGTCGTCACGGCAAGTGCCTGCGTATTCCCGCGCACGAAGAGCGCCGAGCCGTGCGTGCGGGAGAAAAGCGCCACTTCGCCGTCCAGCGGGCGCAGTTCGTCAAGCTTCCTGCCGTCCGGTCGCCGTTCCTTTGCAAACGCTTCGCGATGCACAAGGTCATTGATAGCGTCCTCAAAAAGAAAATCGGCCGCTTTCCAATCCACTTCCTTCTCTTGCGCTTCAAACGATTTCTTGAGATGCAAAAAGAATGCCGTTTTCAGTTCGCCGATCGCACTTTGCTGCTCGGCTTTCCTCGGACGGAAGACCGCCGCCTCAAGCTTGTCCGCCAAATAGGCGCCGACCGCCGTCTTCAATTCTTCGCTTGGTTCCGCGACCGACATCTCCATCTTTTCCTTCCCAATCTCCTTCCGGATGCCCTCCTGGAATTCCACAAGTCGGTTGATTTCCTTTTGTGCCATCGCGAGTCCTCCGGCAACGTCTTTTTCCTGCGCATCCAGGCCGCCGAGTTCAATCATGTTGATGCGATCCTTGGAACCCGACGCGAACGCGTCAAAGACCGGAGGATTCGCAATAACATACGAACTGTCCGGGTTAATCTTGAATTCGCGGCCAACCTGCGCCACACGCACGCCTGCCACCGGACCACCCCACGGGATGTCGGATATGAGAAGCGCGACGGATACGCCTAAAAGCCCAACAAATTCCGGATCGTTCTCTTCGTCAATTTGGAGCACCGTCACGACCACCTGGATCTCGTGCCGGATGCGATTATCAAAGAGCGGCCGGATCGTGCGATCAACAAGCCGTCCCGCAAGGATCGCCTCTTCCGAAGAGCGCCCTTCGCGGCGAATGAACCGGCTGCCAATGATCTTCCCTGCCGCGTAAAATTTCTCTTCGTAATCCACTTTGAGCGGCAGATAATCCGTCCCCGCGTCTTTGCGCGCCGCAACCGCGGTCGCTAAAACCACCGTCTCGCCGTATTTCGCGAGCACCGCGGCGTTTGCCTGTTCGGCAAGCGATGAAACTTCTATCGTGAGCGTCTTTCCCGCAACGTCAATGGAGAATTGTTTTTTGTCAAGCATGTTTTAATCAGTAATTAATGGTGAATTTGCTAAAATGGCACCGCCGCCCGGCGCCATCTTGGTGCTGGGCAGGCTACGTGACCCGCGATTTCATGATGGCCCGCGGAATCTCTTCAATATTGATGAAACGATCGGCGGCCTCCTGTATTTTTGAAGATGCGCTCCGGCGGAACGCCGCCACCTCCACGAGCCGTCCGGCACCCCACTTGAGATAGTCCACGAGCGGCAGGAAATCGCCGTCGCCCGTCACAAGTATGACCACGTCCAGAAACGATGCCATTCTTATCGCATCCACCGCCATCCCCACATCCCAATCCGCCTTCTTCATCCCGCCCGCGTAAATCTGGAGGTCCTTCATCCGCAGCTCAAACCCCGCCTTTGTAAGCGCCTCGAAAAATGCCCCTTCTGAAGAAAGTTCGCCGTTCTCCTCGGCGGTGCGAGTCGTGCGGGCTGTTCGGAGGGGCAGGCGCGCATACTCTTCTCCCTCTTCCGGAGCTATCGTTGAACGGCGTTCCATTGCGGCGGAACGCGGCCCGAAGTGCTGGGGCTCCACACCTTCGCTCTTCACCACATACGCCATCGCGCGAATCAACTGCCGGTCGCCCACGAGGTATTTCTTGAGCTCCGCATAGTTCACGCGGCCGCGATAGAGGTTCTTCGCGGAATGATAGAGGTTCTGCACATCAACAAAAATCCCAACCCGCTGGTTGGAATATCGCGTATCAATTTTCATCAGCGTTTAAGTTCAAGTTTCTTTATCAACTTTCCGTACTCGGCCGGTTCGCGCTTTTGGAGGTATGACAAAAGCTTCCTGCGCTTGGAAACCATTTTCAAAAGCCCCCTGCGCGAGTGGTTGTCCTTTGGATTTTTCTTCAGATGCGCCGCGAGTTCCTCAATCTGGCGCGAAAGCATCGCGACCTGAACCTGCGCCGAACCCGTGTCCTTGCTGTGTTCGCCGTGCTCCCCGATAATGCGGGATTTTACTCGCTTCGTAAGCATTGAATATATAATACCGCTTATGACGAAAAAACGCAAAGTTTTTGATTACAGCCCATGAGAGTTCCTTCAAAAATTCTTCCACCGTCGGGAGGATTTCCTCTTTAGGTTCCGTTTTGCGACACGAAGAGCTATGATGGGAATATGACCGACATAGAGAAACTGCTGCGCGATTATTTGAATTATTTAGAAATAGAAAAGAACCGCTCGCCGAAAACGCGGGAGAATTACGAGCACTATCTGAACGAGTTTTTGAAATTTTCCAAGGTGCGGCGGCCGGCGGATATCACGGACGACGCGGTGCGCGAATTCCGTCTCGCGCTCGCCCGCCGCGAGCGTGGGAATGACGGCGCGGCGATCAAAAAGGTCACGCAAAGCTATTACGTGATCGCGCTCCGGAATTTTTTAAAATATTTGGCGAGGCGCGACGTGAAAACGCTTGCGGCGGAAAAAATAGAGCTTCCCAAGACGCCGTCGCGACAGATTGAAGTGCTTGAATACGGCGATTTGGAGCGCTTGCTTGCCGCGCCCAAAGGCAACGACCTCCGCTCGCTCCGCGACAAGGCGATCCTGGAAACGTTCTTCTCTACGGGCCTGCGGCTGGCCGAACTATGCTCGTTGAGCCGCTACCTGGACCTGAAGCGGGGCGAGGTGAGCGTCCGCGGGAAGGGAGACAAGCTGCGCGTTGTCTTTGTCTCCGATTCCGCGCGCGACGCCATTCAAAAATATCTTGCAAAACGCAGCGACGCGGAGGAAGCGCTTTTTGTGAGCTTAAATAAATCCGGAAAAGTGATTGGGCGCGTAACGCCGCGCGCAGTGCAACGCCTCGTCTCCTCGCGCGCGCGGCAAGCCGGCATTGCGAAACACGTCCATGCGCACCAGCTCCGACATTGCTACGCGACCGACCTCTTAATGAACGGTGCCGATATCCGCTCCGTGCAGGAACTCCTCGGCCACGCGAATATTTCCACCACGCAGATCTATACCCATCTCACAAATAAAGCACTCCGCGAAGTGCACCAGGCCTTCCACGGGAAACGGCGCGGCTAGCCCACGGGAAATTTCTATAGCGGCTTCGTCTTTGCAGAAGCGGGAAGAAAATTTTCTTCCATAGAAGAAGTTTCGGGCGGGCCAAAAGTCGCATTTCGTGGTATAATAACCCACGTGACCATCCATGCATTCATCAAAAAACGTCCTTATCTTGTTTGGTACGTGAAGGATTTGGACAATCTCTCCGAGGCATCCATCGTGGAGCACGTTTTGAATTACGGGGACTGGGACGACGTGCAGGAAATGATCAAAATTCTCGGCATGCGGAAAACCGCCAAGATCTTCCGCGAGAAATCCGCCCTGCCGCGGTCCAACTATCGGCCGGAGATCGCGCATTATTTCCAATTGTATTTTAATAAATATGCATAAAGAAATCCTGACGGCGGAGCAAGTTGAACTGCTTCCTTTGATCGCGGGATTTTCAAAAAATTTCGGCTTGGTAGGCGGCACGGCGGTCGCCCTGCACCTCGGCCACCGGCGCTCCATTGACTTTGACCTCTTTTCAAAAGAAAAATTCGGCAACCAGAGTTTGCTGAACAAAATTTTGCAACGCGAGAAACCGGACACAATCATAGTCAACAAGCTTGGAGAACTTACGCTTATCGTGAAAGGAGTGAAGCTCACCTTTTTTCATTATCCCTACGAAATCGTTCATTCGCAGAGCATCCCAGGCGTGATCCGCATGCCCGATCTGCTGACCCTTGCGGCCATGAAGGCGTTTGCTTTGGGCATGCGGTCAAAGTGGAAGGACTATGTTGATCTCTACTTCATTATCACAAGCCATCATCCCGTCGCGGAAATTTCGCGGACGGCTAAAAAAATTTTCGGCGGCGAGTTCAATGAAAAATTGTTCAGAAGCCAATTGAGCTACTTCGCCGACATTGACTACCGCGAAGCGGTGGAATTTTTGCCCGGCTTTGAGGTTGATGATGCAACAATCAAGAAAACGCTTGTGGGGTATAGTCTGGAACAAGCAAGGGCCGCGACCAGACATCGGGCGCGACCCTTATAAGCTCTACACCTTAAATCGCCGAAACTATTCCAAGCTATTGACCAGAAAACGTATGTGCTGGGGGTGGGACTTGAACCCACAAGCCTTGCGGCGCTGGCTCCTAAAGCCAGTGCGTTTGCCATTTCGCCACCCCAGCGAAATTCTTGCTTATTCATGTTAAAGCAAAATGTAATTTTTGACAAAGTATAAGAAATATTGTATACTTTCCGCAGCGTGAGGAGCCAGAGGTTTTCAACCTAACGAGCTCCTCACGACAACAGATTGTCAACTCAAGAAGGAGGATACGACTATGATTTGGGCAGCGCTCGCGGGAGTAATTGTCGCGATGATTATCGGGGTAGTTCTAGTGGTAATTGCAGTGTTGTTCACCTGGAAGATATTTCTCTCTGCGGGAATCTTGTGGCTTGCGCGCCACGAGATGTTCTTTGACGAAATCCCAGAGGGATTTAGCACGGCATACGAGAGCGGAGGTAAATTCTTCGCACTTGCATGTTCCTACAAGGACTTCGGTCCCGTCAAGGCGCCCGGCGATCTTGACTGGGCCATCCGCCGCGTCGGAGATAAAGATCTTTGGTCGGAATGGACCGACGAACGCGGAACAACCTATCCCAGCGGAGAACACGTTTACACAGCAGATGATTTCCAGTGGAACAGGAGACCGTGGCTCGTTAAGAAAGTATTCGGCGAAGAAGCGGGCATTGTATGGATGGGAATTTGGCCAGCAGTCAAGCCTCGCTATTACAAACTGCGCCTGAGTAACTTCAGGACAGTAAAACCGAGCGACGGTGAAGTCCAGGAGAAAAACGCTTCGCTTCGCATCTACACTGTCGGCGAGGGGCAAGACAAACAACAAGCGGGTTGGTTGGTGTCGTGGAACGAGCTGACTAAGCGAGTCATCTTGTCTGACGACATTTACCCAATCCCGGTTGACAATGTTCGCATTGGAACGCGGATATCCGGGACTGGAAGCCCTAAACCGCAAGCCGTGACCGCGAATATCCTCGTCTTCATTCGCGCAAGGATCCAACAGCCGTATTTGTTCCTGTATAGAGTAGAGGATACGCTGGAAACGATTCAGAATGAACTCATCCAGCATGTCCGTCAACTCTGCGCGGGTCTAAGCATCCAAGATGCGTTCGCCTTGAAGGCAACGCTCCAATCTGATCGGGCCGGACAGGAAAATCTCATCCTTCAACAAAACGACTTCGGAAATTACATGCGGAGTCGTTATGGATTCAGCGCCAAAGGTACAAGCTTTGCCTACATTGATATTGTCGGTGATGCAGGTAAGGCGCTGGCAGCGCCGTATATCGCCCAACAGAATGCTGACGCTGTAGTGATCCAAGGTATAGGAGAAGGCAAAGCCGAGAGCGAACGATTAACGCTCGAAGGTAATGCCTATAGAACGGTAATTGATACTATCGGACCCGAAGGCGCGGCCTTGCTCCGCGGTGCCGACGTCGCTGGACAGTTCGCAACCGGCGGGAAGAGTAATACGTTTGTTCTTGGCAACATCTTGGATGCCGTCAAGGACAGCATAGGCGGGAGCAAGAAAGGAGGAAGTGGTGAAAAGAAACATTAAGATCACCGCCGTGATTTTGCTATTGTTTGGCCTATTGCTCGGCCTGTTATGGGAATGTTGGAAGCTTCTATCTCCGCATATCCCCACCGACATCGGCACGGGCTTCTTGGTTTTCGCGGCAGCGCTAGTTATCGTGCTCGCCGCACTTGGGGTGATAGGTGCGCGGTTCATCAGACGCATCATCCACTGGGTTGAATCCCAACGAAGCCAGTCACATCAACCCAGACAACAAGGTGGACAGCAAACCACCTTGCCCCAGGCAACACCAACAACACCACAAGGAACGCCCGGCGGCAGTAGCGTGTCATCTTGGATCCTACTGGGCGTTGCCCTGGGAGTCACCATCCTCGTCACATCCGCAGCATCACACTGGTGGCCAACGGCTCCTCGCGGCCTCATTGTCGCTGTCCTTATCGGAACATGGCTACTTTTTCGCCATGCTTGGTTCCGAAAGGCAGCCGTCGGGATTGCAATAATCATGATCCTGGCGGCATTCGTCTTCGGAGGTTGGGATAATATCATCACCTTCCTCCGTCCCGAAAACCTCTACCCCGACTACAACCCGTCGGCAGTGTCCATCTCGCGGCACCGCTACGAACGCACCGAGAACAACCACGAACGCGATCTTGACCTTCCTCTTTTCGACGTCGTGCTCATGGGTGACCTCGGCGAGTCGAGGGTCGGGGAATTCTGCAAGGAGGGAGACATAATCCCCCCGGCCAACTGGGTGGAGTGGCGGCGGTATTGGGTTTCGTACGAGCCCGACCGACACTTCGGCATTTTGTACGCCGGATTCTCCGAATCGTACGGGATCTTCACGGCGAACCTTCCGCCATCAACCGATCCGCGGTTTAACGACAAACCGCGTGACTGGTGCTTGCAGGGAGGACCGTTAGGCGCAACGCTCCGGTACGAGCGTCTCCGATGAACGCCGAGTTTCTTCGTACCGATTCAACTGACCCGCCGCGCGTGCGCTCAACAGCACAATGCACGCTGGCGGGTCTTATTTTTTGGAGAATGCCCGAAAACCCAAAAGGCCCTGCAAAGGGGGCCTTTTGAAAAATGCAGCTGTGACAAGATTCGGCCAGCAGTCGGCTAGCAGCTAAGACCCGAAGTGGGCCCGCCAAGGAAGCTTGAGACGATCAGTGGTATGCCCTTCGCGATGAGCGCGATCACGACGGCAATGACCGCATAGAGCAGCGTGCTCCCCGCCGATTTCACCTTTTCGGGATCGCCCCCAGCGGTCAGGTACTTGAACGCTGCGACGAAAACGAAGATGATGGCCAAGATGATCAGCAAATAAAACAGCCAGTTAATAATCGTGCAGAGGAGGCCGCTTGAGCCTGAGATCTGCGATATGCCTGTAATCGGCGACGTGGGCGCTGGCCCAGGCGCCGGGTTCGTAAAGGCCAACGCCACAAGCGGAAGTCCGAGTGCGAGGACCGGCGCCGCCAGTCCCTTTGCAAATTCTTTTACTGTTTTCATGAATGATGAGAATTTTCGACCTTTCCAGTTACCGTTTTAGTATATCTCATCCCAAGATAACCGACAAGTTCTCTTGCTATCCACAAATGCTCGTGAGCATGGTCCAGTTAAATCCCCCAAGGAAACTGTCTATAAGGGTGGGAACCCCCCACGCGCAGAGGGCCACGACGACCGCAATTACGGCATAAAGAAGCGTTTTGTTCGCACTCTGCACTTTTTCCGGATCGCCCGCTGAGGTCGCATAACGATAACCACCCACGAAAAACATAATGATAGCAAACATGATGAGAAGCCAAAATATCCACAGCAATACACCGCAGGCCAGATCTGAGATATCCGATGTTTGCGTGACCGGACTTGTCGGCTGTGTCGTCACGCCGGGAGGCGGCGGCACCGTGATGCCGGCAGCGGTTTGCACGGACAGTCCGGCCGAAAAAAGCGCGGCGGCGGTTGCCATAAGGAGAACCATCGTCTGAAATCGTTGCATAGTATTTCTTTAATGAGCGGTCGTCCCCGAGCCGCAAAAGTTGCCGAGATTATTGACGCCCAAGATACTGCCTACGAGCGAGGGAACTCCCCATGCACATATGGCAACCGCAGCCGCGATTGCGGCATAGAGAAGTGTCTTATTCGCTTTGCCGACCTTCTCCGGGTCTCCCGACGATACCGCATACTGATAGCCCCCGACGAAAGTCATAACAACGGCGAGCACGATAAGTCCCCAGAAAACCCAGTTAATGAGGCCGCAAGAAAGGTTGGTGATGTCGGTGGTTGTCGCGAGCGCTGACGTAGGGGCCGTTACACCATTCGGCGGCGACAGACTAATCGTCGCCCCGGCAACCTGCGCCACAAAGAACGTAACAACAGCGAGCGATGCGGAAAACAATATCCGGCCCGTCCGCGAGTTAAGTTTGTAAAGCATGTTCCTCACCATCGTTTTTATTATACCATTTATGGGCACACACTCAAATTTGAGGACGGCACGCTGAAAATGCTCCCTATGATGAACGGGACTCCTTTCGCCACCAGGGCGACCACGATCGCGATCACGGCATAAAGAAGCGTTTTGTTCGCTTTGCTCACGCCTTCGGGATCTCCCGCCGACGTTGCATAGCGGTACCCGCCCATGAGGAGCATCATTATTCCCACCACGATGAGTCCCCAATAGACCCAGTTTAGTACATCACAGAGGAGGGTGGTAATATCCGCCGTGCTCGTGATGGTGCTCGTAGGGAGTGTCGCCGCGTTCGCAGCCGCGATAAGCGATATCGTAAGCGAACCGATCGCGCCAACCGCTAAATTTTTTATATCTTCCATGCCCAATAAATTGTTAACTCGACCCGCCGCCTAATATGCTCTGGATGAGCTTGGCGACGCTCCCCGCGAGAAGTACCACCACAAACCCAATGACCGCATAGAGGATAGTCTTTTTCCCGGTGCTGAACTTTTCCGGATCCCCCGCCGCCGTCATCATCTGAAAACCTCCGATCAGGATAATAATACCACAGATGGGGATGGAGATGGTGAAAATAAAGTTCATGACGGCGGTCAGGGGACAGGTCAGGTCGTTGCAACTGCTTCCCAGGGGGTTCGTGAGCGTGATGGGACCGCTGTCCGCCAACGCTACTGACGCGACCGCACCCATGGTCAGGGCGGACGTAAGAAAGATCGCCGCGTATCCGATCCGCTTCAAAACTTTTTCCATTATTTTCATTGTACTATATTAGCATCAAAAACTCACCGCGCCCGGGCAGAAGCTCAAGCCGTAATTCATTTGGGACAAATCAATCGGGTAATTGCCGGCGGTCACGTACGTCGGGTTGACCCTAAGATCAACGCTCAGCTTGCAGGCGTCGCTCTTGCTTATGCCGAGCAGGTTCAGGAAATCGTCCTCGGCCACGCTTCTGTACTCAATCGCATCCGCCAAAGAATAGGTATCCAAAGTAATGTAGAAGGTGCTGTTCTGCCTGTTGTAGCCCATCTCGTAATGGTAGGTGTCCCTAAAATCAATCCTCAAGAACACGGTGGCTTGGTTTATGGCCGCAGCTTCATTATAAAAATTCTTCATCGTGACCACACCCTGATTTGTTTGTAGAGAAATCGTCAGTCCCGCAGGAACGGGCCCGGGCGCCGTTGTGGACGTCGGAAGATTGCCGACTCCGCCGCCGGGCGCTCGGGACTGATTCCTGCCCACAAAAACCAACACCACCACGCCAATGACGACAACGAGAGCGATGATGAGAATGAGTTTTTTCATAAGTGAATCTCCATTAGCAAGGCACGGAAATGCTGCACAGGTTTGCAGTATATTTCCAAGGGCAAAAACTTCCGCCCTTCGACCCCCGATAAAGCGTACAAGCCAATTGGTTATTCATTGACGCAACGCCAGAGACACAATCGTTATAATTGCCAGAACTGTTGAAAGAGCAACTCCACTTGGAACAGTATAGCCCTCCGCCGCCCGTTTTACACTCTAGGCAATACCCTTGCGCCTGTTTACTGGAATAACTTCCGTTGCAGCCAGCGCCCTTGGTGGAAGGACTCGTATCTTCGGTGAAGCTGCACGCCGAGGGCACGCCGGGCGTGGAGATAACGTTAATCTGCCACAATCCTATGGAGAACGACGTGCCGTCGCTGCATTTGTCGGTACCACTTTGTACGCCCGGGTTCGTGCCGCCGCCGCTTTCCTTATTGCAAACCTGCGATGCCAAATTCGGATCCCACGCGCTGCACGCTGCTTGCACGCTACTAATGCTGCAAGGATTTGACGGATCACTGATTGTAGAACATGTTCCGCCGCTGGGGGTGGGGGTAGTAGAGGTGGGCTGGGCTGGCGAAGCGGGAAGGGGGGTGAGGCCGGTGATTTGGAGCGAAACGAGCTGCGGGTTCACGGTGTAGAGGATGATATACGCGCCGGCGAGAAGCAGGAGCCCGAGGAGCGCGTTCGTGACCCAGCTTTTTCCCTCGCTCTCGGCCGAGGGGTTGCCGCGGCTCGCCGCATACTTGATGCCGCCGTAGACGATCGCGCCGAAGGCAAGGATTCCCGCGATGAGAAGGGCGAAGCCGTAGAAACCGCTGACGATGCCGGCAATGGAGGTCGTTGACGCCACGCCGGGAAGATTGGAACTGACGTGGATTTGGACTGAATTCATTTATTGGACAGTACAGTTGGGCCCCCCGAAGCCACCGATGCCGATTATGCCGAGAACGTGCACGAAAGTGTACACGATAATGTACGCGCAGAGGACAATGAGCAAACCTATGACGACGCTCGTTATCATCTTGCGCGCCTCGCTCGTCTTTTCCGGACTGCCGCGCGAGATGAGTAATCTGATCCCGCTCCACGCGATCATGATCGGCGCGATGATCCAAATCACGACGCCGATCCCGAAATAGATGACGTTCGCCGCGGTGCTCACGAGATCACAGAGGTTGCTGCAACTTGAGGTACCGCCGCCGCCGGCGCCCGTGCACGTAACGAGCGGCCCCTTCAAAATGGCCGGGCTCCACACATTGCTGTTGATCGCAGCAAACGCAAGATACGGCGCCATGATCGCGAACAGGGCTAGCGCACCGACAAGTTTCATTTTCATCGCATGCATTATCGCATTAATTGACTCACGGCCGTTTGCGCCTGGTTCAGGGCTCGTGATGAATCTGCAGAACCGTTGAGCACGTTTTTTATGGCAGTGTCAAAAATGGCGTCTACCTGGGTATCGTCGGCCTCGTACCATGATTCCGCAGTCAAGATCTGCGTGGCAAAAACGGAAAGGGAGGCGTTGTTTGACTCTGTTTGGATCAGGGCACGGAGCGCGGGCGGTTTCCCGGTTGCGCTTTGATACGCCGCCGCGTTCGTCGCATCTGTCGCGAGATAAAAGATAAGGTTCCAGGCATCAGCCGACTTGCCCGCTTTCGCCGCCACTAAGCCGTCGTACTCCGGATAATTCACGGGCATGCTCGCCCCGTTCGCCTGCGGCATTTGTGCGACGCCTACATTGAGGTAAGGCGCTTTCGCCTCTATCGCCGCGAGATCCGACTGGTATGCGAATATGATCGCCGTTTTTCCCGCCACAAAACTGTCAACCGCGTTCCCCAGGCCGTCGTTCCAGGTGTAGTATGGCGACGCGGCGTTCGCGAATTGCAGGTAGAAATTGAACGCAGCGATGCCCGTGACGCCGTTGCCCCCGCCGGCGAAAAACGTCGCGGCGGTTCCATTGTCGTTCGTCATCTGCGTCCCGCTTTGGAGCATAAGCAGCGAAAGGATATCAACGGCGTTCAGGATACTCGCGCGCGAGCCGCCGATCGCCGCCGCGGCCCGCACGAGTTGTCCCGAAGCATTCACGCTGCGAAGCTTCACCACATCCGCGTCAAAATCGTCCCATGTCGCGGGAGGAACCGCGATGCCCGCCGCGTTAAAAAGGTCTTTGTTATACACCATGGCGAGCGTGTCAATGGAAAGCGGGAGTCCGTAAATCCCCCCGCTCCAAACAAAATCCTTCGCCACCGTGTCAGGGAACAAGTTTTGAAGCTGGAGGACGCCAAACTGCGTTGAGGAAGCGGGGAACGGCATGAGCACCGACGTCCACTTTGGGAGCTCGCGGTTATTTACTTCAAACACGTCGGGACCGGTACCCGCCGCGAGGGCGGAGAGAATTTGGGAATCGTAATTCGCGGGATCAACCTGCACGTACGTCACCTTCCCGTACGGGTACGATGCGAGGAGACCCCCGAAGGTCGCACTATCCTCGGTGCCCCACACGGTAAGCGCAACCCCCGAGCCGGTGTTCACCTTTGGGCGCAACCCGATATAAAGGAGAACGACAACGACAATTAAAAGGACGATTCCCCCACCAATGATGACAATCTGCTTTTTGGAAAGTTTTACGGGCATTTAGATGACGATAGTACCAGCCAACCGGTCGCCGCTCTTCAGATTCATGATGCGCACGCCCTGCGCCGCGCGCCCCGTCGTGCGCACTGCCTTGAGCTCGGTGCGGATCATCTGCCCCTTCGCCGAAAGCGCGAAGATCTCCTTCTCTTCGGTCACGACGTGCGCGGAAACGAGCGACCCGGTCTTCGCCGTGATCTCCGCGGTCTTCACGCCCGATCCGCCTCGGCTCTGCGTCTTATATTCCTTGAGCGGCGTCTGCTTTGCGAAACCGTTCTCCATAACCACAAGGAGTTTCGCTTCTCCTCCTTTGATTATAGCAAAGCCCGCGACCTCGTCGTTCTGTTTCTTCAACCGGATCGCGCGGACGCCCGCCGCGGCCCGCCCCATGGAACGCACCTGCTTTTCATCAAATCGGATGGACTGCCCTTGGCGCGTCACAAGGATCACTTGGTCCGTGCCGCCCGTGAGCCGCGCCCACTTGAGCTGATCTCCCTTTTTGAGCTTGATCGCAATGATGCCGGTGCGGCGGATATTTTCAAAATCCCCGAGTGGCGACTTTTTGATCACCCCTTTTTTCGTAACCATCATCAGATATTTTTTCTCTGCGTGCTTCGGACCCTTCGCGGAATAATTCACGATTGCACTCACCGTTTCGTCCGCCGGCAGCTCCAAAAAGTTCTGGATCGCCTTTCCTTTGGACGTGCGCGAGGCCACAGGGATCTCGTACACTTTCGTTTGGAACACGCGCCCGCGGTTCGTAAAGAAAAGCACGTTGTCGTGCGTCCGCGCGCTGAAGAAGTGCGAAAGAAAATCTTCGTCGGCGACTTCCGAACCTATGAGCCCTTTGCCGCCGCGCTTTTGCACCTTGAACGTGCTCGGCGGGAGGCGTTTGATGTACCCGCCGCCCGAGACCGTGACGATCGCATCTTCGTCGTTGATCAGATCCTCGTCGCTCACGGCCGTGAGGGCGTGCGCGACCACCTGCGTTCTCCGTTCGTCGCCGTATTTTTCTTTGAGTTCGCGGACTTCGTCTTTAATAATTTTTAATATCTTCGCCGGACTCTTCAAAATAAGCGTAAGCTCCTCAATAAGCGCTCTCTTCTCCTTCAATTCTGCGTCTATCTTCTGATGCTCAAGCGCGGCGAGCGTTTGCAGTCGCATTTCCAAGATCGCCGTCGCCTGGATACCGGTGAATTTGAACTGCTTCATAAGGTTCGCATGCGCGTCTTCCTTATCTTTTGATTTTTTGATCGTCGCGATCACGCGGTCAATCGCGTTGAGCGCCTTCGCGAGCCCTTCCAAGATATGTGCGCGTTCCTGCGCCCTCTTCAGATCAAACTGCGTCCGCCGCCGCACCACTTCTTTCCGATAGGCTAGATACTCGGCGAGAATATCGCGCAGCGAGAGCAACCGCGGCTCAAGGCCGCCGTTACCGTTCGCGCCCGCGACGAGCGCTGTCATATTCATGTTGAAATTCTTCTCGAGATCGGTGTGCTTGTAAAGCCAGTTCAGAATCTTCTGCGGGACCACGTCGTGCTTGAGCTCAATCACGATTCGCATCCCTTCGCGGTCCGACTCGTCGCGCAGGTCGCGGATACCCTCGATTTTCTTATCCTGCGCGAACTCGGCGATCGTCCGTATAAGCTCGGCTTTGTTCACCTGATACGGGATCTCGGTGACCACGATGTCGAACTGCTTGCCGGCCTTCTGTTCCACGATCTCCGACTTCGCGCGCGTAAGGATGGCGCCGCGGCCGGAAACATATGCCTCGCGTATCGCCTTCGCATCATAGATGATGCCGCCCGTTGGGAAGTCCGGCCCCTTCACGAACTGCAAGAGGTCCTCGCTCGTCGCATCGGAATTATCCGCAAGATAAAGAATGGCGTCCGCGATCTCGTTCAGGTTGTGCGTGGGGATGCTCGTCGCCATCCCGACGGCGATGCCAAGCGTCCCATTCAAAAGAAGGTTGGGAAGTTTTGCGGGAAGCACGCGCGGCTCGTTTCTTGTCCCGTCGTAGTTCGGTACCCAGTCCACTGTTTCCTTTTCAATGTCCGTAAGCATCTCCTCGGTGATCCGCGAAAGCTTCGCCTCCGTGTAGCGGTGCGCCGCCGGCGGGTCGCCGTCCACCGAACCAAAATTCCCCTGCCCGTGCACAAGCGGGTAGCGGAGCGAAAAATCCTGTGCGAGGCGCACGAGGGTGTCATAGATCGCCATGTCGCCGTGCGGGTGATACTTTGACATCGTGTCGCCCACAACCGTCGCCGATTTCCGGAACTTTGCAAGGTGCGTGAGCCCCGACTCCCACATGTCCCAGAGGATCCGCCGCTGCACGGGCTTCAAGCCGTCGCGCACGTCGGGCAGCGCCCGCGCGACGATGACCGACATCGCGTAGTCCAAGTATGACTCGCTAAGCTCTTTTGTAATTTCCCTTTTCTCCAGCTTTGCCATGTTAGAAATTTATTGCGGCGGTTTCACGATGTATTGCCGCGGCGCCTGTAGAATGTTTCCCAAGTAATGCAGAAACCCCACGCTTTTCCCGTAGAGCGTCCCGATGCCGCCCTCCACATTCTGCCAGATACTTGTCCCGCCCGAGGATACCGCGGACGATGATGCGGCGGAGGACGGAACGGAGGACGAAGCAGCTGACGAAGCAGTGCCCTCTTGCGCGACCCCTGCGATAAGGCTATTAAAATAGGCGAGCCAAACGTAAATCACGATGATCATGGCGACCGCCGTCGCCACAACCAAAATTTTCGTTTTGGTCGTTTCGTCAAGCGACTGCAGCTCTTCCAGGAAGCTTTTTTTCTCTGCCTCGCGCATGACCCGCATCAGCCCGCGCTCAAAACGATCGGCCGCCCTTTATCGCCAATGATGTCCTTTTGTTTGAATACGAATTTGTCCGTTCTTTCTGCCTTTTTGCCGAGCGCTTTCAGAAATTCGTCCGGATTTTTGTAAAAGCTTGGAACAATGATGCGCGCCTCAAGCTGCTTCGCAACCTTCGCTGCGATCTCCGGTTCCAAAAAATGGCCCCCGCCAACGGGCAGGATAAGCATATCCGGTTCCAAAAGCTCCTCCATGAGCGCCGCATCCACGGGCTTGGAGAGATGCCCCAAGAAAACAAATTTCATTCCCTCCCAATACACTGAGTACACCGTCTTTAAATATTTTTCCGTTGATTCGGCCGCGACGGGATATCCCAAAATTTCTATTTTCTTCACCTCGTACTCGCCGGGGAACGCGATTGTCTGCGCCGCAACCGCGGTGCCATCGGATCCAGCCGTAGCCTCCGCCGCAAGCGGATTCTCTGTAGCGACGAGCGTCCGTAAAGTAACATCCGCCTTGAGGCGGTTGTTCTCCGGATTCACGAGGACGGACGTGTCTCCGCTTTGGAGCCGAAAGGCTCCGTTGCCAAAATAATTCAAAACCATATGAGGACATTTTATCAAAAAAATGGGCAGAATACAAGGACGCGGAGCATGCATAAGAATTTGTTTTTGACCGAACTCGCCCTCGCGCGAGGTCAAAAACAAATTCTTATGCATGCTCTCTAAACTTGCAATATGCCGTCGTTTTAAATACAATGAGCACCAATGCCTCAACCGGACGCGAACATCGCACAAATCTTGAAGACCGAGCTTTCGGCGGCCGACTGGCCGAAGGAAGGTACGGTCGTGGAAGTCACTCTCATCAAAAAGCTTCCCCGCAAGGCCTATTTTGACATGGGCCGTTTCGGCACCGGCATCGTCTATGGCATGGAATTCCAGAACGCGCGGGAGGCGCTGCGCAACCTGAATCCCGACGGCAAACTCAACGCGAAAATCGTCGCACTGGACGGCGAAGAGGGCAATATTGAACTTTCGCTCTCCGAAGCAGGCAAGCAAAAGCTTTGGCAGCAGGCGAAAGACCTCGCGGAAGCCGGCGAGGTCGTTAAGGCAAAAATCGTGGGCGCCAACGCCGGCGGACTGATGGCCGTGATCTCCGAAGAACTGAAATCCTTCCTTCCCGTTTCCCAGCTCTCGCTTGAACACTATCCGAAAGTCCCGGACGGCGACCGCGTGAAAATCGCGGAAGAACTGAAGAAATTTATCGGGCAGGAGCTTTCCGTGAAGATCATTGACGTGAATCCGCGGAGCAATAAGATCATCGTTTCCGAGCGCGAAGTGCTTTCAGCGAACGTGAAGGAACTGCTTGCCGCCTACGCCGTGGGGCAGGTGGTTGATTGCATCGTCTCGGGCGTCGCCGACTTCGGCGTCTTCATCCGCTTCGTGGACAATCCGCAGATAGAGGGCATGATCCACATTTCCGAGCTGGACTACAAATTGATAGACAATCCAAAAGAACTCGTAACAGTGAACGACCAGCTCAAGGCAAAAATTGTGGACATTAAAGAAGGCCGCGTTTTTCTCTCCCTTAAGGCGCTCAAAGAAGATCCGTGGGCGAAGCTCGGCGATGCCCTCATACCAGGCGCCACCGTGGAAGGCCGCGTGTACAAGTTCAATCCTTTCGGTGCCATCGTAGCGCTCGCAGGGGATCTTCAGGGCATGATACACGTCTCCGAGTTCGGCGGACAAGACGAGATGAAAAAAACACTCGCCGTCGGGCAGTCATATCCGTTCGTCATTGATTCCGTGAAGCCCGAGGAAAGAAGGATCACGCTGAAGGTGAAGAGATAACAAAGAGACCCTTTTTCCTCCTGCGAAGACGAAGTCGTCAAAAGGGTCTCTTTGTTATTCTTCTGGTGTTCTTTATAGGACGTCCCACGCGCTTGATGAGGCCATCCGAAAGAGGTACCATCATACTGGATTTCTTAGGCCGCGGTAGCTTAATGGTAAAGCCCTCGCCTGAAGAGCGAGTTAAGACAGTCCGATTCTGTCCCGCGGCACAAAACAGGAAACAATTAAAGATGGCCTCTGCCGACTTCGTCCTCGCAGGAGGCAGAAGCCATCTTTAATTGTGTTGGTCGGGCCGCTGGGAATTGAACCCAGTCTACGTGCTCCCAAAGCACGCGTACTACCGGTATACGACGGCCCGCGATGCCTCTTCAAACTATCCTATTTCCGTTGTAGAATCAATGCGTTCAGCGGCGCCCCGTGTCGCGGGGCCCTCGTAGCTCAATGGACAGAGCAGAGCTCTTCTAAGGCTTTGATGGGGGTTCGATTCCCTCCGAGGGCGCAAATTCCATTTTATGCACAGCGAAAACTGTAGAAAAATTTTCTATAATTTAAGTAGGCACGAGCGAAAGCCATCTTATGAAAGGGGACCACACCTTGCGAAACATTGACTGGGTAAGACGGACATACAACCGTAAGATCCAGAACCCGAAAAAGAAGGCATAATCGGAAGGAGGTGATGGGGATCCGTTCCCCTTCGAACCCAAAGGTTCGCTTGGCGTTTGGCACCGCCGAGCCCGCCGGACTCTCCCCCGCTGTCCCGGGTGCAACAAGATTTATCGCGGGGGGTTTTTATTTCGCCCAAAAGTTGAAAAAAGGTTTGTCCATGGTTAGAATGATCGAACGCGCGCTTAGCTCAGCGGCAGAGCGACCGCCTTACACGCGGTAGGTCGTAGGTTCAAATCCTACAGCGCGCACGTTTGACAAAGTGTGATTATTGATGTATAACCAACCTAGAACTCCGGCTGTGAAAACTGGGATTTCACAGTAATTCTGGGCCGGAAACTCAGAGGAGGGTTTATGAATACAATTACAGCAGTTATGGTGTTCGCCCCGGTCGCCTACATCTTGGTCGGACTGGGACTCGGCGCGTGGTTATTCAAGACCCAAGAAGGCCTTGAGGCGCTCACGCATGCACTGATTGCAAGATCTTTCCATGGACATTTCTTCCTGACCCCGTTTGGCAACGTTCGAGATGAACGAAAAGAAGAAAGGGTCCGGGAGCAGCTGGTCGAACTGAAAGTCAATCTAGCCTCGACATACGGCGTCCTCGATTGGATGAGGGGCGAGCTGGAAAAAGCAAAAAAGGGGAGTGGCCAGTTGTTCACTGTGGATTCCGCGAAAGATTCCATAGAGCGAAACAAACGGCAAATCGCCAAGTTGCGCCGTGAACTCGACTGGGCATATTGCCTTGCATTCGGGGCCGGCTATGGGAAGTTGGCCCAAGAAATACTCGAACAGCCGTTGCCGTGGATGGAGCGAGTGGAAAAGAAAAAAGAGTAAATCGGCACGCTCTGCCGCGGACGATCCTCATCAGATCAGCAAGAAGTGGTCAGAGGCGCTGCTAACCTAGGTTAGATGGCGCCTCTTTATTTTGTCTGTTCAAAAATTGTCCAGCTCTTTCACAAAAAATAAGCCTATTTTTTGCATAACCCACAACTGAGGTTCGACTTGGTCCACTACCCCGCACAGAGGTCAGGAATTCAGCGTATAAAAATTCTCCAGAAGCTTTGCGACAAGGATAGGACCGGTGCCGCCCGGCGTTGGCGTGTAAAAAGCAATTTTATCTTTCCCGTTGTCGCTCCCGCCCTCGTCCGCACTCACGCCCGCCGCCCCCGGATCAAAATCTCCCTTGCCGCCTTGGTAGCCAAAGTCAATCACGCCAGCGCCCGGTTTCAACATCGCGGGCGTGACGAGCCCTGCCTTGCCCACACCCGTGATCACGAGGTCGGCAGTGCATAGTGCTGAATAATCTGAATCCTTCCCAACGACCGTAACGTCGCCCGCCCGCTGGCCCAAGAGCCACAAGGAAATCGGTTTGCCGATCAGGAATCCACGTCCAACGACGACCACTTTTTTCCCTTTTAAGTCAAACTGAACGCGCTTCAAGATTTCCGCAACGACCTCCGCCGCCGGCTGGACAATCCTAGTCCGGCCATTATAGAACGCGCCCAGGCTCCGCTCGCTCAAGAGATCCGGATCCTTCTCCGGCGGGATGGCATTCAGCACTGCATACCAATTGAAGTGATCGGGGAGCGGGAGCTGCACGACCACGCCGCCGCACGTCTTGTGCGCTGCAATCTTCCCCACCTCCTCCCGTAGGGCGTCGTTCGTAAGGTTTTCCGAGAATTCGTAGATACGGTAATCAATGCCGAGACGCGCTGCGGTATCGTGCTTGATCTTCTGGAAACTTTTTGATGCCGGGTCGTTCCCGACCAAAACCCCAGCCAAAAATTTGTCCGGCTTGGGCAATGCCTTCAAGTGATCGGCGATCTCGGCCGCAATCTTCCTTCCGTCAATCACCATAATATATAGAGCATACCATCAAACTTGTGCCCGCAGAAGAGCGGCGGTACAATTGCCGTATATAAATTAAAAAATAATAAAATGTCGCAAAAAAATCTGAGAGAGGAGGACCCAAAGGTATTTGAAATCATTGAGAAGGAAAAGTTGCGGCAAAAAGAAGGGCTGGAGCTCATCCCTTCCGAAAGCTATGCCTCCCGCGCGGTGCTTGAGGCGATCGGCAGCGTGCTGAGCAACAAGTACGCGGAAAATTATCCAGGACGGCGCTACTACGGCGGCTGCGTGAACGTGGACGAGATGGAAACCCTTTGCCAAAATCGGGCGAAGGAGGTTTTCCATGCGGAGGGATATCACGTGAATGTCCAGCCGTACTCGGGCTCGCCCGCGAACCTTGAGGTTTATTTCGGCCTCCTTGAGCCGGGCGACACGATCATGGCAATGCGCTTGGACCACGGCGGTCACCTCACGCACGGCTCCCCCGTCAACATGTCCGGAAAATTATTCAAGTTCATTCATTATCAGGTTGATGAAAAAAATGAGGTGCTTGATTACGATGCGATTGAAAAGCTCGCGCGCGAGCACAAGCCGAAATTGATCGTGTGCGGCTACACCGCTTACCCGCGGACCATTGATTTCAAAAAATTCGCTGACATTGCGAAGAGCGTCGGCGCTTATTCCATGGCGGACATCTCCCACATCGCGGGGCTCATCGCCGGCGGCGCGCATCCCTCTCCGTTCCCGCTTATGGACGTGGTCACAACGACCACGCACAAAACGCTACGCGGGCCGCGCGCGGCGATGATCTTCTGCAAAGAAGAGTTGAAGGACAAAATTGACCGCGCGGTGTTCCCCGGCATGCAGGGAGGTCCGCATGAGAACACGATCGCGGGCATTGCCGTCGCCATGCACGAAACCACGTTTCCGGAGTTCAAAGCATACGCGCATCAGGTCGTGGCCAACGCAAAGGCACTTGCGAAAGAGCTCCAAGCGCAGGGCCTGCGGCTCATTTCGGGCGGAACCGACAATCATCTTATGCTCATTGACCTCCGCGCGTTCGGCCCGGGGCGAGGCGTGTTCGTAGAAAAAGCGCTGGAGGCCGCGGGTATCAGCGTGAACAAAAGCTCCATCCCCAACGACCCCGCGCCACCGTACTACCCGTCCGGCATCCGCCTTGGCACTCCGCCCATCACCTCGCGCGGCATGAAAGAGGAGCACATGAAGACGGTGGCCACTTTTATAGCCCGCATCGCGCACGAGTTCGCAAAGAATGAACTCCCCACCGACAAGGAAAAGCGCATTGAATTCATGCGCGCGTTCAACGCCTCGCTCCCCGATCATCCGCTCATAAAAGAAGTACACGACGCCGTGAAAAAATTCGCGACGCCGTTCCCCGTGCCTGGTATTGATTAATTCCTGCTAGCTCTACATTTGTTCGAATCCTGTGCACGATATCAGACATTTCGGGGCGAATTCGATTATAGATAGATAGCAATAACGTAAGAGGGCGAGCTTTTCGGCTCGCCCCCAACTGATCGTCATGCAGTCGCTTCGGCGTCGATGGTTTCGCATGCTCTTTGGAACTGTTCCCGCTCCATGGCGCGTTGCCGGTTTACCCACTCCAATAACGAGAGGCTCTCCGGAATCTTGTATAGGATGAGCGCTTTGGTGCGCGTGCAATAGGAAAGGACGAAACGAACATCTCTCGCTCTCTCCCCGAGCTCCTCGAGTTTGGTATTTACCGTCCCCTCCGTGATCTTGCTGGTAACCCAGGTAATCCGGTAATGCTCTTTCTCCTCGGTCGCACTGAGCGAATACCAATGCTTGCGGCGGTGGACCTTCTTTTCGCTATCAATGGTCTGGCCGTTTTTGTCGAGAAGATAGAGCTCGACAGGAAACCAGGTGTCCTCAAGACTCGTTTCGCTGGCCACGAGGTATTCGTAATACTTCATAATTTTCACAAAAATGCCGGCACCATGATTTAGGATGTCGGGTTCTACGCGCGAGACGTAAACTTGGTAGATTGGACCGCTCGCGTATTTCTCCGCCCACGGAAACTGCTCCTTGAAGCCTGCCAACTTCGTCGGGGGCATTAAGGTAGGACTTGGGCAATAACAATCAGTACCGAGTTTTGCGGCGAGTGCGTTTTGTGTAATCACTGAACTACCTCCTGTGGCGTCACGCCACCTCAGCAAGCGTCACGCTTGCCAGTTTGGATTTGTCGAAGAACTAATCGACTAGTTATATATTGTCACATACAAATGGCATTGTCAATCGAATCGAACATGCTGCTCATAGGGAAAGGATCGTTCGATACAAATATCATTGCATGCTCTCCCGTACAAGCGATTTGCCTCCCTGCCGCGCGCGCGTTACAATTTTTCTACCATGATCCTCTCGGACCGCGATATCAAGAAAGCACTCAAGGCGGGACGCATCAAGATCACGCCGGCGCCGGATTTCAAAACCCAGCTTGGCTCGTGCTCGCTTGACCTGCGGCTCGGCAACGAGTTCCGCGTGTTCCGCCGCACTCACGTGCCGCACATAGACACCCAGGATATGAAACAGGCGGCGGCCCTTATGGAGGATGTCGTGGTTCCGAAAGGCGGCTCTTTCGTGCTCCACCCCCAAGACCTCGTGCTTGCGACCACGCTTGAATGGCTTGAAATCGGGGACGATCTCGTGGGACGAATTGAAGGAAGAAGTTCTCTCGGACGCCTCGGCGTCATCGTCCACGGCACGGCGTCCATTTTTGATCCCGGCTGGCGCGGGAAGCCCGTGATGGAACTCGGCAACCTTGGCGTTGTGCCGGTACTTCTCTATCCCGGCATGCGGGTGTGCGCTTTCACGTTTGAAGAAGTGTCAAGCAAGGTGGAAGTTCCCTATTATATGAAGAAGGGCGGGAAATACGCCGGGCAGAAAAAACCGCTCGCATCAAAGCTTTCGCAAGAAACAAGAGCAAAAAAGCGGAAATGAGTAGCGGCGGGTATGAGATAGAAATTAAGTGCCTCCTTGGAAACCGCGAGAATGCGGAACGCCTTGAAGCGCAGATGAAAAAGCTGGATCCGAAGCTTCGGAAAATCGGCTCACACAAACAGCTCAATCATTACTTTGAAGGGAATGGCGACGCGAAGGCTGTCGCAAAGGTCATTGCCGACGAAAAAGACCGAAAAGATTTTCTTGATCTTGCAAAAAGAGCAAAAGATTTTTCCCTGCGCACGCGGGAAGCGGACGGGAAGGTGCTCTTGGTCCTCAAGGCGACCATTGACGACACGACGAGTGCGAATGGAACCGCGCGCCGCGAATTTGAATGCGAAGTGGCGATGCCGCTTTCAAAACTTGACGAGGCTGTCCTCGGTGCCGGTTTTACCTACCAGGCCAAATGGTCACGCGAGCGGATGGAGTACAAATTTTTCGACGCCAACGTGACGATAGATAAGAACGCCGGCTATGGCTACCTCGCCGAATTTGAAATCATAGCGAGCGATCCCTCCCACGCGGACGGCGCGAAGGCGAAACTTCGCGAAATAATAAAAAATGTAGGGCTTGAGGAACTCAACCAGGCGCGCCTGGAACGTATGTTCGCTCATTACAACGCGCACTGGCCGGAGTATTATGGCACCGAAAAAACCTTCGTGATAGAGTAGTGACATAGAACCATGGCGAACGTTCCCGCAGGTGCGCGGCATCCCGAATATCAATATCTTGACCTTCTCCGCGACATCCTTGACCATGGCGTGAAGCAGGTAGACAAGGGAATCGGCTCCGTCACCTGGAGCGTCTTCGGCCGCCAAATGCGGTTTGATCTTTCGGAAGGATTTCCGCTCCTCACCACAAAAAAAGTATTTTGGAAGGGAATCATCTATGAACTCGCGTGGTTCTTGTCCGGCCAGTCCAACATCAAATACCTCGTGGACGCGAATGTCCACATCTGGGACGATTACCCTTACAAAATTTATCGGGAAAAAATGGACAAGGGCGAGCTTCCGCCGCTTACGAAAGAAGAATTCATCGCTAAAATCGCAGGCGACGCGGTGTTCGCAAAGCAGCACGGGAATCTGAAACATATCTACGGAGAAATGTGGCGCCGTTGGCCCGCAAAGAACGGCCGGACGATTGACCAGGTGCAGTGGCTTGTAAACGAACTCAAAAAAGATCCGGATGCCCACAACGCACTCGTGAATTCCTGGAACCCGGAGTACCTCTATGAAATGGCGCTGCCCCAGGAAGCATGCCGCTTCCCCATTTGCCACAACATGTATCAATGCAACATAAAGAATGGCAAACTTTCGCTTCATCTTTACCAGCGCACGGCCGACATGTTCCTTGGCGTTCCATTCAACATCGCGAGCTATGCGCTCCTGACCATCATCCTTGCCCGGGTAACAGGCAATGAGCCGGGAGAATTCGTCCACACCTTCGGCGACGCTCATATTTATGAAAATCATTTTGATGCGGTCAAAGAACAGCTCGCGCGCGAACCGAGGCCGTTCCCTACGGTAATGCTCGCTCCCGCGGTAAAAACAATTGACGACTTCAAGCCGGAGCACGTAACGCTCACGGGCTACGACCCTCACCCGCCGATCAAGGCGGAACTGGCACCCATCGGCGGCCTCGCCACGGATTCCTGGCGGGAATACACCAAGAAAAAAGCCGACTAGTCCGTCAACACCCTTTCCACACTTTTCCCACACGCTTTCCCCACCCACACCTCTCGCGCTGGTTCCGTTCACGTTGCCCCTACTTTCAAGGGTTTCGTCTCTTGTGAACGTTGTCATAATCGTGCTAACGTAAGGCAGGTTTCCCTGCGGCAGTTACAACTCAATTCACGGAGGTACGTATGCGAAAGAAATTCAAAGCTATTCTTGCCTTGATTGCTCTCGGCATTCTCTTCGGACTCCAATACCACGCGCTACAGGCGCCGGGAGTCCAACAGAGGCTTTACGCCGACATCCACGATACGCCCGCCATCGTGTTCTATCCGATTGTCATCGCGCTTTTCCTCTCGTTCGTAGGCCCGACGACGTACCTGCTCCTCAATGAGAAGCGATGGAGACAGAATGCTACCGAGCACAGCGTCATGAACGCAAAGATAGTGGCGAGCAGCCTGTGGTGCGTCGGCGGCAAGCCAATGATCACGGACGAAGGCACGACGGTGCGCTTCAACCACTTCTCGTGGCCCAGCAGGTCATTCATCCTACCGGTGCGGCCGGGGCATCCTGACATCACGCGATTCGGCAAACTCCACGAGGGCAATACCGTTGAGTTTGAGGCGCTCCCCGAAGTCATGGAGTGCTCCCTTGAACACGAGCTTTGCGGTTATCTCCGGATCAGGTCAGTGTCCTAGGTTTCCGCATTCGCCCAACGTCCACACAGGAGGTTTTTGATGAATTCTGACTCGTTCTTTTTGCTGCTTGCGGTGCTCTGGTTTATCCTGCGCTTCCTCGGTGCAAGCGCCGTTCTGGCTTAGCTCATTGCCATTCTTTCTAACGGCGTCCTACCTCTCGCGCCGCCACAGAAGATAGGTAATAAATTCCTCTTAGTCACCCCATACTACTTTACGGCCCGGGACACGCAATACCCGGGCCCTTTTCATATCCAAAATCTGCACGCATAGCGCAGCCATCACTGGGGCTCGTCGGGGTGAGTACCCTATGCGAGAGGGCTATCTCCGTTCGTAGATATTAAAGGTATAGTCGTATTGATTCTCTGCGTCTTTTTTGTGAAACTCCGATTGGGCGAGCCGCCACTCGGCCCCGCCGAACTTGGGAAAAAACGCATCACCCTCAAAAATGCTGTGTATCTTCGTGAGGTAGATCGTGTCGGCTTTCGGAAGCGCTTCTTTGTAGGTGAGTGCTCCTCCTATGACGAAAATTTCTTCTCCTCCTCCTCCTTTTGCCTTTCCCGCAAGACGCAATGCCTCATCAAGAGTCCCTGCCATGCGATACCCTTTTATTTCACGGTCCGGCTGCATCGTGATCACAATATTCGTCCGCCCGGAAAGCGGTTTACCGATGGACTCAAACGTTTTCCATCCCATGATGACCGGGTGGCCCATGGTGATATCTCTGAAATGTGCGAAATCCGCGGGGAGATACCACGGGATTTTTCCGCGCGATCCGATCACCCGGTTCTCGCTCATCGCTGCAATAAGGGATATTTTCGCGCGCGTCATTCTTGAACTCATCTCAAAAGTATACTCCACCAAATAGCGTGATAGAATGGATGCTATGGCGATACTCATTTCCGGCTCTCTTGCGTACGACTACATTATGGATTTTTCGGGCCGCTTCCGCGATTACATCATGCCCAAGAACATCCATCTTTTGAATGTCTGCTTTCCGATACGCGAACTTGTAAAAAGCCGCGGCGGGACGGCGGGCAACATCGCCTACACGCTGAAACTCCTCGGGAGCGAGCCCGTAATCGTTTCGGTGCTTGGCAAAGACGGCGGAGAATATCTTATTCATCTGCGGCGTTTGGGAATCGGCACCCGCTACATCGCGCAAGACAAAAGCCGCTTTACGGCTTCGGCGCACATCGTGACCGACAGGGACGACAACCAGGTCGCCGCGTTTTTTAGCGGCGCAGATCCAAAACTCACGCCGCCCATTCCGCGCATCGCGCGCATCTTGCGCGTTCCGCATGCACACACGACGACGAACAAAAGCGGCGCGCTCGCCATCATCTCGCCTTCGCATCCGCACACCATGCGGCGGCATATGCGCGAGTGCGCGGCGCACGGCATCCCCGCAATCTTTGACCCGGGCCAGTGGTCTTCATCCCTTACCGGCGCCGCGTTTAGGGAAATGGTACGGACTTCAGCCATTACCATCGGCAACGACTATGAGATAAAGCTGCTCATAGAACGGACCGGCTGGAGCATGCGCGACGTTTTGAAAAAAACCAGGGTGCTTATCACCACGTTTGGCGAGAAGGGATCGGCTATCGCGACCGCGAAAGGAGTCATGCGGGTAGCGCCCGCAAAGCCGCGCCGCGTCACGGACCCTACCGGCGCGGGAGACTCCTATCGCGCTGGATTTTTGGCAGGACTTGAGCGACAATATGACCTAACAACCTGCGGCCGGATGGGAAGCGTCGCCGCGAGTTTCTGCATTGAACACGCGGGGACGCAGGCGCACCGTTTCACTAAAAATGAATTCCGCGCGCGGTTCAAAAAAACGTACGGCGCCGAAGTAAAAATATGAAACGCGATTACAAAATAAAAAATAGTGCGCTCGCCGGCTGGGGGAGAAAAGAAATTGAAATGGCGGAAAAGGAAATGCCCGGACTCATGGCGCTCCGGAAGCGCTACGCCGCACGGAAGCCTCTCAAGGGCGTCCGGATCACGGGATCGCTCCATATGACGGTCCAAACAGCGGTGCTTATAGAAACGCTCGCAGCACTTGGCGCCAAGGTGCGCTGGTCAAGCTGCAACATTTTTTCCACGCAGGACCACGCGGCCGCGGCCATCGCAAAAACCGGTATCCCGGTCTTTGCTTGGAAAGGGGAAACGCTCGTGGAATACTGGGAGTGCCTGGATCGCGCACTGGACTTCGGGAATGGCAAGGGACCGGACCTTATCGTGGACGATGGAGGCGACGCGACGCTTATGGTGCATCTGGGCGCGGAGGCGGAAAACGATCCCGCCATCCTCCGGGCACGGCGCGCAAACATGTCCGCCGACGAAATAGAACTCATAAAGCGGCTCAAAATAATTTATAAAAAGAATCCCACGCGCTGGACGAAAGCGGCGAAAAAGATACGGGGCGTTTCAGAAGAAACCACGACGGGCGTCCACCGCCTCTACGAGCGCCTCGCGCGGAACGAACTCCTATTCCCTGCGATCAACGTGAACGACTCCGTGACCAAGAGCAAGTTTGACAACATCTACGGCTGCCGCCATTCCCTGATTGACGGCCTGAACCGCGCGACCGACGTCATGATCGGCGGGAAAACCGCCGTCGTGTGCGGCTACGGGGACGTCGGCAAGGGATCGGCCCAATCGCTCCGCGGGCAGGGCTGCCGCGTGATCGTCACGGAAATTGATCCCATCTGCGCCCTGCAAGCGGCAATGGACGGCTATGAGGTCGCGGCCGTGGAAGACACATTGGGGAAAGCCGACATCTACGTGACCGCTACCGGCGACAGGGATGTGATCACGCTGGAACACATGAAAAAAATGAAGGATCAGGCGATCGTGTGCAACATCGGCCACTTTGAGAACGAAGTACAGGTGGGCCGCCTCAATGCGGCGCGCGGCGTGAAAAAAGAAACCGTGAAACCGCAGGTGGATAAATATATTTTCTCCGACAAGCGCGAAATATACGTTTTGGCCGAAGGGCGGCTCGTGAACCTCGGCTGCGCGACCGGCCATCCAAGCTTCGTCATGAGCAACAGTTTTTCAAACCAAGTGCTTGCACAGCTCGCCTTATGGAAAAATCGCTACGAGATCGGCGTGTACCGGCTACCGAAAGAAATTGACGAAGAAGTGGCCCGTCTTCATCTCGGGAAGATCGGCGCGAAACTTACCAAACTCACCAAGGCCCAAGCCGCCTATCTTAACGTCCCTCAAGGCGGCCCTTACAAGCCCGACTATTATCGTTATTAAGACCGCGCTACAAAGACAAATTTGTCCCTACTTCAAGCAAATAAGGGTTGGATCCGCCGTCTTTCGTCGTCACATCGCCGCTCCCACCATTGGAAAATTTCCTGCTTTCCATGAACGCGCTAAGTTTAAAACTTGTGTTGCCCGGGATGTACCCGTAGAACAAGGCGCAGTTTGAGAGCGAAACCGACGAGCTTGCCGCATTGCAGTTGCCTGCTTGATTTATGGGATCGAGAGGCTCCTGCCCAAGAGGGGCTCCCGACGAGATGTTCGCAAGGTCGACTGGGACCCAGCCGCTCCCCGGATACGAAGGCGTTGACGTTGGAATGCCGATGGACCGAGTGGTGGTTGCCGTGGTACTCGCTGCCGTGCCGCCTGCCGTCAAGAACCAATCTTTGCAAAAAGTAGTGCCCGGAAACGTCCACATTCCCGTGCTGCTGACCGTGGAAAATGTAGAGGTGCCGATACTGATATAACAGGTGCCTGCCGAGCCGAGATTGGGAGTCGCCACGTCCGTGAGATAAAGCGCGACGGCGGTTCGCAGGGTCCCCATGTCGGAAATGCGATTGGAATCCCTTGCCTGACGCAATAATTCCGCGGGATTCAGGGCTAAAATAATCACCACCGACAAGACCGCGATGATCGCGATGACAATTAAGAGTTCAATAAGGGTAAATCCTTTTTTCATAGTTTTTGATAAAAACGGCGGCCGGCAAACAATCTGAAGGCAAGGTAAGAAACAAGAAGATCAAAGACAATGGCTGCGAGCGTTGCCGCGAGAAACCAAGGGAGCATACTGTCCCTTGCGGCGAACGCTTCGCCGTACGGCTGCTGCGTTACAATCCCCCAGTGAAATTGTGGCAACGGCTCATACGCCACAATGCTCTTTCCGGCGCGGTCCGAGTCATAGTCCACCCTCGTCCCCGCATTGCCCGCAAGCGCAGCTTGCACTTCCGGCATAAACGAATAATTGACCACTTCTCCGGTTTGCGAAGAAAACTTCGGATGCGCAATGAGGTCACCCTTAGTGTCAACAATATAGGCGAATCCATACGTCCCGAGGGAAAGATCTATCCCGAACTCCAAAAAGTTGTGCGCGGGGATCTGAAGAACCAAGAAGCCGCTGATCGCCCCTTGGTTCCTTACCGGCACCGCGATGCCTACGACATTGATCCGCGGCGAAGAAAGCCTCTGTACCACATTTGAAACATAAAAACCTTCCCCGGCTCCGGTACGCAACGTTTTATACCAGTCGCTGCTTGTGGCGCTGGATCCCAAGCCGCCCACGAGCATCGGATATGCCGCCCGCTGAATCCCATCGGGGCCGTAAAGGGTAACCCTGTCAATAAATGTGTCATAAAATTCCGGCTCGTTTCCAAGATCGCTCACGGCCAGCGCCGCGTCCGCAAAGCGTCCGGCCGCGACATCGCCCGAAATCTGACTGGACGACGCCATTGCCTCTGCCACTGAAATAAGGCGATTGAGCTTTACCTCCAAGGCGCTCGCCGCGAGATTGGTGATCGTCTGCTGTTCGGCAAGTGTTTGTGCCGTCAGATTCTCATATGTGTGATACCACAACGTGCCGATCGCTACGGGCACCGAGAGAAGCACAACAAAAACGAGGATCGCGACCCAAAACGCTCGCTGCTCTGTGAGAGATAAACTAACCACAACTTTATTGTAGTCAATCATGCCGCATAATCCAAAGGTATTGTGCACACCCTGGACATAGTTGCGGTTGATATGCTGTAATACAGGCAGTAAGAGTACGTACTGGTTCGCCGTCAAAAGGAGTGGGCTATGCGTATTGATATTGGTGGCATCGGGCGCCTCCTGAAGTCTTGGAGGGCCGCCCGAAAACGGGTGGGGATCGAGAATGAATTGTGGCTGGCTCGGCTTGAGCTTGTCGAATCTCAGGCAGCTCTCGCTTCCCAGGAAAAAAGAAAGATTGGGAGGCGATGGAATGATCGAAGAATCCTGGAAGAGTACGAGAGCAACGTCGATCAGGCGAGGAGGAAAATTGAGTCTCTCGAACGGCAACTCGAAATTAAAGACCTCCTCGCGGCCTAATTCCGGCGACGAGAAGATTGCGAAGGGGGCGCGCGGAAGATCAGCAATGCTTATCTACCTACACGAACGCGCCCCATTCAATTTCCCATCCCCAAAAATCGCTCGCCGCGAGCGCTCGTGCGGCGCCGTCTTCGTCCGAATCCTTGCCCAGGGCGCCGTTCTTAAATAACCTTCGCGTAGAGAACGCCGTCTAAAAATGTTTTGCCCTTTTTACTATGTTTTCTCAGTAAACCTTCATAGATGAATCCCGACTTCTCCAGAACTCTTATCGACGCGTTGTTGAACGGAAATGCAAATGCATAAATCCTTTTGAGGCCCAACGCGCGGAATCCGAACTTGGAGAAAATTTTTACCGCTCGCGTCATGATGCCTTTGTTCCAATATTTTCTCGCGAGCCAGTAGCCGAGTTCGGCTTTGTGGTCTTCTATTTTATTAAACCCGAGGGAACCGGCCACTTCGCCGTCTATGTCGATGACAAAACTGATCCTTTGTCGCTTCCTTTTTTTCGCTTCATTGAGATTCTTTTTGATCCATTGTTTTGCGTCTTCAAGGGTATAGGGATGCGGAATCAAAAGCGTCTTCCTCGCAATCATTTTGTCATTGATGTTCCGCGCCAAGGATACCTCGTCGCCCTTCCTGAACGGGCGCAGGGTAAACAATTTATCTTTGAGGATCGGCATGACCCAATTATATATCCGACAAGATAAAAATCGCAGGGTGCCTCAGTAGAAGCAGCGAAAGCCGTGAGGGGGCGATCGAAAATGCTGATTCCCATACCACTGGTCGCTTCACAAGGTGGCCACCCCACCGTGCTACTCACTATATGGCGGGTAATCTTATTGGATGCTAAATAACGCACTTTGGCCGCTGATCGCTCCGTTGAAGAATAGAACAATGCTATAGTAGCCACCGCCCGTGAGATTCAGGGGAACTTGCCATTCATAGCTGCCAGTATTGTTGTCGCTCGTGTATATCGGAGCCGAGCCGATCTCTATGCCACAAGCGGGTATTTTTGTGCGCCTCATAATACCAAATCCCGCCGACAATCAAAATGCCCACGACGATAAGGACGACAACAACCGGCGCAAAACCTTTTCGGTTCATTTATGTCAATTATATCAGATAAAGGTTTGGCCACCGTCAGGGGTATCTTGTACGCGCTCCATAAAATATGGATAAAAAATGCCGAATACCTGGGTTCTAATAACGCACGATCGGGTGCCTTGGTAGAGGACGTCAGAACTCTTTTTGAAGGAATGGCCAGCAAATGGTGAGCCCGGCAGGTTCGGTTCTACCAAGGAATCGTTGGAATTTACCGAAAGCTGAAGCCGCTCAGCATCTCATCGTAGATGCTATTATATTTATTGAAATCACCCGTTCCAAATACCGTTATGTCAAAATCGTATAAATTTGCTCCATGTGACCATACAGTCCCGATGGAACGGCATGGCACGAAATCCCCAGAGTTCATAATCGGACAGCCAGCGCCGCCAGAATAAACCATCTCGTCCTCGAACTGCATGGCGTTGTTCCCAGCAACGGTCGTAGTTGATTCCATAAAGGATCTTTTTAAGGCCGTGTACACTTTCTGTTTCGACGAAATGTAAGTCGCAAGCGAGACCTGATATACACTCATGGTAAATTGCGCTCCCGAACTAGCCATTTCATCATCTGTCATCCCGCTTTCTTTGAAATAGGCGCAATCTGAACACATGGTACTGCCTCCAACATATTCTATTCCGGCGGGTAACCGAATCGCATAGCCGTACTGAGAGTTCTGGTACACCATTGTTATCGATGAGACAACTTTATCCATAACCTGATTCTCCGCGCTTAGTACGTCCGGGGCTGAATTAGGGGCATTAGGGATCAGGGTCGTTGCATACGTGATGCCAATAAGAAAAACAGATCTATCGGCTTGAAAAGCGGTGAATTTTAGATTGTCTTGATTTGTAATTGATATGGCGCGGGCAGGGTACCCGGCAAAGGTCGTGGTAGTCACTTCAATAGAATTTCCGGCATTCACGTAGGACGTAAGAAGTTTTTTTACGTAGGCTACCGCATCGTCAAGATTGTTCGTTGCGGACAAGGCCTCAATCAAGAGTACGGGATCGGAAGATTTCGGGATTACTTCTGAAAAGATGTAATTATTTTGTGAATATAGCGGGGGCAGTACCACGGAAACTGATCCCAAAGAAGACGTTGCCGAACCAAGAAAAGTGGTTTGTCCGTCCCAGATCGATTGGTCGCTAAGATCATTATCAAGTTGTTGGATAAGTGCCGCGTCAGTCTCGCGAGGACCCGACACGACTATGTGCGTATAATTTAACGTACTGACGCTCCCCTGGCCACTAATAAGTGCAGTGGATAACGGAGCGGAAAAGAAAATAATAATGATGGAAATCAGAATTGGCGCAATTAGTCCGACGATGCCACTCCCGATAAATAGTCCTTTCCCTTTATTTGCTTGCGCGCTAGTAAGATTTGGTTTCGCTGCTCTAAGGTTTTGATAAAGCACGTAAGAATAAACAATAGCAAACGATTGAAAAAGTACATCCAACAGGGCCGTTGCCACTGAGTGTGCAACGTTTCCTACTAATATTGCGACAGGGATCTGGATCGCAACGCCCACAAGGATCGTAAATAACATAAGGAGTACGAATCTGCCTAGAATGGCCCACCAGTACCCTTCAACATACCCACGACTTTGCACCATGGCATTCATGCCGCGCTTTCCTTCGAGTAAAAGTGCATAAGTTGAAAATGCAATCCATATCGAAAATAAAATGCCCGGGATAATGAAAACAACAAAGCCCCCCATTACGACGAAGAGTATGAGAATGCCAAGCCATACGATGGGCCACAGCAATGCCAGCGCTTTTTTATAAGATTCCCACACGCCACTTTTTTCGTGGACAGCAAAGATGATTGCCGAAGATGCGACCAATACTAATACACATGCACAGAGGCTTATTATCAAACCTAGAACAAAACCCCCGCCGTTTAGGTTGAGGAACATGCCTCCGATGAAAATTAGCATCAGAGGCAAAACAACAATGCCCGCGATATCCCAAAAACGATCTTTGTAGATTTGCCACGACGCCCGAAATAGTGAGGAAATTGGGTCTAGGCGAGGCAAGTTTTCGGGGACATCCATTGCTTCTAGTATAACAAAAAATCCGGTGTCTTTTCTTTTTATAGAAGGTTCAATTCCAGTTAGGGGCTATGCTCTGCAAGCCCCATAAAATATGACTTGAAAAATCTCCGGGTGCCTAACCGGGATTGAACCGGTATCGTTCCGGCCACAGCGGAAAGCTTTACCATTAAGCTATAGGCACCATCAACTTTCTACACTCCTCATCATAATGATGTATCAGAAAATGGCAATTATGGCAAAGCCACGCCAAATCGCTTAGATTGTTGTTCTGCTTATTTTTGTCCATGTGATGTACGGCAAGGATCCTAAAATCTTTTGTCCCACACAACTTGCAGATCGCAGCAACGCCGCCTCGTTAAATAATATTTCGATAAGAATTTTCACCGTGAACAAATTTTGCAATTCACATACGGCATCGGAAGGAATTTTACCAAACAATCATTAAAAAAATATAAAATTTGTTATAATTAGTAGGCGTGAGTACTCTTGTCGCCGATATAGGGCTTCTCGCAAGCCAAAACCTCTTTTTGGCTTATTTTATTATCTACATCGCGACGATCTTCCTTGGGAACATTTCCGCATTCGCAAGCTTCTGGATCGTCTTCCAGGGATATTTCGGCATGTGGGGCGTTCCATTCCTTATTCTCACGATTTTCCTTGCCGATGTAACCGGCGACCTCCTTTGGTATGCCTTGGGACGCGCGACGCGCGACACGAAGTTCGGGCGCTGGATCAAGCACCGCCTGCCATCATGGCACGGGAGAGTAGAAAGGGCATTTGAACGCAACGGCAAGCGGTGGATCATTCTGTCAAAATTTTTCTATGCATCGGCGTTCCCCGTCATCTTTTCCGCAGGGTGGAGCAGGATGGAATTCAAGAAATTCTTCCACAATTCGGTGCTCTCCGTCGTGATCTGGCTTCCCATCCTCCTCGGCCTTTCCTACGGCCTCATCTCCGGCCTCGCGCCGCTCCGCGCCGTCGCCATATTCCGCAACTTTGAACTCGCCTTCTTCATCGGCCTTGTTCTCTTCCTTCTCTTGGATTATTTCATCGCGAAGTTCATCGAGAAGGCGTTCCGCAGGGAGGATTGATTCCCACGGCCCTTTCTTTTATAATTTTCACGCATGTCCAATCTCACCAAAAACATCCTCTGGGCGATCCTCACGCTCGTCGTGATCGCACTACTCTTCTCGCTGTTTGCTGGTTCGGGAACATCGCCGCAAACTTTGAGTTTGAACCAACTCGTGGACAAGATCAACGCAGGGCAGGTCACGAAGGTCATCGTGAACGGCAACGACCTTACGGTAACACTTAAAGACGGCAGCACCGCTGCCTCCAAGAAGGAAAGCGAATCCGGCATCTCGGAGACCCTGAAGAATCTTGGCGTTGCCCCGCAGGCGCTCCAAAACGTTGACCTTGAAGTGCAGGATCAGTCGGGCTGGCAGTTCTGGGCGGGTATTCTGATCCCCACCCTCCTGCCGCTGCTCGCCATCGGCTTTATTTTCTGGCTCATGTTCCGGCAGGCGCGTACGGGCGTGAATCAAGCGTTCAACTTCGGACGCTCCAACCTTCGTCTTTCCACCTTCAAAGACAAAGTCATGTTCAAAAATGTCGCGGGGCTCAAGGAGGCGAAAGAGGAACTTATTGAGGTGGTTGATTTCTTAAAAAATCCTAAAAAGTTTCTTGACTTGGGCGCGCGGATCCCCCGCGGCATATTGCTCATGGGGCTGCCGGGAACCGGAAAGACATTGGTGGCGCGTGCCGTCGCGGGCGAGAGCGGCGTGCCGTTTTTTTACATTTCCGCATCGGAATTCGTGGAGATGTTCGTGGGCGTGGGCGCCTCGCGCACCCGCGATGCCTTTATGACGGCCAAACGGGCGGCTCCCGCGATTCTCTTTATTGATGAAATCGACGCGGTCGGCCGCCAGCGCGGTGCGGGCCTCGGCGGCGGCAACGACGAGCGGGAGCAGACGCTCAATCAAATTCTTGTTGAGATGGACGGGTTTGACCGCGATACGCGCGTGATCGTCCTTGCCGCCACGAACCGGCCGGACATTTTGGATCCGGCGCTCCTCCGTCCCGGCCGTTTTGACCGCCGCGTTATCCTCGATCTCCCCGATCTCAATGACCGCGAGGCGATCCTCAAGATCCACTCGGAAGGAAAAGTATTGGACAAGAACATTGACCTCCGCAAGGTCGCCATCCGCACGCCCGGCTTCTCCGGCGCGGACCTTGCGAACCTCATGAACGAGTCCGCGATTATAGCCGCGCGCACCAATAAAAAAGCTATCGGACAGAACGATCTCTTTGAAGCAGGGGAAAAGGTAATCCTTGGCCCCGAACGGAGAAGCCGCGTGATCTCGCAAAAAGAAAAGGAGATCACTGCCTACCATGAAGGTGGCCACGCGCTCGTCGCGGCCGCGATGAAGAACGCCGACCCGGTGCAAAAGGTTTCCATCATCAGCCGCGGATTTGCGGGCGGCTACACGATGAAGCTCCCCATCGAGGACCAACACTTGAAGACGCGCAGCCAATTCCTTGCCGATCTCGCCATGATGATGGGCGGATACGCGTCGGAGAAGCTTACGTTCGGCGACGTCTCCACGGGCGCCTCCAATGACCTTAAAGAGGCCTCCGATCTCGCGCGGCGGCTCGTCACAAAATACGGCATGAGCGAGCTCGGACCCATGACGTTCGGTAAAGCCGAAGAGCTCATCTTCCTTGGCCGCGAAATCGCCACCGAAAAAAATTATTCCGAAAAGGTGGCGGCCGAAATTGACGCGCAGGTGCACGGCTTCATCTCTCATGCATACGCAACGGCGGAGAAAATCCTCAAGGCACACAAGCCTGCGCTCAAAAAGATCGCGGATACGCTTATGCAAAAGGAAACGCTGGAACAGGACGAATTCTATAACCTTTTGAAGCCATTCAAGATCAAGCCGATCAGTGCATAACCCTATTTGGTATAATATTCATAAAGGCCGAAAATAATCACTCTCCCTTATTATCATGTGGAAGCAATGGGTTAATGTTGTGTTGGGAATTCTCGTCATCCTGTTCGCATATATGGGAACAGGCGGCACGTGGGTGGCCATTGCGGGACTTCTTGTGGCCGTCCTTGCGCTCTGGGCTGCGCTTGAAAAGAAAGGCGGTCCGGCTGGCGGAGCCAAGATGTAACGCTATTCGCAGAAATAGAAAGCTCCTTCCAGCTCGCGCGCAGACGAGTTCGCTGGAAGGAGCTTTCTATTTCTACTGCCCGTATTGATGGCGGTTAAAACTCCACCGTGAACTTCGCGCGCTCGCCCTTCGCGAACGGGTGCTTTATTTCCTTCATCTCGGTCGCGAGGTCGGCGGCATCAATGAATTCTTTGGGAGCGCCGCGCCCGCTCAATATCAAAATTTTGTCTTCCGGAAAATCTTTTATTGCCGCGAGCACTTCTCCCGCCGCAAGAAGCCCGAGCGATGCCGCGACGTTCACCTCGTCCAGCGCGATAAGATGCCACCTGCCGGATTGTTTTTCTTCAATGAAAGTGTTGAGTGCGTTCCGCGCCGCCTCCTTGTGCTTTTCAATCGGCAGCTTGTCACCAGAGATCCCCACGAACCCCAGCCCCATTTTCCGTATTTCAAATTTCTCCTTCGGGATGCCGAGCAGCTTTGTAAATTCATCCTCGCCCGAAATCCACGGCCCCTTGATGAACTGGATCATAAGCGCCGGTTTCCCGCGCCCCGCGACGCGCACCATCTGGCCAAGCGACGCCGTCGTTTTCCCTTTCCCGTCCCCCGTGAAAACGATGATCATGTGGGCATACCAGGATTCGAACCTGGAACCGGACGTGTATAAGACGTCTGCTCTGCCGTTGAGCTATATGCCCTACTTCCCTACTATAGTATCAAACCGATCCATCGCTTGCCCCGCCTGCGCGTTGAAATTATTGATCGCGTTCACGTCGGTGTTGATCTGGTTCACAAGCGCCTGCACCTCGACATTCGTGCCGCCTCTGCCCGTAAACCGATCCTGCAATATCTGGAGCAACCGGCCAAGATCGCCGCTGTAATTGATGAGTTGATTGATGAGCGCGAGGCGATTAGAGATTGACTCCAGCGCCGCCTGCCGCGCGTTGAAGTCGGAGATGTCGGAGAGTGCCTTCGTCATTTCCTCAATCTGCCCCGAAAGCTCCACCGCCTGGTCGCGGATCTCCTGACTTTGGGTAACAAGTCCCGTCGTAAGCGTGAGCGCGTTCGCATAGTCCTGTTTTTCGTCCATCGTGTTCACTTGTTCAAGGGTCGCGGTGGACTGGTTGGAAAGGTTCACGATGTTCTGCGCAATGATGGCGCCCTGTGTCCGCGCATTGACGAAATTCTGCGGTACGGCGCCGCTCCCCTGCACAAACCTCGCGACGGCATACCCGATCGCCACGATGGCAACAAAACCTAAAACGATCTTGGTCTTGCGGGAGCTCCACATTTTATTACAATGTATTCTACGGAAAAAGTTTGAAAAACGCAAGGTAGAATGCTACATTATTATTACGTTTCCGGCGCGTTATAGTTGCAACGAGTATTGTGACAAGGCACCCGGGAACAGCGCGCGGTGCGGGTATCGTATAATGGCATTACCTCAGCTTTCCAAGCTGATGACAGGGGTTCGATTCCCCTTACCCGCTCAATTTCAAGGGCTATGCGGTGGAAAGATTTTTGAGCAAGATAGATTTTATCGAGTTTGTTTTTATCCGGGCGCATTCCACTTATGGTGACAGGGCAAGGGGATGACGATGGAAAGTATTATTTGAGTTACCCCCATCGTCCAGTCGCCGGAGTGATCCATTCATGGAAACGCCGGATTTGACGTTAAGGTTTAGTCCCTGCTAAATTGAACTTGTGCGCAAAATTACCACAAGGAAATTCATCGTTTTCAAGAAGCCCAGTCTCCGCACACCGATTTTAAAGGAATTGAGAGAGCGTTTCAGCCCAAGATATTTTAGCGTGGGACACATAAGCGACAAAACGCTCCGCTCGATTTTTGAGGCAGCTCGCTGGGCGCCATCAGGGTACAATCATCAACCTTGGTTTTTTTATTGGACGCGGAAGGGCAGCCTTGCGCATAAAAAAATAGTTTCCTGTTTGCCCGAACGCAATCATTGGGCGAAAACAGCTCCGGTATTTATAGTTTCATGCTATCTACCGAAATCCGAGCGTGGAACGAACCGATATGCGAGACACGACCTTGGAGGAGCAGTAATGTCGATGATCATTCAGGCGCAATCACGCGACATCTATGCACGACAAATAGGAATCTTTAACGAGCCGAAGCTCAGAAAATTACTTCGCATTCCCAAGGAACACCTCCCATTCGTAATTATCGCAATGGGAAAGTTGGGCAATTACTCAACTATCGACAAGACACTACTGAAGCGAGAGCTACAGAAGAGAACTCGAAAGGCGGTTATTGCAAGAAAGATATAGGTATGAGATTGGCAATGAAAGGTGATGATTTTGGGCGAGACAAGAGATTTTAACATCGTCCAAGCCTGGGGAGTGAAAAGTGAGAGTTGCTTGACACAAAAACTTGTCGGTACTACCCTCTTCCTAGGATTCCAGTAACATTCAAAGTCCGTGCAGAGGAGGTGTAATCCAGTGGATATTCCAAAAGACAAAACGTACCCCATTGATAGTGTCCAATGCAATAAGTGTGGAGGGCTTGGCTGTGAGGCGTGCGAAGATCGTGGGTGGCTGACTCCCCGAAGCAATCCGGGAGGGCGGCGATGCGAAAATCAGAACTGCAGACAACCGCTCCCTCCGTCACACGTTGCCGTCTACTGCTCTAATGAATGTGCCTTCGCCGATGCCCTTAACTAAGACGGAGAAGAAGGAGGAATAATTGCATGGAACCAGGCACTGAAACCGGAAAAAGTATCACGCTCAGCCTTACTTTCTCCCCCGAGGGATACCGCGAGTTGCAAGAACTCCAGAACGTCACGGGGCTTCCCACAAGGGCGTTGTTATTCAGGCACGCATTGCGATGGCTCCAATGGACTTGCGAGGAAGTCATAACCAAGGAAGGGAAAATCCTTCTCCAACGGGAAGGAGAAGAAGACCCAGTAGAGGTCGTGTTTCCCCCCTGGCTCAACATTGATCCTCAAGACCTCGAACGACTACTTGTCGATGAGCCGCCCTCTCCTCCGTAGAAGGCGGCTTTTCCATTAATCAAACAGGTTTTCATACTGTCCAGCCACCAGATCATTTTTATCCTCAACATTTCTCGGTCATTAAATCCGGGATCGCAAATTTGCTGCCTTTTTCTCCGAAAAAGGACCCTGATATCAGATACCAACCCGCTCCAATTGTATAAAAATAAAACAGCACCCGACACAAAGTGGGGTGCATGTTCTAATTTCGCTCGATATGCCCGAGCATGAGCAAGTTGGCGCTATGCCAACGGTTCCGGCGGAAGCCGGAGAAAAAAACCTTTCGTACATGCCAAACTACCGCATTTAGTTTAGCACGCTACGCCGTCCCGCCGGCTTATATTGTGGACAATCTCTGGACAACGTCAGATCTTGATGCGAATAAAGTGCCGTTTTCCTACCCTAACCGCTTCCCCACCCTTTAACGTGAGTTCCTCTTGTGGGTTCTTGATAACTTTTCCGCCAACCTCAAATCCCCCTTGTTCAATCAACCGCCGCGCCTCGCCTTTACTTTTCATCACCCCGGAAGCAACCACAAGATCAAGCGCCAAAATTTTTGCTCTTTTTATTTTCAACTCCGGGACGTCGTCCGGGATCTCTTTTTTGGAGAATGTCCTGTCAAAATATTCTTGCGCCGCCGCCGCCTGTTTTTCTCCGTGGTAGAGTTTCACGATCTCAAGCGCGAGCCGCTCCTTGAGTGCTTTTGGTTTTAGCGTTTTCTTTAGTTTTCCAATTTCATCTTCCGAAAGTCCGGTACAAAACATAAAATATTTCGTAACGAGCGAATCGGGCAATGACATTGTCTTCCCAAACATGTCCGCTGGCACGTCATCCAGGCCAATGTAATTCCCATAGGTTTTTGACATTTTCTTCTTTCCGTCAAGCCCCTCAAGCAGCGGCACGGTCAGAATATCCTGCTCGGGCATGCCGAAGCGCTTCTGCACCTGCCGCCCCATAAGCAGATTGAAAAGCTGGTCCACTCCGCCGAGCTCAACGTCCGCCTTCACCTGCACGGAATCGTACCCCTGGAGAAGCGGGTAGAGCATTTCCAACATGGTTACGTCAATATTCTCCGCGAGGCGCTTTTTGAAATCGGCGCGGCGGAGAACCTGCTGGATGCTTGCGATGGCCGCAAGCTGCATGATCTCCGGAAGCCCCATATGGCCGAACCATTCGTTATTATGAAAAATTTCCGCTTTTTTCATATTAATCACTTTTCCCGCATGGCGGAGATATTCTTTTTCGTTATGTTTCACCTCTGCGGACGAAAGCATCTTTCGCGTCTCTGAACGGCCCGAAGGGTCGCCGACTTGCGCGGTGAAATCACCGATGATAAGCACCACCGTGTGCCCCAAATCCTGGAACGCGCGAAGTTTTCGCAAGACGACCGCGTGGCCCAAGTGTAGGTCGGGCGAGGTCGGATCAATACCAAGCTTCACGCGCAGCTTTTTTCCAGACGCGAGCGCGGCGCGAAGGTGATTTTTTTTAATCACATCTTCCACATCGCGCGAAAGGAGTTCTTTGATTTTCTCATCCGTGCCGCTCATTACAAAAACTTTACCACGAAAACGCTTCTGTTAAAATCTAACGTATGGGAGTACTCCTCGCTATTACCGCCTTGCTCTCGTGGGGCCTCGGCGATTTTCTGATCCAGCGAAGCACGAGGAGGTTCGGTGATTGGGTAGCGCTATTTTACATTACCGCATTCGGGGCCATCATTTTATTCCCCTTTGCCTATCCAGGCCTTAGGGCTGCCATTCACAACCACCCGCTTTTGCTGTTGATTGCCTGCCTCGTCCTTTTGTTCGCCGCGCTGTTTGATTTTGAAGCGATGCGCATCGGCAAACTCTCCGTGGTAGAGCCGATTTTCGCTTTTGAGATACCGGTTACCGCATTCCTGGCGGCATATTTTATCAAAGAGCTGCTTACACCAGGGCAGGTTTTTTTCACGGCAACTTTAATAGCGGGAATCTTCCTCGTTTCTGCCCGCTCGCCTTCTTACCTTAAAAACATCCGCCTTGAAAAGGGTACGTGGTATGCCGTGCTCGGCACTATTGGCTTGGGAGCATCCAGTTTTCTTTTCGGCTTGGGAGCGCGAGAGACAAATCCTCTTGTGATCAATTGGATCACAGACGCCTTTATCGCGATAGTATCCATACTTTACTTGGCATTGACCTCTCGGCTCGGAGGGATTTGGTCCGATTTTAGAAATAATAAGCGGCTGATCCTGAATGTCAGTTTCTTTGACAAGCTCGCGTGGGTTACATTTTCTTATGCGACGCTTTTTATCCCCATCGCGGTTGCGACCGGCATCAGCGAGGGGTATATCGCGTTCGCGGCGGGGCTGGGACTTATGTTCAATAAAGAAAAACTCAGGCTCCACCAATGGATCGGCCTTCTCCTCGCGATAGCATCCGTGATCGTCCTCGCGCTTACGACCGCCGGATAACTAGAACCCGGTTATTTTGAATTCTTGATGATCTCGTCAATCACGCCGTAAGCTTTCGCTTCGTCTGCAGAAAGCCAGAAGTCGCGGTCAGTGTCCTTCTCGATTTTCGCGAGCGGCTGCCCGGTGTGCTTGGAAAGCAGTTCATTGAGCCGCTGTTTTGTTTTTACGATTTGTTTCGCCGCAATCTCAATCTCAATCGCCTGGCCTTCCGCGCCGCCCATCACCTGGTGAAGCAAGATCTGCGAATTCGGCAGCGCAAGCCGCTTGCCCTTCTGGCCTGCCGCGAGCAAAAACGCGCCCATGGACGCCGCGATCCCCACGCACATGGTGGAAACATCGGACTTTACAAATTGCATCGTATCATAGACCGCCATCCCTGCCGTGACCGAGCCGCCGGGGCTGTTGATATAAAGCTTGATGTCTTTTTTCTGATCCTCATGGTCCAAAAAAAGCAGCTGTGCGATCACCGTGTTCGCCACGGCGTCGCTGATTGGCCCGCCAAGGAAAATGATGCGCTCTTTAAGAAGGCGCGAGTAGATATCGTAGGCACGTTCGCCAAACTGCGACTTTTCGATAACCGTCGGGATGAGATATTGGTTCTCTGGTTCCATGGATTTGTAAATATTATACGCTTGTTCTTGTTACATTACTTATTTAGGGCGGGAGCCCTGTGTGGTTCGGCGGCAGCCCTTCTTAGTACTGACGCCGAACCACACAGGGTGACCATCTTATTATAAGAATGGTACGAGCAACAAAGCAATAATGTTGATGATCTTGATGACGGGATTGATTGCCGGCCCTGCGGTGTCCTTATACGGATCGCCCACGGTGTCGCCGGTGACCGCGGCCTTGTGCGTTTCCGAACCCTTGCCGCCCAAGTTGCCCTCCTCAATATACTTCTTCGCGTTGTCCCACGCCGCGCCGCCGGAGGTCATGGAAACCGCGACGAAAAGTCCGGTGACGATGGAGCCCACGAGCAGTCCGCCGAGCGCGAGCGGCCCGAGAAGGAACGCCACCGCAATCGGCACGAGCACGGGCAGAAGCGCGGGCACGATCATTTCTCTGATTGCGGCCGCCGTAACAATATCAACGCTCTTTGCGTAATCTGGCTTCGCGCTTCCCTCCATGATCCCCGGAATTTCCCTGAACTGCCGACGCACTTCGTTCACGATACCGCCCGCCGCTTTGCCAACCGCGCGCATAGAGAGGGATGCAAAGAGGTACGGGATCATGCCGCCGAGCAAGAGCCCCACTATAATTTTCGGATTGGAGAGATCAAATTGTATGGCGGCACCGCCATGTTTGTTTTGCAAATCTTGAACGTATGCCGAGAAGAGAACGACCGCCGCAAGCCCTGCCGAACCGATCGCGTAGCCCTTTGTAACTGCCTTCGTCGTGTTCCCTACCGCATCAAGCGCATCGGTCACCTTGCGCACTTCGTCCGGCAATCCGGCCATCTCCGCGATGCCGCCGGCGTTGTCCGTGATCGGACCGAAGGCATCAATCGCAACCACAATGCCCGCCATGGAAAGCATGCTCATCGTGGCGAGCGCGATGCCGTACAAGCCGGTGGTTGCATACGCCGTGAGGATTCCCGCGACGATCACGATGACCGGCAGCGCGGTTGATTCCATTCCCACCGAAAGCCCGGTGATGATATTTGTGCCGTGCCCCGTCGTTGATGCTTCGGCGATAGAGCGTACCGGCCGGAATTTCTTTGAAGTGTAATATTCTGTGATCAAAACGATGAGTCCCGTCACCAAGATCCCCACGAGCATTGGGTAGAAAAGCTGCGCGAAGTTCAAACCGTTCCCCGCGCCGCTCGTCGCCGCCGCGTAACCGTCCGACAAGAACCAGAAGCCGATGAGAGAAATCACGCTCGCGGCGATAAGTCCTTTATAGAGCGCACCCATGATTGACTGGCTCTTGCCGAGCCGTACGAAGAAGATGCCGAGGATGGAACTCACGACGGAGATGCCGCCGATCACAAGTGGCAAAAGCACTGCACTCTCCGACCCAGGGAACATCAAACTTCCTAGAATCATCACGGCGACCGCCGTGACGGCGTACGTTTCAAAAAGGTCCGCAGCCATGCCGGCGCAGTCGCCGACATTGTCGCCGACGTTGTCCGCAATCACCGCCGGATTCCGGGGGTCATCTTCCGGAATTCCCGCTTCAACTTTGCCGACAAGATCCGCGCCGACATCGGCGCCTTTCGTAAAGATGCCGCCGCCCAGTCGCGCGAAGACCGATATCAAACTTCCGCCGAATCCCAATCCGATGAGCGCCCGCACATCGTGCGTAATCGCATAGAAACCGGAAACGGAAATAAGCGCGAGTCCGACGACGAGGAGTCCCGTTACCGTCCCGCCCTCGAACGCAATGCCGAGCGCCTGTTTGAGCCCCGACCTTGCCGCCTCCGCGGTCTTCACGTTCGCGCGCACCGACATGTTCATGCCGATATACCCCGCGAGCGCCGAGGCAAAGGCGCCAATGATGAACCCCGCCATCGTCGTCACATTCAAGAACACGCCGATCAAAATCGCAACGACGACCGCCACGATTGCAACGGTTTTGTACTGACGATTCAAGTATGCCTTCGCGCCTGTTTGGATCGCGCGCGCGATCTCCTGCATTTTTTCGTTGCCCGCAGGCGCCTTCCCAATTTTCCAGATCAACGCCGCTGCGCACACGACCGCGAGCACCCCAGCCCCTAATGCAAACGTTATCGCCGACATATTTTTATATTATAGCGTCCTTTTCATCGTCGTCCTCCTCGGGAGCCGCGATCTGGTCCGTTTCCATCGTTCCCGCCACGCCGCCCTCCTGCGTTTCCTCGGGCCGCGACTGCGACCGCACGTCAATCTTCCATCCGGTAAGCTTCGCCGCGAGCCGCACATTCTGCCCGCCCTTTCCGATTGCCAAGCTCAGCTGGTTCTCCGGCACGTACGCGCGCGCTTCGCGCCGTGGAAGGATCTCCACTCTTTCCACTTTTGCCGGCGAGAGGGCGTTTGCAATAAACCTTTCCGGATCTTCCGACCATTCCGCGATGTCAATTTTTTCGTTGCCCAACTCGTTGTTCACTGCCATCACGCGCGTCCCCCGCTGGCCAACCAGCGCGCCAACCGGATCAATCCCTTCTGCACTGGAAAACGCTGCCACTTTCGTGCGATTCCCCGGCTCACGCGCAATGGCTTTGATTTCAATCGCGCCTTCCGCAAGTTCCGGCACCTCCATGCGGAAAAGCTCGGTCACGAACTTCGGATGCGAACGCGAAAGAATGATTCCCGGAAGCCGCGTGTCTTCCTGCACCGCAAGCACGAGGAAACGCAAGCGTTCACCGGAACGGTAATGCTCCGTAGGAATTGATTCGTTTGCAAACATCACGCCGACCGTCCGCCCAAGATCAATGAACACATTTCCCCGCTCAAACCGCTGCACAACGCCGCTCACGATCTGGCCTTCCTTGCCGCGCCATTCGCTCAAGATTGAATCGCGCTCCGACTCGCGCAGCTTTTGCAGAATTACCTGCTTCGCCGTCTGAGCCGCAATTCTCCCGAAATCATCGTGCGTTTCAAGTTCAAACGTGATTTCGTCCCCAACCTGCGCTCCCTTCTTTATCTTCCGTGCCTCTTCTAAAGTAATGTGTCGCTCCGGATTGAACCGCGGGAGTTTTTCCTCTTCGGTCGTGGCTTCCTGGCCCGCGCGTCCTTTTTTCTCCTCCTTCTTTTCCTCTACTTTCTTCTCCTCCACTTTTTCTCCACCCTCTGCTTCTTCCGCGTCAGACACAAAACGCACGGTGTTTTCGTCAACCACCGTTTTCGTCTGCCAAAATTTCAGCTCGCCGGTCGCTTGATCCAGCTTGCATTTTACGACCTCGCCGCGCTGGCCATACTCCCTTTTGTACGCTGCCGCAATGGACGCTTCAATAACCTCAAGAACATCCTCGGGCTTCAGTCCTTTTTCTTCCGCTACCTGCTTCAACGCTTTTGATAACTCCTTTATGTTAAGCATTTCTTTAAAAAAGCCCGCTCACAAGCGGACCACGAATACCTCTCCATAGTATTCCCGCTCTTGCCGCCCGTCAAGGGCTAATATTCTCATAATGCCGGACGTCCGATACCTTGCCGTTGGAACTTATATCAATAGCAATAAGATCAATCCGCCATCCTTTTTCCTCGTCAATCAGCTCCGGATGCTGCCTTGCAAAAAATTCGCAGGTCCGGCTTATTTTCCTGAACTTTGCCGCCGTCAAATTATCTTCTGGTGTAAGTGCAAACTGGTTAAACTCGCCGTAAACTTCTCCTGTCGCAAAAGATTTTACTTCGCAAAATACCAGAGTCCCATCCGGCGACATGGCGATAATATCAATTTCATCCGCCTTCCTACGATAATTTCGTTCTAATATTTCCCACTGGTTTTGAACAAGATATCCGCAAGCTATTTCCTCACCTGATTTCCCAACTTCGCTTTTGTTTTTCATAAATTTTTTAGAATTTTTTAATGGTAAATATGTTATGTTTTACCCACAAACATTAATAATTGGTTTTATGACAAACATCGAAGAAAATAGGCTAAGCTATGAATTTATCCGTGGCCTCATTGTCGGAGAGGGCTGTTTCACATTTTGCGGCGCAGGGATTGGTCCACAAAAATCTAAGATTCCAACATTCGCTCTTGCTATGTCTGAAGTAGATAGTAATCTCATAACCTTAGTCAGAGACAGGCTTACGCTAAAAAATAAAGTCTATAATTACGGCCCTAGGAAAAGCAAAGATCAGTATTCACGCATGGGAAGAGCCGTCTTAATGGTTAGAGATTTTGGACAACTAAAGAATGTGATTGTTCCACTTTGCTATAAAAAACTTCATGGAAATAAGGCGAAGCAATTTGAGGAATGGATGGAAAAAATTGGAAGCGAACCATATGTTCAGGAAAGCTACAGATTTATTTATAAAATTTATAAAGCTGGATTTTATGAAAATATTCACAAATATGATTTTTAATTTGTTCTCCGCGAAACAAGATTGTTAAACATTTTTGTTTGTCATGAGGAAAATTAAGCTTATCGGGTTATTTGATTAAATAATAATTAATCTGGCAATGCGGCAAAATGCAATCCGGCAAGTAATCCGGCAAAAACCGGCAAAGATTCCGGCAAACAAAGATTAAATTTTTAATAATTGCCGGAAACAGGATTTGCACAGCATAGTAACATCGTTGAATTGCCGGATTAAAAGCCTGCTAGAATGTTATGACCATGGAAGCTAACCAACTTGAGAAGTATAAGAGGGAACTTGAGAAAGAGCGACTGCTCCTTCTCGCCGAGATCAAGCAAAACGAGCGGCCCGTTGATTTTGGCAACGAAACGAATCGCCCCGAGGAAGAAACTGACGAGGTAGAGGAGATCGGCAATCAGATGGCGGTTGCCCAGGATCTGAAGAACCGCCTGGCAGAGATTGATGCCGCGCTTGCGAAAATCTACAACGGGAAATATGGTGCCTGCGAGCAGTGCGGTAGAACAATTGAGACTGCCGTGCTTGACGTAGACCCGGAATCCCGCTTCTGCAAGCATTGCAAATCAGGAAAATAATGCAAGGAACCTTTTATAAGTTTTTAATCGGTGGCATGGTATGAGTGGGGGGTGACCACCAAAAATCTTGCGAAGATTTATTCCGCGGAACTTGAGGGTATCAACGCCAAACTCATAGAAGTGGAGATTGACCTCAACGTCGGCCTTCATTCTTTCAATATCGTCGGCCTTGCCGACAAGGCACTCAATGAAGCGAAGGAGAGGGTCAACTCTGCGATCAAAAACTGTGGCGCGAAACCGCCGAACCGAGAGAACAGAAGGATCACCATTAATCTCGCCCCTGCCGACATACAAAAAACGGGCTCGCACTATGATCTTGCGATCGCGCTCGGTTATTTGCTCGCAACAAAACAGATACAGAGAATTGAGACCGGTGATAAAGTTTTCGTCGGCGAGCTTGCGCTTGACGGCAGGCTGCGCCCCGTGAATGGCGCGCTCAACATTGCGCAAATGGCGCGCAACATGGGTTTCAAATATTTTTTTCTCCCGAAACAAAATGCGAATGAAGCATCGGCAATATGCGGGATAGAAATAGTTCCGCTGGAAAATCTCGGGGAGGCCATCGCCATACTTGAAGGGCGGCAAACGAGCGGCGCGCAAAGTCCCGCCCCTTCCGATCCGCACAAAGAGAGAATTGAAACATTCCCCGATTTTTCAGAGGTCATAGGCCAAGAAAACGCAAAACGCGCGCTCGCGATCGCCGCGGCAGGCAATCACAACCTGCTTATGATCGGACCGCCCGGCGTAGGGAAAAGCATGCTCGCGCAAGCGCTCGCCGGCATTTTGCCGAAACTCACGGTCCCGGAAGCAATAGAGATCACGAAAATCTGGAGCGCGGCGGGACTGAGCCGCGGCCAGCTTATCCGCCACCGACCGTTCCGCGCGCCGCACCAAACCGCATCAATCGCTGCGCTCATCGGCGGCGGCCAGGATCCGAAACCGGGCGAGATAAGCCTCGCGCATCGCGGGGTGCTTTTCCTGGACGAACTTCCGGAGTTTCAGAAAAATCTTCTTGAAGCGTTGCGCGAACCAATGGAGGCGGGATCAATCCATGTCATGCGCGCAAAGCAAAGCTTCCTTTTCCCGGCGCGGTTCGCGCTCGTGGCCGCGATGAATCCGTGTCCCTGCGGCTATTACGGCGACGCGGAAAAAGAATGCAAATGCGCCGCATACGAGGTGATTAAGTATCGGAAAAAAATTTCAGGCCCCCTCTTAGATCGCATCGATCTGCAAATCACGGTAGGGCGCATAAAGATAGGAGAACTGCGGAAAGGGGACCGTGAGGGGCCCGCAAGCCCCGCGATCCGAGAGCGCATTGAAACGGCGCGGGACGTGCAGCGAGAACGGTTCAAGCGGCTCAACATCGCGACGAACGCCGAGATGAGTTCGCGGGAAACACGGCTGCTCATCCGCCTTGGGCCGCCCGCGGAAAAGTTTCTCACAACGCTTGAGAGAAGCCGCATCTCCCCGCGCGGCTATTACCGCATCCTCAAGGTCGCACGGACGATTGCCGACCTTGAAGGAAGCGGCTGCGTCTCCGCAGAGCACGTCGCCGAAGCGTTCAGTTACCGCCTGCGGGAGGAAGTTTAAAACTCCCCCTTCTGCACACTGGTATAATAGAAGACAATGATCGCAAAAGCTCTCCGACGGATTGAAGATGTCACTGCGCCGTTTTGGCAATGGTGTGCCGGCTTCCTCGGCATTCTTTTCGTCAGGTTTTTTCTAGAAAACCTTTCAAGCCCCGCGCCCAGTTTCCCGGGAACGCCTGACGCCGCAACGCTCGTCCATTATTTTCTCTTCTACGTGACGATTTTCATCTCCTTCTCTCTTGTTCTTTACCTATTCATTCCGGACCTCACAAAGATCACAAAATTCTTATTCTTCGGTTTGCCGATTATTTGGCTTCCTCCCATTGTTGACCTCATCGTTTCGCACGGCGGGGGATACCACATAGCCTACATATTCCCGGAAAACATAGGGGCGCTTTGGAATGACTTTCTGCGAATGGGAGGCTCCTCACCGCTCGGGGGGGTAACCCCCGGACTCCGTGCGGAACTTATTGCAATTCTCGCCGGTTCCCTGGCGTACGCGTTCGTAAAAACGAAGAGTGTTATCAAATCGATTGGTGCCGCTTTCTCCATGTATCTTGTGTGGTTTTTCCTATTTGTCTTTCCTGCCCTCATCGCCGCGGCAGCCCGCTTGTGGGCCGGAGGATCGCCCGTGGCGCCATTGCTCTCTTCTCTCACGTCGGGATTCCTGTCTTCGCATCTTCTCCCAAATTTCATCAAGCCAAATCTTCTCCCTTCCTATGTGCACGCAACAGAAATCGGGTTTAACATCGGAACAGCCGCCATCTTTTACCTTTTTGATTTCATTCTTATCGCATACTGGGCATTCCTTTGTAACCCCAGGACGGTCGCGGCGCTCGTTCACAACGTGCGCCCCGGAAGAACCGCGTATTACCTCGGCATGATCGTGCTCGGCGTAATCATAGCGGAGAAACTGGGGCCTGCCTCGGCCTTCACGAGTTGGGTTGACTTCGTACTTTTCCTCGTTCTCCTTCTCGCGTATTTCTCCGCATTCCTCTTTGCCGTTGGCATGAACGACCTTGCCGACGTGAAAATCGATCGGATAAGCAACAGCCATCGGCCACTTCCGTCCGGCATACTTAGAGAAGCAGACATTGCGAACAGCAACGTCTTCTTTCTTACCTCCTCGCTCATAGGCGGATTTATCTCGGGTTACTGGACGCTCTTCGCCATCGCGGTTTTCACTGCGGCGTATTATATCTACTCGGCCCCCCCGCTGCGCCTGAAGCGCATTCCTTTTATCTCCACTTTCCTTATCGCAATCGCAACGCTCGGAACGCTCATGGCGGGTTTTTATTTTGCCGACGCGAACAAGTTGGTGTCCGATTTTCCGATCCGGCTTGTCGCACTCATTCTCATTTGCATTACGCTCGCCGTGAATTTCAAGGACATCAAGGACGTTGCGGGGGATCGCGCGGACAATGTTTGGACGATTCCCGTCATCTTTGGCGAGGAGCGCGGAAAACAGATCGTGGGTATTCTCCTCGCGGCGGCGTTCCTCGCCGTTCCCGTGATCCTCGCGAACTGGCTTCTCTTTCTGCCGTCGCTTGCGGCCGCAATCCTCGGCTACATATTCAGCATCGCGAAAAACTACCGCGAGTGGAAAATTTTCGTGCTCTATTTCTTATATCTCGCAGTTGTCGGCGCAATCCTTCTTTAATAGCGCGATCTGTTATGTCTTCGCGAACGGATTCTGCGCTCCGTATACCTCAAAGTGCACGTGGCAGCCGGTTGCATCGCCGGTCTCGCCCATAAGCCCGATGACCTGTCCTTGCTTCACGTAATCTCCGATCTGCACCAGTATTTTTTCCAAGTGAGCATAGCGCGTGCGTACGCCGTCGCCGAAGGGATGCTCTATAAAAACAAAATTGCCGTAGCCCTCGTTCCAGCCGCCGATAGTGTCCGGGATGGCATCGTCGGGAACGACGAGCCCCTCGGCCGCGGCAACCACCGGAGTCCCGCACGAATTTGCAATATCAACCGCGTTGTAGTGATGGAGGATCCCCCAATCGTAGCCGTTGGTAGGCATGATGAAATCCCCGTTGAGGTCCGGGAGCACGGAAGCGCTCGCGAGAATGGCAGCGTCCGTGCCGCCAGGTATGATAACCGGCGTTCCTGCATCAAGCGAACCGAAATTCACGCCCTGATTAAACTGCACTATTTTATCTTGAGGGATCCCGAACGAATCGGAGATTGACTCAAGCGTATCTCCGCTCTTTGTCTGGTACACCACGCCGGAGGTCGGCAATATTTTCAATTTCGTGCCGACCGCAAGCGCGGCAGCTCTCACGTCGGGGTTCGCGCTCACAATGGTATCAACCGAGATGCCGAAATTGGAGGCGATCTGTGAAAGCGTGTCTCCTTTTTGAACCACATACGAGATCATGCCCGACCGGTCAAACGCGGGGCCGATCGGTGTTCCCGTGTCCTTTATCGCAGCATTATCGGAACTTTCGGAGGGAGCGATTTCTGCAGCTGCCGAGACAGAGCCAGAGCCGGGATCCCCGGGAAAAGTGGCACTGCCTGAATCTGTAGGAGCTACCCCGTCATTCGCGAGAAGCGCCGCGGCCGTCCCCTCAAACCCCGCGCCTTCGGCATTTGCGACGAAAGACGGAGAAGAGGCAGGGCCTCCGAGAACCCCCCGTTCCTCCGCGGGTCCGGTCTTCCCCGAAAACCAGGCGCTTGCAAGAAGACACCCCATAACCAAAAAAGCAGCCACGGTTAATGGCTTATCTTTCCCATATAATTGTTTTACTATCGTACTAATAGAGATAAGCATAGCATACATGGCAGCTCAAAATCAACCAAACAAGGTTTTCTCCCTAAATCCCGCCCAGAAAGCGGCTGCCGAAGCGCCCATTTCCCCTTTATTAATAGTGGCCGGGGCCGGAACCGGGAAAACTAGGACATTAACGAGCCGCATCGTGCACCTTGTGGAAACCGGGGTTCCGCCGGAGAGGATATGCGCGATCACCTTCACCAACAAGGCGGCGCAAGAGATGAGGGAACGGGCGACGAAGAGCTCCGCGGGCGGCCGCGGCGAGCCATTCATCGGCACGTTCCACTCGCTCGGAGCTCGGATACTGCGGAAGGAATGCCGGGCGGTCGGCCGGACGCCGAACTTTGTGATCTTTGACGACCACGACTCTTTTGATCTTGTAAAAAAGATCGTGAAGGGGTTTGCGAAAAGCGAAGCGGGCAAAAAGGACACGCCGGCATTTTTCGCGGGGAAAATCTCCCTAATCAAAAACCTTGACGATGCGCTTCGGTCCCTTAAGGAAACGGCTGAGCGAAAGAAGCTCATTGAAAATGTTTTTGAAAGATACGAGGCAGCGCTCCGCGCAAACAACGCGTTTGACTTTGACGACCTCATTGAAAAGCCGGTTGCGCTTTTTAGGCAACGGCCAGAAATTCTTGAAACATATCAGATGAAATTTGACGCAGTTCTCGTTGACGAGTACCAAGACATCAATCCGAAGCAATACGAACTTGTGAAGCTCCTTGTCGGCCGACACAACAATTTGAGCGTAGTGGGGGACGACGAACAGACCATCTATAGCTGGCGATACGCGGATATAAAAATGTTTCTTGATTTTGAGAAGGAGTGGCCCGCCGCGAAAATATTCTTCCTTGAAGAAAATTATCGCTCCACGGGGAATATTATCCGCGCCGCGCAAGCGGTCGCGGAGAACAACCGCTGGCGCGCACCGAAAAAATTGTGGACGCAGAAGCCGGAAGGGGAGCGCGTTGCGCTTTTTGAGGCATGGGGCGAGAACGACGAAGCGGAGTGGATCGCAGAAGAGATCCGAAAAATAAAACGGCGCGACGCGCTGGCAGAAGTCGCGATCCTGTACCGGACAAACGCGCAGTCGCGCGCGATAGAACAGGCGCTTATCCGCCACGATATGCCGTATCAAATTTTCGGCGGACTGAAATTCTACGAACGGCGCGAGGTAAAAGACGTGCTCGCCGCGCTCCGTGTAGCCGCGAATGACCGCGACTCGCTCGCGCGCGAGCGCTTGGAAAAAAATCTTTCCAAGAAAAAGTTTGCCGCGTTCAAAGAAAGGATCGCGCCCATGGAGCGTCGCAAGCCCCTGGACATCATCAATATTTTCCTTGAAACCTTCGGCTATTTTGACTACTTAGAAGAGGGTTTTATGAACGCCGACGAGCGGGAGGAGAACATCGCAGAGCTTATACGTTTTGCCTCGGAATTTGAAAATCTGCCGGATTTCCTTGAAAAAACAAGCCTTTTGCAGGCAACCGACGTTGAAGCGGCAACTGCGGGCGGGACGGCAGCCATGGGCGGAGCGGTGACGAGCGGAACCGCGGCGGGCAGGGCGGGAAGGGCGCGCGCGAAACGAAGCCGTGGTAATGACGACAAAAAAGAAAAGGTAAATCTGATGACGATCCACCTTGCGAAGGGACTTGAGTTTGAAAACGTGTTCGTCGCTGGCGTGGCTGAAGGGCTGCTGCCACATGTCCGGTCAATGGACGACGAACTTTCGCTTGAGGAAGAACGCCGGCTGATGTATGTCGCGATGACCCGTGCGAAAGAAAAATTACATCTTAGTTTTTATGGCATGCCGTCGCGGTTCATCGCGGAGATTCCAGAGGAGTGTCTCGCGCTTACCGATATCACCAATGGCACCGATGGCACGGGTGCAACGATTGTTGTGGACGACGAAGATGAGCTTGAAGAAAAAATAATAGAAATTTGATGACGTCAAAAAAATCGCTCGGCCAACATTTTCTAAGAACCCGACTGGTCGCGAACAAAATCACCGACACGATCCGGCCGGAACGCGGTGAAATTATTTTTGAGATTGGCCCGGGGCATGGAGAGCTCACCCGACCGCTCGCGGAGATCTGTCGCGCTCGCGGGTGCGCGCTTATTGCCATAGAAAAGGACCGGCAGCTTGCGTTAAAACTCCAAGCGCAATCTTGGACAAAAGAAATAGAAATCATCACGGGTGACGTGCTCACGGTTTTCGCGTCCGGGCGCGCAAGTGAAATCTTCCGCGGCAAGCCATACAAAATTGTCGGCAACATCCCATACTATCTCACCGGACATCTCCTACGGATCATAGGCGAACTCACGCCAAGACCCGCGCGCTGCATCCTCATGCTTCAGAAAGAAGTCGCGGAGCGGCTTGCGGCGAAGCCACCGATGATGAACCGGCTGGCCGCAAGCGTGCAATTCTGGGCAAAACCGGAAATCCTCGGCATTGTCCCGAAGGAAAACTTTGCGCCGGCGCCAAAGGTGGACTCGGCGATACTATCGCTTGACGCGAAAGATGCAAAAAGGAAGCAGAATGTTTCCGACGGCGCGACCGAAGCGGCGACTGAGGGAGCGGCCGAAGCCACGGCGGAAGCCATTGCCGAAACCGCCGCGGAAGCAAGCCGCTATTACGCGGTCGTCCGCACGCTTTTCGCACAACCGAGGAAAACCGTCCTCAACAACCTCGCGGCAAAGAACCCATTGGTACAAAAAGGCGAGATAGCAAGCGCCCTGCGCGCGATCGGTATAATGCCCGACTTGCGCCCTCAAGATCTCTCCGTGGAAAAAATCGCGGCAATCGCCGAAATCACGGAAATCGCGTTTTCTTGACAACGCCATTGCGCTATAATTGGAATATCAATGAACATCAAGAAGTTGATCACTTCTTTTCTTATCCTAGCTGCGCTTGCCGCTTCGTCGGCGCTGCTCCTGTCAAACGAAAATTGGTTCTCCTCTTCTCGCAGTCCCGCGGCGCAGGTCTCGTTAGGTAACGACGAAAGCGCGCCGCCGATCGCGAGCAATAATGCCTTTCTACCAACGACCCCGCAAGGTGCGGGCATCACGCAAGACGAAAACGACGATTCCGCCGCCGTAGACGACCCCAACAATCTCACCGGCGTGGTCGTCAATTCTTTCATGAACAACATTCTTGCCTCAAACCCTTCGGGACCGCAGCAAAACGCCAATGGCGATGACACGCTCACCTTCAACCCCAACGAGGACCAGATGACGGGCGCGCTTGCCCAGAGCGCCACGCTTCAGCACTTATACATCCCGAATTGGGATCTTGACGCGCTTGAACAAAAACTCAATATCGCGACCACCTCTTCCCCCGATGATATCGCGAACTACAGCGATGCCCTCAACGGCATTTTTAATAAAAATTTCGTGAGTTCCGGCGTTCTTACCATTGCGAACGGGGATAACGCCGATATAGGCAGCGCTCCTCTCATGGCATCCTCAACCGACGCCGCCCTCGCGGCCACTGCCCAGCTTCGAACGCCCGCGAATCTCGTGGACTTCCAAAAAAGTCTGGTAAAGGTACTTGTGTATCAGAAAAACGCCCTCGCTCTTATTGAAGGCACAAGTGGCGACCCCGTCAGGGCATCGCTCATCTTCCAAGCCCAGGAACCGAGGTACAACGCCGCCCTGCAGGATTTTGAGAATGAACTGCAAAAGGCGCAATCCAGTGGAACATTTTCGTTCGGTAATGTTCCCGCGCGCAGCGGCACCGGATGGTCCGCCGCGGTTCTGGGCCTCATTGGGATACGAACCGCGTATGCCCAATGGCCGACGTTTGACTTTAGTGTTTTCGCGAACCAAATAGAGCAGTTCATTAAAACCATCCTTCTTCAGATCGTGAAGAACTCTCTGATCAGCTTCATTCAGCATAAAATAGTAAGTTGGATATCCAATCCCAAAAATCCAAAGTTCATCCAGCAGTGGGGAGGGGAGTTATCAAACGCGTTCGTGGCAGCGGCCAACAGTACGCTTTCACAAATAAGCCCGAACCTTTCCCCGTCGTTCGGACCCTTAGTAGGCTCTGCGCTTAAACCCCAAAAGAGTGCGGTATCCGGCATCCAATCAACTTTAGATAACGACTTAGCGAACCTCGGGACAAACCAACAAAATTTCTACAACAACTTCAGCCAGGGAGGCTTTGATGCATATTTTGACCTTTTTAAACCGGACAACAACTTCTTCACTGCATTTATGGATACGCAGGATGCCATGCTTGCCGCCGGCGGCAAGTCGGCGCAAACCGCACAAACGAAGGCGGTTGCCGGCCAAGCCAGCCGCGGCAACCAACTTTGCAGCGACGGTAGCAATCCTTACGCAACCCACATGGGTTGCGACGAAGGATCTCTCGCAACCACCACCTACGGCAATGAGTGTATGTCCATCGGCGGCACCCCGCTCGGCCCCCCGGACAAAGTTAACAACGGGGGACTTTGCGCCAACGGTGACGATCCTACCGTCACGTCCCCGGACCAAGTAACAAAGGCGATTCAAAGCGCAGGCCTCAAAAGTCCCATTGACCTTATCGTGAACGGCGACGACGTTACAGGACTCGTGATCGCGATGACAGAATCGGTTCTGACGAACCTTGTGAACCAAGGCCTCAATGCTGTGGAAACTGGCCTTTCCGGCGCACAGAACCCGTCGCCCGCGACCGTCGCCGCAGATAACGCAGCGGTGAACGGCACCGTAGCCAGCAGCACGCCGCCGGCACAACCCGTCACCTGCATGCCGAAATCGCAATCGGCCACGATCGCGCTCGGAAGCAGCAATCAGGCCTATGTTACGTTCGAGGTCACCGGCGGCGTCATGACGGCAACCAGCACAAACCCAACGTATACCTGGACCGCAAACTGGCCAGTTGGAGGAGCGTGGGGAGTGTGGGGAAGCACGGGGACGGGAACCGGAAGCACCTTCTCGGTGACTTTCACCGCGAATACCGCGGGGACGTACAACTATACCGCTACCGTGACCGCTTCGCCGGGCGGCAGCGACTTCTGCCAGGTCCAAATTACGGCATACTAGCGCATGAAAAAGGAAACCTCTGTGCGGAAAAACTTGCTAAGAATTGTCGCTGTCTCGTCCCTATTGATCCTTTTTGCATCCCTCGTGCCGATCCATCTCGCGCGCGCCAATTGGCTCACGGAAGGCCTCGGTCAAATCATAGACTTCACCTACACGGTCATTGGGAAGATTGTTTTTATAATTGGCTTCTTGTTTGCCTTCATTGTTGGCATAGTCATAGCCATTGAGGCATGGATTGTCGGAGTCATCCTCAACATGAACAATGGCGTCTTTGATGCGGCGGTGGTACAAACCGGCTTCCAGGTCAGTCTCTCTATCGCCAACATGGGGTTCGTGCTGGGAATCATCATCATCGCAATCGCGACCATATTAAAAAGGGAAACCTACGGCATAAAGCAACTGCTGTGGAAACTGGTGGTCGCGGCAATCCTCGTGAACTTCAGCTTAGTCATCATGGCCCCCATTTTTGGATTCGCTAACAACCTCACGTTATATTTCCTAAACTGCGTTAACCCGGGCGGAGGAGGGTGTGGCGGGAATGGAAGCGCCCTTACGAGTGATGCTGATTTCGCAAAGGCAATCGCAGGCGCATTCAACCCCCAAAAGAGCTTCTTGTCCCTCAACACCCTTAACGCTACTTCAAGTACGCAAGTCCAGCCCGGGCCGGCCGTTACGGGCTTCTTTGGGACTGTTGGAGGAGATATCAGCAAAATTCTCGTTCCCATCTTCTCGGTCCTCTTCATAGCAGCCACGCTTGTGGTAATGGCTATTGTGCTCGCCGTTTTTGCATTCATGCTACTTGTTCGTTATGTGTATATCGCGATACTCGCGGTACTTGCGCCGTTCGCATGGCTCATGTGGGTTTTCCCCAAAACAAAGCATCTTTGGGACCAGTGGTGGGACACCTTTATTAAATGGACTATGTTCGCGCCCATTGTCGTTTTCTTCATGTATCTCGCGGTGGCAACGGCGACCCAGATGAGTTCCGGGAATACCACCGGCACCCAAACTTTCGCGGTCTATACCGCCGCTAACAGCAACACGCTTTGGGCAACAATTTCCCAATTCTTTGGCAATCTGCTTACCCCCATCATCCAAAACGCCCTAAATGAATTCGTCCTTGTCGGTCTCATGGTTGGCGGCATGATCGCGGCGGAGAAGATGAGCATCATGGGCGCGAGCGCCGCGGTAGGTGCGGCGAAGTCGGTGGGCAACGCCGCGAAGGGCTACGTAGGAAAACAAACCAAGAAGGGTGCGCGGTATACATACCAGCATGCTAGAATCCCATTCACCCAGGTTACTGGCACAAGAGTAAGCGAAGCGTTGCAAAGAAGCAGAATCCCACTCGTTTCGGCAGCCGGAAGAAAGGTGGCAGGTCTTACGGAAGCAGGAGGGAAAGATCTCGTGGCTAAGGCCGCAAAAGATCTTGATGTGGACGGCATGAGTAAAGAAAAATTGGTTCGGGCGACAGAAGGAGCGAGAGGAAATGACAACACGCTCGCGCTCATTCAGCGAGCTCAGAAGGAAGGGTGGCTGGGTTCGCTTAGAAGGGTGGGCGGAGAAAAGGACCTCAGCACCTGGATGCAAAAGAATCAGCAAACCTTTAAGGACTACGATCACGGGAAGCTTCAGGGCGATGTTAACGATTCTCTTATGTCGAACGAGATCATGAGGAAGATTGCCGCAGCGCAGGGGAAGGCTGAGGGCACCGCGCGAGTGGCCGATACACAGGGAATTCTAGGAACGGCAGGGGCCGACGTCTCCGCGCGAACATTGCAAGAGACCAGCAATACCTTAGAAAAGGATATAGCAACGGCCAAGGGAAATGCACAGGCTTCTGCCCAGATTACCGACGCCCACGGAATTTTGGGAACCATGAATGCCACGGTATCAGCCCAAGAATTGAAAAAGGCGAGCGAGGCTTTCCTGGAAGACATTGGGAAGGTAAATCTTAATGCTCTCGACGACAGGGATATAATCAACTTCAGGGGACTGCATATGAGCGTTGCCGGCCTTAAACAGGAAAAGAAGGATGCGCAGGCCGATATAGTTATGGCAGATTTGGCGATGGATGGCGCCGCAAGAACCGGGACGATGAACTTCCAAGGAAATAACGTCGCAATAGCAGACGTTGAAAGGAAGGTGGCTGATGCAAAAACGGCCGCAAACGATGCAATGCGTCATGCCGCAGACACTACAACGGTTGATGGGATGGCGGGCACAGCTGGAGACCTTATGCGCAGAGAAGCGGAAAAATTCTTCGCTGGTAAAGATAGAGCCAATTTCGCAAGGGCGCATCCCGAGGACATCTTTGGTGGGGTGCCCAAATTCGGCCTTTCCGAGCAGGCGATTGGCGCCCTGAGCCAGGCGGTTGCGCACGGTATCGCCATAAAAAATCCGCAGCTGACGCCCTCCGTGGTGAGTAAGCTTGACAACAAAGAAGCCCTTGACCGTTTCGACAACCGCTATAGAGCTGCCATTAATAGTGCCCCAATAAGCCAAGCCGACAAAGATATTTTGCTCAGGCGCCACGAACAGACTATGATTAGGCGCTACTATGTAGATGTCGGCGGTGGAGGCGGAACGAGCTCTACGCCCGCACCTGCCCCAGGTCCCTCGGGAACACCCTAGCCAGTTCCCTCCACAGAAACCATGATTACTATCACAACACAACAGGCACGGAACCGATGGGATTATCTTACTGAAGCCCTCCGCTTCGCTCTATTTTCCGATGTGAACGCTGACTTCATTATGAAAACCTGCGAGCAGGAACATCTCCCCTTAGAGAAAGGACTGGACGTCCTTGCGATTTCTGGCTATGTGCTTCTTGGTTTCCTTCATCCGGAAGACCTCGCCGGCGAACTAAAAGATGAATTGAATCTGGACATCAAGATCTGCACCCCTATCGCGGCCGCGATAAACTCAAGGGTTTTTTCACCTTTGAGGCAAGACATAGACAAAGTTTACGAACCCCTAAGTAAGTTGGCTGCAGGTCCGAAAATAATCCGAGATGTCGGTCCCGTACCCATGGCGGCGAAACCAGCAGCGCCCATTGCGCCCGCGCCAAAGGCGGAACCTGTGCCCACACCAAAAATGTCCGACGTAGGATGGTCGCAAGCGATGCCGAAACAGCCGGCGGTGAAATTGGGCCAAGCCGCAACGCCGCCGCCAGTGGTGCCAAGAGCACCAGCGGCGCCCGCGCCTCTCACCCCAACTACAATACCACCTACGCGGGGACCCATTGGTGAGTTTGAGCGACTCGCAGTGAAGCGCAGCGAGGGAATTGTGCCTCCTGCTCCACTTTCCGGTACTCCGAAGCCATCTGTTCCGCCCATCCCGCCTGCGCCATCACGGCCCGCAACTCCTGTCGCGCCACCTCCGGGACCCGCGCCGTTGATCCTCCATGAAGACACATCAGCCAAGCCGCAACAGCGGGCGCCGGATTTCCATTTTGATCTTCCCTCGGAAAAATTTACTGCGCAAAAGGGGTCCGCGTCGTTACCGATAAGGCCAGCAGTGGTTGAATTCGGCAAGGTGCCTCCGCCGCCCGCACCAAAAACGGTCGTCTCAACGCCGCGCGTTGTCCACTACACGGAATACAAATCTCCTTCGCCAGAAAATCCCACGCCTTCAGGTCCCGCAGCGCAAAGAAAAATAACCGAGCTTACCGCAACGCCATCGACGCAACCATCAACCTCGTTAAAGACGCCGGTGCTGCCCACGCCGTTGAAGGCGCTTCCCTCCGAACCGACTGCGCCGGAGCTCCCCATGCCGCCGAAATTTCCGACCACGCCAACTCCGCCGGTACCACCGCCTCCACCATCAAAAAATAATTGACGGGATGGCGGACGGCGGACAAAAACGGACGAAGGAATCCTCCGGTTCCTGCCGGGGCTTTGGCGGCAAACTTGGGCTATAATATAGTGAATGCAATTCCAGGTCCCGCAATTTATAGATACGGAGGATAAGATCGTGGGGCCCTTGTCGCTCCGGCAATTCATTTACATCGGCATCGGCGCGGGCATCTCCGCCTTGCTTTATTTCATACTCCAGACGTGGCTGTGGGCTATTCTTTCATTCTTCCTTGTGGGCGGCGCCATTGCGATCTCATTCGTAAAAATTGAAGGGAGGCCGCTTCCCAAAATCATCCTCTCGGCATTCTCCTTCTATTGGAACCCGCAAACGTACGTGTGGCAGCCGGAACATCCGGCGGTCCAAAAGCATAAGACGCCCCCGGAAGCGAAGCCGATCAAAAGCAGCGTTCTTGAGAAGATCGCCATGGGCATGGCGCTCCACAAGAGCTGGGAAAAGGTCCAGGTGGGGGTAAAACCGAAGGCAAAGGAGCCCCAGAAGAAGCCCCAGAAGAAGCTCAAAGAACAAAAAGTGAGCGGCCATTACGAGATCTTCCGAAAGCTCGCCGGCGACCGCGAAGCGGCGCGGAGAGTGGACTACCGCTGATAATGATGAGAAAATACAAACGATGGCGTCAAAACAGGATCTTGGCAATTCCCTTGACCTTGTAAGCATCAAGGAGATCAGGAACAACACGGCCATTCTTAAGGACGGCAGTATGCGGCAGGTCGTCCTTGTGGGCGGCGTGAACTTCGCGCTCAAATCGGAATCGGAACAAAATCTCCTCACGGGAGGGTACCAAAATTTTTTGAATGGCATTGAGTTCCCGCTGCAGATCGTGGTGCACTCGCGGAAGGTGAATATTGACAAATACGTGCAAGGGCTCCTCGCGCGGAAAGAGGCGGAACAAACCGCGCTGCTCCGGAGCCAGATTGACGAATACGTTGAATTCATAAAGGGATTTGTGGAAAAGAACGCGATTATGGAAAAGACGTTTCTTGTGGTCGTTCCTTTTTATCCACTGAGCATTGTGTCAACAAAAAAAGCCGTGGGCTTTCTCCCGTTCTTTAAAAAGAAACAGGACAAGGAGACGGAAACAAAGGACGCAGCCGAGACCGAGCGCATCTTCCAGGAAAATCTGGCGCAGCTCATCCAGCGCACGAGCCAGATCACAACCGGGCTTCTCGGCATGGGGCTTGAGGCAACCGTCTTGAACGACGAAGCGCTCGCGGAACTTTTCTACAACTTCTACAATCCGCAGACCATTGAACGAAAGGATATGGCCCTGCCGAAAGAAGAAAAATGAACAATATGCCCGAGAATCACAATCAACTCAAAGATATAAAACAAATCATCGCGCCAGCGGGAGCGCAGGTGTTCCCCAACTACCTCAAAATCGGCGACAAGGTTGCGAAGACCTTTTTTATACTTTCTTACCCCCGCTACCTTGCGACTGGCTGGTTTGAGCCGCTTATCAACCTCCCCAACCTTTTTGACGTTTCCATTTTTGTAAATCCGATTGATACGGGCACGGCGCTCAAAAATCTCCGCAAGAAGGCCGGCCAGCTGGAGTCGCAGCTGAATGACGAGGAGGACAAGGGTCTCGTGCGCAATCCGATGCTGGAGACCGCCATCAAAGACGTGGAGGGGTTGCGCGATTCCCTCCAGGAATCGCAGGAGAAACTTTTTGACACCGGCGTCTACATCACGATCTACGCGGACACCCAGGACGACCTCGTGCGGTTGGAGAGCAAGCTCGTGAGCATGATGGAAGCGAAGCTCATTTATCTGAAACCGGCGCTTTTTGAACAGCTGGAAGGGCTTTTCTCGGTCCTTCCGCTCAACGAGGACAAATTGCAGATATATACGCCGATGAACACAAGCCCGATTTCCTCTTTTTTCCCGTTCGTTTCGGAGGACCTCTCCTCAAATCAGGGAATTATGTACGGCATTAATTTGCACAACAGCAACCTCGTGATCTTTGACCGCTTTTCGCTGGAGAACGCGAACCAAGTGGTGTTCGCAAAATCCGGCTCCGGCAAGTCGTACACTACAAAACTGGAGATCATCCGCTCGCTCATGGCGGGCGTGGACATGGTGATCGTGATTGACCCGGAGAACGAATATCAGCGACTCGCCGAAACCTTCGGCGGCAGCATGTTCAACATCTCGCTTTCGGCGCACGAGCACATCAACCCGTTTGACCTCCCGCTCGTCCCCGAGGGTGAAACGCCGTCCGACGTCCTCCGGTCGCACATTGTGACGCTCGCGAGTTTGATCAAGCTTATGTTGGGGAAAATCACCCCCGAAGAGGACGCTATCCTTGACCGCGCGATCACGGAAACCTACGCCTCGCGCGAAATCGTCGTTGGATTGGATTTCGCGGGAAAAGAACCGCCACTTCTGGGAGACCTCGCCACCGTTCTTCGCAACCTTGAGGGGGGCAGGGGCATGTCGGAGAAACTCTACAAATACACCGAAGGAAGCTTCGCGGGGCTCCTGAACCAGCCGACCAACATTGACGTCAATAACCGCCTCATCGTCTTCTCCATCCGCGACCTTGAGGAAGAGCTGCGTCCCATCGGGATGTTCGTCGTCCTCAACTTCATCTGGAGCCTGATCCGCGCGAAACTCGCAAAGCGGCTGCTCTTCATTGACGAGGCGTGGATCATGATGAAGAATGACGACTCGGCCACGTTCCTTTTCGGCCTCGTGAAACGCGCACGGAAATATTTTCTCGGCGTTTCCACGATCACGCAGGACGTGGAGGACTTCCTGCGCTCTCCCTACGGGCGTCCCATCATCACGAATTCATCTCTGCAAATGCTTTTGAAGCAGGCACCGGCGACGATTGACATCGTGGCGAAAGCGTTCGACCTTACGGATGCGGAAAAGAACTTCCTTTTGAGCGCGGAGGTGGGTACCGGAATCTTCTTTGCCGGCAAGCGCCATGTCGCGATCCAGATCGTGCCGTCTTATTTTGAAGACCAGATTATCACCACGAATCCGGAGCAGCTATTGGAGGAGAAAAAAGACCTGTAATGGCCGAGGCGGCGACACAACCAAAATCAGAATCTGCGCCTCCCGCGGGCGGAGGTGCGGCGCGATCCCAGCCGAAAATCACGCTTACCGAGGGACTTCTCATCGGAGGCGGTCTTACTGTGGTGTGTGTCATCAATCTCATACCGATTGCTGGTGACATAACGGCGCCCGTCGCCGGCGGATTGATGTTTTTTTACCTTTATATGAAAGGATTAAGGGGAACTAATGTCGTCGCTACCAATATAGTCGGTTATGCCGCCGGGATGTTCCCGATTGTCCAGGCACTTCCAACCCCACTCGTTGCCTGGGTTGTCGTGATAATTATTGACCGGATGCCCGTGGTTGAAAAAATCGCCGAGAAGGCAGAAGTGGTAACGGGAGGAGGCGAGGCGGGTGCCCTCGGCGGAGCCGCAGCGGAGGGTGCGGCAGTAGAAGGTGCAGCGGTTGAGGGAGCGGCCGCGGGAGGGGCGGCGGGAGCTACCGCCGCTGCAGAAGGAGTGCCAGCCGGAGCCGCAGGTGGCGCGCCCTCGGCGCAAACTGGCATCTCCGAAGGCGGTGCCACAGGACCACCGCCCGGCACGGAAGGACCCACGACGCCGGAAGCGGGAGGCCCCTCGCCGATAGCCGGCGAAGAAATGCCCCCGGGAGAAGCAGGAGCAACAGAAGAAGGGGCCGGCAAAGAAGCGGAAGCGGAAAAAGAATATCGAGAAATCGAGGCGGCGGCGGCACCTGCAATGGTCCCACCGGTGGAAGCGGCTATAAAGGAAGAATTCCCATCGGAGGCGGCGGGGATCCAGGCCCTTACTGAAAAGGCGAAGGAAACACAAGCAACTGAGGATAAGGCAGAGGACGAAGAAGAACCTGCGAGCTAGGTCGCATGCCGCGTGTGATACAATATAAGTGAAGGCTGCTATGAAAAAAGAATTATTTGGTGTTCTTTGCGTCGCCACGCTTTTCGCTCTCCTCGGATGGGTCCGCGGGGTAGCGGATGCCCAAACCTCCGGTTCGCAGGTCTTCATCACGTGGCAAGCCGTTGGCAGCTATGTGCCAGCTTCTTATAAAGACAAAGCTCTGCCGGGACCTACCTCCTTAATCCTCGCGTCCGTTCAGGTCGTTTCACAGGGGAAGCTCGTTGATCTTAAAAACCAGCTTGTGTACTGGTACCAAGACGGCACTTATTTGAGCGGCGGGACGGGGGCGCAAAGCATCACGTTCACGCCGGGCGTTTCTCCGCCCGACACCACGGAATTGAAAGTGGAAATCCCGAATTACAGCGGCGGGACGCTCCTGCACGCAGTGGACATCCCCATTGTACAGCCCGTCATTGTAATCAAAACCCCGTATTTGAACAATCAATTCTCCGATAACCCGCTCACGCTCACGGCGTTGCCATACTTCTTCAATGTGCCTTCTCCTTCAGCACTTGTACTCTCATGGTCGGTAAACGGACAGACAGGAGCCAGTGCGGAAAACCCGTACGAAGCGCAAATTACTCTTCCGCAGGGCACTTCCGCGGGGACGACGCTCAGTGTCGCGCTTACCGCACAAAATCCTCTTGATGCCACCTCGGCAACCGCTTCAAAAGTCCTTACGTATGAATAAAATGAATAGCTTAGCGGTACAATTCACCGTTTCTTCAAATCTCCCGGGTAACTATGCCACCTCAACCGGCTTTGGGGGCTTTGTCGCCAATTTCTATTCCCTTGCGCTCCTTTTCGCGGGAATCCTTGCCTTCGGCGCGATCGTCTACGGCGGCATTAAGTATGCGGTGAGTCGCGGCAACCCCTCGGCCGAGAGCGAGGGAAAAAGCTGGGTCACGAACGCGCTCCTCGGGCTCCTGCTCCTGGCCGGCGCGTACATCATCCTCTATACCATTAATCCGCAGCTCGTTACCCTTAAAATCGCGACACCGGCACAATCACAACCATGAGAAGGCGTATTCTTATCGTTATTGTCGTTCTTGTTATCGCAGGGGCCGCGGCAATACTCTATCTTCTTCTTTCCAAACAATCTTCCGTTTCTACGACGCCGTCCGGTACGTCGGGCGCTTTGCCTCAAACAGGAACCCAGTCGGGAACCCCGGGAAACGCCGCCGGGGGTACTGTGGTAACCTTTCCCGGCACCGGGATAACCGGCGCAGGTGCTGCCGTAAAATTCGGGGTGGTATCAAACGAGCCGGTTTTTGACTATTTCGTGGACGCAAAAAATAACGCACTAGCCATTGAACCTGACGGGAAAATCGCGTACATCACGAACGGCGAGGTGAGCTACCTCAATTCCAACACGATCCAAAACCTAATCAGCGCCGATTTCTCCTATGATGGCGCGAAGGTAGTAGTGAACTTCGGTGATACAACAAACCCACAAACCAGTGTTTTTGACGTCGCCGCAAAGGCGTGGGCGCCCCTTCCCTCGGGAATTATTTCGCCCGTCTGGTCTCCGATTGATTACCATCTCGCGTACCTGGAGGCCGCGACCGGGACCACCACCTTATTCCTGATTGACGGATCAAAGGCGGGCAGCAAGCCGACGCAGCTTGCGACATTCAGCGCCGTTGATCTCTCCCTTAGATGGATTGATAAAAACCGGCTCATGGTCTACGGCAAGCCCAGCGCCTACGCGGACCCCTCGGCGTGGATTTTTAATCTCACCTCAAAGGCTGTCACGCCGATCATAAGCGAAACGCCGGGGCTTGAAATAACGTGGATGAAGGCGCCCACCACCACCACTGGTATCTCCTTCTTTAGCGGCCAAGGAGGAAGGGGAGGAAGTGTGCACCTTATAAACATAACGGGCGCCGTGACTAAGGACCTTAGCTTCTTCACGCTCGCCTCAAAATGCGTTTTCAACTTTGAGGCTGTGGCGGCCGTTCCTTCTGCTGTTTTAGCCACGACGACCGCCACTTCCACTGCCGCAACCCCCGTTTCGCCTGCGCCCGTCCTCGCGCTCTACTGCGCCGTGCCCCGTGCCGGGCAGGACCTTCTCGCCTTTAGTCATCTCCCCGACGATTATGAACAGATGGCATTGTTCACCCTGGACGACATTTATCGCATTGACACCACAAACGGCGCGCTTGTTGACGCGCTCGCCGGGCAGAATATAGATGTCTCGGACCCAAAGGTGTTTGGCGCAGCCCTCTTCTTCGTCAACCGCTATGATCAAAAACTCTACGGGCTCTCGCTCGGCACTTCCACCGCCGCGCAATAGGACTGCTACGAAAGCGGCTTTATAACCACATAACGCTCTTTGCCCTCTCCCGAACTCTCGGTCGTCACCTCGGGATGCAACGCGAGCTCCGTATGCACAATTCTCCGCTCATATGAGTTCATCGCGGGAAGCGGCACCGCATTTTTCGTCGTGACCGCTTTCTTCGCCGCCGCGCGCGCAAGCTCGGCGATCAGGTTCTCGCGCTCCTGCCGGTAATTGTTCACGTCAAGAAAAAAGAGGTCAATTTGATTCTTCTTCGCAATCATTTGGAAAAGATGGTTCACGCTCTCTACGATGGCGGCGAGGTTTTCTTTAAGAAGATTCCCGCCGTCGTAGATGAAGAGCGAACCACGTTTTTCCTCCGGCTTCATTTCCAACCGATAATCGCGGAATCCCATTGCCTCCACGATATTTTTGGCAATCGCTTCCCAGCTCTCCATTTCAAGGTACTATTCCATACTCCCGCGCCGAAATCAAGCCTGACCAGCACCACTTTTGCGTTTGCAGAAAATGCAAAAGTGGTGCTGGTCGGGCCTCTCCCGCTACACCGCCGCGGTCTCCCCTTTTTTGAAATGCTTGTTGATGATCAGTTGTTGCCCTACGGAGAAGAGTGACGTGACAAGCCAGTAGAGACCGACGGCGGCGGGCAAGCTGTAAAAAATAAAAATGGTGACGAGAGGCCCGATGAAGACCATCTGCCGCGCCATCTTTTCCGCGGGGGAAAGCGGCGCATTGCTCTTGGGGTCCCGATAGATGGCAAGGCGCGCCTGCAGGTACTGGGCGAGTGCGGCGAGCAGGATGAGGATAATGCTCGGGGCCGCGAGATTGATGGCGCCGAGGAAAAGAGGGTTGATGGCCTGCGGCACCGCTACAAAGGAATACAGCCCCGCGAGTTCCCCTGGCGCGAGCGCAGAACGCACCACCCAGTAGAGAGCGATCATGATCGGCAGTTGGATGACGAGAAGGATGATGCTTGAGAAGGGACTTACTCCGTGCTCCTTATAAAGTTCCATCAGCGCCTGCGCCTGCTTTTCTCTGTCGTTTTTGTGCAACTCCTGAATCTTTTTAATTTTCGGCTGGATGCGTTGCATCAGCATCTGCTGTTTGGCGCCTTTGTGGAATAATGGATACAGCACCAAGCGGATAAGAATGGTGACAAATATTATGGCAATCCCAAGATCGCGGAACGAGATCGTCTCGTAAAAATAAACGAGAAGATTAAGAATGGGTCGGTAAAGGATGGCTTGATAGAGATAGCTCATGGTCGGTGATTGGCTGTTGCGCGAGGAGGGAGGGCCCGACGCAAAAGTTCCTTAAATTGCTGTTTGGTGAGGGTATTGATTTTGGGAGTGAGGATGACAAGGAAATCGGTGCCCGCGCCGCCGGCCGCGAGGAGCGTTGCTTTCGTCTGCCGCTTCCAAAAATTCCTCTTCGCGGCGTTCTTGTGCACGGAGGCGTTTGCGATGACTCCAATCCTAATTTTCTCTTGTATGTTCGGCTTTGTTTTTAATACAAAGTATGGCGTTGACGCCGTTCCCCATCGCCCCGCCCTAAAATCCCGGCTCGGCAACCGTGATGGTTTAGAAAGCATCGCTGTTAGACGCTGATTCGCCGCCTCCTTTTTGCCCTGCGCCGTGCGAGAACGCGCCGCCCGCCTGGCACCCGTTGCCGCCGCAAAAATCCGTGCGTCCTTTTCCTTTTTTTCTTTTTCGGGCTGTAGGTAAACGACATCTTGAAGAGTTTATCACGGGATTTAAAAATGTGCCAGCGAGCTGTGGGGCCCTTAGAACAGGTTGTGCACATCCCATCCACAAACGGCGCGGTTTGACTTTTTGACGGGAGGGGCGTAAGGGTTGATAATGAACAACAATATGGATCTCGAAAAACTTTGGCAATCAACATTGGGAGAGATGGAGATCCAGCTCACAAAGGCGAACTTCTCGATGTGGCTCAGGGGCAGCAAGCCTATAGAACGCGAAGAGGGCACTTTGTACGTCACCCTGCCGAATAATTTCGCCAAATCCTGGGTTGAGGACAAGTACCGAAAAAATATCCTTGGGATATTGCGCAATATGGACAGCTCAATCAAAAAAGTGGAGTTCGTCATAGGCCAGCAGGCGCCCGTACCCCAAAAGAGCATGGCGGGCACAAACGACCTTGCTACGCTTGTTCCGGCAGAATTGGATTTCAATAAGGCAGACCCTGAAACCAATTTAAACCCCCGCTATACCTTCTCCACGTTTGTGGTGGGGCCCTCCAACGAACTTGCGTGCACCGCGGGGAAGTCCATCGCGGAGCATATCGGAAAATATAATCCGTTTTTTGTGTACGGCGGCGTGGGAATCGGGAAAACGCACCTCATCCAGGCGATCGGCAACGAGATCGTCGCGAGGAACGGGAAGAGGGTGAAGCCGAAATATGTCCCCTCTGAGCAGTACACCCGCGAAGTGGTGTGGGGATTGCGCAACGACCGGATCGAAAGTGTGAAGAAAAAATACCGCGACGTTGACGTGCTCATCATAGACGATATCCAATTTATTGGCGGGAAGGAAAAAACCGAAGAGGAGTTCTTCCACACCTTCAACGCGCTGTACGAAGGAGGTAAACAAATTATCATCTCTTCCGATCGGCCCCCGCAGTCCCTCCCTACGCTTGAGGAGCGCCTGCGGTCCCGTTTTGAGGGTGGTTTCGTCGCGGACATCGGCTACCCGGAATACGAGATGCGAGTGGCCATCGTCCGGAGCAAGCTTTCGGAGGCGAACCGCAGCCTTGACGAAGACATCATTGACCTCCTCGCGCGCCGCCTCAGGAAAAATATCCGCGAGCTTGAGGGAATATTAAAAAAGTTGCTTTTCCTTCAGGAACAAAAAGGGGTTGAAATCACAAAAACGTTTGTAGAGGAAATCATAGAAAAATCGACCAAGAACGTTTCGAAGCGGGTGAGCGATGCCCAAATACTGAAGGCGGTCGCCGAATTCTTCGGCGTTTCCCTTGAGGACATCATAAGCCACAACCGCAGAAAGGAGGTGGTAGAGCCGCGCCAGATCGCCATGTACCTACTTCGGGAAATCTCGGAGCTTTCCTACCCATATATTGGGGAGAAAATGGGGAGAGACCACACCACCGCCATCCACTCCTATGAAAAAATCAACCAGGAAATCAACAGAAGCGCCATACTTAACCAAAAGATATTAACAATCAAAGATATGATTTATAAAGGCTGATACTAAGTAAAGTTCCGCTATCCACAAAAATTAAAAATACATTAATAATAGAATCTTAATGTTTTAATAATGTCTTAATATAATTACCCTATGAAATTTATCGCAATACGATCAAACATCAAAGAAGCCGTTTCCACAATCGAGCGCGCCGCCGGCGAGAACGCAAACCTTCCTATTTTAAAAAACGCGCTTATCACGGTTGGAAGCGACGGGATTGTTTTTGCCGCGACAAACCTTGAGATCGCGATTACCTGTCGCGTGTCCGGAAAGGTGATTGAGGGCGGAAGCGTTTCCGTACCGCTCGCACCCTTCGCGAGCCTCATCACCAATCTCCAAAGCGACCGTTTGAATTTCAGCAAGAAGGGCAACGCGCTTGAGGTAAAAACGGACAACTACAGCGCCGTGCTGCAGGGATTACCCAGTGAAGATTTCCCCATAACCCCCCAGATAAAAACCTCTGACGAGTACTTTGCTATAACGGGTGCGCTTTTTAAGGAGGCGATTCAGCAAGTCGCCGTAGCGGCGCAACCGTCCGATTTCCGGCCGGAGCTTAATGCCGCCCTTTTTGACTTTTCCTTGGACAACCTCAAACTTACGGTAACCGACGGTTTCCGGCTTGCCGAAAAGACAATCCCGCAGAACCTTTTTACCGCAAAATTTAAGGAAGCGTTTAGAATGCTCATTCCTCTTAAGACCAGCCAAGAGGTGCTTCGGATGGTGAGCGATACCGAAACCGTGCGGGTGTTTCGTGACGAGAACCAGATTCTTGTGAAGACCGAGCGCGCCGAACTTATCTCGCGGCTCGGCGAAGGGAACTTCCCGGATTATTCGCAACTTGTGCCCAAAAAATTCGCTACCGAAGCAGTTGTGTCGCGCGAGGAACTTGCGAACGCGGTGAAGCTTGCTGCGATATTCGGGCAAAAAAACAGCGAAGTGAAACTGGCGATGCACCCGGGGAAGAAAGCGGTGGAGATAAGTTCGGCGGACCAATCGCTCGGTGAGAACGCCTATCTTCTCCCCGCGAAAATAAAGGGGGCGGCGGCCGAGGCGTTCTTTAACTGGCGTTACCTCGTGGACCCCGTCAAAGCGATGAAAACGGAAGAAATTTTTATAGGGCTCCAAGAAGAGACCAACCCGGCCCTTCTCCGGCCGGTGGGCGACAGTTCTTATTTCTATATTTTAAAGCCCATCCTAAAGTCTTAGTGGTAAACGATTGTGTCGGCCTTCCCTGAGCTGCCCGAAGAATCTACGGCTTGCACTTCAAGCAGGTTTTGCCCGCCAATGACTTGCGGAGTGAATGACCAGTTGAACATGTAGTTGGTTCCAAAAGAGCCAGAGAAATCGCGGGCCAGAAGCCCGTTCCAGAGTACGGAGATTTTCGTGATCGCCTCGGCGGCCGTTATTTCCGCAGAAACTGCGATTTCGTTCGCCACGAAACTTCCCGCCGACGGGGTGACGATGGAAACGCGGGGAGGATTGCTCGTGAGCGGGGAGTTCGCGGGTACGACACCGGACGGCGCGGTTGACACCGGATGATTGTAACTCCCGAAGTTGGGAAGGTTTTCTGCGGCCCACGTAAGAAGGGCGGTTTCCCAGTTGTGGAACTGGGGATCCGCGGCAGGATTCGTGGGAGGCGGTCCGGCCGGGTCGTCCCTGTCGACGTAATACAGAATAGTGTGGAGTTGGTCGTTCGCGAGATAGTTTCCTGCGAGGATCGGCTTCGCCGCGTTTACAGGGTCAGGTTTTGCGAAAGTTTCAATAGGTTGGCTTTGGAGCGCCTGCGCCATGAACGCATGCCACATAGGGACCGCGGCGAGGATGCTTGATCCGTTCCGCTGCATGGGCGTGTTGTCGTTGTTCCCCGCCCAGACGCCGACGACGAGGGACGGCGTGTAGCCGACCGTCCACGCGTCGCGGTAGTCGTTGGAAGTGCCGGTCTTCATGGCTACGTCGTATCCCGGGAACACCGTAAGGTTCAAGCTGTTTTGGAAAAGACCGCTCCGCGCCTCTGCGTCCGAAAGAATGTCGTTTACCAGGCGGACGGACTGTGGGTCGGCGACTCGGGTAGATTGGTCAACGTATGATTCAAGCAAGTTTCCATTAGGATCTTGCACTCGGAGAATCATCGCTTGGTTATGTTTGATCCCATCTTGCGCAAGTGCGGAGTAGGCCTCGGTGAGGTCGGCAAGACGCACTGCGCCGCCCCCTAAAACAAGAGAGAGGCCGTAGGAATCGGGGCTTGTGAGCGTGGCGAGCCCGAAGTTATATGCGTTCTGGACCGCATTTTTTATGCCGACAAGATAAAGGGCTTCCACCGCGGGCACGTTCACGGACTGTGCGAGCGCGTCGCGCATTGAAATCGGGCCCTGGAATGTTGTCTCAAAATCCTGCGGGTGAAAGCACCGCGGGTCATTGTTCGTGAAGTCAGGGATCGCGGGACACGCGGGGTTGGTGCTGAATTCCGTGGGGACATCAAAGAGTGTTGTCGAGGGCGTGTACCCCTTTTGGAATGCCGTGAGATACACAAAGGGTTTGAGCGACGAGCCGGGCTGGCGGAGCCCCTGGGTGGCGACGTTGAAGTTTGGCTCGAATTTGCAATTTACCCCCGGCGTGCAGCCCAAGGGGAGCGACGAGGTCGCAAAATAATCGCGCGACCCCACCATTGCGAGTACCTGCCCCGTTTTTGGGTCCTGCGCGACGAGCGCGGCGTTGTAGCCCTGATAGAGCGCCTGGTTTTGTGCCGCACCCTGTTCCACGGCTGTTTCTGCTTTCTGTTGCAGATTCCAGTCAAGCGTGGTTATTACCTTAAGCCCGCCCTGGCTTACAAGATTCTCCCCATATTTTTGGACGAGATAATCCTCTACCGCCATTACAAAGTGCGGCGCCTTGATGGTGCCCGTGGACTGCGGTTCAAAAGTTATCTTGTAGGCGAGCGCCGCGGTGAACTCTGGTTTCGTGATTTTCCCCAGTTCGTACATTTTCTGGAGTACGAGTTGCTCACGCTTTATAAGATCACTCACGTGGCTTCCCCAAGGCGAGTAGTACGTTGGCGCCTGGGGGATTGCGGCGAGGAGGGCGCTCTGCGCGAGGTTGGTGTTTTGCACCGGTTCGCCGAAATACGCCTCGCTCGCCTCCTCCACGCCGGAAATTGTGGCACCGTACGGGACCTCGTTCAGGTAAAGACCGAGGATTTCGTCCTTTGAGTAATATTCATTGAGTTTTATCGCGAGGATGAGCTCTTTTATTTTTCGCGTGACAGTTTGGTCCAAAGTGAGGAACGCGGTCCGCGCGAGCTGTTGGGTAATGGTGGAGCCGCCCTGTGCGAAGGAGCCCGAAGTGATATCCACGAGGAATGCGCGCGCGATGCCTTTCCAGTCAAACGCGGGCTCGTTGTAGAAATTTTCATCCTCTATCGCGATCGTCGCGTCTTTGAGGGTTTGCGGGATTTGGTCAAAGGGCACCACCGTCCTCCGCTCGCCGGAGTTGATCTCGTAGAGCAGCACGGTGCCGGTGCGGTCATAGATTTTTGTGGACTGGCTGATCTGCCGGCTTGAAATCTCCTCTATGGAGGGGAGCGTTTTCGCGAAATAAATAACTATGAGGGAAAGGACAATAATCCCCGCGGATACCGCGATGCCCACAGTCACGAGCCAGCGCCGCAGCATCGTCACCCCTTTTCGTCGGTGCATGACCTCTATTATCAAACGAAAACGGCCTTCTCCGCAATGTTTTCGCGGAGAAGGCCGTTTTTCGCTCACTCATCAAGCCCGCCGTGGCCTTCCTCTTTGCTGGCATCTTCCGTTTCTTCCTCCGGCGCTTCTTCGATGTCTACTTCCGGCTCGTCGTTGTTGTCTACGTCTGATTCGCTGGCATCTTCGTCGCTCAACGGGCGGAACGCACAACTAAAAGTTTTTAGTTCAATTGCCATCGCGGCTATAATTCAACGACCTTTCTTTTTTTGTTCCCATCAGTATAGGGGAGCTCTTCTTCGTGTCAATCCCAGTAATCCCCAGGCATTCTAACAAAAAAGGCATTAAAACCTTATTAAGCCAGACGGTGCACTAGCGGCCGCACGCCATAATGGCGAGCGCAAGCGCGTCGCTCGCGTCGTCAATGACCGCGAGGCCCGGTTTTTTAAGGATAAGGCGGACCATTTTAAGTACGGCCGTTTTGTCGGCGAAACCGTAGCCAGTGATCCCCAGTTTTACTTCGTTTGGTGCATATTCCTTTATGGGGAGGCCGGCCTCCTGGGCGACAAGAAGGATCGCGCCGCGCGCCTGGGCCACCGCCATCGCGGTTTTCTGGTTCTTCGCGAAAAAAAGCTTTTCAATGCCGAGCGTGGTGGGCTGATATTTTTTGATCAGAGCATTCACTTCCTTTTTTGCCTCCGCAAGTGCCGGCGCGTCGTCATCACTTTTGATTTTCAAAATTCCCGCTGCGAGATAAATGAGTTCGCTGCCCTTGTGCTCTACAAGACCGTAGCCGATCCTCCGTGTCCCCGGGTCAATGCCAAGCGCGATCATGCTGCGCACCGTCATGCGGCGTTCGTGAAAACATTCTGCACGTCGTCGTTGTCTTCAAGCGCTTCCACCAGCGCGAGCAATTTCTTGGCATCGTCCTCGGAAATTTCCTGTGGGAACTTTGCTTTCCATTCGCGTTCGGCGCCCTTAGTCTCGCTGCCGCCCACGGGTGGGTCAAATGCCCAACGGACACTGCCGGCCTCCGCCCACTTCCCGCCGTGTTCTTTCAATATGGTTTTGATCTCCTGTACGATGCGGTTTTTGTTGTCGCCGATCGCTTCAATTATGATCGCGATGCCGCCGGGGCCGTAGGCCTCAAAAACAAGTTCCTCAAGGTTCACGCCCGATTCGGCCGCACGCTTGATTGCGCGCTCAATATTCTCCTGCGGTACGCTTGCTTCTTTCGCTTTTGTAACCGCGGTCCGGAGCCGCGGATTGAAATCCGGGTTCGGCTCCGATTTGGCCGCCGCCGAGATCGCCGCGAGGAGCTTCCCAAAAACCCTTCCCCGTTTCTCGTCGGTGATTTCTTTTTTATGCTTTATGCCCGCCCAGTGAGAATGTCCCGACATTGCATTACCATCATAGCGCTTGTTAAAATCAATGGGAATGGCTGACCTCACGCAAGACAACCTTCAAACGAGACTGACGAAGCTCCGGCGCGAGGGCGAAGAACGCGCCGCGGAGCGGCTCGCGAAAAAGCTCGGCCTCCCTTACGTGGACGTCGCCAAGATGCCGGTTTCGCTTGACGCGGTGAAGATTATCCCGGAGGACAAGGCGCGAAAGGCCCGGGTGGCGAGCATTGAGTTGAGATCAAAAAAGCTAGCCGTGGCGGTAGTGGACCCCGAGTTTTCCGCGGCGAAGGTGCTTATTGCGGAATTGAAGGCGGAGCAATACGAGGTGAAAATGTTTGTGGCGTCCCCTTCCGGTTTGGAAGTGGCATGGCAGTTGTATAAATTCGTAAAACCGGCGTCCGCGGGGATTACTGGCAAAGTGGTCATTACCGAAAAGAGGATCAAAGAGCTCACGGAGCGCCTTGCGAACCTGGATGCCATTCGCAAAGAATTTGCCGGGCTGGATTTTGAAAACGTATCGCCGGTCGCGATAATTGAAATTATACTCGGGGGGGCGCTTACGATGCGCACGTCGGACATTCACACAGAAGCGGGGGAAAAAGCGGCGAAGATCCGTTTCCGGATAGACGGCATCCTCCATGATGTCTTTGATGGCATACCGTTCCGCGCCTACCACGCGCTCGTATCGCGCATTAAACTTCTTTCGGAAATGAAGCTTAATGTCCGCGACGAAGCACAGGATGGAAGGTTCACGATTGTCATCGCGGGGAAGGAGGTGGAGATGCGTGTGGCGTTGATGCCCGCCGAATTCGGCGAAGCCATCGTTATGAGGATCCTCGATCCATCCGCGACGAAGGTCGGGCTTCCGGACCTCGGGCTTCGTGAAGATAACCTGACGCTCGTCACGCGCGAACTCGCCCGTCCGAACGGGCTCATCCTGAACACCGGGCCCACGGGCTCCGGGAAAACGACGACGCTCTATGCGTTCCTCCGCACGCTGAACAGCCCCGACATCAAGATCATCACGCTGGAAGACCCCATTGAGTACCGCATTGAAGGGATTGAGCAGACGCAGGTGAACGACGAATCGGGATATACCTTCGCAAGCGGTCTCCGCGCCATTGTCCGGCAGGACCCCGACGTGATCCTCGTGGGGGAGGTGCGTGACCTTGAGACGGCAGACATCGCTATGCAGGCGGCGCTTACGGGCCACATGGTGCTTTCCACGCTCCACACAAACGATGCGGTGGGCGCCGTGCCGCGGCTCATCAATCTTGGCGTGAAGGCAGTAAGCATCGGACCGGCGCTCACGCTCGCGATTGCGCAGCGCTTGGTGCGCGTGCTCTGTCCTGACTGTAAAAAACGCGCGGAGCCGGACGATGCGCTCAAGGCGAGGATTAAAAAATTCCTTGACGGATTGCCGGCCAAGGTGGATAAATCAAAATACCAGAATTATTCGGTGTACGAGGCCGCGGGCTGTACAAAGTGCAACGGCATCGGGTATAAAGGTCGGGTAGGGATCTTTGAATTTTTGGAAGGAGGGCCGGACCTTGAGACGACGATCCTTAAGGAAGCGTCGGAGGTCGCGCTTCGCGCGGTGGCCGAACGGCAGGAAATGGTCACCATGCAGCAAGATGGCATTCTGAAGGTACTTGAAGGGAAGACGACGTGGAGCGAGGTCACAAGTGTGACCGGTCAAATAGAATGGGCGGGGTAGCTGACTCAAACCTGGGGGCAAATTCCTCGTGAAAGGACTTGAAACCCTTCTATCCGGAGATAAAAGGGACTAGAATTACTCAAAGGAGAGAACCAGCCGGAACCGGTTCATCCTGAAATTTTAGAAATAATTCCCGCCCCCAGATTTGAATCAGTTACAGAGCGCTGGTGATATGTTAGCATATAACCATTTCTTTGTCAAGTACCCCTACATTGCGAACTTTTATGAAGAAAACAAACGGCAATTTCGGCAAGGACGACCTTACCATTGACCTCACGCTCCGTCCCAAAAGCTGGGACGAGTACGTTGGGCAGGAAAAAATTAAAAGGAACCTGCGCGTGATTCTTGAAGCCGCGAAGAAGCGCAACGAGGCCGCCGACCATCTTTTGTTCTCCGGTCCTGCGGGGCTCGGGAAGACCACGCTCGCATATCTCGTTGCCAGCGAGCTCGGCGGCACGGTGAAAACCACTTCCGGCCCGGCGCTTGAAAAGACGGGCGACCTTGCAGCGATTCTCACCAATCTTAATCCCGGCGAAGTGCTCTTTATTGACGAAGCACATCGGGTGAATCCGATGATAGAGGAGGTACTCTATCCGGCGATGGAGTCGCGGAAATTGCACCTCGTGGTAGGGAAGGGCCCCTCCGCACGGACGCTTTCACTTGATCTGCCGCCGTTCACGCTGATTGCCGCAACGACGCGCGAAAATCTCCTTTCCCAGCCGCTCCGGTCGCGGTTCGGCGCAACCCTGCGCCTTGGGTATTACAACGTAGATGACATCAAAAAGATACTGAACCGCTCGGCGAAAATTTTAAATATTGCCGCAACGCCGGAAGCGATTGAGATTCTCGCAAACGCCTCCCGCGGCACGCCGCGGGTGGCGAATCGGCTCCTCCGGCGCGCCCGCGACTTCGCCGAAGTGCATGGAGAGAAAACGATTGACGGCGCAGCGGCCAGGAAGACGCTTGAGATGCTTGAAATCGACGAGGTAGGGCTTGAGCCCAATGACCGCCGCCTTTTGATGACGATCATTGAAAAATTCAGTGGTGGGCCGGTGGGGATCAACACGCTCTCCGCTGCGCTTTCTGAGGAAAAGGGTGTGATTGAAGATATTTATGAACCGTTTTTGATGACGCTCGGCTTCCTTCAGCGCTCTTCCGCGGGCCGCATCGTGCTCCCCGCCGCTTACAAACACCTGAAGATTCGGGGCAAGGAGGAGCTGCTGTAGCCACACGCAGGTCTGCTTTGCGGAACCCTCTCCGGGCTCGCAAAAATCCGGCTCGCTCATGTACGAAAAAATGCCGCCCTGGTCACTACTCCCGGGCACCCGGCATTTTTTCTATTCGCTCGCGGATTTTTTACTCGTCCTCCGCGCGGTTCCGCAAAGCAGACCTGCGTGTGGCTGCCGTCTTTTTTAGGGTCACAAATCGCGACATAATTTTCTTCCTCAAAGAGCTTTCCCCTTCTTCAGGCGGCTCAATAATGAGTCGTCCTTATTTAACTTCTTTTTAATCTCTGGGTAGTAGGATTGTTTCTAAATGGTCCTCATCAACGAATGGCTGCCGAATCCGGTAGGCGCGGACGCGGCAGGAGAGTGGGTTGAACTTTGGAACGGCGGCGGCACGGCGGTGGATTTGAAGGGGTGGGTTTTGAAAACCGAGAACGGCAAAAAATTTTCGCTCACAGGGCAGCGCATCTCCGCGCACGGCTATCTGGTGCTAAAAAGAACCGTAACGAAGCTGTCCCTGCGGAACACGGATGGGGGACTTGCGCTCTATGATGCGGGCGGCGCATTGGCGGACCGGGGGAATTTTGACGGCAGCGCGCCGGAAGGGCAAAGCTTTTCCCGCGCCGATTACGCAATGGGACCAGCGCAGCATTTCGCATTCGCGGATCCAACGCCGGCCGCGCCGAATGCGACCGCGCGCAGCGCGGTTGTGGTCCGCGGCTATCCCGCCGCCGTCCCGCTGAACCGCGGGTTCACAAACGCCGCATTTTCCACGATAATGGTGGGAACTGCGGTGTTGCTCGCAGGACTCATCATTTATGCCATTAAGGCGAACGAGGACCTATCAAAGCTTTTCTTCGGAAGGGACAAAAACGCTCGGTGAAGAACTTGCGAAGAAGATATTAAAAAAAGCAGGGCGCAGGAAGAGTGCCGCAATCTTTGCGCTCAAAGGAGACCTCGGCGCCGGGAAGACAACTTTCGTGCAGGGATTTTTTAAAGGGCTCGGCATGAAGAAGCGCGCATCAAGCCCGACCTTTGTTATTATGCGGCGCTATGCGTTGCCGCGCGTGTGTGCGCATAAAGGACTTGCAAATGTATTTCATGCGGATGCCTACCGGTTGAAAGGCGCAAAGCATTTTGCGGCGATCGGCTTTAAAGAAATTCTCGCGGACCCGCGCAACGTCGCGCTCATTGAATGGGCGGAACGCATAAAAAATATTTTGCCGAAAGACGCTGTTTGGCTCGCGTTCCGGCACGGGAAGCACGAAAACGAAAGGCATATTATGATAAATGGTAACGCATGAAAAAGCTTCTTCTTGTTGACGCGAATTCCCTTATCCACCGCTCGTTCCACGCGCTGCCGCCGTTCACGGGGCCCAAGGGCGAACCGACCGGCGCGATCTACGGCGTCGCGAGCATCTTATTGAAGTTGTGGCGCGAGGAGAGGCCGGATTACGCAGCGGCGCTGTTTGATCGGCCGGAGCCGACCTTTCGCGACAAAATGTATGCGGAATACAAAGCGCAACGTCCGCCCGCGCCCGATGCCCTTATCTCCCAAATTATTGAAGCGCACAAACTTTTCAGCGCGTTCGGAATACCGACGTTTGAGGTGCCGGGGTTTGAGGCGGACGATCTTATCGCCACCTTTGCCGAACATTTTAAGAAAGAGAACGACGTGCAAATTGTGATCCTGACCGGCGATCGCGACACACTCCAACTTGTGGAGGAGGAAAAGATCGTAGTGAGGACGTTCAATAAAGGCATAAGCGACACGACGGTCTACGACGAAAAAGCGGTGCGTGAGAAGTATGGCCTCGCGCCCACACAGCTTATTGATTACAAGGCGCTTGTGGGTGATCCATCGGACAACGTGAAGGGCGTGCCGGGCGTGGGGCCGAAGACGGCCACGGAACTCCTTCAAAAGTTTGGGAGCGTGAAGGATGTATATGCACGCCTCGCGAGTGATTCAACATTGGGGAGCAAGTTAAACACGCACAAAAAAGATATGGAGCTTTCGGAAAAGCTCGTCACGCTTGAACGTCATGTGCCGATGCAAGCGCCCGCGCTTGAATCGCTCGCCACAAAAAAAGAGCCGCCCGATGCGAGAACGTACTTTGCGGCAATGAAATTTGCGACGCTTCTCGCGCGGCTCGGCGGTACGGAGACGCCGACCGCTCTCACGGCGGCAAGAACTGCGAAACGGACGAGGGGCAATCAAGGGACGATTTTTGATATATAGATGTATAATAGAAAAGACTTGGACAAAGGGCTTTCAAAACTCAAAAGCATCATAGCGCGGCAGGAGTTCCAGGTAGTTTGGATTTTGTTCGCGGTCGTCGCCGCGGCGTTCGTGCTTGATGTTGTTACCATGCCGAGCGGCTTTTTTGTGTACATGAAAGGCGGGTTGTTGCTTGTGGTCCTTACGCTCGCGGGCGCCACGGCGTACCAGGCGGCATCGGTCAGCCGGGACGCGGAAGTTGAGCGGGGCGAGCTTAAAAGCATGCTCGCAAGCATAGACGATGCCCTCATAGTTTATGACAAGGGCTTCAGGGTGAATTTTTTCAACCCGGCCGCCGAGCGCCTTTTTGAAATTCCCGCAGGCACCATCTTAGGGCACGTGCTTACGCCGCAGGACGTTGAGCGGCCCGCGTGGCGCACGTTTGTTCAGATTGTCTTTCCTTCACTCGCCCCGCGCGTCGTCGTGCGTTCGGCCGAGGGGGAGTATCCGCAGGTGGTTGATGTGTCGTTTGCGAATCCGCAGCTTGAGTTCCGCGTGACGACGGCGCCGATCAACGGCGAGAACGGGCTGCCGTTCGGGTTTATGAAAATTGTCCGCGACCGCACCGCGCAAACTGCGGTCATGCGCTCGCAGGGCGAGTTTGTGACGGTTGCGTCCCATCAGCTCCGCGGCCCCGTCACCGACATCAATTGGGCGCTCCAATCCCTTGTCCATGCGACGGAACTTACCGAGACCAATAAGCTTATTGTGGACAACGCCCTTGCTGCGAGCCAAGGGCTCTTGCGCAGAATAGAAAACCTGCTCAACATCGCAAAGATGGAGGGAGGGCGGTTCGGCTATACGTTTCGCGAGGCGGACATTGCGGAGTTCCTCGGAAAAATTTTGGCGGATGTTTTGCCTGCTGCCCGGAAGGCAGGCGTGAAGCTGTATTTTGATCGTCCGTCGGGGAGCTTGCCCCGCGTCATGGTAGATGAGGAGCACCTTTCGCTCGCTATCGTGAACATTTTGGAAAATGCCATCCGGTACAACGTGGAAAATGGCGAGGTGACTATAAAGGTGGATGCCATACCCGGCAGGCCGTTCCTTGAGGTTAGCGTGAAGGATACCGGCATCGGTATTCCTCCCGAGGCGGTGGGGAAGCTGTTCACCAAGTTCTATCGGGCGGACAATGCCGTAAAATTGCAAACGGAGGGATCCGGCCTCGGCCTTTGTATCACAAAGAGCATCGTGATGGCGCACGGCGGCGAAATTTGGGTTGAATCGGAGCTCAACCGCGGCACGACGGTGCGTTTTACGCTGCCCACCGACCCGAGTTTGGTACCCCAGCACGAGGCGGGCATGGAAGAATTTTCCTGACACCGCTCACACACTTGCGCGGCGGCTGGAAAGCGTGCACAATCAAGACATGAAGGACGCAAAATATATTTTTGTGGTAGGCGGCGTGATGTCGGGGGTTGGCAAGGGCGTCGCTTCGGCATCCATCGGAAAGATCTTGCAGTCGCGCGGCCTTGAGGTGACCTCCGTGAAGATTGACCCTTATGTGAACGTTGACGCAGGCACCATGAACCCCACCGAGCACGGTGAGGTTTTTGTTTTGGACGACGGCACCGAGTGCGACCAGGACATGGGGAATTATGAAAGATTCCTTAACCGCGACTTGACAGGCGCGAGCTATATGACGACAGGGAGCGTGTACCAGGCAGTGATTAACCGCGAACGGAGCATGGGGTATGGAGGGAAGTGCGTGAGCGTGGTGCCCCACATCCCGCTTGAGGTGATCGATCGGATTGAGCGCGCCGGGCATCGCGCGAAGGCGGACCTGGTTATTGTTGAAGTGGGCGGCAGCGCCGGCGAGTACGAGAACATCCTTTTCCTTGAGGCCGTCCGGATGCTTCGGATAAAAAAGCCGAAGGACGTGCTCCTTGTCCTTGTGAGTTATCTGCCTATCATGAACGACGAGAACGAGCTCAAAACGAAGCCTACCCAGCATGCCGTGCGTGCTTTGAACTCCGTAGGGTTGCAGCCGGACATCATCCTCGCGCGCGCAAAGTATCCGCTTGACGAAAAAAGAAAGGAGAAGATCGCATTCAATTGCAGCGTCCGCAAACAGGACGTTATTTCGGCGCCGGATGCCGCGAGCTTGTACGACGTGCCGGTAAATTTTGAAAAAGATCACCTTGGCGACCTTGTCCTTGAGAAACTTGGGTTGCGGATGCGCAAAAGGGACCTTCATGAATGGCGGCGGCTCGCGGCGCGCATCCATAATGCAAAACAGGTCGTGAAGGTCGGCATTGTGGGAAAATATTTTTCAAGCGGGAAGTTCGTCCTCGCTGATTCGTATATTTCCGTCATTGAAGCAATCAAGCATTCCGCAGCACATTGGAAGGTGAAGCCGGTCATTGAATGGTTGGAGTCGGAGCAATTTGAGAAAGGGAAGCGGGCGCTCCAGAAGCTTGATGGATACGGCGGCATCATTGTCCCCGGCGGTTTCGGAAGGCGTGGCATTGAAGGAAAGCTCGCCGCCATCCGTTATTGCCGCGAGAACAAGATCCCGTACCTTGGGCTCTGTTACGGCATGCAGCTTGCAGTTGTGGAATTCGCACGCGACGTTCTGAAGCTCCACGGCGCGAATACGACGGAGATTGATCCGCGCACGAAATATCCCGTGATTGATATTCTGCCGGAACAAAAGAGGCTTATGGAAGAAAAAAGGTACGGGGGTACGATGCGGCTCGGCGCGTATCCGGCGGTCCTCACAAAAGGCACGATCGCGGAGGCGGCCTACGGCCGGGCAAAGATCTCCGAGCGGCACCGCCACCGCTACGAAGTGAATCCCGTCTTTATCAAACGGTTGGAACACAAAGGGATGGTGTTTTCGGGCCAGTCGCCCGACCGGCGCCTGATGGAGGTGATGGAGCTGCCTCGCGAGAAACATCCGTTCTTTATGGGCTCGCAATTCCATCCCGAACTCAAATCACGGCCGCTTGACCCGCATCCCTTATTCCGCGAGTTCATGAAGGCCGCCGCAAAACGAAGGATCAAAGAAGGAAAATCTTGATTTGGCGCCGACCATGATCATATTTCTCTACGGGCCCGACGACTATCGCCGGTTCCAAAAGAAAAAAGAGATCATTGCGGAGTTCAGGAAAAAACATTCCGCGCTCGGGCTCGGTTTTTTTGATCTTGCGGCGGACGGAGCCCTTGATGACCTTTCTGAATTCGTGCGGAGCCGATCCATCTTTGCGGATGCCAAGCTCGCCGTTTTGGAAAATGTTTTTGAACTTGGCGCGGACGCGGCCGAAACATTGCTGAAGCCGCTCGCCGCGGAGAAAAGCGTTACCGCCCTCGTTTCGGGAAAAGATAAGCCCGTAAAAGCATTCGCGTTTTTGCTCGCAAAGCCGTCGCTCGCGCAGAAATTTGAAAATCTTTCGGGGGCCGCGTGGCATACCTTCGTAAGGTCAGAAGCGGAGAAGATGGGCTTGAACATAAGCGACGCCGCCGCGGCGTTTCTCGGAACAATTTACGAAGGGAACTCGTGGGCGCTTGTCACCGAACTTCAAAAACTGTGCGCTCTCAGAGCGCTTTCCCGGCGCGAGGCTATCATTGAGAAGAAGGACCTGGACGCGCTAGACCTTGAAGCCGCGCCGAATTATTGGGCGCTCATAAATGGCATGAAGAGCTACGATGCGCGGACCCGCCTCTCGGCGCTTGAAAATTTGTTTGCCATGAATGATCCGCCGCCGAAGATATTCAATATCCTTGCCGCGCAGGCCGGTGAAAAGATCCCGCGCATGGCGGCGTACGATCTGGCGGTAAAATCCGGGAAGCTGGACTACGAAGAGGCCCTTCTGGATTTAATCCTCGCTTAATAAGAGGTTGCTAGGATTGGGGAATGCCTCTTCCTCCCGCCGGAATTCCGGCTGAAATCGTTGAGCGCCGGATTTTACTCATCCGTGGGCGTAAGGTTATGTTAGATCGCGATTTGGCCGAACTCTACGGAGTACCCACCTTCCGGCTCAATGAAGCAGTAAAACGCAATACGCGCCGTTTTCCAGAAGATTTTATGTTCCAGCTTGTGGAAGGGGAAGTTAAATCTTTGACATCGCAATTTGCGATGTCAAAGCCGGGCCGTGGCGGTCGTCGCACGCTGCCGTATGTTTTTACGGAGCAAGGGATAGCGATGCTTTCCTCCGTTTTAAATAGCGAGAGGGCAATTGCGGTAAATATCCTTATCATGCGTGTATTTGTGAAATTGCGAGAATTAATGGCGTCGCATCAGGAACTCGCGCGCAGGGTGGAGGAACTTGAACGAAAATATAGAGCGCACGGCGAGACGATTAACGATATTTTTAGAGCGATCAAAGATCTTCTCGCGCCACCAGAGGATAAAAAAGGCGAAAAACCGATGGGATTTTTGCCGGAATAGGACACAAGATCCAAGGTCGCGATTTGCGACCTTGTTCGCCATTACAATTGGAAGTCACAATTTGTGATATCCAATTCCTACCGCGCGATCAATTTGGTGAGGCGGGATTTCAAACGGTCCGCCTTGTTTTTTTCAATTACCTTTGTCTTTGCCGCCTTATCAAGCGCCTTAAAGACCGCGGGCAGCATTTTTTGCGCCTCTTCAATTTTCTTCCCGAGGACCAGCTTTCGGTAGCCGGTCACCGCTTTCTTGTAATTTTCCTTTTTGATAACATTCCTCGCGCGCCGCGTCCGGTTCTGCCGCAGCGCCTTTTTTGCGGATGATGTGATGGGCATTGGTGGTTAGTATAACGAGAAACCCAGATTTCACAAGGGGCTTGACAGATAATGATAGCTAGAGTATAATTTTGTTGTAGTTCTTTAATATCTCAACTTGCGTTTGCTGTGGCAGATAGCGGCTCTTTGTGGGGCCTCTGCCTGCCATGGCAAAACCCAGATTGCGTGGGGGAGCCTGCTGGCGTGCGATGGGTCCTTAAAAAGGACGAGTCGCAACATAAAGAAGGATGTGTTGCCATGAACAGCAATGTGTCTGATTTCAGTGTGGGCCTTGCCCACGAATTTTGCATCACCGCAGCGAAAGCCGGATTGACTCCGGGTGAAGTCGGTGAACTCGCCAAAAATGAAGAGATGCTACGTAAGTTTCGGCAAGTACTCCTCGGCTATTCCGAAGTGAAAGCGATTGAGCACGTCATTGACCTCGACGCTTCCCCGTTCATTCCCGGCGACTGGAAGGTGGAAAAGCACCAGAGGGGCGGTTCCTTCAAGTGGGACCCCAAGCAGGTGCAACTCTACCTCTCCCCGAACCAGCAGAACGGCAAGTCCATTGAGGGCAACAAGCTCCGTACGGAGCTTGAAGGGAAGCCGGTCTTCAACGCCAACCTCCTCGATTACCTGCTCAAGAATCCACACCTCATTCCCGAGGAGTGGAAGCGGGACGAGCAGGGTCGTACCCACTACATATTTTTCTGGGGTACGATTTACCGCAACTCCGGTGGCAACCTGTGTGTGCGTTGCCTCTATTGGGACGATGACGGGTGGGACTGGAACTACGACTGGCTTGGCCGCGGCTGGCGCGTGCTCAGCCCTGCGGCTCTGCGCGCAAGTTAGGCACTTTGGACTGGGACCATTTGCCCTTCTCGGACACTCAGTCCTTTGTCCTTTTATTTTCTCCCCGTGCTTTGGCGTTATGCTGGAGCACGGGGATTTACTTTTTGCTACAATGAAGGCGGCAGTAGGTGAATACGCGGGCGGTTACGGCTTCCCGCTACCGAACCCAGTATCCTTACGCCCGGAGCATCTCCGGTTACGGCTTGAGATGGAGTGGCGTATGAATCTGAAAAAGTGAAGATACTTGGTGTAGCGTGCTATGGCATTTCAATGCCGAATACGATACAGCCCGGAGAGTATTCGACGGGCAGTGGCGCGGACGGCACGCTATACGCAACCGCAACTCCGATGGCAACCTGTATGTGCGTTACCTCTATTGGAACGATGACAGGTGGAACTGGAACTACAACTGGCTTGACAACGACTGGAACGTGAACAACCCTGCGGCTCTGCGCGCTATTCGCTTCGCTTCTCTCCCGTATCACGCGGGGGAGTTTTGTTTTTGAATCTGGCGAATCCATCCGCCGAGCATCTTGCCGATTTCGTCAAGCTGTTCCGATATGAGAGCGTATTGCTTATTATCAATCGCCTTTATCTCCCAAGTAATTTGTAAAAAGAATTTTACGAGGTCGAGTTTCGCCGCAGCCCTCGGGAGATACTGCAATTTTTGATTGGAACCGAGATAGGCTGCCGTGAAGATAAAGTCAATTGTTTCCACGAGCAGGCCGTCAATTTTTACGCCAAGCGTGTATCGCGCGTCTTTCGGGACACGCGGCAGAAAACTGTGCCAGACCTTGTACGCCGCCACCAAGTGTTGGATGATGGGAAGCGTAAGGTGTCGGGGGGGGTTACGTGTGAATTTTTATCCATGAAGATACGATTGGCCGGCGGCTTCGAGAAAATCGCCGCGCTGGAAAATTTATTGGAAGCGTGGCGCGAGTTTTTGCCCAGCAAGCGCAACAAGCGCGACGTGCAAGAGTTCCAACTGCGCCTGATGGATAACATTCTATCACTTCGCGCGGATATTTTGAACGGTACCTACCGCCACGGCGGATACCATGCATTCAACATCTCCGATCCAAAACCTCGGAGTATCCACAAGGCGGCCGTCCGCGATCGGCTTCTCCACCATGCGATCTATCGCGTGCTCTATCCGTTCTTTGAGCGGACGTTCATCTCCGATTCCTTCTCGTGCCGCGATGAGAAGGGGAACCATGCCGCACTCAATCAGTTCCGTTCCTTCTTTCATAGTGTGAGCGAGAATAACACGAAAACCTGTTGGGTTTTGAAATGCGACATCCGTAAGTTCTTTGCGAATATCGACCACACTACCTTGCTCGCCATCCTGCATTCGTACATTTCTGACGGCGAAACGCTGTCGCTTCTGCAAGAGGTGATTGGAAGCTTCTCTTCTACTGCGCCCGGCGTGGGCCTTCCGCTCGGCAATCTCACCTCACAGCTTTTCGTGAACGTTTATATGAACGAGTTTGACCAGTTCGTGAAGCACAAACTGAAGGTGAGGCATTATATCCGCTACGCCGATGATTTTGTGATTCTCTCAAGCAATCGTGAATGGCTCAAAATCATCCTGCCGGAGATGGATGCCTTCCTCTGCAATAATCTCAAGCTCACCATGCACCCCGAAAAGATATTTATGAAAACGGCAGCCTCTGGCGTTGATTTCCTCGGCTGGGTGCATTTTCCGGATCACTGTGTGCTGCGGACGGCGACGCGGCGCCGGATGGTAAAGCGGTTGCGGGTTGCGGGAGAGAGGCCGGAGGTGCGCGCTTCGTATCGGGGACTCCTTTCGCATGGCAATACCTATAAAATCACGCGTGAAGTTTTTGGGCCGCAAGCATATAATTGAGATATGTTGTACAGCGTCGCGGGGAAGTTAACGCTGAAGTCGGATCATTTTGCGGTGGTTACCGCTGCGGGGTTGGGGATCAAGCTGTTTGCAAGCAAGCAAACGCTCAAGGCGCTCCCGGCGGTCGGGGCGGACGTGAAATTTTTCACCCACCTTTACGTGCGCGAGGACACACTGGACCTTTACGGGTTCTTGTCGGCCGAGGAGATGAACTTTTTTGAAATGCTGATCTCGGTTTCTGGCATCGGCCCGAAGTCGGCGCTCTCTATCTTGGACATCGCGCCATTGGGCGAGCTTTCGGCGGCGATAAAAGAAGGACGGCCGGATTTGCTCACGCGCGCGTCGGGCGTCGGCAGGAAGACCGCCGAGCGCGTGATTGTTGAGCTGCGGGGGAAGGTGGAATCGGCGAGATCGGGATTGGTCGTGGAAAAGATGGAGGGCGATGCGGACATCGTGGAGGCGCTTACGAGTCTTGGATATCGGCGCGAGGAGGCGCGCGCGGCGCTCGGGAAGGTTGATCCGAAAGTACGCGGCATGGAAGAGCGGCTCCGGGCGGCGCTCGGCGCGCTCGGGAAAAAATAAAATGGCGGCGATGGAAAAATTCAGGCGGTCGCGCATCGCACGGTTCTTCTACGATTCTCCGCGCCTTGTTTCGACGTACCATTTTCTTTGGGCGTGGCTCGGGGCGCTTTGGTATAGGCTGCCGGGCAGGAAAATTTTCGTGATCGGCGTCACGGGTACGAAAGGGAAAACGACGACGGTGGAGCTTTTAAATGCGATGCTTGAGGCGGCAGGAAAAAAGACCGCGTTACTTTCATCATTGCGCATCAAAATCGGGGAAACGAGCGAAAAGAATCCAGGCAGCAATTCCATGCCCGGACGCGCGCGCATCCAACGCTTCCTCGCGGAGGCGGTACGGGCAGGGTGCCGTTATGCGATCATAGAGGTCACGTCGCAGGGCGTCACGCAGCACCGCCACCGCTTCATCAATTGGAGAATCGCCGCCCTGACCAACCTTGCGCCGGAACATATTGAGTCCCACGGTTCCTTTGAGAATTATCGGCAGGCGAAACTGGACTTCTTGAACTACGTGCTTGCGAGGGGCGGCAGGATATTTTTGAATCGCGACGACCAGCATTTTGGATTTTTCAGTAACGCGCTTTCGGCGCGGGAAATGCGATCATACTCTGCGGAAGACGAACGGATCGAAAAAGTTCTTGCGGAGGTTGGGGAGCCGAGCTTCGCGAGGCGGGCATCAGCGCCGCGGTTCGTTCTCACGCATTTCAATGCGCAGAATGCGGCGGCGGCGGTTGCGATCGCGATGGACCTCGAGGTTGATGAAGCGGCCATTGTACGCGCACTCACGTCCTTCCGCGGCGTTCCGGGGCGAATGGAATTTTTGACGGAAGGTCCCTATACCGCGATCGTTGACTATGCGCACACACCCGATTCGCTCAAAGCAGCCTACGCGGCGGCGAAACCGAAGCCGAATGCGAACTATCCCGACGCGCGCCTCATCTGCATCCTGGGTGCGGCGGGCGGCGGACGCGACAAGTGGAAACGGCCGGAGTTCGGAAAGATCGCCGCGACGTATTGCGACGAGATCATTCTTACCGATGAGGATCCGTACGACGAGGACCCTGCGGAAATCATCCGCGAGATACGCGCGGGGATTTCAGACGATGATCTGGAATACGTTAACGTCTATGAAATATTGAACAGGCGGGAAGCGGTCAAGAAGGCATTCGCGCTCATGCGGGCCGGCGACGTTGTGATCGGCACGGGCAAAGGAAGCGAGGACTGGATTCATGTGGCGAGGGGAGAGAAAATTCCCTGGAACGAGCGGCAGGCGTTTGAGGAGGCGCTTGAGGAAAAAGACGCTGTGCGCTCCGCCGTATTATAATTAATCCGAATATGAAACTTACCTTTTACGGCGGCGTGGGCGAAGTGACGGGCGCGAACTATCTTTTGGAATCCGGCCTGCCCGTGACGAAGATCATGGTGGACTGCGGCCTGCACCAAGGAAGCCACTATGCCGAGCGGCGGAACTTTGACCCGTTCCCGTACGACCCAAAAGATGCCGCCGCCGTCTTCATCACGCACTCCCATCTTGACCATACGGGCCGCCTTCCTTCGCTCGTCCGCGCTGGGTTCCACGGCACGGTCTATTCCACCGCGGCGACGAAGGATTTCGCGGAGCTCATGCTTCTTGATTCCGAACACATTCTTCAGACAGAAGCGGAACGCGAAAAGAAACCGCCGCTCTACACGACGGAAGACATCATGCAACTGCGCACTCGCTGGCGGGGCCTTCGCTATCATGAGCCCGTCACCGTGGGAGCGTTCACCGCCGAACTTTTTGACGCAGGGCACATTTTGGGCTCCGCGAGCATACGGATAAAAGCCGAAGGGAAGACGATCGTCTTTTCGGGAGACCTCGGCAATTCGCCGTCACCGATCATTCAACCGACGGAAAAATTAAGCGAGGCGGATTACTGCGTGATTGAATCAACCTATGGTGACCGTGTGCACGAGAACGTGGATAAGCGCAGGGAGCAGCTTGAGGACGTGGTAGAGGATACGGTGAAGTCCGGCGGCACGCTTATGATCCCAACGTTCGCAATGGAGCGCACGCAGGAGCTGCTCTATCATCTTCACCAGCTGTTTGAAGAAGGGCGCATCCCGCGCGTGCCGGTCTTCATTGATAGTCCGCTTGCGATCAAGCTCACGGCGGTCTACAAAAAGTACGAAAGTTATTTCAATTCCGAAACGGCGCACATCGCGAAATCCGGCGACGATATTTTAAACTTTCCCGGCTTGCATCTTACGCTTACAACCGAACAATCAAAAGAGATCAATGGCGTACCGCCGCCGAAGGTGGTCATCGCGGGTTCCGGCATGTCAAACGGCGGGCGCATCCTGCATCACGAAATGCGCTATCTTCCCGATCCAAAGAGCACGATCCTTTTCATTGGATATCAAGGAAAGGGCACGCTCGGGCGCGAGATTCTTGATGGGGCGAAGGAGGTCAGGATTTTCGGCACGACAGTTCCCGTGCGCTGTAAAAAAGTGAACATCCCCGGTTACTCCGCGCACGCCGACCAGCCGCTCCTCATGGCGTGGCTTTCCCCCATGCGCCATTCGCTCAAAAAAGTGTTCGTCGTGCAGGGTGAAGAAGGGGCCAGTGAGGCGCTCGCGCAAAAAATCAGAGACGAGCTCGCGGTGGCCGTCGAGGTGCCGAAAGAAAAGGAATCGGTTATCATTTGAATATGCCCCAGGAGCTTTCAAAAACCTACCTCAAGTACAAAATCTGCGTTTCCGGTTCCGCCGTGACGGATGCCGCGGCGCAGGGGACGCTTCTGAAGGCCGAAGCGCTCGGCCGTATGATCGCGGAGCGCGGGATGGTGCTCGTGACGGGCGCCACGACCGGCATTCCGTACTGGGCCGCAAAAGGAGCGAAGGAAGCAGGGGGCATCGTGATCGGACTTTCACCGGCCGTTTCAAAACTCGCGCACATAAAAACGTATCATTTGCCAATTGATTATCACGACCTCATTATCTACACCGGTTTTGATTATTCCGGACGCAACCTGCTCCTCACGCGCACGGCCGACGCCGTGATTACGATCTGCGGTCGCGTGGGAACCTTGAACGAATTTACCATCGCGTTTGAGGATAAAAAACCGCAGGGGGTTTTGACGGGCACCGGCGGGGAAAGCGATGAGATTGAGCATATTCTGAAGATTGCGCATCGCGGCACGGGAAGAGTGGTCTTTGACCCCGATCCGAAGTCGCTTTTGGATAAAGTGGTTGCGATGGTTGAAGCGGAAGAAAAAGAGGTGGATCCCGAGGGATTTCAATCTTCTGCACAAAGGTCGCAGTAAAAAAATAAAATCAAAATATCAAATGGCTGCCAAGGGATCTTCAAAAGAGCCAAAACCGATCGGAGAGGTCGTGCATTTTTATAACAAGATCGGTGTCGCCATCGTGAAGTTCAACAAAGTGGTTCCCGCAGGGACAAAACTTGCATTCAAGGGTGCGACGACGGACTTTGAGGAAGTGGCGGGGTCCATGCAGTATGACCACAAAGCGATTGACAAGGCACCCAAAGGCGAGCAGGTGGGCATCAAGGTGAGCGAAAAAGTTCACGAGGGGGATTCGGTCTATCTCGCCGAATGAAGTCGGCGCAGGGCGGGTTTTTCAAAGTCGCCGCGATCGTTGCGGCGGCGACGGTGGGAGACGGCGTGTTTGCATTGCCGTACGTGTTCATGCAATCGGGCTGGCTCGTCGGCCTTTTTTATTTGGTCGTGCTCGCGGTTTTTGTGAGCGCGGCGCACGTGGTCTATTTAAAAACACTTGAGAAGATCGGCGAGAGGGAGCGGCTCCTCGGGCTCGTAAAACAATACTTCGGCCGCGGCGGGTTCTGGGTCGGATTTGTGGCGATCGTGCTTGGTCTTCTCCTCACGCTCGTCGCCTATCTTATCCTCGGCATGCAATTTATCCATCTTGCGTTCCCCTCGGTTGCGATGGGCGTCGCGCTCCTCGTCTTCTGGCTTTTTACCGCCATCACTGTTTTTGCAAGCGATCGGCGCGTGGTTAAACTGGAGCTTGTGGGCATTACCTGCACGTCCGCGATCATCATTTTTATTTTTGTGACTGCGTGGCCGTCCATTACCTTCGCGGGGGTTCCCGCTATTAATTTCCAAAATTTGTTTTTGCCGTTCGGCGCCATTCTCTTTGCGCTTGCGGGGTGGACGAGCGTGGAGCCGGCATATGAATCGCGCAAAAAGACCGGCGCATTGTCCGATCCGTGGCGCGCGCTTGCCGGCGGGACCTTCTTCGTAGCGTTGCTGTATATGCTTTTTACGTCAGGGATCCTCGGATCCGCGCCCACAATCGCGTCCGATACCATCTCGGGCCTTACCCAGTGGCCCGTTTGGAAAAAGGAGATCCTTGTGCTCTTTGGATTGCTCGCCGTCGCGACCGTTTACATGCCCGTCTCGCACGAGATAAAGAACGCGCTGGAGCATGACCTCGGATGGAGCAAGTTCGCATCCCGTTCTTTGATCCTCTTCCTCCCCGTCATCTTGATCGGCCTTGGACTAAATAATTTTTTGGTGGTCGTAGGGCTCGTCGGAGGCCTCTTTATCAGCGTGCAATACCTCCTCATCATTTCGATCGGCCGCCGTGTCCTTGCCCTTTCCGCCGCGAAAAAGTTCTTTCTTGACCTCGTCGCCGCGATATTCGTGATCGCCGCCGTTTACGAAGCGTGGACGTTTGTAGTACACTAGGGACGTTATAGCCCTCGTAGTTCAACGGATAGGACGTCTCCCTCCGAAGGAGAAGATTGAGGTTCAATTCCTCACGAGGGCACAGACAACAAGAACACTCCTTCTCGCTCGTGCGAAGACGAATTCGCGAGAAGGAGTGTTCTTGTTGTTTTTGTTTTCTTTGAGGGGAATTGAACGGAGGGGTGGGTCGGAGGGGACGGTACGTCCCCTCCGTGAAGGAGGGCCGCGTTCTTACGCGGCAGTTCGGCACCGTGGGTGCCGAAAGCGCAGGCCGATCTTATCGGCCGAGCAGTGAAATTCCTCACGCCAGTAAATAGGAGTTGTTTAAGGCTTGAATAATGCAGTTATAGTAGTAATATGATTAATAATGATTGAGGGAAGCAAATTGGACTTTCTTAAAACGATTGCAGAAAAAGAGGGCGCGGCCGTTATAACCTTTATAGCGTCTGATAAGGTTGTCCGTATCAACCCAGCGAGTTATGACACTACGTCGATATCGACGAACGACGCTTACGAGCTTGAAAAAGTTATAGATGAATCATGTAGGGGAATCGATAAGGCGTTTATGTTGCTTCACTCACCCGGAGGCAGTCTCACGGCATCTTACAATATAGCTCGCTTTCTACAGAAACGCTTCAAACACTTGCATATCTTTGTGCCTTATGAAGCGGCAAGTGGCGCGACGTTGATGTCTCTTGCTGCCAATAAGATTACTCTTGGTGATTTAGGATATTTGACGCCGATTGATCCACAACTTTCGTATAAAGGGGGATGGGTTTCCAGTTATGGCATAGTCGAGGAAGTGGACATGTTGGAGAAAAAATTTAAGAACATGCGGCCAGAGGAGATGCCTATTCCATGGAAGCAAATGGCCGAGAAGCTTGATATCGTGCTATACCGCGAGATGGATACTCTTGTTTGGGAAGCCCAAGAGTATGCTGTCAAATTACTAAAAGGTGCAGGCTATAACGACGATGTAGCGAGAGCTGTAGCGTATCGATTGGCGCGGACACCATACAGCCACGGTCATTGCTTTGGGAGGGAAGAGTGCGAGGCGATGAAGCTAAATATAGATAGCAGTGGAAAGTCTGTCGGATATTTACTTGAGATGAAAAAGTTAATCTCGATTGTCAATGAAGAAGAGGGACTCGGGGTTGGGCACTTCATTCGGGCTGTTACTCCAGGTAAAAATAATCAATCAGCGGCAGGCTCTTCGCTCGCTGCACCAAAAGAGGGAGGAACGCAGACACACACACGGTCATTAAAAAGAACGGCTATAGCTCGCAAGAAATCGTAAATTGAAAACTGCTTGGTTCAAACTACTCACGTAGGATTTGGTTTGTTGTAGTTACCCCAAGGAATGCCGCCGCCTTGCAAGTGCCGAGCAGTGAAATTCCTCACGAGGGACAATCCTACTTGATTAAAAAATCATTAAATACTCTTTGACTTCTTGCTTGCGCCCGCTATGATAATGGCGAGATGAACGTGGTATCATAGTAGTAACCATGGAGCGTAAAGACCTCTTTTTCCAAACCTACGCGAACCTTCCTATTAATGTGAGAAAGGAGATTGTGTTGAGCATAGATCCTCATGGGCCGATTACCTGGGAGGTCGCCTATAGGGAAATCAAGGCGGATACTGACCTCGGCAAAATCATTCTTCAGAAATTATTCGATTTGCAATTTATAAAAACTGATAATGTCAAATAATCAAAACGTAGAAATTACCCCTGAGGTGGTTGACTTGGTTGTCGCCCGCCTCGAAACACTCCCCCCGAATATTTCTATGTCCGTTGGTGACAAGGGCAATTTTGATCTCAGAGAATTGATAGAGCACGTTAAGGATCGCGATGAAGTTGGCAAGCAAATTATTGAGATGCAGTTGCTTTATCTGCAATCTCTTAAGGAGCTCGTTCCGGCCGAATAAATGCTGGCGTTGATAACCAGGCCGAGGTATGAGGATACCACCCACTATCTTTTTTATTGGGCTGGTGAATTGGTTCGGGAGGCTGAAAAGAGGGGAGTTCAAGTTATCGATTTAGAAAAAGAAAAAGCCTGCCGGAAGATGGTAGAAAGTTATCTGGCGAAGAAGGACCCCGACATAGTGATTCTTAATGGACACGGAGACGAAACGTGCGTCGTGGGGCAGGATGGCGAAAAACTGTTCATCTTAGGGCAAAATACGCACTTGCTTAAGGGTAGAGAAGTATATATTAGGGCGTGTCGAGCCGGGCGGCAATTAGGGCCTGATATTATAAAAGCCGGAGCAAGCGGTTTTATAGGATATATTCAGAATTTTATTTTTCCCTACGACAAGGACAGCATCCAGCGTCCCTTAGAGGATGAATACGCCAAGCCAAATTTGGAGTGTTCAAATCAGGTTGCCAGATCGTTGCTCAAGGGCAATCCTGCACAAATGGCGCATCAGGATGGCATGCGGATGTTTCGCAAGAAGCTTGACGAGACGATGACGAGCAATTCGCGAAATTCTGCGGTGGCGACCTGTCTTCTGTGGAACATGACGAGCCAAATAGCCTTGTAGGAGAGTCTATAATCTTGAGGTCGCAAATTGCGACCTCAAGTCGTGGGTGGGACTGGGTGAGCAGCGAAGCTCCTCACGAGGTGCTGGCCGTCGTGGACGATGTTTGAACGGCAATGCTAGCCATTCTTACTTCTCGCCACATCAGAAAGTAGATCAAAGGCCTCGCGACTTTCTAGGTCCATCCGTTTCTTAAAGAAGTCAAGCATAAGGTTGAGCGATTCCCTGGAAAATAATCCATACTCTATAGCTGGCCAATTCCTTTTATACCAAACCCCGATTTTTTCCGGCTTTATGGTTGATATGTCTCCTCGGGGGTCTTTGCACGCGACAACAATGCGATGTATTCGATGAACAACCGAAGCTCCCAAGCACATGAGACATGGTTCAAATGTGGTAAATAATTCAATTTTTGCTTTACCATGTTTATTCCATTTAAAGATGTTTTTAGAGTGTCGCAAAAACAAAAGCATTTCAGCGTGTGAGATGCGGTCGGCCTTATTCTCTTTTTTATTGTGTTCCTTGGCAATGATGCGTCCATTTACCACAAGCACTGCGCCAATGGGATAGTTGCCAGCCTTCTTTGCCACAGAAGCTTGCCGAAGAGCCGCCCGCATGAACTTCTTGTCTCTTACAGAAAATCTTTTCATATTTCAATTATAGAACTAGTTTCAGTTGCTGGCATGCCTGGACGATGTCTGAACCCTATTGCCCGCCGACCTTCCGCCCGAGTCCTTCCAAGACCTGAACGTTGGGCAGGCGGGCGAGGAGCTTGCCGGGGAGGACTAATTTGGATTTGCGGATGCCGCTCCCGATAATGACGTATTCCGCATCAACCACGGTCTTATCAACAAGGAGAGGCCAATCGCTCGGAAGACCAATGGGAGTAATGGCTCCATACTCCATTCCGGTTTGCGCGACCGCTTGGTCCATAGATGCAAACGATACTCTGCGGGCATCGAGGGTGCGTCGCGCGAGACCATTCACATCCGCACGGGTACTCCCGAGGATGACGCACGCCGCGAACCATGTTCGCTCGGCACGCTTTGCTTCAAGGACCACGCAATTAGCTGCTTGATTTATCTCAACGTGATAGTGTTCGCAAAATGCCGCCGTGTCAGAAAGGTTTGGATCTATCTCGGCCACTCCTATCTCATTTGCATCGGGCATGGACGAAAGCATGCTTGCAACCCCTTTCGCGACCAGTGCCAGGTGTTCGTTCGCGGGAACTATTTTCAGAGTTCCCAGGTGAATATCCACTTGTTAAGCATAGCGCACTTCCATTGATTAAAAAATCATTAAATGATCTTTGACTTCTTGCTTGCGCCCGCTATGATGGTCACAAGACGAAACATGGACAAAAATGAAGCAGTTGGAAAAGTGAAAACGGTCGGCAACTGGTTTTCGGCGATGCTCCTCGGCAATATCCGCGAGCTGATCGCAAGAATTGATGAGAGGACGATCTTTATGCAGAGAGATCTGAAGGATATAAAGCCGAAGGTGGACGACATGTTCCCGAAGGTTGACATTCTTTGGAGAGATCGAATTACTCCTTCGCGCTCCCCGCGTCGACTCAATGCGAGAGGCAATGCCATACTGAATGGCAGCGGCATTAAAGCAATTATTGACGCTAAAAAAGCTCAACTCCTCCAGCTGGTGCGAACAAAGAATGTCTCAAATGCCTATGATGCGGAAAATACGATATTGGAAGTGGTAAAAGAGTTGCCCCTACACTACCCAGACATAATAAGCGACTTAAAGAACGGAGCGTTTAGGGTTGGGGCCAGCATTGACGAAGTACTTCTTGTTGGCGGGATTTATTTGCGAGACATTATTTTCTCGGATTTGGGATTTTCACTTGATAATGTAGATCGCCCGGGAACTTCAAAAGGAGGAGAATAACGTACAGAACATTCCTGTCCCGAACAATTTAAAATCTCAACGCCTAAGAGGTTCCCTTTTTTGTCGTAATCAACCAGGCAGGTCCCTTCCTGTTTTGTTTTTGCTACCTCGCCCTTTTTCAGTTGAATATAGAGGGCGTCTGCTTGGGGATCGTGTTTTATTTGCATGGTTTTGTTATTTATGTCCAGTACGCGGTGATGACGCCGATTCTTTTGGCGCTTTTTATGTTGTATATAACGGTCAGAGTCCCCCGCTGGTTTCTGTGTGTTGCCTTTCTTAAGCCGCCGCTCGTGTCTTCCTGCGTACCATGGCGTAAGGCCGTTGCCACGTCCTTTTTCGTAATTTTTCTTTCTTTGAGCCGAGCCAGTGCGTGGTGGGTGTAATCCGCCACCAGCGGATTGTGCCATAAAGAGCATTAAATCCTTTTAAAAAGATTTTTGCGTTATACTGTCCTATATGGACAAGCGTGCTGAACTTATAAAGTTGGAGGCGGAGGTGGCCACCGCATCCCTGCCGTTCCGCGAATCTAATTTGGTCTTCGGCGAGGGGAATATTGACTGCGAGGTGATGTTCATCGGCGAAGGTCCGGGCTATAACGAGGACCGGCTGAAGCGGCCGTTCGTGGGGAGGGCTGGGCAACTTTTGGACGATCTCATCAAGGATATCGGCTGGAAGCGCGAGGATGTCTATATTACGAACATCATCAAGCGCCGCCCGCCGGAGAACCGTGATCCGCTGCCTTCTGAAATTGAGGCGTACGAACCGTATCTCACGCGGCAAATAGAGATCATCAATCCGAAAGTGATCGTCGCGGTGGGCCGCTTCGCGATGAATTATTTCCTACCCGATGCGAAGATTACGCGCGACCACGGGCGGGTGTTTAAGGTGGGAGAAAGGATCGTGTTCCCGATTTACCACACTGCTGCCGCGCTCCGATCGCCAATAGAGATGATGGGCGCGCTTCGCGAGGACTTTAAAAAACTGCCCAAGATTCTGAAGGGTGAACTTACCATAGAGGTGGTTGCGCCTATCGCGGCGGCGAAGATGGCACGGGCCGCAAAGAAAGCGGCGAAGCCGGAGCAGCCAGGCCTTTTTTGAGGTATCATTAAGGCATGGATTTCGCGCCGGCGTATCTTGTGCAGCGGTTCTTTTATCGCCTCACGGATTTTTTCCATCACTGGTATGTGGACGGCTCGCGCAGGATCGGGCATCGGTTTATCGCGACACTGGAAGAGGCCGATCGCGCGTTTGCGGTCAGAGTCACTCTCCGGTATTTTTTCCGGCCGCTCTACGGCGACTACACGGTCATCGGGCGCATCCTCGGCATTATTTTCCGGACCGGCAGGATTTTGATCGGCGGCGCGGTATACGCGGTGATTGCGCTGCTTTTCCTGCTTTTCTACGCGATCTGGCTCGCGACGCCGGCCGTTATTATTTTCAATGCCGCAAGAGGACTCTAATCGCTACGAGTTGCGGTTTGATGATCCGCGGCTCAAGATGACGATCGCGGGAAGATTCACGGTCCGCGTCGTGAGCTATATCACCAACTTGGTTTTGCTTTTCGCCACAGCGACCCTTCTCATTTCGGAGATACGGCCGCTCCGGTACGCCGGGATTTTCCTGGGGCTCGTCTTTTTGGACCGGCTTGTGCATTGGGGCGAAGCGGATCTCCCTATTGCGGAGCTTCCCTCACAGGGAAAGATCAATCTTGCGTGGCTCCTCACGCCCGCCGCCTTCTCGGCGCTCGCGCGCGCATTTGATTACGGCCTTGTCGCGAAGCAGAACTTTTTCCTTTGCGTCACCGGGCGTTTGATAGACCTTCCGCGCATGGGCGAGGGCCTGCGTCGCCTTGACGTGAAACCGGACGAATTCAAAGCGAAATTCACCGAATTACTTACGGAGCCGGTTTCCGCGGAGATGGCGTCGCATGAGGAATATCAGAAAAGCGCCGAAGTGCTTGTGGCGGCCGCCTTCGGCGAAGCGCTTACCGCTGGCCATAATTTCATAGAGCCGAGCGATCTCTTCTCGGCCCTCGCAAAGGTAAAATCCGACGTTATGGACCGGCTTTTCCACATGTTTGGAATAGAAGCGGGAGATTTGGAAACCGCACTCATCTTTTCGTCGGCCAGGCGCTCATTCATACGCCGTTTCCCCCGCGCCGTGAGCGGATTCATTTTTGAATCAAACCGCCACCTGCGGCACCGCATTATGAACCGAGCATGGACGGCGCGGCCAACGCCGACGTTGGACAGGTACGGCACCGACTTCACCGACCTTGCGCGCGCGCAACAGGTGGGATTTCTTATCGGCCATGATGCAGAGTACGAACGGCTTGTGGAAACGCTTGGCCGCCCCATGAATCCGAACGCCCTTCTCGTCGGCGAGCCGGGGATCGGGAAAGAAGCACTGGTGCAGCATCTCGCGTTCGCGCTTACCAAGGACAAGGTGCCGAAGGCGCTGTTTGACAAACGGCTTGTGTCAATTGAACTTCAAAATCTCGTGGCCGGCGCGCCGCCGGAGGAGCTTTCCGCGCGGCTCAAAAAGATCGTGGAGGAAATTTACATGGCGGGAAACATCATCATCTATATCCCGGATATCCACAATCTTGTCCACACCTCCGGCACGGCATACCTTTCGGCGGCGGACGTTTTGATGCCCGTCATCAAAGATAACGCGTTCCCCGTCGTGGGGGCCACGTATCCGAGAGAGTTCAAGCAGCTCATAGAGCCGCGGAGCGATTTTGTGGGCGCTTTCGAGGTCATTCACATGAACGAGGTGACCGAAGCGGAAGCGGGAAGGATCCTCACGTACGAAAGCATACTTCTTGAGCAGAAGAGCCGCGTCGTGATCAGTTTCGGCGCGGTGAAGTGCGCGGTCACGCTCGCCAAGAAATATTTTAGGGACAAACTTCTGCCGTCAAGCGCGGAGGAACTGTTAAAGTCCGCGCTCGTGGATGCGGAAGAGCGCAGTGAAAAGACATTGACCGCGGATAGGGTGATGGCGGTGGCCGAAGCGAAGGTGCACATGCCGATCCGCGAAGCGGGCGCGGAGGAATCGGAAAAACTGCTGCACCTTGAAGAGATTATCCACGAACGGCTTGTGGACCAGGAAGAGGCGGTCACCGCGGTCGCAGAGGCGCTCCGCGAATACCGGAGCGGTCTTACGCGCAAAGGCGGGCCGATCGCGAGTTTCCTTTTTGTGGGTCCCACCGGCGTGGGCAAGACCGAGCTTGCGAAGACGCTCGCAAAGGTGCAATTCGGTTCGGAGCAGATGATGGTGCGGTTTGACATGACGGAATATCAGGACAAGGCAAGCTACTCCCGCTTCATCGGCTCGCCGGACGGGGCTACGCGCGGCGCCTTGACCGACGCCATTCATGACAAGCCGTACAGCTTGGTCCTCCTTGACGAATTTGAGAAAGCGTTTCCGGACATCCTGAATTTGTTTCTTCAAGTTTTTGACGACGGCCGTCTCACGGACAGCCTTGACCGCACGATTGACTTTACGAATACGATCATCATTGCGACTTCCAATGCGCACTCCGACATCATCAATGAGTCCCTCGCAAAAGGCGAGTCGATGACGGACATCGCGGAATACCTCAAAAAACGGCTCATAGACGTCTTCAAGCCGGAGCTCCTGAACCGCTTTTCCAAAATCGTCATCTTCAGGGATCTTGGCCCGAAGGAGCTCGGAAAGATCGTGGAACTGAATTTGAAGGAACTCGCGGAAACGGTGAAAGATCAAGGCATTGCGCTTGAGTTTGATCCGGCGGCAGTGGCGCAGCTTGTGAAGCTCGGCTACGACCCCGCGTTCGGCGCGCGTCCCCTGCGCCGCGTGATTGACGAAAAGCTCAAGGCGCCGCTCTCCCGCACCATCCTCTCAAAGAAGATCGGCAGAGGGAGCCGCGTGAAGCTTGTGCTTACGGGCGACGCCTTTGATTTTGTGGATGCGGCGCAATAGCGAGATGTGGCATTGACATGCAGAAAGTTTCCAACCAATCGGTTGCAGAACTTCTCCGCGAGATCGGGGAATATCTTGAGATGCAAAATATTCCCTTCAAGCCGCGCGCCTATCAAAAAGCGGCGCTGGCGATAGAGGGATTGGAGGAGGAGGCAGCCGATATATATCAACGGGGCGGAATTAAAGCGCTCAAAGAGATTCCCGGCGTGGGCGTTTCCATCGCGGAGAAAATTGAGGAGTTCGTGCGGACCGGCAAAGTGAGATATTACGAAGATTTGAAAAAGAAAACGCCGGTGAATCTTGAGAGCTTGTCGCGCGTGGAAGGGCTCGGTCCGAAGTCAATCAAAAAGCTTTATCAAAAATTGGGCGTAAGCGACCTTGCGGGGCTTGAGAAAGCGGCGAAGGCGGGCAAGATCGCGAAACTCACAGGATTTGGCGAGAAGAGCGAAGAGAAAATTTTGAAGGGCATCGGTTTTGCGAAGAGTTCGGGCAGTCGGTTCCTCCTTGGTTATATGATGCCGCAGATCCGCGCCATTGAGGCGGGGCTCGCGAGAGTCGCGGGCGTTACGAAGGCGATCGCCGCGGGTTCCGTGCGCCGCAGGAAAGAAACGATTGGCGACGTGGATATCCTTGTCGTTTCCGCAAAACCGAAGGAGGCGATGGACTACTTCGTTTCCATGCCTGATGTGGTGTCGGTCATCGCGCACGGTGAGACGAAATCATCGGTAAAATTAAAATCGGGGATCAACGTTGATCTCCGGGTCGTGCCGAAGGAATCCTACGGTGCCGCACTCAATTATTTCACCGGTTCCAAGGACCACAACGTCGCGTTGCGCAAGATTGCCGTCGCGAAGGGATGGAAACTGAACGAGTACGGATTGTTTTCTTTGAAAGGTAGCCGCGGAGGAGGCGGCCGGGAAAAAGTGATCGCGGGCGCCACCGAAGAGGAACTCTATAAGGCGTTCGGCATGGATTACATTGAGCCGGAGTTGCGCGAGAACACGGGCGAGTTGGAAGCCGCGCGGGCGCATCAGCTGCCGAAATTGGTCGGTTATGGCGATCTCCTGGGAGACCTCCAGACGCAGACCGACTGGACCGACGGGTCAGATTCCATAGAAGGCCTGGCCAAGGCGGCGATGGCGCGCGGGCTCCGCTATATCGCGATCACCGACCACACGAAGCGGCTCGCGATGACGCACGGCTTGGACGCGGTGCGGATTTTGAAGCAGATGGCGGAGATTGATCGGCTGAACAAAAAGTTTGCGGGGAAGATCGTCATTCTCAAAGGGACCGAGTGCGACATTTTGAAGGATGGCACGCTGGATCTTCCGGATTCCGTTCTCGCCAAACTGGACGTGGTCGGGGTCTCGGTGCATTCGCATTTCAACCTTCCGCGTGCAGAGCAGACGGAGCGGCTCACGCGCGCCATGGCGAACCCGCACGCGGACATCCTTTTCCATCCTACCGGCCGGATCATCAACCGCCGCCCGCCGTACGACGTGGATATGGAAGCGATCATCGCGCACGCAAAGAAAGCCGGCACCGTTCTTGAAATTGACGCGCTCCCCGAGCGCCTTGATCTCAAAGACGAGTATGTGCGGAAGTGCGTGGAGGCCCGCGTGCCCATGGCTATTGACTCCGATGCGCACGCCGCCGCGCATTTCTCCCTTTTGGAGTGGGGTATTGCGCAGGCCCGTCGCGGCTGGGCGACAAAAAGTGATATAATAAACACTTGGCCGTTGGAAAAAATGAAAAAGTTTCTAAAGTAAATGACGCCGCCGCACGCACCCGAGCAGTTTGAAAAACCTCCCACCAAGAAACAGGTGGTCGCCGGCTTTGTGGTCTATCGGCGGACGAGCGACGGCATAAAATTCCTCTTGCTCTACCGCCGCGGCGATTACTGGAATTTTCCGAAGGGGCATTTCCAGCCGGGAGAGCGCAGCATTGACGCGGCGCTCCGCGAACTTGAAGAGGAAACGGGCATTAAAAAATCCGAATTGCGGATCGTGCCGAATTTCCGCGCCTATGAACGGTTTTATTTCCGCATCGGGGACCAGGGCATTTACGACACCGTCATTCTTTTTCTCGCCGAGACGCGCAAGGCAGAAGTAAAAATAATTCCGCGAGAGCACAGCGGCTACGGATGGTTCCTGTATCGCGACGCAATGGGTGTGATCGGCAAAAAATATGGCGACACCCGGAAGGTTCTAAAGCAGGCGAACGATTTCCTCCGCGCGCGGAGCAGGCAATACCATCACCCGGCGCGGCCACCGCGTTAAAGCAACTAAAAACCGGCGTCGCGCGCCGGCTTTCTTCCAATTCATTTCACGAACGCCACTACTTTCTTGAATACCTCTGGTTCATGCTCGGCGAGGTCGGCGAGTATTTTTCTATCAAGCACTACTCCTTTCTTTTTGAGAGCAGCGATAAATTTGCCGTAGGTCATTCCTTCCTTGCGGACCGCGGCGTTGATTTTCACGTTCCAGAGCTGGCGGAAGACGCGCTTCTTTTCCTTGCGGCCCCGGAATGCGTGCGTCCATGCGTGGAGGAGCGCTTCCTTTGCGGCGCGTTCTTTTGATTTGCGGCCCCAGCGGAATCCCTTGGTATATTTAAGGACCTTCGCCCGCCGCTTGTTCGCAATGGTTCCCCGTTTTACTCTTGGCATTTGTCAACCAATGATTAATAGTTTTTTAACGTTTTTATGGACATGCCAAGCGAGCGGGACTGCCGTTTGTTACGGATGTTTTTTTGGTTCGTCCGCGTGCGGAAATGGTCCACGGCCATTGGCCGGCGCACGATCTTGCCGTTCTTCGTTATCCTTATTCGGTCGGTGACCGATTTACTCATGGTCATTTTTTTTGTTTCCTGAAATGGTTTCGCGGAACCCCGTCGGGTTCGCCAAAGCTGGACGCTCGCTAAAACCGAGCCGCACAGACTCAACGAGGGAAGTGTACTACGCCTTTTATTTTTTTGCAATCTGGACGCTCATGCCGTACTTCGCGAAGCGGGGCTCGGAGATGCACTTGTATTCCACGGGGATCATCTTCATAAAATCCGCAAGTTTCTCACGCGCCCAGTCCTTCATGCCTTTTTCGCGACCGCGGAGCCGCATGTTGATCTCCACCTGGTGGCCCTCCGCGAGGAATTCTTCAAGTTGTTTCAGTTTGATCAAGAGGTCGTTCCGCGCCGCGCGGGCGCTGATCTGCACGTGTTTCAGGCCGCCGCCTTTCTGCGCGAGCCGTTCTTTTCTCTCGCGCTTCGCCTCCTCATAGCGGAACTTGTCGTAGCTCATGAGGCGCGCCACGGGCGGTTTTGCGTTCGGCGAGATCTCAATGAGATCCACGCCTTCGGCGGGAAGCGTCAAGGCAAGCGCCTTCTCACGCGGAAGAATGCCGAGATTTTCCCCTTTCTCGCTTATAACGCGGAGTTCGGGTGCGGTTATTTGGCTGTTGATGCGGGGTTTTTGTATGGAAGTTTTGGAGAAAAGCTGTCGAGTACGCGTGATAGTACCTTATCATTCTAGTGTGGGCGAACGGTCTTTGTCCAGCCCAGCACCACGTTCGCGTCTGTGACGAGTGCGAAATTCGTCCAGCGCGGCGCCTGCCTCCGTGTGCCTCATCTGTGCTCCCCGTTAGTGTGATAGAATAGCATCATGGACGAAAAACCAGTGAGCCACCCCGGCGTTCCGCAGGAAGCGTATCACGCGCTCGGGAAGAAGACCTTCGTGATTTTTCTTCTGGACCGGATACACATTGCTGCGGTATTTTTGCTCATTGCAATTGCCCTCTTTGCCCTTCAGGGCCAGCAATTCTTAAAAAATGTCTTTTCCCTTGACCTTAGTTCCTATGTCGGCTTTTCCGCATGGGTCGCGTTTATCGTCTTCGCGCTGGTTGCCGCCGTCACTTTTTTGGTTACATGGCTCATTTATAGGAACTACAAATTTTATCTTGGCGACGATGCGCTGAAGATCAAAAAAGGAGTTTTGAACAAAGAAGAAACCGCGATCCCGTACCGCCAGATCCAGAATGCGGACATAGAAAGAGACCTTTCGTTCCAGATGCTTGGCTTAAGTCGGCTTGTCATTTTGACCGCGGGCGAGGAGGAAGAAAAATCCGGCGAGGACGAATCGGAAGGAATCCTGCCGGCAATGGACAAAGACCTTGCGGAGTGGCTCCAGGCGGAGTTGCTCAAGCGTGCGAACGTGCAGAAAGTGGTAGAGGCGCAGTAGGCGCAACGCGAAGCTTTCTCGCTCCTTTGAAGCCAGAGTCGCTCAAAAGCTTCGTGTTGCGCTTACCTTCTTCGTTTTGGTACAATGGCGGGACAATTGAATAGGGGACGCACTGGCTTTGATAAGGGCAAGCAGTGGGTTTGCGGGCCGAGGGCGACGACGTAACCGCCGCACAAAACATAACTGCCAACTCTAATAGAGTTACAGCTCCGGCATTCGCTTACGCGTAATGCCGGGATCGGTGAGTCCGGGTTCCTTGGGCTCATAACCGGTCTTATATAAGGGGACTAGCCGCGGCGGACGATCCTATGCCGCGCGCGAAAATCAGGATCACGTTGCTAGTGTTCCACTAGACACGCCCGTAGACAGCCCACGCGCATTACCTTTACACGGCGGTTCGATTCCGCCCGTCTCCACAAATGTCTAGTGTATGATTGTCGGTAATTTTTTGTGGGGAAGTTTGGAAAGGAAGGCCCCATCTGCGCATCCCAATTTCTTTTGGTATATAATTCTTAATATCTCACATATGAAAGAATTGCTAGATACACCACAAAGAAACGAGAAGTCGCGGGCTTTCAAGGAATTGTATTCCAGGGTTTATGATGGTATGAGGCGTGAAAAGATTGAGCGTCTAAGGAAGCACAGAGAGCCGACAGAGTATGAAATTACACAAAGGTGCTTTGAGGACGACCTTGAACCCCAGGTGAGACGTGCATTGGAGATACTTTCCCAAAAGGGGTACAGGACGACAGAAAGCGGCTTTTACATCTATGGTGACAGGGAAAAAGATTCGCCATCGTTTCTGACCCAGTATATAACGGGATTTTTTGATGTTGGCGATGAAACGGAAAAGAAACTTAAGGAAATTGGCGTGAAGATCTCCAGAAGGGAAAATGATTATCCCAGGCTTAGCAATGCGGATTTTGACCCTCGTGAGTCTACTATCACGACTATAGAGTTTATGCTGCCCGAACCGGATATTGAAGCAATAACTTCTCAATGGGTGAAGATCGCCGAATTGCTACCGGTCGTTTCCGAAGATAAGCGCGTTGTTTGCGATAAGAAAAGGTTGGAGACCAATAGGATCATGCTGGAGGTAGAGGAACGTCGCGATAGGGATCGATATAGGATTTGGTAAGAGGATCGTGCGCCCTACGTGCCACTCACTGGCGCCCGATTTATAAGCGTCGGTAATTTTCTCAAGTATTCACCGACATCCGTTGTTAATCATTTGACAGAAAACTACAACAGTGCTAAAACATACGCAGCCATAGAATATCGTGGCTTGACGCAAAATACTGCCGCAAAAGGAGCACGTTTATGTTTCCGAAATACATGGAACGGGGCTCGCATGGCCCTATCGTCCAGCTTGTGATTGTATTCTTGCTCGGTGCCGGATGCGGAAAGGGCCTCGTCGCAGACGGTATGTACGGTGACGTGGCCGTTGCGAACATGCAGGCGTGGCAGCGTGCCAATGGCATCAGCGATGATGGCGGGTGCGGTCCCGAAACCAGAAACTGCATGAAAGAACGCTGGGGCTTTGATCTCGAACTGGCGTCCCGGTACCTGCTAGCTGATGCCCCAACCGTCTTTTTCCAACCCGAAGGAGGATGGATTAGGTGGCACCCGGCCGAGGAATACGCGGACCCTCTCCAGTCGTCCCCCACGTCCCCCCTCGAGTAATGAGAGAACAGGCTGCGGACAATGCCGCATCGGATCAGGGCGGTAGCAGCAAAATACTACCGCCTCTCTCCTAAGATTATCCGCGTGGTGGGTACTTTTAGGCGAGAGGATGAATGTCATGAACATAGTGCACGTTGTGAATGTCGCAAGCCCGAACAAGCCTGCTTTTATATTTTTCTTATGTCATCTATATTGTATGTAGCTAGCGAATGGATTTTCACCAAAGGAGGTTTTATGGGTACTGCTACCGAACAGCCGCGACTGAAAGTTTCCTGGATTTCTGCAGTTTGCCTGATATTGCTGAGAAACCTGGCACGGGGAAAACGGTGCGGTCACCGGGATGTTGCGGAGGAATTGAAGCAATTGAAAGATGCCAATCTGCGGTTTTCCGATCTTGGACTGCGTGCGGCACCCGGCGGCTTCATGTCCGAAGATGCGCTCTTCTGGCTCTGGGAACTTTATCCGATGGGATACTACAAAGGCGACCCTCATGCCACAGGGCTCATCTTGACCGACAATGGCAGAAAGTTCTGCGAGGAGATTGTGCGCGAGGAAGCCGAGAAGAATCCCGAGGAGTTTCAATCAGTGGCAAAAGCTCTTGAAGCGGACACTCTGGCGATATCTATCATCTCATAGAAGTTCTTCACCCATGTACATTGCGCCCGTCTTCTCGAAAGAAAGGATGGGCGCTTTTCGTACGCAGGAGGGGATTCAAACAAATGAACATCGTGAACGTAGTGTATGTCCTACGGGATGCTGACCGGCGCCCGGTCCATCAGCCTCGGCAATTCTCTCAAATATTCCCCGAGTTCCAACGTTGACCACTCGTTTCCACAGTGCTCGATATCGAACTCAGAAAGAGCTCGATTTTTGTTACATAATCTGTTTTTGTCGAGGCCTGGACGATCTTCAAGCGATTTTGAACGACCCTGAAGTTGCAAAAACTTTGTAAACTCAGGGTTGTGGGCGTGGTAATCGCAATGATCTCTCACGCCCGTTTGTGGGACTTCTGCCACCGGACGTAGCAATCCTCGCCTTTCTCGTCGGGTATCCGATGGAAGAAGACATAGACGTACTTTCCGGGAAGTTTGAAGCGGATGCACTCTTCGCCAGGCAAAAGGTACTCATGGCAAGAGTAACACTGGAAGAGGAATCCATCCCTTTCAATCCATAGTTTGTCCATAGGTGCCTCCTTCAGTTCGCGAGATTGTTTTTCTAGGGGATGAACGAGCCGGACTCCTCGACATCAGAGAGGCAAACTTGGCACAGATTTCCCCGATGGTCGAGGTTGAAGAAGAACCGATTAGACCCTCCCTGTCAAAGAGCTGGGTTGGAGCGACGGGTCGCGAGTCCCGCATCCTCCGATTTAAGAGATCGGTGCTCGCCTTGAGCTACGCCCCTCTCTGGGGCTGTCCCAGAGAGCGGAGTACCTTTTTCTTGACTTACTTCGTTTATAATATGCGAGGCACCTACCGTCAAGCACTCCCCGTAAGGGTTCAATAGCTTGTAACCAAAATGAACGTATGCACATTGTGAATGTCCTTGGAATGCCGAATGGTATCTTGTTTAACGGAAATATTAATAAAACTAAAAAGGGGAGCCAGAGACGATCACGTGAGTCGCTCCAACTCCCCTCTCTTGCTTCTTGCTGGCGCAGGCGGTTGCCTTATTTTGCGATGAGACCCGAATGGTTGTACCTAAGGCGGTCGATTTGAGTGCAATGATAAGGGTCTTCATCTTCCGGTTGGCCACCCAGGGTTGTCTGCTCCCCATGGGGAGCAAGATGAATTGTGTACCCCCGGGGCCTTGCGAGATCTTCCTCTCGCTGTTTGAGTTGTCCCTCGGTCAACTTAGACTTTGTCTTCGCCACTGCGCACCTCGTGTTTGAGATTACTATGGTATTCACTACCACAGCCGAACTACTACCTTTTATCATTATAACACCTCTCTTATAAAAAAGCAAACATAATCTGCTACGGTTCAACAGCTTGGAACCAAAATGAACGTATGCACGTTGTGAACGTCGCAGGGGGATAATCGGGAACAATCTGAAAAACAGAGAAGCTCCACAGCAATGAGAGCATGAGCTTCCCTGCGTGTGGAGCTGTTGTGTCGAAGGTCTGCCAGTTACCAGATGCTGTATGAATCTTCGGAAGGATGGCTTTCTGTAAGGCGGCGCCCTACCTGTTCCTGTACGCGGTCTTGCGCTTTGGCAAAGCGCTTTCGTGAATTGCCGGGGCGATGAGGCGGTTTTACGTGCCCGTCCTGTCCTGCGCGCTCAACAAGGTCGATTTGGCCAGCACGGAGGCCAAACTGGACGATAGCTCTGGCGAAGGCGTATTTCTTCCCATGCCGCCCTTTAACTTCCGTGATTTCCCTAGTGTCTCTTCTTCTGAACCTGAAAGTGGCCATAGGCCCCTCCTTTGGATTCGCAAACATTTGCGAACACCTGATTAGGTTATAGATGTCGGATTGCGGTATGTCAAGCGTAAGTCTAACGGCGGCGAGTGAACATAGTGTGCATAGTGCAAATCCTATGGGATACTGATCGGTACCCGGTTTAGCAGCTGTGGTAGTTTTCTCAAATATTCCCCGAGTTCCAACGAAGACCACTCGTCTCCGCCGATTTCCGTTTTTGGTCGGTTGCGACCATCTCAAAGTGTTTTTTCCAAGCAACCACAAGGTTTTTATCGTGGAGGCTTAAGTTTGCCGCCATGAAAACAAGCAACCTCGGCACGGTGCCCCCTATTGATTTTTAGGCCGATTTGCTTTTAAATGCTCTCGGAAAGAGGTACCCATGGCGATGGACATTCTATGGTTGAACATGGAGGCAGAGGCATTCGGCTCCCCGCAAGCGCCACAACCAACATTTACGGGAACTCGCGGATCGACAGGCAGCCGCGAGTGTGCATATTACCCTCGGCACGCTTTATGCACGACGAGCGAATGAGCGCCCAAACAATAACAGCCCCATCTCTGGAGCTGTTTTTGTACACCTGTGCATCCTACCAATAAAGCAAAACGAGGCCGAGAATTAATGCGACCACCCCGCAGAACACGAGCACGCCGCCCTTATTGAATTTCCTGTAGAGAGAAACAGACGCATCGGGAAAGAAAAAGATGAAAGCCCCCTTTATGAGGGCCATCCACCCGATGATGGTGACGAGCAGCGGCAGGCCGGAGGTCCACATATTGTTAAGGACAACGATTACTGCGCCGATCAACACGGCAAGAAATCCCCACAGCCACAAGATCCCCTTGTTCTGAACCGACTCTTCCATGGCGGCGGCGGTAGCCTTGCTTCTGATGACTATTGATATGCCCACCAGTGCGAAGAAAATTCCCAGAATCTGAGCGATGACGATGGTATTCATATTTTAAACATTAATTGTTAATTAATGACACCGGGTCGGCCTTTCTATAATCATAGTTCTGTTTGCATTAGAACTCCAATGTTGGCAAAAAGTCCCGTGCATCGTGAACGTATGCACGTTGTTGAACCGGCAGAGAATCAAGAGGGCGGTTCCGGCCCTTACTTTTCTTTAGGGAGGTATGGTTTAAGTTCAGCCGGGGCCATCCCGATCTGCCGTAGTATTTTTTGTCGCACCGTCGCGACATACGATGGGGTTACCACGAGCGCCTCTGCGACCTCACCTATTGATTCTCCTTCAACGAATAATCTCCGAGCCACTTCTTCATAGTCCTTGCCCTTTAGGCGAGAGATCCGTTTCTCTATGAGCTTTCTCAACTCTTCCCTTTCCACGGCCTCGTCCGGCCCTAATGTCGAATCGGGAAGTCGGTGAGTTATTCTCTCCTCTCTGCCTTCAGGCCGCCCCTCAAAATTGCGAGGTTGTTCGGGGAATGATTCTTTCATTTGATTTGGATTATAGCCTCATTCAAAAACTCAGGCAACTTCCTTAGATAATCCCGAGTTCCAATGTTGACCATTCGTTTTCACCCCAATGGTCTTTGCTGCGTGATATAATCAGCTCCATGCGGAAGATTGTTCTTGCGTCGTCCTCTCCGAGGAGGACGGAGATTCTGAATAGGATCGGTTTGAAGTTTGTCGTGGACCCTGGTGACTATAAGGAAGACATGACCCTAAAACTCGCGCCAAGGGAACTTGCGAAGAGGTTGTCTTTGAAAAAGGCGGAATCGGTAGCGCGGCGGCATAAGGACGCCGTCGTCATCGGGGCGGACACCTGCGTCGTTTATAAAAACCGCGTTTTGGGAAAGCCCGGCATTCCAAAGAGGGCAAAAGCGATGCTGAAATTATTGAGCGGCAGGACGCATTCGGTGTTTACCGGTTTTACTATCATTGACACCAAAACAGGGAAAAGAGTGTCGCGCGTGAGCGAGAGCAAAGTCTACTTCAAAAAACTTGGCAATCGCGAGATGAATGCATACGTGAGGACGGGCGAGCCCTTGGATAAAGCGGGAGCGTACGCCGTGCAGGGGCGCGGGGCGGCGTTCATAAGGAAAGTGGAAGGTGATTTTTTCGGCATTATGGGATTACCGCTCTACGAGATTGTGCACGAGCTCGCGAAGTTCGGAGTGAAGATTTTTTAGCGAGCGTTTTTTGGGGTGCCGGCGCTGCTATTCGGCACTGCGCATCTCGCGTTCGTGGGCGCGCTTTTTGAGCGCCTCGCGCTTGTCGGATTTTTTCTTTGCGCGGCCGAGGCCGAGCTCCAATTTTATGAAACCGCGTTTCAGAAAAGCGCAGAGAGGGACGAGTGTCTGCCCCTTTTCTTGGAGTGCGCCGGTCAATTCCTTTATTTCCTCTTTTGTCAACAAAAGCTTCCGCGAGCGGTCTTCTTCGTATCCCGAGGGGGTGTTCTTCGGCTGGTAGGGTGGGACGTGGGAATTCACGAGCCACGCCTCGCCGTTGCGGATCAAAACCCGCGCGCCCGCGATTTGCAAGCGGCCGCTTTTTGCGCTTTTTACCTCATGGCCGAGCAACGAAATGCCCGCTTCGTAGGTATCCGAAATTTCGTAGTCAAACCGCGCCCGGCGGTTTTCCGCAATGGTTTCCATAGCTTTATTATAAACCGTATAGACCGTGCGTTGAATTCCATCCGTTTTTGGCTCACAATGAATGAAAAGTGGCGGAGAGCCAAAGACCGAAGGATTGGCCTTTGCCGCCTTCAGAGCTGAAGGTCGCTCATCCGCCACCATCATTATCCGCCGCCGCCGGCATGAGTCAAATATAGCGATATGAAAGAGAAAATCGTCAAAATTCTTGAAGATACAGCCGGCCGGAAGGCGTCGCTGATAGATGTTTTTGTTCCGGAACGCGAAAATTTTGGGCATTACTCAACAAATGTTGCGATGCGGCTCGGCGGTGCGGAGGAACGGAGCGAAGAGCCGCTTGCGCGCGCGGAGCGGCTTGCGGCGAAGGTGGCCAAGGCCGCGCCCGCCGGATTTTTTGAAAAAGTGGAGGCGGTGCCGCCGGGCTTCGTCAATTTTTGGCTGAGCAAGAAAACCACACAAGAGGAATTTCAGAAGATCGTGCGCGACGCGCGGTTTGGAACGGGCGAAGCTATGAAAGGCAAAACGGTAATGGTGGAGTTTACCGACCCGAACCCCTTTAAGCTTTTCCACATTGGCCACCTCATGAGCAATACAGTTGGGGAATCTTTCGCGTGCCTCTATGAGGCGGCGGGGGCGAAGGTGATTCGCGCGAACTATCAGGGAGACGTGGGGCTCCACGTGGCGAAGGCGGTATGGGGGATGGAGGAAATGTCCAAGCAGCACAGAGAGAAAAAGTTGCCGGGAGAAAATGCACCGCTTGCCGAGAAAATTGCGTTCCTCGGCGATGCGTATGCGTTCGGCGCGCGAGCGTATGAAGATCAATCGGACGCCAAAAAACAGATAGAGACCGTGAATGAAGCAATATACCGGCGCACGAATGCCGCCGTGAACCAGCTTTACGACGCCGGTCTGCGGTGGAGCCTGGCATATTTTGAAACCATTTATAAACGGCTTGGCACGAAATTTGACCGTTATTTTTTTGAGAATGAGATGGGAGAAAAAGGCCTTGCGCTGGTCCGTGCGCGAAGAGATATTTTTAAAGAGAGCGACGGCGCGATCGTGTTTCATGGCGAGGAATACGGTCTGCACACCCGTGTGTTCGTGAATTCCCGCGGGCTGCCCACGTACGAAGCGAAAGAACTCGGTCTCAACACGAAAAAGTTTGAACTGTATCCATTGGACCTTTCCGTCATTGTGACAGGGAATGAGATTGTTGATTATTTCAGGGTGCTTTTGAAGGCGATGGAGCTTGTGGCGCCGGAGATTGCGGCGAAGACGCGCCATGTGCCGCACGGCATGCTGCGGCTCGCAACTGGCAAGATGTCGTCGCGGACCGGGGAGGTGGTTACCGCGGAATCCCTCCTTGAACAAGCAAAAGAGAAAATAAGAGAGCGCATGACCGCGGCGGAAGGCAAGAGCGCTGCGGAACGTGAAGAAATTGCGGAAGCCGTCGCAATCGGGGCGGTGAAATATTCCATCCTGAAGCAAAACCCCGGGCAGGATATTGCCTTTGATTTTGATAAATCGCTTTCTTTTGAGGGCGACTCCGGTCCTTATGTGCAGTACGCCTACGCGCGGCTCGCGAGCATTCTTCGTAAGGCGGGAATGGTACCGCCCGCATCCGACGCTGACGCTGACGCCGACGCCGCGCGTCTTGATTCGGAACTTGAGCTCGCGGTTATCCGCAAGATCATGGAATTCCCCGACGTGGTCTCGCACGCGGCCGAACGGCATCTCCCGAGCGGCGTCGCGGCGTATCTTTATAAGTTTGCTTCCCTCGTGAACAGGTTCTACGAAACCACGCCGGTCCTGAAAGAAAAAGACGCGGCGCGCCGCAACGCGCGTCTCGCGCTCGTGCGGGTCGCGTCGGAGGTTCTCATAAAGGGCCTTGCGCTTCTCGGGGTCCGTGCGCCGGAGAAGATATAGAATATCTGCGGAAAATCTGGTATTTTAAGAGGACGATGGCGCAGAAACGGAATTCCTCCGATGATAATTCCTCGTTGCCGAGACGCGAAGAGAAAACGCTTGAGTTTTGGGACGCCCATCGTGTTTTTGAAAAAAGTTTAGAAAAAACCAAGGAAGGGAAACCTTTCACATTCTACGACGGGCCGCCGTTCGCGACGGGACTCCCGCATTACGGGCACATTCTGGCGTCCACCATTAAAGACGTTGTGCCGCGATATCAGACGATGAATGGGCGGTTCGTCCGCCGCCGCTGGGGGTGGGATTGCCACGGGCTTCCCATTGAGGAGATTGTGGAGCGCAAACTCGGCATTTCCGGAAAGAAGCAGATAGAGGCGATTGGCATCAAAAAATTCAACGAAACCTGCCGAAGCATGGTTTTGGAATATGCCGCGGAGTGGAAAAAGATGATCCGCCGCATTGCGCGCTGGGTGGAATTTGACGATTCCTACAAGACGATGGACGCGAGCTATATGGAATCGGTCTGGTGGGCGTTCAAGGAAATATATAAGAAGAAGCTCGTCTACGAAGGGCGGAAGGTGCTTTTGTATTGTCCGCGCTGCGAGACGCCGATCTCAAACTTTGAGGTGGCGATGGACAACAGCTACAAAGACGTGACCGAGGAATCAGTGACGGTGAAGTTCCATTTGAAACCAGGGCAGAAATTCGGGAAGGGCGGTAATTATGAAACAAAAGACAACGCTTATATTCTTTCGTGGACGACAACGCCCTGGACGCTCCCCGGGAACGTCGCGCTTGCAGTAGGAGAAGATGTTTCCTACACCGCACTGCGCGTCAAAAATGTGCCCGGCCTCTATATTCTTGCAAGTGACCGCGCGAACACCGTTTTCAAAGATCAACCGGTGGAGGTTGTTCACGATGATATTAAGGGAAAGGATTTGGTCGGGTTGGAATACGAGCCGCTTTTCGATGTTCCTGCGGCGCGGAACGACAAGGCCTTCAAGGTTTACCCTGCCGACTTTGTGACGACCGAAGAGGGAACGGGCGTTGTGCACACGGCGGTCGTTTACGGAGAAGAGGACTATGAGCTTGGCATGCGCGTGGGGCTGCCCGTCGTGCCGCTGCTTGACGAAAAAGGAATTTTCAACGAAAAGGCGCCGGAGCTTGTGCGCGGGACGTACTTCAAAGACTCTGAAAAAATCATTAAAGGCGACTTGCAAAATCGCGGACTGTTGTTCAAACGGGAAGCGCATACGCACTCGTATCCGTACTGCTGGCGCTGCGGCAACATGCTCTTCTATAACGCAATTCCCGCATGGTTCATCAATGTTCAGAAGATAAAACCGCAACTCTTGGATTCGAATAACCGCGAGATCAACTGGTTCCCGGAGCACCTGAAGCACGGACGCTATGAAAAAAGCGTGGAGGCGGCGCCCGATTGGAACATCTCGCGCAATCGCTACTGGGGCAATCCGATTCCCGTGTGGAAGTGCGATGGCTGCGATCGCGAGGAGGCCGTGGGCAGCATTGAGGAATTGTCAAAGCTCGCCGGTCATTCAAAAAATAATTACTGGGTGATGCGGCACGGAGAGGCGGAAAGCAATATGTTCCACATCGTTGATTCGGGTCAGCGGAAGTATTTGCACCTCACGCCGCGCGGCCAGAAACAGGTTGGAGATTCAATCAGGAATTTCAAATCCGAGCTTGCAAAACGCGGGCAAAAAATAGACTTGGTAATCTCCTCGGACATCACGCGCACCGAGGAAACCGAATCTATCGTCGCCTCCGTTTTGGCGGGAGAAAAGGTGCGGTTTGACGCGCGGCTTGAGGAAATTCACCTTGGTCCCACGCTCACCGGTTATCGCGATGCAGAATATTCGACCGCTTTCCCCACCTACCGGGCGCGGTTTGAGAAACGGCCGGAAGGAGGAGAATCCCTGCGTGATCTCCGTGCCCGCGTGTGGGAATTTTTGGCGGAATGCGAAAGGAAATATGAGGGGAAAAATATTCTTCTTGTCACTCACGAGTATCCCACGTGGATGTTGTTTCATGTGGCGCTTGGATGGAGCGAGCGCGACGCAATCGTTGAGAAAGAGAAGCAAAAAGCGGATTTCATTGATTTTGCGGAGGTGCGTAAGTTGGAAGTGGGAATTATTCCGCGGAATGACGGGGGAGAAGCAGACCTTCATCGGCCGTATATTGATGGCATAACGTTCAAGTGTTCCGAGTGCGGGGACGCGATGAAGCGGACGCCGGAAATTTTTGATTCTTGGATGGAAGCGGGCTCAATGCCGTTCGCCGAGTATCATTATCCGTTTGAAAATAAAGAGGTCTTTGAGGGCCGTTTCCCGTGCCAGTTCGTTGCGGAATATACCGCACAGACGCGGGCGTGGTTCTATGTGATGCATGTGATCGCCATGGTTCTCTTTGGGAAGGCACCCTTTGAAAACGTGGTCACCACCGGGAACATTCTTGCGGAAGACGGTTCAAAAATGAGCAAATCAAAAGGGAACTTTCCGGACCCCAACCTTGTGATCGGAAAATACGGGGCGGACAGCTTGCGATTCTATCTCATGAATTCCGTCGTGATGCAGGCCGATGACATCAATTTTTCCGAGAAGGCTGTGGAGAACATTTATCGGAAGGTTGTTGTTATCCTGTGGAATGTATGCAAATTTTTCACGACCTATATTGATCCGGCGGTGCTCGCGTCGGAGAAGCCGCCGTCCTCCGGCGGAGCGAATGTTCTTGATCAATGGATCGGAATACGAACGGCGGAACTTGTGGAGGGCGCGACCGAGTATCTTTCGGCCTATGACACCGTGCGCGCGACGCGAGTGATCCAGGAATATATTGATGACCTCTCCACCTGGTATCTCCGCCGCAGCCGGAAGCGCGAAGACGCCGCTTTTTACGCCACGCTTTACAAAAGCCTCCTTACTGCAAGCAAAGTTATCGCGCCGTTCATGCCGTTTCTTGCCGAAGAACTCTATGGGACATTGAGATCGTATAGCGGCGGCAGGGAAGTTGCCGAGTCGGTGCATCTCGCCCGTTGGCCGGTTGCGGAAATTTCAGAGGGCGTTGCGGAAAGGAAAAGATTGATTGAGGCCATGAAAGAGGTGCGGCGGCTGGCGAGCGTGGGGCTTGCGAAGCGCGCAGGGGCCGGCATCAAGATCCGCCAGCCGCTCGGGAAATTGAAGATCAAGACCGCAGCAATGCCGCTCTCGGCTGAACTGCTTCGCGTATTGGCCGAGGAGGTGAATGTGGAGGAAGTCGTTTTTGACAAATCCCTTGAAGGCGAAATTGAGCTTGACCTTGCGATCACGCCGGCATTGCGCGAGAAAGGGTTGCTCCGCGAGGTGGCGAGGATGGTTCAGGAGCTGCGGCAAAAAGCGGGACTTGCGCCAAAGGATAAGATTACGCTGATGCTTGATCTCCCCCCAGTTGCCAAAGCCGCCGTTCTGAAACAGGAAGCAGTGCTGCGTTCCGCCGTCGGCGCAAAATTGGTTGAATACGGGAGAGCGGAAAGGTTTAGCGCGGAAGCGCTCGCAAAGTTGGAAGGGCAAGAAGCGTGGATCGGGCTCCGCAAGGCGTAGAAGGACAGACGGCGGGACGCTAAAAGCCGAGCGCTTTTTCCGTGCGAACGACGCGGACGTTCAGGTTATCAATCACTTTGTGAACGCCGCGCATTTCTTCGTTGGACGCCTTTATGTTGTCTTCTGTGCGGGAAACAGTGATTGCGATGCTATCTACGCGTTCTTCAAGGGCGGTAAACCGCCGGTCTACCATAGTAAAACCATCTCTGACCGCACCTGTAAGGTCTTCAATGGAAACGGCAAGGGTTTTGAGCGTGATTTCTTCTTCCATTCTTTCCAGTGTAGCCGCCAAAGCCACCCTGTCAAAGGTTCTTTAATAATTTTTTAATCTGCGTGCAAGGGGTTTTGGGCTCACGCACTTCAGAGTGCGATGCCGATTTTCCTTTTCACTTCTTTTATTTTCTTTTCCGCGACGCGTGCCGCACGCGCCGATCCTTCCTCCAAAATTTTCACGAGCGTTGCAGGTTCCGAAAGCAGTTCTTTTTTCCGGGCGCGGAATTTTGCAAGGTGGTTCGCCGCAAGCTCCACAAGCCGTTTTTTGAATGTCGCATAATTTTCGCCCGCGAATTCCTTCGCGACCATCTGTGGTTCCATGTGTGAGAGCGCCGTGTAGATGTCCAGAAGGTTCGCAAGGCCCGGTTTTTTGTGCGGCTCGTAGGTCACCGCGGAGCCGGAATCCGTGACCGCATGCGCGATCTTTTTCGCGATCTCTGCCGGCGCGTCGTCCAGAAACAAGCATCCCGCCGGCTCCGATTTTGACATTTTTTTCTCCGGATTTGTGAGGCTCATCACACGCGCGCTCTTCGTGAGCAGTGCCTTCGGTTCCGTGAATGTTTTTCCGAACCGCGCATTGAACCTCCGCGCGAGCGTGCGCGTGAGTTCCAAATGTTGCAGCTGGTCATCACCCACCGGAACGACCGCGGCATCGTACATGAGGATATCCGCCGCCATGAGGACCGGATAATCAAAAAGTCCGACATTGACGTTCTCCTTTTGTCGCGCCGACTTGTCTTTATACTGCGTCATTCTTTCCAGGTCTCCCATCGGAGCTACCGTGTTAAGGATCCACCCAAGTTCCGCGTGCGTCGGCACTTGTGACTGTTGGAAAATGCAGGATTTTTTCGGGTCAATGCCGGCCGCCAGGTATTCCGCGAGGGTTTCCAGGATTTGCTTCTTTTTCTCTTTCGGCTCAAATGGTTCAGTGATGGAATGAAGATCCGCGATGAAAAAGTAGTACTCGTATTGCGCGGAGTCCTGGAGATCAACGAAGTTCCTGAGCGCGCCCAGATAATTGCCGATATGGAGGCGTCCCGATGGCTGGATGCCGGAGACAAGAACCGGTTTCATATCTTGATGATAGCACAAAAAACAAAGACTCATCCTAGGTCACCCTCCCATTTTCTGTTTGATATCTTCCAATTTCAGGGCCCTGCTCTTTTCATTAAGGCGCCGCATAGCGTCTTCCTGCATGTCAAGCAAAAGATTCAGGTCTTCTTCCAATAACCTCTCCTTTTCTTTGTTTTTTAATTTATCGTTTGGCATATTTTTCGGTGAAATAATTCACGAACCTTTCTCCATAAACGTCTCTAAAGTGATCCTTTCTTTCTTGTATGTCCGAAACCATGAACTCCAAAGTTCCTTCGTCCATGCCTCGATCTAATAATTGAGGATTTTCCCTTACTGCAGATCTTGTTTCGTTTATTTGTTGAGGGGTGGCGAATTGTGGATAAAACTCTGTGAGAGCGTAAGCCCCATAACCGCCTTGCTCAAATATCTTAGACGCCATTGGTGCGACCGCCTCTGGCCTTTTGTCCAATAATTCCAGCAGTGCCTTGGTGGATGCCGGATCTGCCAACGCTGCGGCGAGCAACTGCTCAGCGCGCTTTTTCAGCTCCGGGCGGCCACTCCAGAATTTTTGCAAAGCCTTATCGTTCACGTCATATAACGCGAGTCCCAGCTCTCTATAGAAACTTGTTGACATTTTTTTCGCATCTCCGGGCTCGCCAGCAGGACCATTTTCGCGTTCCGAAGAAAATTCTTCTACTTTATCGGTTCCTTGAGTCAGATAAGTTAAATGTTCCGCCACTAGATTTTCATATTTTTGGGCCAACGCGGGCGGCAGGTCCGCTCTGTGCCGCTCAAGTGTTTTCCATTGGCTGAACGGATGGAATAAGGCAACGTTACCCCGCGTGCGCTCCGGATGGTAACCAGGGATCCCATGCATGAATGTCCTTTCAAAGCCGTTCAGCCAACTATTGTAATGCTGGGCGTATCCTCCGGATTTTACACCCATCCGCTCTGCGAGTTTGTGGTCAACGGCGATCGGGGATTCTGATCCTCCATACCAACCATAATCCTCCTTTTTTAAAACTTCCGTTATCGTATCGTCGCCCAAGGATTTGTTCTCAACGAATTGGATGCCGAGATTCTGACTGGTGCAAAATTCTTGTAACTGGGCCAAAGAAGCATTTTCTTTCATATCAGCTCGGTAGACGATTTTTGTTCCTTCGGGCAATTCCAGTCCGTCTGCCACAAGCCAATACGTATCATCTTTTCCTAAAGCGTACGGTTTACCATTCTTTTCAACCGTTTTATCCATCGGCATAACATACGCGAAGGCAACATCGTTCCACGAACCACCGTCATTATTCGCGACCCTGCAATTTAAGGTGAAGTGCAGTGTGGGCCGGGGGACCTTGCCCCCCGTTTCGTCAAATGCCGTTCGGAGCTGTAATTTGCCATCCGCAATGACGGGTAGATTATTGGAGACCCTGACCGCCGCTAAATATTCCAAAGGGTTTTCTTTCCCTATTATTGATTCTCCTTCCTTTAGTTTCCTGCTGAATGGAGGAGGGATATTTTCAACTCCTTGCTCTTCTTGTGATGCGGCTTCTCTCGCCATTTCGTGAGCGGTGTCGGAGATCGCAGCAATTTCATTAAGCTCAGGAAGGTCTTTTGTGTTTATCGCCTCCGCATTATCTAACACCAATTCTTGGGATTTTTTCAGCCCCTTTGTAAATTTTAAAAGCTTTCGCCTTATCCGCTCTACGAAATTTTCTTTAGGAGAATTACTTTCAGGCGTCCCTTCCTTAAGAACTTCGTTCTCTTGTTGGGGTTCCTTCTTCGTTTCAGCTTCTCCATTCATGTCTTATTCTGAACAGGATTACACCTCAATGATCACGGGCAGGATCATCGGCCGGCGCCGCGTTTTGTTATAGAGGAATTGTCCAACTTGGTCGCGGATGAGCGTCTTTAGATAATCAGGCTCCACTTCGCGGTAACTGGGAAGGCGTGTAATGAGCGCGCGGATGCGTTTGCGAATTTCTTCCAGAAGCTCCTGATGTTCCTTAAGGTAGATAAAGCCGCGCGAGATGATGTCGGGGTTTTTGAGAAGCCGCCCCTTGGTTTGGTCAATGGTGAGAATAATGACGACCATGCCCTCCTGGGAAAGCGCGCGCCGGTCGCGGAGCACTACTTCCTCCACGTCGCCGACGCCCAAGCCATCCACCATCACGTACGACGCGGGCACGGTCTGCTTGGTTATCGTAAACGTGTCTTTTGTGATCTCCGCCACTTGCCCATTGTCCATCATTTTGACCGTTTCGCGGGGGAGGCCCACCTCAACTGCAATTTTTTTGAGCGCCGAACGGAAGAAATAATACCCATGGATCGGGACGACAAATTTCGGTTTCATGAGCCGGAGCACGAACTTTAGGTCTTCCTGGTGCGCGTGGCCCGAGGCGTGGATGTCCAGGATCTTTACGTTGTAAAGTTCGTCCACCTGCCGCGCAATGTTATCTTGTAGTGCCTGCACGCTCCGCTCGTTTCCCGGTACGACCGACGAGGAGAAGATGACGGTATCAGTGGATTTGAGGCGCACTACCCTGTGGTCGCCGTTCACGATGCGCATGAGTCCGGCATTCTTTTCTCCCTGGGATCCGGTCGTAAGGATGACCACTTTGTTATCGGGATATTTATTGATCTCCTCAATTGGGACGATTTCATCCTTTTTGGTCTTGAGATAGCCAAGCTGCTCAGCGATTTGGAAATTGTCCTTCATGGATCTGCCATTGAGGGCTACCTTCCGGTCAAGTTTTTCGGCGAGCTTCACGACTTCAAAAAGGCGCGTGAGGAGCGAGGAGAACGTGGCAATGAGGAGCCGCCCCTTCGCATGACTCATGAGCTCGTAGAGATTGTCGCTTACGGTTTCTTCCGAAAACGAGAATCCCGGCTTGTAGGCATTCGTGCTGTCAATGAAGACGGTGTGGATGCCTCGTTTGCCGATTTCGCCGAATATCTCCGTTTCCACCGGTTTGCCCTGCTTGTCCATCCTCAACCGGAAATCGCCGAAGCTCACCATATTGCCAATGGGCGTTTTCAATACGAAGCCGAGCGCGTCGGGGATCGTGTGGTCAACGTTGAAGAAGTCGGCTTCAAAATATCTGCCAAGTTTTTCGTGGTCGCCGTGTTTCACCACCTTGAAGCGCAGCTTCGGCGCGTTCGTGAATTCCTGATGCCGTTTTTCTATCATTGCCTTCGTGAAGTCCGCCGTGTAGATGACGGGGTTGCCCAGCTTTTCTATGAGGTAATGGATCGCGGCCATGTGGTCATAGTGGCCGTGGGTAATGAGGATCGCCTGGATGCGGTCCTTTTTAGATTCAAGATACGCGATGTTCGGAATAATGTAATCAATACCCGGCGTTTCCTCTTCGGGGAATTGGATGCCGACGTCCACAAGAACGATTTCGTCTTTGTACTCAAAAAAGTAGCAGTTCCTGCCAATTTCCTCCAGGCCGCCAAGCGGCACGAAACGGAGCGTGTCTTCCTTCAGTACCGCAGGCGCTGCGGCGGTTTGCTCTGTTTTCGGCCGCATCATTTCACGGCGCGGCGCCGCACTGCGACCCTGTTTAGTGCGGGTCATTGTGTGCGCCGGTCGTTGCGGCGCGGCGGGAAACGGACGTGGCCGCACTTCGGGCGGCCTTATTCTCGGTCGTTCTTTCTCTTCAATTTTTCTCATCATGCTTTCTCTTTCTCAATCGTCATTCATCTTCTGGTGGGCAGGGAGGGATTTGAACCCTCACGACCTTGCGGCCATAGGCTCCTGGGGCCTACATGTCTGCCAGTTCCATCACCTGCCCTTAGGAAACGGTGTTGCCGAAGGAGGAATTCGCCATGTAGATTACAGTATAGCGCCGCTCTTGTAAAAAAGTCAATGTGTCGCGTGAGCCCGCGTTATTTGAGCACTCGCGCCGTGTTCAAATACCACGCGCCGATGTTTCGGAATCGGTCGGACGGATCGGAGAGGAATCCGGTTGTTATGCCCTGCACGCTTTTGTCAGTTACGTATAAGTAGTCCGGCGAGTAAAGGAATACGGCGGGATTGTCGGCGACGATGGCGTTTTCCGCGCTTGCGAATTCCTGCGTCCGCGAGGCGTCGTTCATGTCTGTGCGCGCCGCCGCGACGAGCGAATCAACCTTTGTGTTTTGGTAGATTGCAAGATTGAGGCCGGGGAAGAACCTTTGCGAGGAGGCCCAAAAAGCGCTGAGGTCGGAATCCGGACCAAGGATGTTCCCGAAAAGCAACGATTCGTAGTCGCGGTTTTTGATCGCGTTGTCCGCGAGGGACTGCGGGTCCGCAGGCGAGACGTTCACCGTGACCCCTATGCTTTCCCACGCGTTTGTGAGCGCTTGCGCAGTCCGCGTGAGGAAGTCTATCTGCGGGACGGTCAAATTCACGACGAGCGGCACGGAGGTTTTTTGGATGGTCTTTGCACGGAAACCGTCCGTGCCCACGTTCCATCCCGCGGCATCAAGTGTGGTTGACGCGAAATAAAGTGAGGTCGTCGCGGGGATGGATATAAAATACGGAGCGCCTTCGGGAACGGGGCCGTACTCGGGCGCTCCTTTGCCGCCCAATGCGAGGGTGACGAGGGCATCGCGATCCACCGCGGCCGAAAGCGCTTCGCGGACGGCGGGATCTTGGAGAGGAAGGCTTCTGCTTTGATTGAAGAACACCGCGTAGTAGCTTGAGGTGCGCCACGCGAAAAGATCATGAGGGCGTTCAATCGCAGCAAGGTGATCCGGCGGGATGTTGTCCATGCCGTTGATTTGCCCTGCGTTAAAACTTTTTACGAGGGCGTCAAGGTTGCTAAAAAAACTGAAATCAAAGCGTTGGATGAGAGGTTTTGTGCCGAAGTAGCTGTTCCATGCCTGGAGGTGGTAGGCCGAGATGGTGCCGTCCGATTGCTTTTCGTACGAAACGAATTCGTACGGGCCGCTCCCGACGGGCCTCAAGTTGTAGTCGGAGAGGCGCCAATTACCGGGCGGCGTATTCGCGAAAATGTGCTTCGGCACTACATAGAGGTTTTTCAAATCGTCACCAAAGAAAGCATACGGGTTGATAAGGTTAAATTGGAGCATGAGTTCGCTCGCGCGGCTTACGGTGACGCCCTGCCAGTTTGCCGCGAGCGGGGAATTGGCATCTGCGCTTTCTATTGATTGGACGGTGAAAATGACATCGTCGGAGGTGAGCTTCTCACCGTCCTGCCAGTGTAAATTTTCTTTCAGCCGCACCGTCCAGGTTTTTCCGTCCGGCGAAACCGCGATGTTGTCGGCAATGTCATAGACGTTGCTGTAGATCATTTTTACCAAGCTCAAATCGGTTTCGCTTGCCGCCATTACCGGGTTTACGTATTCGGGCTGTCCCACCATTCCTTCGGTATAATCTCCGCCGGCGGCGGGGACCACGGTGGTTGCCTGGACCACAAGCAAACTCATGACCGCCGCGAGACTCGCGACGGTAAGCGAAGCGGCGGTTAAAAAAGCAATGCGCTCATTCCTCGTAAAGACAAAAAAAATTTTCTTGAGAGGTAGCATGACGGGTATCTGCCTCGGTACCTCGCCTAGAGGTGGGCGGCGAGCCGATATACCGCGAGCACGACGAACGCGGTGGTCAATACAATCGTCGCGTAGAAAATGACCTTCTCCATGCCGCGGCGCGCTTGATAAAACCCGCCGCCCTCGCCGCCCAAAAGCCCCGATATCCCCGACGAGCGTTCTTGGAGGAGGATAAGCGCAATGATGATGACGGCGAGGGAAATTTGGATAATGGAAATCATTTAGGTGGCAAGATGAATAAGGAAGTTGATGACGCTTACGATGAGCGTGGCGAGAATGAGAGCGGGAATGGTCTCAATACTAATGCTTCCCCGGAGAATGTCAATGTGATTTGCGAAAACGGGAAGGAGATACACAATAATCGCGTTCACGACGACGATGCCGATGCCGAGCGTAATCACAATGATGGGACCGAGGACGAGCGTGAGGATCGGCTTAAGGATGAAATTGAGCAGGGCGAGGATGAGCGCGATGATCGCGAGTTGCAGCCAGTTCGCGTTCAGGACGAAGCCGGGGATGTACATATTTGCAAGCCAGAGGGCGAGGGCGTTGCCGGCGATGATGAGGACAATGCGCGCGAGCCAGTGCATGGTCCTATTATATCATGCGTAACAGCAAGGTGGGGGCACTTTTGAAGCGCCAGAATAAAATTGCTCCGGCGGCAATTTTTTCTTGCCGCTCAGCCCGCTCATCGAAAACACGCAAGAGTTTTCGAACCAAGCTGAGCGGGCCTGCGCGACCCGCTTCAAAAGTGCCCCCACCTTGCTGTTGCCCTTGCTATAAATGAATCAGGTTTTTGTTCGCGCAGGCGATCGTTGACAATCATAATCGGACTGTGCTTCGCTACTTTGTAGTCCCCTTGGTGCGTGCACCTCTGGGGAAAATCCAACGAAAGGAATAAGAGCATGCTCGATGTCCATGGATTGCAATTGATGGTCAGCAAGTCGTTACTTACGACAAAAGAACAGTGGGTTGCGCTGATTGATGCGCGGCTCACAATGGTCAAACCCTTCCTGAACTTCATGCCTACCTGTGAATTGCAGCATGTGGGCTGCGTGTATGACGGCAGATGCCTCTCAAACCTCAACTACCAGAAGTTTATAGCAGAGGGCAGTCCTGGCGTCCACATCAAGGTGGAACCGAAGCCAGCCCTCCTCTCGACCGATGGCATTTGGGAACGAGGGCTGACAGCAGACAGCTCGTGGCTCCCCCAGGAAAGCTGTGTGGTTTTGGACAAATTGGTGCTCTGGGGCCTCGTTCGGAATGGAACGTGGCTGGGAGCGTGGGCAAACTACAGCATCACGCATTATTCCTCTTGGGCAGACCAAGGGCCACAGTCATTCGCCGATCTTGGGTTTCTCGCGATACGCCCCACCACGGTACGGGAGTTGCTTGAGAAAGAGAGAATACCTCCCGCACGGATTTATAACATGCTGACTTCCGAATTCCACAAGTGGTTTCGGGGATACAAAGAAAGATTTGAGCGTGCAAGTGATCTCGCGAAGATTATGGAAGTGGAAGATTTCTTTGTGAGCAACCGAGATCGTTAACCAACCCGCCTACACTAGGGCAGAAGCCCGTCTGTTGTATGGCGGGTTTTCTGGTTACGTGATCTGGTCCAGCAGGCTCCTTCCGGTCATCTCGGCTGGCTTTTCTATGCCCATTGCTTCCAAGAGGGTGGGGGCGACGTCGGCGAGGGAGCCGAGTGTTTCAACCTCAAGCGTGTCGGCGTTGATGAATTTTCTGCCGCGGTATTGGTCGGCGATGAAATAAAGAGGCACGGGATTTGACGCGTGCTGGCTCTCGGGGAGCCCCGTCACAGGACTCACCATTTCCTCAATGTGGCCGTGATCGCTCGTGATCGCGAGGGTAGTATCGGGATTTATCGCGACCTTGAGGATGCGGCCGATCTCTCGGTCAATAACCCGTACGGCAGCGAGCGCCGCGTTGTAATCGGCGGTGTGGCCGATGGTGTCGGGATTGGCGTAATTAACGAGGATAAAGTCAAATGTTTTGTTTTGAATCGCCTCAAGGAGCCGGTCGGTGATCGCCCCCGCCATCATTTCCGGATGTTCCTCGGGGTGGAGGCTGGAGTTTGAAGGGACGAGCGTTCGGTATTCTCCCTTGAACGGCGGCTCGCGGAGGCCGTTGAAGAAATAGGTAACGTGCGCATATTTGTAGGTTTCGGCAAGGCGAAGCTGGGCCATGCCCAGGTCGGAGATCACTTTTCCAATGGGATTTTCCACGATGTCGGCGGGGTAGATGACGGGGATGTTGAACGCGTCATCGTAGTGGCTCATCGTTGCAACGTACAGGTTTTGGAACTTGAGCGTCGGGAATTTGTCAAAATCTTTCAATATGAACGACGACGCGAGCTGCCGGATGCTATCCTCGCGGTAATTGAAGAAAATGACGGCGTCGCCATCCTGAATTTTCTTGTCTTCTCCAAAGCGCATCGGCGGGAGATATTCCTCCGTGCCGCTTTCTTGGTAGGTAGCCTTAATGATGGGCGCAGGATCATCCACTATCCTCCCTGCCTGGCCCGTCACAGTGTCATAGGCGGTTTCCGTGAGCCGCCAGGTTCCGTTCCTGTCCATGGCATAGTATCGGCCAATGAGGGAGGCAAGATATTCGCGCGGCAGTTCGCCGAGGAAGCTTTCCACGGTGTGCAGCGGGCTGTCCTTCCCGTCGGCGAAGAGGTGCAGATTGATCTTCGGTACGCGTTCTGCCTGCGCCATTTTGATGAGCGCCTTCAGATGATCAAGCGAAGCATGCACGTTGGCCTTCGTGAGAAGTCCCAGGAAATTTATCGCGGCGTTATGTTCCCGTGCGTGAGCGCAGGCCGCCTTGAGCACCGGATTTTGGAAAAAGGTCCCGTCCCGGATTGCCATCATGATCTTCGGATAATACTGATAAAGGACCTTGCCTGCGCCGAGCGTGAGATGCCCAACCTCGCTGTTGCCGACCTCGCCCCATGGGAGTCCGATCGCGATCCCCGACGCCTGCAAGCTCGTCATCGGATAATTGTTCCTTAGCCACTCAAACACCGGCGGTTTCACGACGTAGATCGGATTCGATTCGCTGTTGCGGCCGATGCCCCAGCCGTCAAGGACAATAAGGACGGTCGTTTTCTTTGCCATGGGTTCATTATACCGCGCGCGCGCGGCTGCGCGAACGATGTATGAAAACACAAAAGACCCGTTGCTCGGGTCTTTTGCTGGTCCAACGCGAAGCCGGAACCCTCCCCACCAAGAAGGGAAACATAAATTCTGGATCGCTTGGGATGACCTCGCAAGATGCAAGGGTCGCCTCGCCAGGATCCTCGCTCGCCTGGGATTCCGTCCCTAAGTCGAGTTTTGCTCAACCCCGCAATTGCACGGCCCCAAAAAGGCCCTGCAAGTCGCGGGGCCTTTTCGTTTTTAACCCCGATTACAATTTTCACAGACAAGAAATCCTCTCCTTACATTGTCGACAAAGAAACCGTTCTGGGCAATCTCCTTCTCTATCTCTGCCCTCACCATACTCTCGATTTTTTTCCAATCAGCATCTGATGGAACCGGCTCGTACATGTCCCGAACCGAGTTAAAAGCATGAAGATACGGTTCAGGCTTTTCAAGCTGGATTTGCCCCTCGTAAACAAATCTATCGATAATCTTGAAAGTGTCTTTGAGTTGCTCTTCTGCGTTTTCCAAGTTAAACGACGAGCTGAACTGTGGAGATGCTGTTTTGCCAATCAAGTTTTCTACCGTTTTTTTGAATGCTTTGTTTTTCGGCTTATTCAGCTGACTTCCGGTCGCAATCAAAACTTTGCCGTTATCCTTCAAGGCGCGTTTCCACTCCTTTAGAGTTTTCTGGATATCGGGCATGTGATAGAGCATAAAGAAAGCAAGAATCACATCAAATGATTTATCAGGAAACGGGAGGTCATCGGCTGAGCCGACAATGAATTCTATCTGTCTGCCAAGAGATTCTTGAAATATATTTTCGTTGATCTCTAGGCCAACTAACTTCCCAAAATGGCCGGCCTGTCGCAAGTTTACGAGGACACTGCCATCGCCGCAGCCGACCTCCAAAATATTTTCGTCCCTTTTCAGCCCCAAATGTTCAATTCCCACCTGATGTATGTCTATTTTGGGAACTGCAAATTCGTACAAATCCCAGCGGGCGCGAAACTTGTCCGCGGAGGCGTATTGGTTGAATGACAGATATTTTATGTCCTTCAGCTTCATTTTATTAGAATCTATTTTAACACGTTGGAATATTCCATAACCGGTTCAACTCTGCCCGTCTCTTGGGGTTTTTGATAAAAAATACAAAAGTGGTGTCCTACAAACATTGATTTTACTGGAGTCCCAACGTTATATGGACCGTGGAAGTGCGGGGAGTCAAACCCTGTGGATTCCCCCATTGCCGCAGGTACTCCAAGGCGGATCGCGCAGGCCTGCTCGGCTAGGTCCGAAATGCCATTGTGTGCATTTCGGCGAGCGGGCCGAGCGGCAAGAAAAAATCCCCGCAGGAGGGATTTTATTCTGGCGCTTTGGAGTACCTGCGGCAATGGGGGACAGGGGCGAGTTGACAGGTATTCCATCGCTGCGTTACGATGAAGTTATTAAAAGTCCTTAAAATGAAACATTTCAATAACATTAACTATGAACGCACTTATACCGCTCGTTGCGGCGGTTTTTGGCATTGCAGTAGGGTACTTCGCGCGGAGATACTGGGCAGCTAAACGCTTCGGGGATGTTGAGGAAAGAGTAAAAAAGGATCTTGCTGAGGCGGAAGCCAAAGCGAAAGAGATCGTCGTAGAGGCAAAAGATAAGGCCGCCTCGCTTTTGGTTGACATCAAAAACGACGAGAAGGAGCGCAGGAAGGAAATTGAAGCGTTGGAGAGCCGCCTTCTCAAGAAAGAGGAAACGTTTGAGAAACGATCGGAGGAACTTTCCGCCGAAGAAGGGGAACTCCACGTCCGCGAAGAGAAATTAAAAACGGGGGAAACCGAGGTCCAATCGCAGTTGGAAAAGATTGGGAAACTTTCCGCGGAGGAGGCGAAAGAGGAAATCATGCGCCGCGTGAAGGAGGATCGGGCGCAGGATCTTGCGCAGCTTGTCCAGAAGATGGACCGCGAAGGGCGGGACGAAGTTGAGAAGAAAACGGCGGAAATCATAACGACCGCGCTCCAGCGCTATGCGCGCTCGCACGTTTCGGAGATTACGACCACGCTGCTCCCCTTGAGCGACGAAGATCTGAAGGGAAAGATCATCGGCCGCGAGGGGAGGAATATCAGGGCACTGGAGCGCGCGACGGGGGTGGAATTCATCATTGATGAGGCGCCAGAGGCGATCATCATTTCTTCATTTGATCCCTATCGCCGCGAAGTGGCGCGGCTTGCGCTGGAGCGCTTGATCAAAGACGGCCGGATCCAGCCCGCAAAGATTGAGGAGAAAGTGGAGGAGGCGAAGGCGGAACTCGCGAAGCGCACGCAGGAGATCGGCGAAGCGGCGGCGCAAGACCTCGGCATTTTTGATTTGCCGAAGGAGATTTTGCAGATGGTTGGCCGACTGCACTTCCGGGCAAGCTTCGGGCAGAACGTACTCACGCATTCCGTTGAGATGGCGTACATTTCGGAGATGATGGCGCGCGAGCTCGGGTTGAATGCGGAGGTTGCGAAGAAAGGGGCTTTTCTCCACGACATCGGGAAGGCAATTGACCAGGAGGTGGAAGGGACTCATGTTGACCTGGGTATGAAACTCCTCAAAAAATATAACGTTGATGAGCGCGTCATTGAGGCGATGCAGTCCCACCACGATGATTATCCCTATGCGCGGCCGGAAGCGTACGTCGTAGCCGCGGCGGACGTGCTCTCGGCGGCGCGGCCCGGCGCGCGGCGCGGGACGCTTGAGAATTACGTGAAGCGCCTCGCCGATCTTGAGAAGATTGCCCTGGAGTTTCAGGGCGTGAAGCAAGCTTATGCCATCTCCGCGGGCCGCGAACTCCGCGTGTTCGTGGTTCCGGAAAAGGTGGATGACTTCCGTGCACTTGAGCTTGCGCGGGAGATTGCGAATCGGATACAATCTGAGTTACAATATCCGGGAGAGATCAAGGTGAACGTCATCCGGGAAATACGGGCCGTGGAATACGCCCGTTAGTCATTCGTATGGACACTATTGTTAACCACCCAGAAGCGCTCGCGGTCATCGTTGCATTGCCCATTCTCGGCATCGTGGCGAAGCTTTTCGGCGCTTCCCTCCGCCGCATCGCGAAATGGTATCTCTACGTCGCCGTTTTCGCGGTCGTCATCGTGATGAATTCAATATTCTTCCCCTTCATCGGCGGGAAGGATTATTTTTTCAGGTTTGCGGTTGAGCTTGCGCTTATTTTCTTCATTCTCGCATGGGCGTTTGAGATGCGGGAAGGCGAGTTCGCGGCGCATCTCCGGACGGTGTTCAAGAAGCCGCTCGTGATCGCCGTCTCCGTCTTCGTGCTCGTGTTCCTCCTTGCGTGCCTCTTCGCGTACGACGTACATGCGGCATTCTGGGCCAACTACGAGCGCGGGGAAGGCGGTTTCCAGATGATCCATTATTACCTCTTCTTCCTCCTGCTCGCACTTTTGCTCCGGACCGATGGCGATTGGAAAAATATCTTCAAGTTTTCGCTCGTTTCGGCCGGGCTCGTGATCCTCTACGGGATCGGAGGGAGCTTGACCCTTTCCGGATTCATCGGACCATGGTCTGGGAACGCCAATCCGCCTGCCGGCTGGTTGCACAAATTGATAGATACCCGCTTCCAGGGATCGCTTGGGAATGCCGCATACGTTGCGCCCTACCTCATGTTCGCCATGTTCTTCGCCGGCTACCTCTGGATCAAGCGGAAGGCGAAGGGTGCAATGGGCATCTGGTCCCATATTGGGTACGGCGCCGTCATCTTCGTTCTCCTTTTCTTCTTTTATTTGAGCCAGACGCGCGGCGCGCTTCTCGGCTTTGGCCTTAGTCTCTTCGTTCTCGTTTTGTATTTCATCTTTGCCGGTCGCGGCTCGTTCCGAAAATGGTCGCTCATCGCGTTGATCCTTCTTGTTGCCGCCGCCGGCACCGTCTATTCTCTGCGGAATTCAAGTTTGGTACAAACCTTGCCTGGCGGGCGACTTCTCCAAATCAGTTTGTCGGATTCTTCCGCACAAACGCGCCTTTGGGTATGGGGTGAGGCATGGCAGGGATTTTTGGAACGGCCGATCCTCGGATGGGGTCCGGAGAATTTTACCTCCGTATTTGATAAATATTTCAATCCTAACTTCTTTGTCCCTGGACAAAGCACCGAAACGTGGTTTGACCGCGCGCACAGCGTATATTTTGACTATTTAAGCGAAACCGGAATACTTGGCCTCCTTGCCTATCTTTCCATCTTTGTTGTTTTTGCATGGATGTTCTTTTCCAAAAAATACAGGCACGAGGAGGCGTCGTCCGCGAAAACATCGTCCGTCGTCCTGCGCGGCATCTTCCTTGCGACGCCCATCGCATATCTCGGCCAGGGAGTAGCGATCTTTGACGTCTTGCCGATGTACCTAAGCTTGTTCCTCTTCCTCGGTTTCGCATACCACTACTTTTATGGACAGAACAATTAAAGGAACCATCGCAGTCATCGTTACCGCCGTCATCCTGCTTTTTGTGGCGTACGGTTCGTATTTGCCTATGCGGAAGGCGCAGATTTTCATTGCGACGCTCCAGAGTTTCCAGACAAAGCCGGTCACCTCGCTCCAGGATTTGGAGAACCGCCTTTCGGTTCCACTGGACTATCCCTCGCCCATTGGGCAGGAGGAACTTGTGCGAAATACGGCGAACAGCGTACTCGGTTTCCTGCAGCACGGGACCGACGCAACGACAACCGCCGTATTCATGGGATTCCTGAACGGCTATTACAAACCGATTCTTGACCGCGGGAAGGGCATGAGCTTCGGCCAGGATCTTTATCTTGAGGGTGCCATGAACGAGATTGCGTTCTCCCAAACCGGCGGCGCGAACTACCTTCAGGACGCGCTCAAGTACTACTCGCTCGGCCACGAGCAGGGTCCCAACCGTCCCCAGCCGCTCTACGGGCTCTTTGACGTCTATCGCGCAATGGGGGACGTGGTTGACGCCAAAGCGACCGCCGCCGAAATTCTGGCCAATTGGCCGAGTGACACGCGCGTAGCAGACAGTATGGCGCAATTCATGAGTCCCACCAAAACGAGTTCTGTGCCGTCGTCCGCGAAGACCCCTTAGTCTCCGTGGTAAGGCTGCTCGCCATGCCCTATAAAGCGGCTCCTCACGTTTGCCCAGTGTGCAAGGAGCATGCCAGATTTTCTTTTATTCTGGATCACAAAAGCGGCAAAGATGAATGGACTTTATATGAATGCCTCGGGTGTCTGGTACAGTTTTGGATGCCATTTCGGGAGGCGGGGAGGTCATTTTATGAAGGATATTTTCAGGTGAGGAAAAGCATGAAGCCAACCTTGAGTTCCGCGCATCGCCGGTTTTTAAAAACTGAACGCAGTTTCGTGAAAGGGATACGAACTCTCGATGTTGGCTGCAATACCGGGGATGTCATGGTCGAATTGCAGAAGAAAGGATGCGAGGTATGGGGAGTGGATATTGATGCGAACGCCATCAATTTCGCTAAAAAATATTTTGGCCTCCGGCACGTTTACGCAATGTCTTCTTCGAACTTTTTCCGCTTGCCGGATCTGCCGAAATTCGACCTCATCACTTTTTTTGAATTGATAGAGCATTTGGAAGACCCGGTCGGATTCGTTCATGATGTAGTAAAATTTTTGAAACCCGGCGGCAGGGTCGTGCTTAGTACTCCCTCCCGGGAGCGTTTTTTTGCGACTTCCATAAGCTCCGACCCTCCTCCGGCGCACCTTACACGATGGAACGAAGTGGCAATAACCAATCTTTTTAAAGGGACCGGCTGCGAATTCGATAAGGCAATTTATGTGGATCAAATGAAGCTTCTTGTCGAGGCATTTTCGAGGAAGCTTGCCATGGGGCTTGTGACGAAAACGGCAAGGGCATTCAAAGACAAACGCATCAATACCGAGGACGCGACAGTGGTAGGAGGGAATATGGTCACGAAAATGGTCCACGCCGGCGCCTATATGAAGAATTATCTGTTCGGAGGATTACCGGCCGGTTTTTTCTTCTTGCTCGGAAAAATAACTGGCCGGAAGAACGGGGATATGATCGTTTGGATGCGGCGGCACGCTTAACGATTCGCTTCGAAATAAAAACCGTGGTTCATCAGCTCCGGCGGCAATACCGCTGGGTCGAATTCCTCGGTCAGTTTTCCGTCGGAGCCCATGGCAAAAGCGCGGTAGCCCAGCCCCGCAAGAAGATCGAAAACCGCTTTCGGCTTATGGCCAAAACGTTCGGTGTGCCATTCTTGGATCTCAAATACAAGGCGAGGATGGAATCGTTCAAGGGTCTTCTGGCCCCCGAGGAGCATATGAAACTCTCCTCCTTCAATGTCCGCCTTTATAAAATCAAGGCGCTTGATATGGTGCTCATCAGCGAAGTCGTCGAGGGTCGTCATGGTGACAGGAATCCTCTTGCCATAATAGTTATATCGCGAAGCGCCTCCGCTCCCGCGAAATTCCTGGGAGACAAAGAAAGAAGTTTCGCCTTTTTTATCTCCAAGCGCCTGGTTTATCAATGCCGCATTGGAGATGTGGTTCAGCTTTATATTTTCCTCGAGTTCCTTGAACGTAGAGTAGATCGGCTCAAAGGCAAACACCTTTCCGCCCTCTCCGACATAGCGCGCGAAGTGGGTCGTATACCAGCCAAAGTTGGCTCCTGCGTCCAACACGGTCCAATCTTTTTAATAATGCCTCTCATGAGGTTCGTTTCTTCTTCCTCGAAAGAGCCAGTGTAGAATAGTGCGCTTGTGGTTGATTGGCCCGGCCGCACGAAAAACTTCATACCGTTTTTCATCACGGCAATGATCGCGTGGGGTGAAATTTCAATGCGTTCAAGGTTCGCCATGCCGACGACGGCCATAAGGTCGCAGGCGTTCACGAGGCGCTTTTCCATCAGGGAGGTTATTGCGCCATTTTTCGTGGTCAAGCGAGCGAGGTTCTCGTAACGCCTTTTCAAGAAATTCGCAAGGCGTTCATCTTTTGCGACTATTTTTTTAAGCCAGAGAGGAACTTTCATAGTCATAGTATGTAAAAAAGTTTTGGAAATTACAAGTCTTTTCTGGCATGGATTTTTATGCGACAATGTCCCTAATGGCTTTTAAGCCCTCATCTCCAAAAGTGACGGTGATCATCCCTACGTATAATCATGTGAAGGTCATCGGGCGTACCATAGAAAGCGTGCTCTCGCAGACCTATTCCGATTTTGAGATCTTAGTGATCGACGATCGCGGCACTCCCGATACGAAGCCCACAGTGGAAGCATTCGTGGAGCGTGATCCAAGGGTGCGCTATATCCCGAACGAAGTGCGTCTCGGCCTTATGGAAAATAAAAATAAAGGAGTCCGGCTCTCAAGTCCGAGCGTTCTCTACATGGCATTTTTGGACGATGATGACGCTTATCTCCCGAAATATCTAGAGAGGACCGTCGCGGAGATGGAAAAACATCCCGATGCCGTTGCGGTGACGACCGACTGCGAATTGCGGCACCAGAATGGGGAATTCGTGAAGAGATATAGATGCGAGCGAGAGATTTTCTGGAAGATCTCTATCGGCAACGGATGCCTCGTGAGGAAATCTGTCTTTACCAAGCTCAATATTTGGTATGACAAGGACGCTATATTTGAAGACCTTGATTTCGGCGTACGCGTGGTGAAAGACCATGCGTGGGTTGCCATCCCCGAAGTGCTTCGGATCTACTACCGCTATTATGACGAGCAGGGGACTTCCATGAGCACAATGTATACTAGGTCCACCCCGCGGGAGAAGCTGGAATATTTCATGACGAAGAACGGCGTGATCTACGAAGCAGCGGGGAATCATGCGCTTGCATGGATACATTCTTTGACGGGGAAAATGCTTATCCGGGCAGGGCATTTTGGAGCCGGCCGCAAACATTTACGCAAATCGCTTACTCTTGACCCGCGACCCTCCTATCTTGCGTACTATCTTATCGCGCTATTCTTCCCGTCCGCCTTCGCGAAGCAGTCCATCGCCGTCTGGAAGAACAAGATTCTGGGAAAACTGGAGAAAGAATGACCAAAGTCCTTTTTGTATATACTCATACGGTTTTGGGCGGCGGGGAGACCATGCTCGTGCGTACGATTTCGGGGCTCGATAAGAAGAGAATTGCCTCCGTGGCAGTCATTTCTTCGAAGAACGAACGTTTGTACCAAGAACTTACGCGCGCGGGGATCCGTTGCGTGCGGTTGCATGACAAGAACCGTCCATGGAAGAACAAAGTATTCAAGGCAATCGTGCAGATCCCAAACTTTCTTTTATTGAACGTGAGGATGTTTTTTATCATTGTGAAGGAAAAACCGGACATCGTGCATGCCGGTCTCTCTTATTCCGCACTGTGGAGCATAGTGCCCGCGCGGCTCCTCGGAAAAAAATTTGTATGGGTAGGGCAAACATTGTCGGATTTTTTCGCCTATCCTTTTTTATCAAAGATGCTCATGCGTCTTTCGGATGTGACCGTCCTTACGTGCGCCGACTTCAACCGGCTTCTCAAAGAAAACGGCATGGCGGGTGTCGGAAGGACCGAGGTCATCTACACGGGCCTCCCGCAGAACGTTTTCGAGAGCCATTCTGGCGGCCCAATCCTCAACATTGGTGAGCATCACATAAAGCGGCCCATTGTTGCCCTCATTGCGCGATTCGACGAATCACAAAAGGGATTTGGATACTTTTGGGAGATGGCAGGGATCATCCATGGGAAAATGCCGGCAGTGAATTTCGTCGTTGCTGGCGCACCGGTCAACGCCGCGGAAGAGGAATTCAAAAAGAGACTTGACGCGCTCGCCAAGAAGCTCGGCATCTGGGATAACTTGTTTTGCGTTGGGTTCGTGAACGACCTGCCGGTTTTTTTCCCTTGCGTTGACGTGGTGGTGATCCCGTCGACCTATGAAGCACCTTCGGCGGTTGCGATGGAAGCCGGCGCGGGGGGAAAACCGGTTGTTGCATTCGCGGTAGGAGGGATTCCCGAGGTGATACGCAACGGTGATACCGGCTGGCTGGTACCGCACGGCGACGCGCGGGGCCTTGCGGAAAAAACCATGCTTCTCTTGCGGGAGCCGGAGAAAGCCGCCCGCATGGGTGAGCGGGGCAGGGAATTCGTGAGGAAGACGTTTTCGCAAGAAAGGTTGGCCGAAAATTACTCGCGGCTTTATGAGTCGCTTGTCCGGGGCGCATGAAGATCGGCATTGATGCGCGCCTGCTTGAGCGGCACATGACGGGAATCGGGCGGTATCTCTCCGATCTTGTCACGGAACTTCCGCGCTTGGACAAAGAGAATCGGTACACGCTTTTTTCCTATCGGCCGGTTTCCGGCTTCAGTGTTGCCAATATGAAGAACGTTCCTACGCTTGATGTCAGGAGCGAGGGGAGGTTCCAAAAAGTCATATCTCCGCTTTGGTTGAACTTCATTCTGCCGCGGTTCCTCAAAAAAGAGGAAATAGACATCTTTTTTTCGCCAAACAACCTGCTTCCAATGAGAAGTACCGCGACAAAAAACATCGTTTCCATTATGGATGTCTTCGCGCTTCTCAATCCGCGCTTCCACTCGCCGCTTTACCGGGTATATTCAGTCCCGGTGTTAAAGAGGTCGGCAAGGAGAGCGGACCACGTCATCACCATTTCGGAATGCTCAAAGCGCGATATCGTGAAATTCCTGGGAGTTTCGGAAGAAAAGGTGAGCGTGACCTACCCTTCCGCCGCAAAACGTTTTATGCCCCGGGAGGTTCCTCGCGAAACACGCGGTCTCCTTCGGCAGAAATACCGTCTCCCGGAGCATTTTATTCTTTACGTCGGCGTGATTGAGCGGAGAAAGAACATTGAGGGAATTATCCAGGTCGCCGATGGTTTGAACAAGCCCGACGATCTCCCCCTGGTGCTTGTCGGCCGCTTGGGCTATGGCGGAGAGCAGTATGTGAAAGAGATCAGCAAACGGAAAAATATGCACTGGTGCGGTTTCGTAGCGGACGAAGACATGCCTCTCTTCTACAATATTGCCTCGGCGTTTCTTTTTCCGTCCTGGTACGAAGGGTTTGGCCTCCCTGTTCTTGAGGCTATGCAGTCGGGGCTTCCGGTCGTGACCTCAAATAGCTCTTCGTTGCCCGAAGTTGTTGGTTCTGCCGGAATAACGCTCGCGCCGGCCGACTACGGAGGGTTTGCGCGGGAACTGCGCGGCCTTACTCGCGACGGCGTGAAACGCAAGGTCCTGCGCGACGCGGGCATCGCGCGCGCCCGCCTCTTTGATCCGGAAAGAACCGCGCGCGGGACGATTGAAGCGTTCAAAATTGCATGCCGGGCGCAAAAAGTTTATAAATAGGGATATGGGAAAACGGGCTCTTATCACTGGTATTACCGGTCAGGACGGCTCATATCTTGCGGAGCTTCTCCTTGCGAAGGGGTATGAGGTCTTCGGGCTTGAGCGCCGCGCTTCCAGAAAGAACCGCACGAACATCGCCCACATCGAACGCCGTTTGCAGCTCATCTCGGGGGACCTTCTTGATGAGGGATCGCTTGTGAGAGCGTTGCTCATCGCCCAGCCTGACGAGGTATATAATCTTGGCGCCCAGACCTTTGTTCCGGAATCTTGGAAACAGCCAATCTACACGGCGGAGGTTTCGGGCCTCGGGGCCTTGCGCCTGCTTGAAGCGGTTCGACAGGTGAACCCGAAGATGAAATTTTACCAGGCCTCCACTTCTGAAATGTTCGGGAAGGTTCAGGCGATCCCTCAAAATGAAAAAACGCCTTTCTATCCGAGAAGTCCCTACGGCTTTTCGAAATTGGTGGCCCATTGGGCGACGGTGAATTATCGCGAGTCCTATGGAATTTTTGCGGTCAGCGGCATTTTATTCAACCATGAATCCCCGCGGAGAGGTTATGAATTTTTGACGAGAAAAGTTTCAAATGCCGCCGCACGCATCTCGTTGGGACTGGATAAAGAGCTTATGCTCGGGAATTTGGAGGCGAAGCGCGATTGGGGATATGCGGGTGATTATGTGGAAGCGGTGTGGCGCATGCTCCAGGCGCCATCCCCCAGCGATTACGTTATCGCGACCGGCATCCAGCACAGCGTTCAGGAATTTGTTGAAAAGGCATTTTCAATCGTCGGCCTTGACTGGAAGCGATACGTGAAAACCTCTTCCGAGTTCTTGCGGCCCGCCGAATCGGACCTCCTGGTCGGAGATGCCTCAAAAGCGAAAAAAGAGCTCGGGTGGGTTCCAAGGGTTAACTTTGACGGGCTCGTCAAAATGATGGTGGAGAGCGATCTTGTCTTGAACAAAGGGAGTCAATTGCCGGCATAGCCATGGCCGCGCGTTCGATGGGTCCGAAGGTCAGCGTCATTATCCCTACCTACAACCGTCCGCAGCTCATCAAGCGGACGGTGGGAAGCGCGCTTGAACAGACATATAAGAACATTGAGATCATTGTGGTGGACGGGGATCCAACCGGCGCCACAGCGAAGGTGCTCGCGCCGTTCGTCAAGGCCCATCCCGGCGTGGTCAGAGACTTCCGTTTTGAGCAGTTGCCGCGGACGGGGACGGTATACGACCGCGCGAATATCGCACGGAATCGGAACGCGGGCATCCGCATTGCGGAAGGGAAATATATTGCACCTCTGGACGACGACGACGATTGGCCCGACAATGAGAAGCTGGCGAAACAAGTAGCCTTCATGGAAGCGCATCCGGAATATACTTTGACGGCTGGCGGCCTGATGGGCGTTATCAAACATCCCGGCGGCACGGTGACGAAAGAAGCGATACTTTTTGCCGAGCGCGACGAGGATATTCGGAAGATGATCCTCATGCTTTTCGGGATCATGAACAGCACCGTCATGTATAAAAAGTGCGATTGGGAGAGGGTCGGCGGCTACGACGAAATCCATCCCGTGAGCGAGACGCAGGACTTTCACCTGAAACTCGGAAAAATAGGGAAACTGTACAATTTTCAGGATTATTTCGTCCGTTACGTCTTTGGGGAACACGAGAGAGACCACATCGTGAAATATGGAAGGTACTGCTTGTATGACGGCTTTCGGATCATTTGGACCTACCGCAAGGATTACCCCGGGGTTTATAAGGCGTTTGCCGTCCAAGCTTTGTATTATGCGTACACATTTGTCCCTCTGGGTATAAAAAACGTTCTCCGCTCCTTTTCCGCGAAGATTCAAGTCGCCTTTTTTCGAAAATTCGGCGGAACCAACGCTAAGAGGGAGAAAATGTCATAGTTTTTTGCTTGCCATGAAAACGCCGTACCATCCGAAACCGACTCGCTGTCCTATTTGCAAAAGAGGGACAGACTTTGCTTTTATGGAAAATTACAAAGATCAAAACGAAAAGCAATGGTCTCGCTATGAATGTTGCTCCTGCGCGGTGCAATTTTGGCTGCCGCTCGTCGCGCCCGAGGGAGATGCCTATGAGGAGGACGTTGCATATCAAGGAAAAAGCGAGGTGCTCTCCAAAAAAAATGCGCATGCAATCGTCCGCGGGTATTGGAACGCAAGACAGTTTCTTTCGGACTTCTCCAAAAAGGGCGCCGCTCCCAAGAAACTTTTGGATGTAGGCTGCGGGACGGGTGAATTCGCTTTTGTGGCGGGCGAACTTGGGTATCAAGTGGAGGGAGTGGACTTCAATGCGGGCGCCGTGGCGCTCGCCCGCGCGCGCTTCGGCCTCAGGGACGTTTTTGTGGCTGACGTTTACGCTTTTTTAGAAGACAAAAGAGAAGCCTATGACGTTATTACCGCTTTTGAGGTTATTGAGCATTTTCCCGATCCCGGGCGTTTTTTGGAACTGGCGCGCGGCGCTCTCACGGTCGGCGGCGTGCTTGTCCTTTCCACTCCGAACCGCGATCGCTACTGGGGGCGCATCAATGCACGGAGCGAGTCATGGGATTTTCCTTACCAACATCTTTCGCGATGGAGCGTGCGCTCGCTCCGGAACTTCGCCGAGGACCGTGGCTTCGGTGCGGTCCGTATGAGAGAAGAACTGCCGACCGATTGGTTCGTGGAAAGGTTGCGGAGCGCGGCTGGCATGTTTTTGGGAAAGCCGCGGGCAGACGACCGTCGGAGCGCTTCCGAACGGACGCGGAGCCGCCTCGGGTTTTCAAGATACGAGCGCCTGAAGCGTGCGGTCCTCGCGGTTTGTGAGGTGCCCGCCGCAATCATGCATTTCATCTTCCGCTTCAAAGGGGTCCATCTGTACGGCGTTTTCATAAAGGATAGAACGGCGGATTACGGCCCGGTTGTCCGATGGCTTCGGAGCCCTGCACGCAAGCCAATCGTCCTTTCCATGAGCCGGTGGATCGGGCCCCTGCGCGTGCGCCTCCTCGCGTTCAAAGGATATTTCGCCGGCATATTCTCCCGCTATGACCTGTACGCCTATCTGTTCAAAGGGGCGAAGAGCAGGACAAAAGAACAACGCTTGCTTCTTGCGTATTACCTTCAACGGGAAGCGACACTCGCGGCCATCAAGCAGTTCGTCCGCGCCGATGGTTCTGTGGAATTCTGCGGCCGACCATTTTTTCCTTGCGAAGGGAATTACTGGGAAATGATGATGCTGTTTGACAGCACCGTGACAAAGGATCCCTATCGCGCGGAGCAGTTCTTAAAAGAGGATTCGGTAGTAATAGACGCTGGAGCGAACACGGGCGTTTTCACCGTCCTCGCTGCGACGCTCGCCCCCAGAGGGAGGGTGTATGCTTTCGAGCCGATACAAAGGACCTTCGCGGCGCTTATGCGGAATACCGAACGGTTGCGAAAAGAAAACAGGGTGGAATGCCATCAAGAGTTCCTTGCAGAAAAAGATGGAGAGAAAGTCATGCGTGCGGCGCTTTCCGGATTCACGGGCTCTCTTGCCGAAGATAGTCCCTTCGTGCCGCACCAGGACACTTTTGATTTTGATATTGTGGAAAGAGTAAGAACGATCCGCATTGATGATTTTGTGAAGGAAAAACACATAAAACGCCTTGATTTCATTAAGATCGACACGGAGGGATATGAGCGGTTTGTGCTCCAAGGCGCGCACGAGACCATCCGCAGATTCAAGCCCGTCATTGCCATGTCTGCCTATCACAATCCCGACGACAAGGAAGTGCTGCTGGCGTTCGTAAAAAGCGCGTGTCCGGAGTATGTTGTGGAACTCTCGCAGGGCACCGAGGAGGATTTCATTTGCTACGTCCCTTAGAGTACCATTTAACTATAGACGAGGTTGATTTGACGCACGTTCGCCGGTACGAATTCGCAAGGCAATACGTTTCCGGGAAGAGCGTGCTGGATGTGGGGGGGGGCGCCGACGGCGTCGGGGCGGCGATCCTTGCCGAAGTTGCGGCGAAGGAACTGACGTTCCCGCAATTCTTTTGTCTCATGAACACTTATTTCAGCCGTCCGGAATTCTTCGGACAAATTTTCTACAAGGAACCAATGTGGAAAACAAAAGTGCTTAATCTTATGAAACAGATGGCATGACGCGCTTACCCTCCGTATTACCATGAATGGGAAAATCGCTGTCCAGATGATGCAGCGTCTTGCTTCCGCTGCTGACCTTGTGAATGTCGTGGGTAAGAAAAATTTTGAGCGTGCCGAAATTTTTCCTCAGTAGATCCCCACGGGCAAGCCCGTGGGGATCTCAGAGGTCAAGCTTCGCCTGACCTGAATCCTGGTCCTGCTGCCAGCGGACGTAGTTGAGAATCTTAGTTTCGTCCAGGCCAACGGTGGACACGAAGTAGTCGGGCGACCAAACGATGTTTTCTTTCCAGTATACGTTCTCCAGCCAGGCAAACTGTTTCCTCAGGATGCTTGCGGTCTGGGCTTTGATGCGGTCGATGACCTCACTCACGGCATACTTCGGCGGGATCGACAGGCAATTCCTTTGACAAAACGGCGCTCTCAACGACGTCTTCCCTAAGTGATTTGATTTCGGTATCATTACCAAGAAAGGCATCGATCGCGCTTCGGCCAAGGAGATAGGCGGCTGTGCCGATCAAGTTAACCGAACGCGTCCATGAGAATAAAGAACGCTCCATTATATGTAAAAACCGTTGTCCGCGATTTGCGACATCCGCTTCTCTTTTTGCGATCAATGCCATGGGATGAGTCGCTCAAAAAAATTACGGAATCCGCCTCATTGTTCGGGGATATTTCCGTATTAGACCAATATTGTGCGAGGGAGTTCATAAAAAAAGGGGACGTGGTGATAGAAGGCGGCGCAAACATGGGCGTTTTTTCCTGTCTTGCGGCGTCGCTTGGTGCAACGGTTTATGCTTTCGAACCCTATAAAAAGGCGTTCTTTATCTTGTCAAAAAAAAATCAAAGATTTTCCTCCATCATCCCGGTTCATTCTGCTCTTGGCGATAGGAATGGGACTGCCATGTTGAAGGAGGGCGGAGAAAGACATTTCGGTTGCTCCACAATGACTGATACCAGCTTGAATCCCTTGGGGTTTTCGTGGGAACCAGAATGCCAAGTTTCCGAAGTGCCGATAACAACTGTTGATGATTTCGTGAATAAGAATGGAATACGGAAAGTGGACTTTGTGAAGCTGGATATCGAGGGATACGAGGCGCAAACTCTACGAGGCGCGTTGAAAACGATAAAGAGAGACAGGCCCGTGATTGCCATGTCCGCCTACCATCACCCAGAAGACAAGAAAGTCCTCCCCGAGATCCTCCATTCAGTCGTCCCGGACTATGTCTGCCGGTTGGAAAAAAGGGCGGAGGACGATTTCATTTGCTACGTCCCTTAGAGTATAGTATCTTTTAACTATGGACGAAGGCGGCACCTGCTCCGGAATGCCAGTGGAAAAATCATCAACGCCGCTCGCTCCGGAATTTTGCTGGGGATCGCGGCTTCGGTGCGATCCGTACGGGACAGCAATTAGTTCAGATCGCGCAACAAAGGGCAAGTAGCACGAAGAAATAATGAAAAGCATCGTTCCACGAGAGGTTATGCGCGGGCAGGAGAACTGGTTGAAGAGAATCATCAAAAATAACCACACTCTCTATTCTGCGGTCTATAAGCTCACGAGGTGCAACTATCCACTCTATGTCCTCAAGAACCTGAGGATGGATACCGATAAGCTATTCAACAACATTGCCATTGAGACCGTTTCCGTCTGCAACCGCAGGTGCCCCTTCTGCCCGATGAGCAAGGATTCAGGACCGAAGGGACTGATGCCGGAGAAGCTTTTCGACAAGATACTCAAGGAATTGAAGGAACTCAACTTCAAGGACAGGGTAGCGTTCAGCAACTACGGAGAGCCTTTGCTTGATACCCGCCTCCCGAGATTCGTAAAGAAGGTGAGGGATGAGCTTGATCCCGCCATCATCTGGGTTTCCACGAACGGGGACTTCCTTACTTCAAAGAAGTTCAGGGAGCTGGTAACTGCTGGGATGACCGTGTTCCATGTCGCCCAGCACGATGCGGAGCCTTCAGAGGCGGTTAAGGAACTCTTCTCTGTCATTACTAGGGATGAATGGAAGTATATCTCTTATGAGGTAGTGGGGGAGAACACGGTCACCCTCAACAACCGCGCAGGCTCTGTGGATGTGGAGACGTTCTATCCCTTCAACTGTGCACCCCAGTACCTTATAGTCCGATGGAACGGCGAAGTGTGTATGTGTTGCAACGACTACTACAACGAGGTGAAGCTCGGCAACATAAACGATGAGAAGCTCATAGATGTTTGGAACAAGCCTTTCTACCGGAAGATCAGGGACGATATAAAACGCGGCAAGTTCAATCTTGATATCTGCAGGAGGTGCTTAGGCATAAAAAGCATGAAGAAATGAGCGAATACCCCTGCAACTTTCATAAGGACGGCAACTGCGTGAAGAGGAGTGGCATACTGAACGTTTCGGCTACAAACCGCAGGCCATTTTCGATCTCCTCTCTGGACTTGGGTATCGCGCTTTTGCAATTGCTACCGATGGCAGATTAATCGAAGAGTTCGACGTAAAAGTGCTCCCGCCGGGAATGACATACAGCTATTATTTCAAGCACGCAGAAAGCCCATCGCGCTAGCCGAGCTTTCTTGGATAACATATCAGATCGGCTTCGTAGCCCTTCTTTAGTTCGCAGGCATATTCCGGAACAAAAGAGCGGAGGATCGCCGGAAGCGCTTTTTTATCTCCCGGGTGGTGATATGCGGACATTGCAATAGTAGGTCTCCATTTTTGGATCGTCTCCCGTGCGCCATTGAGGATCTGTTTTTCATACCCTTCGGTATCGATCTTGATAAAGTCAACCCGCGGGACATTCTCTTCCTGAATGAATTGGTCGAGCGTTGTGATACTGGCCTGCTTCCCTTCTCTCATGTCGCGCAAGCCGCTATCTTCAAATGTAGTTCCATGAATAGTCTTTTGAGCGACAGCGTCGCCAAGGCCCAGTTCGCGGCAAGAAACGTTTTGTAGGCCCTTCATATTTTCCTTCAGAATAGCGAACACATCTGGCGCTGGTTCAAATGCGTAGATTTTTGCATGCGGCGCGATATGAGAAGCGAAAGCAGAAAAAGTCCCGATATTGGCGCCAGCATCAATGACTACGGCTCCCTCCTTGAGGTAATCAGCTATATGGTATTGGTCAAATACAATCACCTCAAAAAGCAAGATTGCCAGATAGTGGTACCCGCCTCCTTCTCGTCCAAAGAGTGGGAGCCGGAAAGGACGATCGTACAACATCAGTGAACCATCACGGGTGAGGAACGGAGAGAATTCAGCTTTTGCCTCCGTGTCAAGAAATTTCCAGAATTTATCCTGTAGTTCCCTGGAGCGGAATTCCCCGGGGAGCATTAAACGAATCACCTCCACAAAAGAAAAATGTCCCTTCCGAAGGCCGTACAGCGAGAGGAGCCTGCTCGTGATGAACGGAGGAAGTTTTTTTTCCTCCCGTAAGGTGGTAAAAACAAATGATTTGAACCGTCCTTCTTTCAGAAAAGCTATGACGTCCATGATTTTAGATATGATAACTCGGAACCGCTCGATTTCATAATTGAACACTTTCAAATCTTGTGATAGTATAATGCTCATATGTCAAAGAAAACCATTCTCGTAACCGGCGCGGCCGGGTTTATCGGCAGCAATCTTGCGGATCGCCTTATTAAGGAGGGATATGCGGTCATCGGCATTGATGATCTTTCCGCTGGCGTTCCGGAGCAGGTGCCGAAAGGGGTGGAGTTTCGCAAGGCGGACATCCGGTCCAAGGATATTTTCCCGATCGTAAAGAAGGCAGATGTGGTGTTCCATCTTGCGGCAAAGAACTCCGTCGTCATGTGCCAGAGGGACCCGTACGATACCGCTGACGTGAACGTGATGGGGACGCTGAACGTCTTTGAAGCGTGCCGCGCGGCGGGGATCAAGCGCGTGATTTATGCGGAAACGTCGGCGATCTATGAAGGAACGAAAACCTTGCCGACGCCCGAGACCGATTTCACTCCGCAAACATTTTACGCCATTTCAAAGGCTTCGGATCATTTGTTTGCGAAGGCCTACGGAAGTGAATTTGGCATGGAGATGGTCGGCTTGCGGTATTTGAACGTTTACGGACCTCGCCAGGATTACCGGCGCGCGATACCGCCCGTGATGACGCGGTTCATCATCCGCCTCTTGATGGGCGAGCGTCCGCCGGTCTACGGCGACGGGAGCGAGCGACGCGATTACATCCACGTGGACGACGTGAACGATTTCCACGTGCTTTGCATTGGAAGCGACAAAGTGGCGGGGCGGGTTTTCAATTTGGGTTGCGGGAAGAACTATGCCATCCTGGAAGTGCTCGCCATGATCCAAAAAATATTAGGGACGAACATTAAACCGGAATTCGTCCCCAACCTCCCCGGAGCGGCGCCCGCAAATCTCGCCGACATCACGGCTGCCCGGAGCGTCGGTTGGGAACCGAGGGTGGGGCTGGAAGAAGGGCTGCGGGGAGTGGTAGACTATGTAAAAGCAGAAATAACGAAAGGCAATATCACCCACTCAATATGATTGTCACGCGAACACCGTTTAGAATAACGCTCGGCGGCGGCGGCACCGACCTTCCTTCATATGCTTCAAAATACGGCGGTTTCATTTTCGCCGTAGGGCTTAACAAGTACATGTTCGTGGACGTGAACCGTCCGGCTGCCGACGATTTGATCCGCCTCAAATATTCCGAGTCGGAAACGGTAGAGGCGATAAGCGAAGTTCAGCACGAACTCGCGCGGGAAGTGTTCCGCCTTACCGGCATTGAAAAAAATATTGAAGTAAGTTCGGTTGCCGATATCCCGGCGGGGACCGGCCTCGGATCTTCAAGTTGCTACGTGGTGGGATTGCTCCATGCGATCCACACCCTGAAGCGCGAGTACATGACCCTGGAGCAGCTCGCCGAGGAGGATTTCAAAATTGAAGCAGAGATATTGAAGCGTCCGATCGGGAAGCAAGATCCCTATCTCGCGGCATTCGGCGGCCTCACCGTGCTTGAGATAGCGAAAGACGGGAAAGTGAAAGTGCGAAAGGCGAACGTCTCCATAGAGGTCGCCGACGAACTCAATCACAACATGCTCATTTTCTTTACTGGCAAGACGCGGAGCGCCGAGACGATCCTTACGGAGCAGTCAAAGAGCGTGAAAGAGGAAAAGAAGGACGTTGTGGAAAGCATGCATTATATCAAGGAGCTCGGATATGAAATATTGGAGGCAGTAGAGGCAGGCAACGTTGACGAAGTGGGGAGGAAGTTCCACGCGCATTGGCAGCACAAGAAGAAGATCTCAAGCAAAATGACGAATCCGGAGCTGGACAAGATCTACGATAGTGCCGTCCGCCACGGCGCCCTCGGCGGCAAGATCTCCGGCGCCGGAGGGGGAGGATTCTTCACCTTTTATGTTCCCGGCGACCAGCGCGACTTCCGCGCGGCTATGCGGGAATTCGGCCTCCGCGAACTTCGCTATCGCTTTGATTTTGAGGGGTCAAAGGTTTTGGTTGACTTTTAACCCTGCCGAGATGAAGCTCCGCGAGAAGGTTGCCATTGTGACCGGCGGATCGCGCGGCATTGGGAAGGCAATCGCCGAATTTTTTTGCCGCGAGGGTGCCCTGGTGATTATTTTTGCGAGGGATCGCCGCGAGATTGCGCAGGCAATAAAAGAAATTAAGGAAGTGACGGGGCGGACGGCGGTCGGCTTCGCATGTGATGTTTCGGATTATCCTTCCGTAAGGCGAGCCGTTGCGAACGTCGCCAAGAAATTCCACCGGATTGACGTACTGGTAAATGCCGCGGGCATCCAGCCGCCCATCGGACCATTCGTTACGAACCGCACGGAGGATTGGGAAAAGAATGTGGCCATTAATCTTTTCGGCACCGTCCATATGTGCCATGCGGCGCTCCCGTTCATGATGAAAAAGAAAAAAGGATCCATTGTTAATTTCTCCGGCGGCGGCGCAACGTCGTCCCGCCCGAATTTCTCCGCGTATGCGGTTGCGAAGACGGGTGTTGTAAGATTTACCGAGATTCTTGCGGATGAGCTCAAACCATTCCGCATCCGGGTGAATGCGATCGCGCCGGGCGCGGTGAATACCAAAATGCTTACGGAGGTGCTTAGGGCAGGCCGCCGCGCGGGAGAAAAGGAACTTGCGGAGGCGAAGAAGAGGGAAAGAGCGGGCGGAACATCGCCGGAATTGGCGGCCGCACTCGCGGTATTCCTCGCCTCAAGCGCCTCAGTGGGGCTCACCGGCTGCCTCGTGAGCGCGGTGTGGGATGGTTGGAGCCAGTGGGGCAAAAAAGATATCAAAAAAATAATGTCTTCTGATGCGCTCAAATTGCGAAGAATGAAGATATGACCATGAATCCGAAAACACTGCGCATAGGGATCGTGGGTGCCGGGCTCATCGGCGGCAAGCGCGCCTTGGCTATCAAGCATACCGGGAAAGGAATTCTCGCTGCGGTTGCCGACGTCAATCAAAAAAGCGCCGAGGCGCTTGCGGCGAAGTACGGCGCTTCTGCGGAAACGGATTGGAAGAAACTTATCGCCCGGAAAGATATTGACGTTGTGGTCGTCGCGGTACCGAACGCTTTTACGAAAAAGATCGTCATTGCGGCCCTCCGGCATGGGAAGCACGTGCTTTCCGAAAAGCCGTTTGGCATCAATGCGAAAGAGGCAAAGGCGATGGCGGAGGCGGCGCGGAAAAGCCGTTGCGTGGCAAAAGCGGGGTTCAATCATCGTTTCCAGGCGGCGATGCTCAAGGCGCATGAGATTTACAAAGAGGGGGGTATCGGAAAGATATTTATCATTCGGGCGCGATATGGGCACGGCGGGCGGCCCGGCATGGAGAAAGAGTGGCGATTCAACAAGAAACTGTCGGGGGGCGGAGAGCTTTTGGATCAAGGGGTGCACCTTATAGACCTCGCGCGCTGGTTCGGCGGGGAACCGACGACGGTCTACGGGCTCGCGCAGACGAAGTTCTGGCGGACAAAGCTGGAAGACAATGTCTTTGTGCTTATGAGGAACAATACAGTAACGGTTTCTTTCCATGTGAGCACGACCAACTGGAAGAACCTTTTCTCGTTTGAGATTTTTGGCGACAAGGGATACCTTCGGATAGATGGCAAAGGAGGGAGCTATGGAGAGGAAGTGCTGACGTGGGGCCGCCGCCGGCCGGGGGCCGCACCCGATACCAAGGTTTTTAAGTTCCCTGGGTCCGATGAAAGTTGGGAGCGCGAGTGGAAAAATTTCACCGGGGCGATCGCAGGGAGGAACAAAGTGATCGGCGATGCCATGGACGGCCTCCGCACGAACCAGATCGTGGAAGCGCTTTATCGTTCTTCCCGCGAGCACAAAGAAATAAAGGTCAAATTGACATAAATTCCGATTGGTCGTAGAATATTTTAGTTATGCCCAAATCTCTTAACGAGCTAAAACTCAAGATTTTTGCGGACGGAGCCGACAAATTGAGCATGGTGGCGCTGGCAAAAGATCCTCTCATCAAAGGTTTCACGACGAACCCGACGCTCATGCGGAAAGCCGGTGTGACGGATTATGCCGGATTCGCGAAAGAGGTCCTTGCGGAAATAAAAACAAAGCCGGTCTCTTTTGAGGTCTTTTCGGACGATTTTGACGAGATGGAGCGGCAGGCGCGGATCATCGCGTCGTGGGCGCCGAATGTTTACGTGAAGATCCCGGTGATGAATACCAAAAAGCAGTCATCGGCGCCGCTCGTCAAAAAACTTGCTCTTGGAGGCGTGAAATTGAACGTGACCGCGATTCTCACGCTCCCGCAAGTTAAGGAGGTCGCGGCGGCGCTTTCACCCAGAGTGCCGGCGATCGTTTCCGTCTTTGCCGGTCGCATCGCGGATACCGGCGTTGACCCGATTCCCATTATGAAGGATTGCAAAGCCGTGCTCGCTCGGACGCCGAACTACGAACTCCTTTGGGCAAGCCCCCGCGAACTTTTGAACATCTACCAAGCCGAGGAGATCGGGGTGGATATTATTACCGTGACGCCGGACATCTTGAAGAAGGGGGCAATGGTCGGCCTCAATCACCATGAATTATCGTATCAGACCGTGAAGATGTTCTACGATGACGGCCAGAAAGTCGGCTACACGCTTTACGAATGATAGCCATGTATCACGACTACATCAATTCGTATCTTGACGAGGTGGGGGAGATCGCCAAAAAGCTTGACCGCGAGGAGATCAATCAGGCGATCAATGTTTTGAAGGACGTCCGCGACAAGAAGGGCCGCCTTTTCATTTTGGGCGTCGGCGGCGGGGCGGGACATGCGAGCCACGCGGTGAATGATTTTCGGAAACTGACGGGAATCGAGGCCTATACGCCGGTGGACAACGTTTCGGAACTTACCGCCCGGACCAACGACGACGGGTTTCACACTATTTTTTCCAATTGGCTTCTCGGGAGCAATCTCCGCGCGAATGACGCCCTCCTTATCTTTTCCGTGGGGGGAGGCAACGCTGAGAAGAACATCAGCATGAACCTTGTAGAGGCGATGAGACTTGCAAAGGAGGTGGGCGCGAAGATCATCGGCGTCGTCGGCCGCGACGGCGGACATACAAAGAAAATGGCCGATGTCTGCGTGCTCGTGCCGGTGGTAAATCCGGAGAACGTGACGCCGCACACCGAAGCGTTTCAAGCAGTTGTGTGGCACATCATCGTCTCACACCCGAAGTTCCGGGCACAGAAAGGCAAGTGGGAATCAACGCAGGGGACGCACAAAAAATAAAATACCGCGCACGCGCGGTGTTTTATTTTATTACGGAAGCGATGCTTTTATATTTGCCCGCAAAGAGATCATTTATCCCGCTCATTTCCCGGTCAAGATTGCGCGCGTAGGATTTTGATCCGAATATCCGGCGGACGCGGTCGCCGTATTTTGCGGGATCTGCATCCAGGAGGACAAGTTCGCTCGCGTGGCATTCAAGGGTTATGCCTTTGAACTTTGATTCTTTCTTCAGATGTTCCTGCGCCATTACGATCGTGCGCGGGAGATGGACGGCGACCGTGAGGATCGCGACTTTCGGGACCCGGAGCCGCGTCGCAAGGGAGAAAACATTGTAAAGCTCCCGATTCGTCCCCGATGCATCCGCTTTCCATTCTTCCTCGTTGAAAATGTTTACCTCGGGCACCATCCCGTTTTGTCGTTTTGCTTCCGCGAGGAAGGCATCAGTCATTATTTGGGATTCGCTCGGAGCGCCGATGGAATTCAGATATTTTGAACGGGCGCCGTACGCGCACGTCACTATTTGCGGTCGCAGTTTCCTGGCAAGCAGAGCTCCGGCGAGAACGTTCAGCTCGCCGCCGCCGATGACGGAATTCCGGACGTTGTCGTTTTCCGGCACCCGGACCGCGAGATGCGCCCCTTTTTTGTCGCATATTTCAAGATCGGGCGTGAGGACCCACTCTTGGCTTGTGGCGGAGGGATGTTGGATCCCACGTCCAAGGATTGCGAGGAGGGTGTTGGTCATGTAATAGATTCTATATAAAAAAGGGTGGCCTGTCCCGCTGGGCGATGAGTTGCCGGTTGGGACAGGCCGTTTTCGTGCGAGTTCGGCACTTACTTTGTCGAGGTCGGCGTTGACTTGAGCTGGGTCGTCTGGGTGACACCACTTCGCATTGCCTCCAGTGCCGCAGCTTCGCGCCGCAAATTCGTGATGTAGGATTTGGACGAAACGAGCTCCCACACCCGATTCGCGTACTGTGCTGGCTCAAACCTCATGAGCACGCACTCGCTCACTTCGGGCTGGATCTTTCCTCGCAGGTTCCCGAGGCCGGGGGTTTGGAGGTGTTTCGCCACCATCCCCAGCACTCGCGTCATGTGGACGAGTACCGTGACGAGGACCACCTCGTCAAAATTTTTGGTCAGGGCGAGTTCAAGGATATTCCGGACCTCCCGGAACGTTCCCGAACCCTCAACCTGCCGGGCGGCTTCATCAAAGATATCCACGCGAGGGTTCACTCCCAGCCTTTCCCGGATGATTCCCTGGAAGAGGTGGGTCATGATTTCCGACTCGCTCGGGTAGTTACGTTGCAGGAGATACGGCGACCGGTTACCGTATGCAAAAACCGTAAGGTATGGGTTGAAATATTCGTACAGAGCTACCGCAGCAGCGAGATTCAGTTCCCCGCCCCCGATGACTGAGTTCGGGTCATCGTCGTTTTTTGGAGGGAGGACCTCTGGTCGCAGGACGCCCGGGGTGATATCCCAGATGTCAAAATCCTTCGTAAGCGCCCAGGATCCGCCCGGGGAGTTCATCATCATCCCACGGCCAAGAGTGGCAAGAAGTCTTTTGGGCAAAGCGCACCTCCTAGAAAAGTTTACAAACAGCACGATTTCGCAAATTCTGTGCTGCGCACATTATTGCATACCGCTTTAAAAATGTCAATACCACGGGGTTTAATGCCAAGGAAGGTACTGTTATAATGTTCCTACATGAAATTGATATCCTTGAATACTTGGGACGGCGCGACAGGAGATGTCTTCGCTGGATTCGTAAAAGAACAAGCCCGCGATACGGACATTTTTTGTTTTCAGGAGGTTCGTGAAAACGCGCGGACGCTTTGCAGGACGGCCATTCCGGATTATAAGGAGATCGCCGCATATAAGCGCACGGCCGAAGGTAAGGATGCTTCTCAAACAACGTACCTCAATAAAAGGATGCGCTTACTGTCTTCGGAAGTGATATTTGAGGAAAGGGACGATCCCGGCCTTGGGATGTATGTGGAAGTTTCGTTCAGAAGCGGCAGCCTTCACATCATTAATTTTCATGGCAACTGGAATCCAGTGAACAAGTTGGATAGCCCGGAGAGGATACGGCAATCACAGGAATTAGTCGCTTTCTTGAAAGCTAAGGAAGGGCCTAAAATGGTTATGGGCGATTTTAATCTCCTTCCCGACACGGAGGGCATCCGATTATTTGAGCTGAACGGCTATCGCAATCTGATCAAAGATTTCCACATCGCGACTACGCGGAACCGCCTTGGTTGGGACAGATTCCCGGGCAACAAGCAGCTGTATGCCGATTATGTTTTTGTCAGCCCCGACGTGGCGATAAAAAGTTTCTCGGTGCCGGATGTGGAAATTTCGGACCACTTGCCGATGATCGTAGATATTGAATAATATAAGCATGGCGCAAAAAAAACGACCGGCGGTGTTTTTGGACAGGGATGGAACGATCATCCGGCAGGTAGAGCTGCTTCACAAGCCGTCGCAGTTGAAGATTTTCCCCGAAACCGCCGAAGCGGTCAAAGCATTTAATAAGCTCGGCTATGTAACGGTCATCATCACGAACCAGCCGGTAGTTGCGCGCGGGATCATTGGACCGAAAGAGGTTGATCGCATCCACGCCATCCTTATAAAGCGCCTTGCAAAGCGCGGTGCAAAGATAGACGCCGTGTATTTCTGCCCGCACCATCCGAAAGCGAACATGAAGAAATACCGGATGGTGTGCAAGTGCAGGAAGCCGAATCCCGGAATGATCTTAAAAGCGGTCAAAGAATATGGCATAGACCTCAAAAAAAGTTTTCTCGTGGGCGACAGCACGCAGGACGTTTTGGCCGGCAATCGCGCCAAGGTTAAGGTGATTTTGGTGAGAACGGGCCATGGCGGGAAAGATCCGTGGCAGCACGAGGGAAAACCGGATTTTGTTGTGAAAAATCTTAGGGGCGCTGCCCGGATTATCAAAAAACTTTCGCGGACTTCCCGCGTCAGATCAAAGTGAAAGAGTTTTGCCCTGTCTCACTGCCATTTACCGCAAATAGTGTCAGGGTTGATCATTTTCCAATTCTTTTTGGGGAGCAGTTGCCGGATTTTCCGGACAAGCGTCGGTTCCCCGGCGATGAACCCAAGACCATTCGTCTCGCGGGGAAGCGCGAAAGCGCGCTCATCGGGCTTTTGGACCGGGATGGCGATGCCTCCTTTGAGACGATAGAACCAAACAGCTTTCGCGGTTTCTCTAAGGAGTGGGAGCGCCTGCGCCCAATCCCACGGTTTCTGCGGAGGTTGGATCACGAGGCCTACTCTTCCTAAGGCCACATTTGCGAGCGCGAGAAGGCCCGATCCCGCAACGTATAATCCCTGCACATTCACGGCAATCTCCGTTTCCATTTTTTGCAGGTTGGGATATAGCATCGCGTCCACGCCCATTTTCACGATGACCTCCCTTGTTTTTGGCTTGTTCCTTACTGCGGAGATCCGCCGCACTGGATCAGTTCCTTCTTTGAAGAAAGCGCCCTTGGCGCGTTCCGCGAAGACAAGGAGCCCGTCGTTCATCATCGGGGCGATGATGGCGCCTCCAAGGAAAACGCCGTTGCGGATCGTGCCGACGCCGATTGACCAATCGCCTTGGTCATGGGAGAAGGGCGTCGTTCCGTCCAAAGGGTCTACGACGAAGTACAGTCCTTTGCCCAGGATTCCTTTCGGATTTTTCGGGGAGAGCGCTGCGGGGTGAGAAGTTTTCTCTTCTCCCAGTATTTTCGCATGAGGGAATCTGGAAAGGAGTTTTTTGAAGATGATCCTTTGCGATTTACGATCCGCCTCGGTGATGATTGAACGCGGCCCTTCGCCGGGTTTTATCTTCCCCCGGTGGGAGCTCTTTTTAACAGTTATTGCAGCCTCAACCACCGCCTCCACGGCAGTTTGTATCTCTGGCGAAAGGACCTTCAATGTTCCTGATCGCATTACTTATAAATCTTACCAGATTCAATTTGATTTTTGGCGTCAAATGGGAGTATATTCAAGCCATGATCAAACAAGCGGTGCTTTTGTGCGGCGGCGAGGGCACGCGGCTGCGCCCTTACACCTATACGATGTCCAAGCAGATGATCCCGATCCTTGGGCATCCGCTCACCGAATGGAATATCGTGCAGTTCAAGAAGCACGGCGTCACGGATTTTCTAATCAACTTATATACCAAGCCGGAAGTGATGCGGGGTTACCTCGGCGACGGTTCCAAATGGGACGTGAAGATCACGTATAACCTGGAAGAAAAGCCGCCGGGGGTTGCCGGCAGCATAAAGCTGTTTGAAAAATATGCCGATGACGAATTTTTTGTGATCTACGGGGACATGCTTAGTTTTGTGGATTATACGAAGATGGAAAAGGTGTGGCGGGAAAAACCGGCGGGAGCAATGGGGATGCAGCGCACGCAGAAAATGGAGGATTATCGCGACGCCGACGTCGCGGAGCTTGATGTGAACGGGAAGTTCGTGGCCATCCACCCGAAACCCCACGACAGGGCATATCCGAACGCGCACCGCATGCGGGGAGTGTTTATTTTGAAAAAGAAAATACTTTCCTATGTCCCTACCGACCGGTACTACGAGATCGGCAGGGACCTTTTGCCCGACATTATCAAGCACGGAGAGTCGTTTTACTCTTATGAATGCAGCGATTATTCCAAAGGGATTGATACTGTGGAAAAATGGAGGGAGGTGGAAGAGTATTTGCGGCAGCACAACATCACTTTTGATAGTTTCGCCAAATAGGTATCATTTCTGTTATGGCAACCCCGCGGGTAAGTGTTCTCACGGCGACCTGGAATCATGAACGCGTCATCGGACAAGCGATTCAAAGCGTGCTGGATCAAACGTTCAAAGACTGGGAACTCGTCATTGTTGACGACGGGTCTATTGATCGCACGGCGGAGGTTGTGAGGGAATGGCAGAAAAAAGATAAGCGCATCAAATATTTCCACCCGGATCATCATATAGGCCGCATCGCTGTTGTTTCCAACGCCGGCCTTAAAGAAGCGCGCGGGGAATTTGTCGCGGTGCTTGATGGCGACGATTGGTGGGCGGATAAAAGAAAACTTGAGAAGCAGATCACGTTTTTGGATGCGCACCAAGATTATATCGGCTGCGGAGGGGGATTTATTGTGATGGGCGGGGAAGGTAAGGAGGTTTCAAGGTTGTTGAAGCCGGAAACCGACGAGGCGATTCGGCGTATAGCGCTCTACGCGAATCCGATGACGAACTCGTCAGGCATATTCAGGCGCGAGAGGGCGGGGTTTTACGATGAAAGCATGCCTCAATTCGCCGACTGGGATTTTTGGCTCACGGCCGGCACGAAAGGCAAGCTCTATAATTTCCCGGAATATTTCCTTGCGTATCGCATGTGGGACCGGGGGAGCTCGTTTGTCAATCAGAGACAGAACGCGAATGCGGCGTTCGCGATTTTCAAGAAGCACAAGAGGGAATATCCGGGGTCAACAAAAGCGTTTTTCCTCATCACGCTGTATTGGTGCTACGCCTTCCTCCCGATATGGTTCAGGCGGGCGGTCAACGCGCCCCTCTCGCGGCTTAAGAAGTTGATGTTTTCGGGATAGCTCCGCGGAGAATACTTTTGAGTTCAATAAGGAGCGGTTCGTGGAGGCGGTAAAGGATGAGGAAATAGAACGCGGCGCAAACCGCGATGGTTATGACGACATTCACGCTAAGGAAGAAAAGGAAAACGGCCATCGCGCCCATCACGACCCCTGCGGTGATGATCTTTTTGAGTTGCGGCGCAACCTCAAAGTAATTTATCCTTTTCATCACGTGCCATAGGTACCAGTTGGTTACGATCTGGGTGAGGAGCGTGCCGAATGCGGATCCTGCGATGCCGAAAGGCGGAATAAGGATGAGGTCAAGAGCGACGTTCATGATGCCGCCGATGAGCGAAGCAACGATCAAGCTCTTTTGGCGGTCATAGGCGAATATGGCGGTGCTTATAATCACAGTGGGATAATCAACGATCAAAGTGATCATAAGGATCTTGAGTGCCAAACCGCCCGAGACATATGCGGTTCCGAAGACAAGATCCATTATTTGCGTTCCGAGGATCGCTCCGCCGATTGCCATTGGTACCGACGCGAGAAAGAGAAGTCCCACGATTCGCTCAAGCGCGCTGCGGAACTTCACGCTACTCGTGTTTACAAACCGCGAAAGGGTAGGGAAGGTGCTTAGTTGGAAGATTGAGGGGATAATGTAGAGGACCTGAATGATGCGGATCACCGCTGAATAGATGCCAACTTCGGAAGCGGACCGCATCCAGCTGACGATGAGGATGTCGGTATTTGTGAGGAGAATCCCCAAGGCGCCCGTGATTGCGAACGGCCACGCGGAGGTAAGAATCGGTTTTATGAGCCGTGCGGAGAAATAAGAGAAGATATGTGCAAGGCGTTTTCTGAGCACGGTGATTGCGGTTATGGCTCCGAATGCCGTTCCTGCGACATATGCCCAGCCGAATGAAAGGGCCGTTCTTGAATAACTAAGAAAAAGGAAACCGGCGATGACAATACCAAGGTTGGTGAGGAGGAAGATGCCCGTCTCCCATTCCATTTTTTCATTTGCGCGGATGAAGGAGGAAAGGAACTCACGCGTGGTGTCCAGTGCGATGATGAGCGCTACGATTGGTAGTAACGCGGTAGCTCCGGGGAGCGTGCTGAAGAGCGGTGCTACAAAGAGTACTATGAGCACCGCGCCGGCAATGAGGGCGAGTTTCACGGCAAGCGTGGTTGAGAGAATGCGAAGGCGCCCATCTTCGTTGGTCGCTTTCGGCACCTCGCGCATGACCATTGAATTCACGCCGGGATCAAAGAAGAGCGTGAAGAATCCTGCAAGCGTGAGGGCGTAGGAGAACACCCCATACTCGGCGGTGCCCAAAACACGCGCGCCGTAGATGATAATGATGGCTTTCAGAGCTTTTCCGCCGAAGTTGGAAAACGCGGCCCAGAAGGTGTTTTTAGCGACCGTTTGCCTGACAGTTTTGTTCTCAAAAAGGAACGATTTTATTTTTTTGAACATCAGAGGTGTTATACTTAAGGAAAGCGCCAGTGCGATAATGTAATACTATCGCGAAGCCGCGATTTCGTAAATGAAAAGGAAAACGGCCCGGCGGAAGAAAAAAGTGGTTGCGGTGAGCGGGGGGTTTGACCCGATCCACATTGGTCATGTCCGGTTGTTTGAACGCGCAAAATCGCTCGGTGACGAGCTCGTCGTCATTCTGAACAATGACAACTGGCTTCGGAAGAAGAAACACCATGCGTTCATGCCTGATTACGAGCGGATGGAAGTGATCAAAGCGTTGCGCCCGGTGGATCGCGTGGTGCTCACGAAGCACGGGAAAAATCCGAAGGACATGAGTGTATCCCGTGAATTGCGTGAGCTCCGGCCCCATATTTTGGCGAACGGCGGCGACCGGAACAAGAAAGACGCCGCGAATCCTGCGTCCTCGCTCTATAAAGACATCAACACCTGTAAAGAGCTTGGGATTGCGACGGTGTTCAATGTGGGCGACGGCGGCAAGGTGCAATCAAGCTCGTGGCTGTTGGAGAAATATGTGAAGCGTGTGAGTGGTACGCGGGCGCGCCGCCGCCGTGCCGTGAGTGTGGCGAGGCGCAGGCGCTAAAATGCGTTGACGGTCTTTTGAACGCCTTCCTTGAGGGGAGTTTTTGGCGTCCAGCCGATCAGCCGTTTCGCTTTCGCAAAGTTCATTGCGATCCGCTTCACTTCGCCTTTTCGCTGCGGGGTGTAGCGCGGCTGTTTCCTAAAGCCGGTTGCCCGCACGAGCGATTTAAAAATTTCATAGTCGGATGTTTCGCGGCCAGACGCGATATTTATGATTTCGCGCGCGCCGCGCCGCAGACCGAGAAGATTGGCCCGCGCGACGTCTCCCACGTACACATAGTCGCGGGTTTTCTTCCCGTCGCCGAAGATCACGGGGATTGCGCCGCGCCGCATCTTGCGGATGAAAGTCGGGAAAATGCCCGCCCCGCCCTGCGCGCGCTGGTGTGGACCGTAGACGTTCGCGTAGCGGAAGATAAGATAGGGAATGCGGTACGCGTCGCAATAGTACGCAGTCATCTGTTCGTCTATGTATTTTGAAAGGGCGTAGGGGGAGAGTGGGTGCGGTGGCGTGGATTCGTCGGCGGGCAGCTTCTTTGGATTGCCGTAGATCGCCCCGCCCGTGGAGGAGAACAGGAATTTCCTTTTCCCGCGCCCGTGCCGCGCGAAGGCGAGCAGGACGTTCAGCGTCCCCGTAACGTTGGTCGCGAAAGTTTCTTCCGGCTTTTTGACCGATTCCGTCACGCTGATGAGGGCGGCGTGGTGATTCACGACCTCGGGGCGTTCCTTGAGGAAGATGCGGTTTATGGCAACTTCGTCGCGGATGTCGGCGTTATAAAATTTCGCTTTTGCCGGCACGTTGCTTCGCGATCCTGAGGAAAGATTATCAATGACGAGTACGCGGTGCCCCGCCTTCACGTAGGCATCCGCGACATGCGAGCCGATGAATCCTGCGCCGCCGGTGACGACAATTTTCATGGAATTATTTCGGAGTTACGAAGATTGACTTCAATGTTTTTAAAACGATGGCAAGGTCAAGCACGGGAGAACGGTTTTTCAGATAGTATATATCATATTGCAATTTTTGCTTTACGTCGTCCGGCGTTAGGTCGGCGCGATGGTTAATCTGCGCCCAGCCGGTCACGCCGGGCCGAACGAGGAGGCGGACTTCGTAGAACGGTATCTGTTCTTTCAACTTTATTACGAATTCCGGCCGTTCCGGTCGCGGGCCGACGAACGACATATCTCCTTTTATGATGTTCCAGAGTTGAGGGAGTTCATCAAGATGTGTTTTGCGGAGAAATTTTCCGAAAGGCGTTGCGCGGGTATCGTTGGGAGTGGCCCATCGGGCGCCCTCGCGCTCGGCGTCCACGCGCATGTTCCGGAATTTGTAGAATGTGAACTCGCGACCGTGTTGGCCCACTCGCATATGGCGGTAGATCACGGGCCCGGGGGAAGTAAGCTTGACGATTATTGCGATGAGAATTTCCAACGGGAGAAGAATAATGCCGATGACCAGGGCCGCAAGGAACTCAATCGCCCGTTTGAAGGGGTCGTAGAAACGAGCCGTGCTTTCTATATTTTCAAGAAACCAGGTTTCCTCAATGTCGGCCAAGGGGACCTTGCGCATGACGACCTCGTAAAAACTGTCCAGATCTATCACGGAGATCCCGCGTCCGAAGAGCCGATAAAGAACGAGGGCGAGCGATCCCTTGCGCTTCAGTTCGCGTGGAACCGCCACAAGGTTCGCGCTATACTCCCGCGCGGCGCGTTCAATCGCGGCGGGGGTGCGGGACGCTTCCTCTCCGGTGAGTTCCGCCGTTATCGCATAGCCGAGCTGCGGGTTTTCTCTTACGGTTGCTGCAATTTCTTTTGCAGAAGGGCCGGTGCCGACAAGAACGACCTTGTTCGGCGCTTCGCCGGATTCCGTGAGCCGGTTAAAAAAGCGGCGCCAATAGGTTTCTACGACGGCGAAGACGACGAGGAAGATGAACAGATTTGTTTTCGGTGCGATGCCGAATGCGGGGATGAGGTAGAAAAACAGGACGGCGACGGCAGCATTTGTCACAAGCGAAAGTGCAAGCGTTTTCAGGAAATCCAGATTGTTGCGGAGGCGGCGCAGGTCGTAGAGGCCGGCGATGTAAAAAACCAAAAGCCACGGAACGAAAATGATCGTGAAGGGAGCGAAATGCACATCCGCAAATTCTTTGTAGAGTCCTGTACCGTAGCGCGCTGCAAGCGTGAGGAAAAGCGCCGCATAGAGCGCGAGGATATCTCCGAGGAATAAGAGGAATAACGCCACTCTACGCCGTAACGCCATGCTTATCTTTTAACACACTAAGACCCGTCTCACAAATAGGCGGAGACCTCTCGCGGTAGGCAAATTGCCTATGCGCGGCGGGTTCTAGCGCGCGAAGCGGTAGATGAGGTAGAGAACGGCGCAGAGGACCGCAAGGAATATGAGGATCGCGGCCGCGGCGATCAAAACCTCCTTCATGCGGTTTTCCGGATCATAGAGTGGCGCGTTCTTGTTGGTAAGGCGGATGTCCACCGACACTTTACTGAACGGGCGTTTGAAGAAGATCATCCAGAAATAGTTGAGGCCGTAGCGCAAGCCCATCGTAAATCCTCCTTCTTTGGCGAGCCGCCTGCCGGAAGAATACATCGGCAAACCGAACGCGAAGCGCACTTTTCCCACCTTGCTCAATCGCCGCGCCACGTCCGTGTCCTCGCCGTAAAAATCAATGTCGGTGTTGTAGCCGCCGGCTTTTTCCAACGCGCTCCGGCGTACGATGAAATTTCCTCCCTGGAGCATGGAGCCCGCGCGGAGGATGAATCGGTTGATGAGATAGAAAAAGTACCCGAGATAGTAGAACAATTTCGTGAACGCTCTGACCTTCCGCGGAACGTCGTAATAGATGAACGGTCCCGAGAACGCGACGAGCTTTTCGTCCTTTGCGAACGCTTCCATGACTTTTTTTATCCAACCGTCGGTGAGGCGCGTGTCGGCGTCAACGTTTGCGACGAGATCACCGTGTGAAGCGCGAAAGCCGGCACGCCGCGCGCGGACAATGCCCTTCTCCGGTTCGTTGACCACGACAACGCCCTTACGTGCATACGATTCGGCGATTTCCCGCGTCTGGTCGGTAGATGCGTTGTTCACCACGATAATCTCAATTTCGTACGGTAGCTTCTCCTTTTGCGCGAGGATCGCATTGAGGCAGTCGGGGAGATAATGCTCCTCGTTGTAAGCGGGGATGACGAAGCTCAACTTCATGAAGCGGACCGGCCGCCATTCCTTGTTGTAAGAGCGGTTCAGGAGGCGCACGTATAAATAGTTGATCCCCCAGTCCCAGAGCACGCGCGGCCATCCCAGTTCGTGCATTCGCCGGCCAGTGTGATATACCGTAAGGCGCAATTCCATTTTGGTGCGGCCGATCTTCGCGAGGCGGCGGAACATATCGTTGTCTTCCGCGACGGCGAGCTGCGGTTGAAAGCCGTGGACCGCGAGAAAGGCGCTCCGCCGTATCATCTGGAACTCTCCGGACGCGCTTCCCATGCGGATCACGTTGTTGTTAAGCCAGTGGTCCACGCTTACCAGCGTGAAAAAGAAATTGTCCGCGGGCGTCGCGAATTCCGGAAACACCATGAGCCGCGCGGTGATCGCGACGAGCTTTTCGTCGGCCGCGAAATCGCTAAGTGCGGTTTTGAAGAACGCGTTCGGATCGGGGATGATGACGTCGGCGTCAATAAACACGAGGAATTCGCCGTGCGCGAGGCGTGCGCCGTTGTTCCGGTTGCTTGCGATCGTGTGGCTCGGGCTCGCGTCCACGACCACCTGCGCGTATCGTTTTGCGATTGCGACCGTTTGGTCGGTACTGCCGCTGTCGGTCACGATGAGCTCGTGGTCAAACGCCGTGAGGTTGTCGTGGATCTGGCGCAGCGTTTTTTCTATCGCCTCTTCTTCGTTGAGTGTGGGTATGATGACGGAGATTTTCATAAAGGATATATTTATTCTATCTCTCCGCGCATACGGTTTCGCATGAACTTTCCGAAACCGTATGCCGCGAAGAAGGCGATGACGATCAAAGCGATGATGAACGCCCAGCGCAAGCTTTTATCAACCATGATGTACAAGTTACCGAGGAAATATCCCACCGCCATCAGCACTCCCGTCCAGACGAATTGCCCTAGGAAATTGATGGTGAGGTATTTCTTGAACGGCACTTTGGCGGCGCCGGCGGCGATGAGCGTGGCGAGCGCAAATCCGAATCCCATCGTGATCTTTGAAATGAAGAGGATTTTCCACTGGTGTTTGTTAAAAAACTGTTCTGCCTTTTCCACGTTCTCTTCCGTGATGCTGAAAAATTTCCCATATTTTTCTATGAAGGACCGCGCGCCGTGGCGGCCGAGCAGGTACCAGAGGATATCGCCCGTGAGGTCGCCCGCTATGAGCAGGAAATACACCGGCCAGAAGTAGAAAAAGTTGAGGCGGACAAGAAAACCGGAGATCATCATGACCACCGGCCCTTCCACGATCGCAAGCGGATAGAGGATAGGGTAGCGGTATGCCAAGAGCCACGAAACAATAGGGGATGCGAATGGCATGAGATAGCCGATTCATTATACTCCATCCGCTTCCTCCGCGATGGTATACTATTTTCGTGCCTGATATTTTTCGTGAACATAGGGGCGGTTTCTGGACCGCGGCGCGCAAGCGGTCGTTATACCTCGGACTTTTCCTCGTGGCAATCGCGATTTTCGTCCAGGTAAGCGCCGGGCACTATTCCGCGAACCACGTGCTCTTGGCGCCTCCCGAAAGCGACCTTTTCCTGGACAATCTTCCCGTCGTCAATCTTGGGTTCCTTATCGTGGGCGTCACCATTCTTTTTTGGATTTGTTCCTGTTTTTTCCTTATTACCCGCCCGCACTACTTGTTGTTTGGGATAAAAGCAATCGCGCTGTTCGTCATCTTCCGCGCGTTCTTCATGAACCTGACCCGCGAAGGGATTTATCCCGGCGGCGTCGTGCCAAGCGCTGCCAATACCGGCTTCGGATTTTATCACCTCCTCACGTTCCAGGGGAATCTTTTCTTCTCGGGCCACACCGCGTTTCCGTATCTCCTGGCGCTCATTTTTTGGGATGAAAAGTTCTGGCGCCGCTTTTTCATCGTCGCTACTATCGTCTTCGGCGCCGCCGTGCTTCTCGCGCACGTGCATTATTCCATTGACGTATTCGCGGCTCCCTTCATCATGTACGGCGTGTTCGCGATCACTGCGAAGCTTTTCCCGAATGATTACGCGTTGCTTGCCCACAGGGCCCGCGGCCATTCTTTGTTGACGCAGAGAGACGGGGGCTGATATACTTTTGTTATGGAAGACGAAGAAAAAATCTCATTCAAAGAAACTATTGAGAAAGCGAAGCAAGGCGACGGGGACGAGGTATCCGTTGAAGAAAAGCTTCCGCTGGGACGCAGAGATCGTTTTCTCCCCGCGAGCATCATCATCGCGGCAGTGCTTATTGGCGGGTCGGTTCTTTTTGCGGCATTGTACCGGCCGGGCGCGAGCACGCCAAGCGGCGGCGCGGGAAACGCCGGCGCCCCGGCCGCGAACGGCGGGGCGGCGCAGGCACCTTCCGCCGCAGTAGCCACGGCGCCCGCCCCCGGGTCCCGAGACGTGATCTTGGGCAATGCGAGCGCGCCCGCGACCGTCATTGAATATGGCGATTACCAGTGCCCCTTCTGTGTGCGGTTCTACGAACAGGTTCAGCCGCTCGTCATCCAGAACTATGTGAATGCGGGAAAGGCAAAGCTCGTATTCAGGGATTTCCCATTTCTTGATAGTGCGGAGATCACCTCATCCAGCGTGGGGGAGTCACACGCGGCCGGGGCGGCGGCGGAGTGCGCCAAGGATGAGAACCAATTCTGGCCGTATCACGATGCGCTCTATGCCGCGAAGGCAGCCGACGAGGCAAAGGGTGGCGGAGAGGATGATGGATTTTTCAACCGTGCGCTGTTCCTGAAAATCGCGGGCCAGCTTAGCATGAACACCACCGCGTTTGCGAGTTGCATTGACAGCGGAAAATATACTGCGACGGTCAATGCGGATTACACTGCCGCCATGAACGCCGGGGTCAATTCAACACCCATGACGTTCGTGAACGGGAAAGAAGTGACGGATGCGCTTGGCCAGAGCGTCGGCGCGAACGGGACCGCGGTCCTCGCAGCCATTGCTGCGGCGATCAAGTAGTTGACTCGGGCGTGGCTGACTCCTAAAATAGAGTGGTGGTGGCACATTGGATAGAAGGCATCGTCGGATTTTGGATTTTGCTTTCGCCGTGGCTTTTGGGATTTGCGAATATCTCAATCGCGAAGTGGAGCAGTATCCTCTGCGGCCTTATTCTTATTCTCGTGAACAGCTGGCTGCTCTTCGGCGGGCAACGAAGCAACAAAGGTCCGTCACAGACAAATCCATGAAAAAAGTTACTATTTATAGCACGCCGACCTGCGTCTATTGCAGGATGGCGAAGGATTTTTTCCAGAAGAACGGGATTGCGTACGAGGAGCACAACGTGGCCATTGACGAGAAAGCGCGGGAAGAAATGTTCGCGAAGTCCCGTCAGATGGGCGTTCCCGTGATTGACGTGGGCGGCGAGATCATCGTCGGTTTTGACAAGAAGACGCTCACAGACCTCCTCCTGCCCGAGAAGAAATAACTAGGTCATCGTCGGCGGGGGCCGCGTGGCGTCGAGATCCGCTCGCGGATATAAAACAATTTTATGTACGACCTTATAATCATTGGCGGTGGGCCCGGAGGCGTGGCAGCGGGTGTTTACGCTGCGCGAAAGAAAATAAAAACGTTGCTTATCACCGACAGCTTCGGCGGCCAGTCGTCGGTTTCGGGCGAGGTGCAGAATTGGATCGGGACGAAGTCCATTTCCGGCTACGATCTTGCAAAGTCGCTTGAAGAGCACCTCCGCGCGCAGGAGGATATTGATATTGTGGACGATGACCTCGTCACGGGAATCAAAAAGAATGATAACTTCGCGCTGGGCGGCGCCGGTTTCTCCGTTGCGACGAGGAATGGTAAGACATATAAAACGAAATTCGTGCTTTTGGCGTCCGGCAGCTGCAGGAAGAAGCTTGGCGTTCCCGGCGAAAAGGAATTTGACGGAAAGGGCGTGGTGTATTGCTCCACGTGCGACGCGCCCATTTTTAAAGACAAAGTAACCGCCGTGGTGGGCGGCGGGAATTCCGCGCTTGAGTCGGTGATGGATCTCTTTCCCTACGCATCCAAGATCTATTTGATCGTCCGTTCGGAGATTTTGAGAGGCGACCCCATCTCGCAGGACAAGGTAAAAAATAATCCTAAGGTTACCATCCTTTGGAACACGGTGGTGGAAATGATACGGGGCAAGGATTTCGTTACCGGCATCCGCTACAAAAACGTGAAGACCGGCGAGGAGAAAGATCTGCCGCTTGGCGGCGTGTTTGTAGAGGTCGGCCTTCTACCCAATTCCGATTTCGTGAAAGACCTTGTGAAGCTTGATGACTTCGGCCATGTCGTCATTGATGCGCACACGCAGGCTGCCTCATGCCCCGGCGTCTGGGCAGTGGGGGATGTGACGGACACGCCCTATCGCCAAAATAATATCTCCGCTGGCGACGCCGTGAAGGCTGTCTTGAATATCTACGACCACATTAAAAAAAGTTAAAGTTTTTCGGGCTTAAGCTCTTGGCGTCTCGGCGTTAGTTCGAATCCTGCCCGTGCACTGGACATAAGTTTTGCCATGCTGTAGTATCTGTTGGCTTGGAAAGGAGATAGGCACATGCCGGATGTCCGAATTGTGGTGGCTGACGAGTTCATTAACAACGTTCAGGACGATGCTGCGTTCTGTCGAGGAGTCCGCAAAGCGGTAGCTGAACTGTTCGGGTTCGATACTGCCCCCGTTTGCGTACAGCTCGAATTTTACGCCCCTGGCTGCGAAGATGGTCGACCGCCGGTAGTGGTGGCCATTTCGACCAAATATAAAGAAGAGCGGATTCCGCAGCAAGCTGATCTCACGCAGCGGCTTGCCGATCAGGTGAAACGCCTCGCCGACGAAGCCGTTGGGAAGGATGTTGGTCAGATCAAGACTAGAATCGATCTGGTCTGTCGTGCAACAGCTACTGCGGGGTCGACTCCCGCAAATTCAATTCAAAACCTCAAGGGATAACCCTTGAGCCAACCGTGGCAGGGGAGGGCGGAACCCGTTCCCCCTCTCCTCCACAAGATTTTTCAAATGACCACGAGAAGGGCCTTTTTTATTTGGGTCATGCTTAAAGTTGTTCGAAGATCGTCCAGGACCGGGCCTTTCGTGGCTGCGCAGTTATGGGGCGGTCAACGCTTTTGGAATAGTTCAATAATCCCCAAGAGGATCCCGAGCGGCAGCAGGAGAATCACCGCGATCCTTGACAACGCCGCCGTTCGGCATAAAATACCTATTGGCACTCAAAGGTCGTGAGTGCTAAAACATTTAAAACAACAATGAATTTCAAACCATTATCCAATCATTTGTTCCTTGAGCCGGTGGAGGAGGAGAAAAAAACGAAGGGTGGTATCGTGCTCCCTGATACGGCGGAGAAAGAAAAGCCGATAAAAGGGAAAGTACTCGCGGTGGGTCTCGGGAAGCGCAACGACAAAGGCGAATTGCAGCCAATGTCAGTCAAGGTCGGCGACATCGTTCTCTTTAAGAAATACGGGCCGGACGAGATTGAGATTGACGAGAAGAAATATCTGGTCGGCGACGAGGACGATATCCTAGCGATAATTTCTAATGGCTAATTCCTAATTTCTAACCATGGCAAAACAAATCAAATTCAACGAGGACGCGCGCGCGGCGCTCAAGCGCGGGATAGACAAACTGGCAAAGGCGGTCACGATGACGCTTGGCCCGAGGGGCCGCGCGGTCGTGATTGAAAGGGGCTACGGCGCGCCGCAGGTCACATTTGACGGCGTGAACGTAGCGAAAGAAATTGAGCTGGAAGACAAGTGGGAGAATGTCGGCGCGGAGTTTATCAAGCAGGCGGCCGACAAAACGAATGACGGCGTGGGCGACGGGACGACCACGGCGACGATCCTTGCGCACGCGATGATTGACGAGGGCGAGAAAGTGATCCGCGAGAAGGGATTCAACGTGATCCAGCTTGCGGAGGAGCTTCGCAAGGCGAGCCAGTCGGTCATTAAAGCGCTTGAGGAGCAGCGCGAGCTTATCAATGACAATAAGAAAATAAAGGAAGTCGCGACGCTCTCGGCGAAGGACGGGGAGATCGGCGAGCTTATCGCGACGGTGATGGAGAAGATCGGCAAGGAAGGGGTGGTAACCATTGAGGATTCCAATACCATCGGTAATTCTTACGAGATCGTGGAAGGCATGCAATTTGATCGCGGTTACGTGAGTCCTTACATGATGACGAATCAGGAGCGCATGGAGGCCGTTTTGGAAGACCCGTACATTTTGGTGACCGACAAGAAAATTTCTTCCATTCAGGACATCCTTCAGCTTTTGGAAAAGATCGTGGCTAGCGGGAAAAAAGAACTCTTGATCATCGCGGACGAAGTGGAAGGCGAAGCGCTCGCGACCCTCGTCGTGAACAAACTGCGCGGCATCTTCAACGTGCTTGCGGTGAAGGCGCCCGGCTTCGGCGACCGAAAGAAGGAGATGTTGCAGGACATTGCGGTTGTGACCGGCGCCACGTTCATTTCGGAAGACCTTGGAAAGAAACTGGAGAATACGGAGGTTGGCGATCTTGGCCACGCGCACCGCGTGGTGTCCAACAAGGACAATACGACGATCGTCGGCGGCAAAGGGGAAAAGAAGGCGATTAATGATCGCGTGGCGCAGATCAAGGCGCAGGTAAAAAAGACCGATTCTGATTTTGACAAGGAGAAGCTGCAGGAGCGATTGGGCAAACTCGCCGGCGGCGTGGCGGTGATCAAAGTGGGCGCGCCGACGGAAGCCGCGCAGAAGGAATTGAAGCAGCGTGTGGAGGACGCGGTCGCCGCGACCCGTGCCGCGATGGAAGAGGGAATCGTTCCGGGCGGCGGCATCGCGCTTTTTAACACTATACCGGCAGTAACTCCTTCAAAATTGGAGGCTGGTTCCGTTTCGTCTGCGGTGTATTCAATATTGAGTCGCGCGCTTCATGCGCCGCTCTCGGCGATTGTCCAAAACAGTGGCGAAGAGTTGAAAAACACCATTCAGAAACTTGAGGTCAACTGGCGGGAACGAAATAGTTGGCGCGGTTTCAATGCCATGACGAATAAGGTCAGCGACCTCAAGGAAGCCGGCATCATTGATCCGCTGAAGGTGACGCGCGCGGCGTTTGTGAACGCCGTTTCCGTCGCCGCGAACTATCTTACGGTGGGAGCGGCCATCACAAGCATTCCGGAGAAAAAGAATCCGCCGGCGCAGGGCGGCGGCATGGAAGGGATGGGCGGCGAGGATTACTAATCAAGCAACTATTTCAGTTGCGAGTTCGTATTACATCTGTTACACTTACATCATGCTTTTCCTCTGGATTGTCTTAATCATTGTTGTCATTGTTATCCTGTGGCTTGTTCTTGCGTACAACGGGCTTGTTCGCACGCGGAACCAGGCGCAGGAAGCGTGGTCCGACATTGACGTCCAATTGAAGCGGCGGTACGACCTTATCCCGAACCTCATGGAGACGGTGAAGGGCTATGCCGCGCACGAAAAGACGGTGTTTGAGGACGTGACGCAGGCGCGTTCACAGGCAATGCAGGCGACGGGCACAGCGAAGGCCGGCGCGGAAAACCAGCTCTCCGGAGCTTTGAAATCATTGTTCGCGGTCGCGGAAAATTATCCGCAACTCAAAGCGAACGAGAATTTCTTGGACTTGCAGGGCCAGTTGACGGACACTGAAGACAAGATTCAGGCCGCGCGCCGCTTCTACAACGGCATGGTCCGCGACCTGAACATAAAGATCCAAGTTTTCCCGACGAACATGTTCGCGAACGCGTTCGGCTTCAAGCAGATGGATTTCTTCGGCGACCTCACGGAAGCCGAGAAACAGCCGGTGCAGGTGAAGTTCTAACGGCCAACACCTGCCATACGTTGGGCGTTAATGGTGCTATAAAAAAACGAGCCCAGAGGATCTTTTCCCTGGGCTTTGGGGGCATGCATCTCGGCTTTCTCGATCGCGTTTCTCCTTGGCGAGCTGGGCGAGGGAGGAGATGGACGATACGGCGCTTTGTATATGCGTATGCGCTTTGCCGTGTCTTTTACAACCTCCTTCAACTGGTCGTCCGAGGGTTCCTCGTCCAATATCTGCCCGAGGTTCTTCTCCATGCTGTGGAGCTGGAGCCAGAGAGACCTCCAGTGTCCCATGTCATTTTTATTTTTACTGGAGGCGATACCAGGGCATTCTTCCTTCCGAAGCTTTCCTAGAATGCATCCCGGTACCTTTTCGCTGAGTGTGTCGAGGGCCGCTAGGTGCGCGATGACCATGTCGCCCATCCCCCGCGCAGCGAGGTCGGTCTTTTCAACGAACTCACAATACGCCTTCTCAATTTCGCTCTGCGAAGATGTGGGCTTGTCCACCAGTCCTTTGAGAGTGGCGAAGCTTTCTCGGAAAGCTTTACTTGCCTTCCCATAAGCCTCAAGATCCTCTTGGAAAGATTCGAGCGCTCCGTCGCTCTCATCCCAAACGGTGATTTGAGCAACCGCTCGAACGGGTGGCCCCCACATCAACAACGCAGCAGTCACTATCATCCAACAAGAAAGATGTTTTTCCATTGCCTCTCACCTCTTCGATAAGATAGATTTGACGCGTAGCACCTTACGCTACTGCCCATATTATGCATGAATTTTCAAAAAAATCAAGTCGGCGATTAGTTTTACTTTTTTCGTGTTTCCGTCGTATTATAGATATACCGTTTATGGCTAATCTTTACACGTATCAATCTGCGAACGTCCGCAGAACATGGGTTTTGTTCGTGGTATTTTTCGTCGTGGTCGTGGGTATCGGGTATGTTTTCTCGCAGGCGTACGGTGATCCGAGCTTCATTGTGTTCGCGCTGATCTTCAGCGTCGTCTATTCGCTCATCAGCTACTATTCTTCCGCGGCCATTGCGCTTTCGCTCGCGCGCGCGAAGCCCATTGAGAAAAGCGACAATCCGATGCTCTACAATATTGTGGAAAATCTTTGCATCGCCTCGGGCCTGCCGATGCCGAAACTCTACCTCACGCCCGAGATGCAGATCAATGCGTTTGCGACCGGGCGCGACCCGCAGCATGCGGCGGTCGCGGTCACGCAGGGCGCGCTCGCGCGCCTGAATAAGGACGAGCTGCAAGGAGTGCTTGCCCACGAGCTTTCGCACGTGGGCAACCGCGACATCCTTGTATCCACCGTCGCCGCGATCCTCGCCGGTATCATCGCGCTCATCGCCGACCTCTTTTTGCGGTCGCTTTTCATGGGGGGCATGGGACTTGGCGGCGGGCGGCGTGGCGGTAATAGCGAGTCCGGAGAAATATTTTTCATTTTCGCGATCGTGCTCTCAATTTTGGCGCCGATTGGTACGATGTTGATTCAGCTTGCGATCTCGCGCCGCCGTGAGGCGCTTGCGGATGCTTCGGGCGTGCTCCTTACGCGCTATCCCGAGGGGTTGATCTCGGCATTAGAGAAGATTGGGCAGGACAACGTGCCTATGCGTTCCGCGAAGGATTCCACCGCGCATATGTGGCTTGATAATCCCTTTAAGGGCTCGCAGACCTCGTGGTGGCACAAGCTTTTCATGACCCATCCGCCGATTGAGGAGCGGATCGCCGCGCTCCGCGCGCTTTCAGTCTAACGAACCATGCGATACTCGTTCGGAAAAACAGTGGTGGTGGCCCTCGGCGGCTCTATTGTTTATCCGGACGAGATTGATACGGTATTCGTCAAACAATTCAAAAGATTTGTGGCGTCGTTCCTTCGTCGCGGCATGAAGTTTGTGCTCGTACTTGGCGGCGGCAAGCTGTGCCGCAATTTTCAGGCAGCGGCCGGGAAGATAGCAAAGGTGACCAACGAGGATAAAGATTGGATCGGCATCCATGCAACGCGTCTCAATGCTCATCTCTTGCGCACCATCTTCCGCGAGATTGCGGACCCGGTGATTGTTGACGCGCGTGTGAAGGTGAGGAAGCCAAGGTACCCGATTACGATTGCTTCGGGCTGGCGGCCTGGCTGGTCCACGGATTACGTCGCAATTCGCGTCGCGGCGGATCTTGGCGTACGCGAAGTTGTCGTCGCAGGGAAACCCGCGCATGTGTACGACAAAGACCACGCGAAGCATGCTGACGCGAAACCGTTCCACGCGCTCACATGGCGCGAGTATCGGCGGCTCATCCCGCGGAAGTGGAAGCCGGGCCTCCACGCGCCGGTTGATCCCGTGGGTGCCGCGCTCGCCGCGCGCGAGGGCGTGAAAGCGATCATCATAGACGGCCGCAATCTCCCGAACTTCCGCGGCCTCTTGAACGGAAAGGATTTTCAGGGCACAATAATCGGGTAGTTTTGAAGACCAACGGAGGCGTCGCATAGTGGCCTAGTGCACGCGCTTGGAGAGCGCGCATGCCGAAAGGCATCAGAGGTTCGAATCCTCTCGCCTCCGCGGAATTGAGCACTAGTTCGAGAGACCGCCCCGCCCATGGTGGCAGGGCGACCAAGGCGCATTAAGCTATAATAGAGATATGACCATTCCTGATTCGAGCGTTCGGAAGATAGTGAATTTTTTGAAAATTTTCTACCTCGTAATCGGCTGTCTAATGATTCTTCTTTTAATCCCTCTATACATCACCCTTCAGGGTGTTCCCAAGACCGAGCCGATTTCAGCAGCGCTGAATCCCGCCATTTTTCTCTCGAATATCGCTACAGGCTTGTATTATCTGGTCATTTTCTTCCTATTACGCAGCAAACGCTCTTGGGTTCCCATCGTGATGGTTGTATTGAGTGCCGCCTCACTATTAGACATTGCGAGACCTCTGATTAACGGAATTGTAAATTACCCCATCTATTATGCGGACTGGCTTTTCCGATGGACGCCGCCTTTCTATATTTTGGCGGCTTGTCTGCTCATCTTCCAAATCTATTTTTTCTTACAATCAGGAGTTAAGAATTACTTTAAGAGCTAGCGACCTACCCACCTCAAACGGCTCGCTTTCTAAAAGCCTGTAAAGGCTTACTAGATATCGGTTCTAGACCGGGACACACCGCAAGTCAGTCGCCTTTTGACGAGGGCGGTTTTTTGGTAGAGTAGGAATATGAAGGTCAAAACATTCGGCGGAAAGAAACTGGCGATTAGGACGATGAGAAACGCAGACCTTACGAGGGCAAGGGATTTTCAATCTTTCATCAACTCTCTTGTTGGGGAAGACGTGAAGATTTTGATTGATAAGAAAATGACACTGAAAGACGAAGCGGAGTTTCTGCGCAAGGCGCTAAAGGGAGTCAAGAAGAGAACGAGGGTTCAACTCGTTGCCGAGCACGGGGATAAGATTGTCGGCGTGGCGCACGTTGAGCTCGGAAGATACAAGAAGAACCACATAGGCAATTTCGGCATTTCAATCATCGGCGGTTATAGGGGCTTGGGTTTGGGCAGTTGCTTGACGTCCGAACTTATTAAGTTAGCCCGGAAGGAACTGAAGCCGAGGCCAAAAATCATTCAATTGGAAGTCTACGCCAACAACAAGCCGGCGATAGGCCTGTATAAGAAGATGGGCTTTAAAACGGTAGCTCGGCTGCCAAAGCAAATTCAACACAAAGGGAAACTGGTTGATGCATTGATAATGCTAAAGTATGCGTAGAGGAAGTTGCCGGGAGACCTTGCGTTTCATATAATGCGAGTATGCCAAAACATTCGCACATAGAGGAACCCCAAGGGTTGCCGGAGGAGTTGCCCGGCTACGCAGAATATCTGGCGAAAGAAGGAGAATTTCCGCCGGAACTCGCGCCGTACCCGATTGGAGGCAAATTTGAGATACCAAAAAAAGGGGAACTTGCGAGGGAAGGGGCGCTTGAAAGAATTTTCATTTGTCGGTATTACCCCCGTTGCAAGGGGAAGCAGCCGTTTAGCTTGAGGATCACGGATTTCGATACCCCTTCTGGCACCCCAGTAACCAGGTGCCAGTGCAATCTGAACCCGCGGCATCGCTGGGCAATTCAGTGGGATTCCAGGGAGCTGGAGAGCGGGCGCGTTATTGAAGATCCCGACGCGCCGGCGTTTGAATTTTCGGAACAGTCCTAGCGCTGGTTGGTTTGACCGCCGCGTGCGCCGTCTGCGCTGCGTCCGCCGCCGAAGCGTGCAAGCGCGAAATCTACGAGTGCATCAGCGACTTCGTTCTCTGCTTCGCCGTTTTTCCTGAACGTGTGAATGAGGATGTTCGGGAGGGTGTTGAGTTCCAGGATTGCGGCGGTTTGGCCCTTGAGCGGTCGCGCGTGATCGCGAAGAAGGATGTCAATACCGACGAGCGGCAGGCGGAAGTGTTTTGCAATGGCGCGGCCCATGGCGACGATGTCGCGATGCACTTCGGCAATGGGAACCTTTTCTATTTTTGATCCAAGCGCGAGGATGGCCTTGCGCTGGAGGAATATCTTTTTTCCCTTTGCGATGAGCGAATCAAGGCCGACCCCTTGTTCTTCGAGAACGGTCTTGTCAAGATTTTTTTGATTGAATTTTATTTTGCGGATGAGCGCTCGGAGCGTGCTTTTCCCGTCGCCCATGACCTCGGCGGGGAGGCGCTTCACGACGAACATTTCCTTGCCGTCCACGATCGTGATGCGGTAGAGCGTGGCGTCGGGAACGAATTTTTCCACCATGAAGACTGGGGAGTATGCGTTCACACCGCGGAGCGCCGGCAGGAGTTCGGAGGCGCTCTTTACGATGAAGAGATGCTGGCTCAACGATCCCTTGCGCGGTTTTACGACGACGGGGTATTCCAGCGTTGCCGCGTAGCGCGCCGCTTTGCGTTTTTGGAACCACCAGAAGGACCTTCCCGTCGCGACCGGATAGCCCAGCGTGCGGAGCGCTTTTTTCGTGTGCCATTTGTCGTCCGCAGCGAGGGAGTTCGCGGAGGCGCCGGGAAGGCGGTCAAATTCGTACGACCGCCCTCCGATGCGCATCCGGAAAAACGTGAGATAGCCGAAAGGGCCCCGCAGGGCTTCAAATTCTATTCCTCTCGCCCTGCCGCGTTGTATAAAAAGCGCCGCAATGGGATTTATCTCGTTAAGCAGGAATTCTTTTTCCTTCCGCACGATGCCGGTAAGAACAAAACAGTCGGTGATTGCCTTTTCAAAAAACTGTGAATTAAAAAAAGACGGCGTTATGCGTTCAAAGGGAGGATAGAACAGGAGTTCCAGAAGGTCGTTGAACCAGTTCTCAAAGTGCCGCGGCGGGAACGGAAAGCAATGTTCGCAATATGCCATGCGTTATGATGGTATTCTTGCAGTTTCCGCGGCGGCTGTAAATCTGCTCTCTGCGAATCTACGCGAACCCTGGGAAGAAGTCGGTTTTGATGTGGCGGCCGGGAATATGCATCTCACGGAGCGTTTCGCGGAGCGAAGTCACCATCGCGCGTGTCCCGGAAATATAAAAAGTCCGGTCGCGATAATCAGGGATTGCCTTTGCGATAAGGTTGGCATTGATGCGCCCACGGTAGAGGCCTTCCGGAAGCGGCCCGTCGGCGCCCGTCACAGTGTAGATGGTGCGGAGCCCGATCGTGCGTGCCGCCTCGTCAAATATTTCTGGGTACGAAATCTCGTCCGCCGTGCGGTTGGAATAAAAGAGCACGATATCCCGCTTTTCTTCACGGTCCACGAGATATTTGACCATGCTGCGGAAGGGCGTGATGCCGATGCCACCGGCGAGGAAGACAAGTTTTCTGTGTTTATCTTTCGGCAGCACAAAATCTCCCGCGAGTTGGCCGCCCACAATTTCGTCGCCCGGCTGCAGGGTGAGCATGCGCTTTTTGAAACTGCTCGAGGACTCGTAAAATTTCACGCCGAGGTGCAGGGCGGGCTCGGTGGGCGACGAGGCGACGGTGAAGTAACGCCGGTTGCCGCGGCTGTCGCTTTTTTTATGCCCCAAAGTCCACTCCATGTATTGGCCGGGGCGGAAAGAGATCGGTCCGTCCGTCGCGAACGCGAAATCGTACGTACTGGTACCAGCCGGCACTTTCTTTTTGAGTGAGAACACGTATTTCCCCTTCGGGCTTATGAAATAGGAAAAAACGTTGCCAACAAGGAGCGCGAGTTCCGGTGTGGAATAAACGGAGCCGAGATGGATTGCGGGCGCGAAGAGGAGTCCGACGAGCGCCCCGTAGGCGATTCTCCCCGTGCGCGTGGGAGGAGTCGTCAAAGGTTCCGTGAGCATCACTGATGCAAAAAAGAAAATCGGCGTATGGAGGAATATTTTTTGGAGCGTGGTCACGGGATCAGAGGTGGTGTTCGTAAGCACGGTGGTCGCGAGGCCGACGAGGAGAAAGCTAAAGACAAGATCAAATCGCCGGATTTTCCGCACGATGAGAAATCCGCCGATCAAGACAAAGGCGAGCGTGGGCAGGTTCCCGCCGATCCACCAGTTAGCGGATTGATTGATGGTGAGCGCGGTGAGCGCGACCGCAAAGGCCGCCGGATTGAACAAGTGTTTTTTCTTGATCGCGAGCATGTATTTACATGCCATCGCCCACACCGCCGCCCAAATAAGGAACGAAAGGCCTGCCATATCGGCGATAATGCCAGAGGGCGCAACGGGAGCAATGATGAGCGCCAAAATGAGCGCCGTAATATACACCGACTCCACGTTCGGCTGTGCGCCGAAGGTTTTTGCAAAAAGCTGGTTCGTAATCCATGCGACCACAAGGAGCACTGCGGTGGAAAAGGCGATCGCAGCGGGCGAATAGGGAAGGATGCCCAGCGCACCGAATGCGGCGGCGATTGCAAGGAACGCAGCGAGCACATAGAGCAGGAGCCGGTACATCGTGATCTGGTTGAGGAAGCTATCTATTGCGTTGAGCATATTTTTCAAATCCTTTCGTCATGGTCGCTGTTTTGTTTCTATCTATCATATATGCTTCAAAACCATCCAGTTTCCCTATAAAACGAATGCCCGCGCGGCCCATAGCAAACGCGGCGGTCGCGAAGCGGTCCGCTTCATAGATGTCGGACGCGATGACGGTCAAACTTACGATCTCATCCGCTGCCTCACCCGTTTTGGGATTATAAATGTGCGCGCCGCGGATGTAGATTCCCGAGGTCGCGATGCCCTCGCCGCTTGCGTACACCACTTTCACATTTTCGTTCTCATTCCACGGATTCTTGATCCCCACTGCCCATTTTTTACCCTCCGCGTTCGTGCCGCGGGTTTGGATGTCGCCGCCCGCGTCCACGTAGAAATTTTTGAAGCCACGTTTTTCTATCAGGTCCGCGGCATTCCGGATTGCCCACCCTTTTACTATTCCCGACGGATCATACGTGCCGTCCGGCCGCCGGATGTCAAAGTAGCCATCCGTGAGCTGTTTCGTCTCTTCGGCAAGCTCAAAGATCGTTTTCATGTCCTCACTCCAGTCGCGTGCGCTCAGCCGCCCTTCGTTGATCGCGGTGATCTCGCTCATGTTTTTGTAGGTGCTGATTTTTTCGTCTATATATTTGAAATAATTGAACGCCACCCGCACGGCTTCTTCCGCGCCTTTCGTGTCTGCTGCATCCGCGATCTCCACCGTGATCGGCATGCCCATAAGGATTCGTGTTTCTTTCATCGCTATTGTCCCGCTCGCCGCGTGCGGCAGCTACGCCTTTGCCGCCGCGAGCGCCGAAGCGAGCGATTGCCGGAACGCCTCGCTTGATTGCGTGGCGCCCGAGACAATATTCACATTCGCGCTCTGCGCCTTGATCGCTTCCCGCACGAGCTGTGGCATTGCGGCGTCATTGATTGAGCGCGAAGTGCCGCGGTCACTCGGATATTGCAGAACCTGTACGTCGCTTAGCTGACCGCCCTGGATAATGGCTTTCACCTGGACATCGCCGTAGTACGCGTCGGCCACACTTCCAGTGTACGAGCCGTCCTTATACATGCCGGCAGTTTGTGCCGGCGCCGGGGTTGGCGTTTGTGTTGTCGCCGGTGTCGGCGCAGGCACAGGTGCCGGCGTTGCGGTTCCTCCCTCCTCCGAGCCATTGTCCTCCGTCTGGCCCGTTGCGCCGCTGCCCGCGCTCCTTTGTGTCGGCTCGGCGGGTAAGCTCGCTGCGCTGTTCGCATTGGCGCCAGTGTTTGCCGTTATCGGCGCGCCGCTCGCGGGGCCGACGTCCACGGAAATCTGATTGTTGAGCATAACGTAAAACGCGAACGCAATGACAAGGAAGAAAGACAAAAGGTATTTTTTCATTGGATAATTATACGACAAGCGCGGGGGAATTGGTGCCAGTGTTCCCGTGCGCAGGATTTAGAACTGGGTCGGATATTTATCCCAACCTGAAGCTGCAAAAGTTTGTAGATTCGGGTTGAGATGGGGCCGAGACGGCCCCATCGGTCGCAACATTCTGGCGCCGTCACCCAATAATTCGGTGGAAAAGATGGGTTGCCAGTGACGCCAGCGAAAGGATGATGAGGATGTTCCCTGCCCAGCGGATAGCTACAACCCACAGTGGGCAGGGCGGTCCATTTACCACTGCGACTATCACGTTGTCGGGCGTTCTTTGGCCTGGGGGCGGGAGCATTGCATTGAATACAGTCCTTGCAATACTGGCCGCGATCGGCCTCAATAAGATTCCGGTGGCCAGGAGGAAAACTCCCCACTTCCACGATATCTGCGAGAGAATATGCATAGAGACACCCCCGTGTCGGCTTACTTAAGACAAATTGCTTTCCGCAGAAACTATAACTCGCGAGATTGCAAAGTCAAATGTTGCTTGACCCTGCGGAATGTGCTTCTGTACAATTGAATGACTATGGACGATTGGCGTTCGTTTGCGGAGGAAGCGGTCCGGCGTGCGAAGCGCGCGGGTGCTTCCTATGCGGATATACGCGTTTACCCGGAAGATCGCTTTGAAGAAGTGGAAACGGAGAACGGCGAGGTGGTTGCCGTGAACACGGGCGCGCATGCCGGGTTCGGTGTGCGGGTGCTGTGCGAGGGCGCTTGGGGATTTTATGCGACCGATGCGCTCTCAAAATCGGAAATCGCGAAAGTTGTTGACCGCGCCGTGGCGAACGCGCGCGCGAACGCGGCGACGCGCAAACAGCCGGTGGAGCTGCTTCCTTTGGGCGAGGACGAGCGTGGAAAGGAGTATCGTTACGCTTCTAAATACGAGACCGACCCGTTCTCCGTTGCGGTTGATAAAAAAGTGGAATTGCTCTTGCGCGCGGACCGTGCGATGGCCGGAGCGAGCAAGCGCGTATTCTTGAGAAAGGGGAACATAAGTTCCTACCGTTTTAGAAAAATTTTATTTACAAGCAACAGCGTATTCGCCGATCAGACATTTACGCGCGTGGGCGCGAGCGTCGTCGCGACCGCAGAGCGCGACCATGCCGATCCTGACAAACAGACCTGTTCGCATCCCTCGCACTTCCCGTCGGTGATGCAAAAAGGGTGGGAAGCGGTGCTTGATTTTGATCTTGCAGGAAACGCGGGGCGGATTGCGGAGGAGGCGGACCGGTTTTTGGACGCGCCGGAAACCCCGACCGGCGTGCGCGACATCATCTTGATGCCGGAGCAGAACAATCTGCATGCGACGCACGAGACCGTGCACGGTGCGGAAGGGGATCGCGTGGACGACAAGGAATGGTCGCTCTCTGGCGGCAGCTTGTTCTCACTCGTGCTTCCCGAGATCGGCTCATTCCGGTTCGGCTCGGATGCGGTGAGTATCGTCGCGGACAGTTTGACCGAAGGCGGTGTGGGGACGTTCGCGTGCGACGACGAAGGGATTCCGGCAAAAAAGACAGTCCTCGTGGACCGTGGCATCTGGAAAGGACTCCTCGTTTCCCGCGAGAGTGCACTGTCGCTTAATCGGAAGCTCGCCAAAAATTATTTCACGGAAGCGAGCGGCGCCATGCGTGCGTCAAGCTATGCCTCATTCCCGCTCATTCGCATGAACAACATATCGCTCTTGCCCGGCGAAATCTCCTATGAAGAAATGTTGGATCGCGTTCCCGTGGGAACGATCCGTTTTGGCAACAACAAAAGCTGGTCCATTGATCCGTACCGCCGAGATTTCCAGTTCGGCACGGAAACCGGATGGGAGAAAGTTTTGCGGAACGGGAAGGCGGTGTGGGAGCCGCGGCGCAATCCGGTGTACCGCGGCGATAATTTGAAACAGTTCTTCAGGAATTGCGTGACGCCCGCGGATGCGAAGAGCGCGCTCTTGCTCGGCGTCGGCAATTGCGGCAAAGGGAGGCCGGTGCAGACCATGGCGACCGGGCACTGTACGCCGCCCACATGGTACAAAAATATCAACGTTGATTCGTCGCGTTCGGCGGCCGCGATGAAAAAGTAACGCGCACACCTTTCCAGGTATTTTCAAAAATTTCCCAACATGAAAAACGCACAAGAAATAATCGCAAAAGTTTTGGAGGACACGAAAAAGCGCGGCGCGGCCTTCACTGAAGTGATGGTTGCGCAGGGCTCGCACTCCTTCAAACGCATCACGGACGGCGAGAGTTATCAGCCGACGGCGGGTGAGGGCGTTTCCATCATGGTGAGCTGTATCATTGACGGCAAGCGCGTGAACGCTTCATGCGATTCCCTGGACGCGCTTCCGGGCGAAATAGAAAATCTGTTCGTGAAGGCGCGCCTCCTGCCGCGCGAAAAGGAAGAGCTTTTCATTCCCGCGAAACCGTTTCCCAAAGCGTCAGTTCCCGAGTCGCTCCTTTATGATACGGAGACCGCGCAAATGGACGACGGAAAACTCGTGCGCACCATACAGGAAATAAACGGCATCATTGAACCCGCGGGATTCATATTCGACGGGGCGATCGCGCAGGGCGTGGGCGAGCTCACATTTGCGAACTCAGCGGGCACCTTGCAGAGCGCAAAGTCCACAAGCGCGGAGCTTTCCATATTCGGTTTTGATCCGAAGGACCGCTCCATCTCCGCCTATCGCACGGTGGCGGGAAAGTCGCTCAAAGAATTCGGGGTCGCTGCGGTCGCGGAGGATGTGAAAAAGAAATTGGAAATCCAGAGAAAATATCTTTCCGCGCACGGCGGGAAATATATTGATCCCTTTCTCGGGAAACCGGGACCGCAGCGGTTTGACGTGATTATGGAGCCATCGTGTTGGGCGGGACTCCTTGCCATTTTTTCGGGGCAGGCGGAGGCGTGGAACGGGAAGGCATATCAGGAGGGCACGAGCTTTTTCTCCGGCAAGCTTGGCACGCGCGTGATGGGCGAGAATATCACTATCATTGATGACCCGTTGAATCCGCTTGGCATCCCGCAAGCGTTTGATTATGAAGGATTTCCCAAACAGAAGCTCGTGCTTGTGGAGAATGGTATTGCGAAGAACGTTGCGTATGACAACGCGCTCGCAAAAAAATATGGAACGGTCTCCACTGGTCACGCGCTGCCCGCTTCTGCCCGCAGTTTTGGCGCCCTGCCGCTGCACCTTGCGATCCAGGGCGGCACATCAAGCGTGGAGGAAATGATCCGCGCGTCAAAGAAGCCCGCGCTCTGGATCACGACGCTCCATTATATCCGCGCGACGCACCAGCAGGACGGCAGCGCGACCGGCACCACGCTCCATGGTGTTTTCCTCGTGAAGGACGGCGAGGTTGTGGGGCCCACCATGCATCTCCGCTTTGATGAAAGCTTGCCGCAGGCTTTGAGCCGCGTCACGCATCTCTCGCCCGCGCGACCCACGCTTTCCATGGAGAACGACGACACACCGTACATCCTCCCCGCCATGCGCTCGGAAGGGTTCCGCTTTGTGAGCGTGAACGACCGCAGCACGAAGGGGTAGGTGCGCGCAGATGCACGCGGGATCCAGCGCCGCATTAAAAAATTATTAAAAACTATTTGACGGCACTGGTCGGCCCGCGTTATAATCAGAGAACAATTATTGGGATTTCCCACAACGCACCCCGCCCCTCGGCGGGGTGTACTATTTTTTCGGAAAGTACGGGAGACGGTCATAAACATTTCTTCAGCGTTTTTGAGACCAAACAAAAAGCCGCTCGTCATTGAGCGGATCTTTGGCATGCCCGCTATCAGCCTTGTGGCCTTGCGACCGCTTTTACGCCGATACGGGATTGGGTACCCGCGGGCATAGTCCTATGATAAGTCAGAAATTCTCCTTGTCAAGAACGGTTTTAAAAAGTTTTAATGCCCTTTGTGCTAGGATTGCGGCATGAAAAACAAAATTATGTCGTGTTGTTTGTGCGTTGCGGTTGCGGGCGGTTGGGCGTGGATGGCGGGGATGGCGTGGGCGTGGCTGCCGGCTTGGTCATCGGCTTGGCCATCTTTGCGGACGGCGGAGGCCGCTTATCATTTCTCCGGCTTCTTGGGCAAACCGCCGATTCACATTTTCCGGTCGGCGCAGAAGGCGCCCGCGGGCGTGACCCCCGCGGAAATCAGAAGGATCTACAACCTGCCGTCCACGGGTGGGCAAGGGACAATTGCCATCATTGATGCATACGACGCCCCGAACATTGAGAGCAACCTCGCGGTGTTCAATAAGACCTATGGGTTGCCCGCGTGCACAACGAAGAACGGTTGCCTGGAAAAGCATAAAATAGCGAGTTCCACGGCTACGAACGGCGGGTGGGCGTTGGAGGAATCGCTTGATGTTGAATGGGCGCATGCCATAGCGCCGCAGGCGAAGATCCTGCTTGTGGAGGCGAAGACGGCGAGCGGGGCGAACCTGCTTGCGGCGGTTGATTATGCGGCATCGCGCAAGGACGTGGTCGCGATCTCCATGAGCTGGGGCGGCGAGGAATTTCCCGAAGAGCTTTCGCTTGATTCGCATCTTGTGAGCAAGTCGGGGGCGGTATTCTTTGCGGCGTCCGGCGACGACGGCGCGGGCGCGGAGTGGCCCGCCGCGTCGCCGAATGTGGTGGGCGTCGGGGGCACGTCGCTGGAACTTTTCAAAAGCGGTGCGTTCATTTCTGAATCGGCGTGGGCGGGGAGCGGCGGCGGCGTGAGTGCATACGAACCGGAGCCGGATTATCAAAAAGCGTACAGCATCCCGAAGGCGAACGGCCATCGCGCGGTTCCTGACGTGGCTTATAACGCCGATCCCAAATCTGGATTCGTGGTTTACCGTACCACCGGTTCCTCAAAAAACGGCTGGTACACGGTCGGCGGCACGTCCGCTGGTGCGCCGCAATGGGCGGCAATTCATGCTCTTAATCTTTCCGTCTCGCTTCCGAAGTTGTATTCAGACAAGGCGTCCGGCGATACGCTCAAATATTTCCGCGACATCACGAGCGGCGCGAACGGCACGTGCAGATATTACTGCAACGCCCGCGCGCGCTACGACTACGTGACCGGCCTCGGCGTCCCGCAGACCGCGCAATTCTAGAAAAACCAGATTAAAAAATTATTAAAAAATCTTTGACATTATCATGGCGATCGCTACGATGGAACTATCTACTACCATGGATGAAAAATTTACCGTTACTCAAACTATAGGCAACTGGATTTCCACGCTTCTACTTGGTTCTACAAAAGAACTTATTGTTCGCATAGATGAGCGGGTAGCCGTGCTTTCTCAAAAAACAGATCGGATGGAGGAGAGAATGGGGAGACTGGAGCGGGAGGTTATGTCCCAGGGCGCCGACATTAGGGTTCTCAAGGAAGATGTCCACTATCTAAAGGAGGACGTTCGCTACCTAAAATCCCGCGCCACTGCTTGATTTTTGGTGTCCATAAACGCTTGGAATTTTGCCGCAAAATGTGCTAGAATAAGGTATCCGTTCCGGCGGGATTATTTTTTGAAGAGGGCCGGAAAGGCCCGAAAATGCCCAAAAAACGAGCGAAAAAGGAGGTCAAAAAGGATACCAACAAAGGCAGCGCATCCTACAGCGCGAAGGACATTTACGTTCTTGAAGGACTTGAGCCGGTGCGCAAGCGGCCCGGCATGTACATCGGCTCCACGGGCTCCATCGGATTGCACCACCTGATTTGGGAGGTTGTGGACAACTCTATTGACGAGGCGATGGCGGGATACGCGAAGAATATCACGGTTGAACTCTCGCCTGGAAACAAAGTGGCGGTGACGGACGACGGTCGTGGCATTCCGGTGGAAAGGCACGCGCAGACGAAGAAGTCGGCGCTTGAGACCGTGATGACGACACTCCACGCCGGAGGCAAATTCGGCGGCGAATCGTACAAGGTTTCGGGCGGGCTACACGGTGTGGGCGTGTCGGTCGTGAACGCGCTTTCGGAGTGGCTCAAAGTGGAAGTGGAGCGCGATGGTGGACTTTTCGTTCAGGAATATGTGCGCGGTAAGCCGAAATACAAAGTGAAGAGGGTCGGCGCGTCCAAGCGTCACGGCACGAAGGTAACTTTTTCGCCTGATCCGCAGATTCTCACCGAACTTGAGTTTGACGACAAGACGATTTTAGATCACCTGCGCCAGCAGGCCTATCTTACGAAAGGCGTGCGGATCAACATATTTGATCGGCGGCAGAAAGTGCCGGTATTCTACGGATTTTATTTTGAGGGCGGATTGCTTTCGTTCGTGCGGTTTCTTGCCGAGAAGAAGAACAAGTTGCAGGAAGATATTTTTTACGTTGATAAAGAACAGGAGAAGATAGAGGTAGAAGCGGCGTTCCAGTACGTGGACGACACGAAGGTGCAGGAGATGAGCTTCGCGAACAACATTTACACGCCTGACGGCGGGATGCACCTTACTGGTTTCCGGTCGGCGCTCACGCGCTCCTTGAATGCCCATGCGCGCACGGAAGGATACCTGAAAGAAAAGGATGAGAACCTGACGAGCGACGATGTGCGCGAGGGATTGGTGGCCGTGATTTCCGTAAAGCTCCGCGAACCGCAGTTTGAGGGGCAAACCAAAGCGAAGCTTGGCAATCCGGAGGCGCGGACGGCGGTGGAAAGCGTTGTGAATGAGGCGCTAAAAGAGTTTTTAGAGAAGCACCCGCAGGAAGCGAAGTCCATCGTCGCGAAGGTGTTGCTTACCGCGAAGGCGCGGCTTGCCGCGCGCGCGGCACGGGAGACCGTTTTGCGCAAGGGCGCGTTTGAGGGACTCACGTTGCCGGGGAAGCTTGCCGATTGTATCTCAAAGGACGCGGCGGAATCGGAACTCTTCATTGTGGAGGGCGACTCCGCGGGCGGAACGGCAAAGCAGGGACGGAACCGCCACACGCAGGCGATCTTGCCTTTGCGCGGGAAAATCTTGAATGTGGAGCGGGCGCATCTGGACAAGATGCTTGCGAACGCGGAGGTGCGCGCGCTTGTCGTCGCGATCGGCACGGCGATCGGCGAGGAGTTTGACATGGGGAAGCTCCGGTACCACAAAGTCATCATCATGACGGACGCGGACGTGGACGGCGCGCACATCCGGACGCTGCTTCTCACACTCTTCTACCGTTATTTCAAGGAAGTGGTGGAAGGCGGTTACTTGTACATCGCCCAGCCGCCGCTTTACCGCATACAGCTCGGCAAGGCCGTGCGCTATGCGTTCTCGGACGCGGAGAAGGATAGGGTGATTGCGGAAATGCAGAAAGAAAAACCGGCGGAGAAAAAATCCGCGAAACAAAAAGCGGCCCCGGCCGGCGCCGCCTCCTCCGCGGCCGTCGCAGAGGGGACTGCTGCAGAGGGAGAAACGGTGTCCGAGGGCGAAAACGTGGGCGGGAGTACGCGCCTCCCGAACATCCAGCGCTACAAGGGCTTGGGCGAAATGAACGCAAGTCAGCTTTGGGAAACAACCATGAATCCGGAGAACCGCATGATGAAGCAGGTGATGGTTGACGACGCGGAAAAGGCGGACAAACTTTTTGACATACTGATGGGCGATGCCGTGGAACCGCGCAAGAACTTCATCCAGGCGCACGCGGCGACGGTGCAGAATTTGGATCTTCAGGCATAAGTGCGCAGCCCTTCCGCTTTTGAGGAACCCTCTCCGGCCTCGCAAAAATCCGGCTCGCTCATGTACGGAAATCCGCCACCCTGGTCGCTGCTCCCGGGCACCCGGCGGATTTCCTATTCGCTCGCGGATTTTTAACTCGGCCTCCGCACGGTTCCTCAAAAACTGGAGGACTGCGCTTTTTGTTTGAATCCCCTGCGCACTTAATTGACGTAGTCTAAAACGCTGTTATAATGCGCGTGTGGCAGGGAGACACTGGTCGACTCCCTGTGTGGTTGCTCTGAAACTGGCACAGGTTGGCGTGCATGCACGCCTGGGCCCCAGAAGCGCACACCAGACCCGGCAAGGGCTATCGCAGAGCATCTAAAGCTCCGACAGCTGCAATCCTTGCCGTTTTTAATTTTTTGAAATCAATGATCGTTCGAAACTCGTCCACACCTGCGCACAATTACTTAATTTTGTAGAATAGCAGTATGGCGGTATTATTTGTAACCGTTGGTGTTCCTGGTTCAGGAAAAAGTTACTTTGCTGAGAAGCTTTGCAAAGAACGTGGGCTTGTCCATCTGCGTAGCGACAAAATTCGAGACATTGTTTTCCCGAAGCCGACCTATAAGCCCGGAGAAAATAACAAGCTGTTCGGCTTGATTGATTTTCTTGTTGTTGAACTTCTTTCAAAAGGGGTTGGCGTCGTGTATGATGCCAACTTTACTAAGAAGATCCATCGAACGGAAATGGCGCGAATTGCAAAAAAGAATGGCGCACAATATGCCGTACTTTGGATAAAAACCCCTCTCTCGGTAGCATTAAAACGGGTTAAAGCTAGAAAGTATCACAAAATAGGGAAGCGAGTTGTTTTTGGCATACATGAGGAAACTGAATATCCTCACAATGAACCAGTGGTCGTTCTGGATGGAACTAAATCATATCGCAGCCAGAAGAGGCTATTTAAGCAATATTTCCGAGCTGCTTAATAAGGTCGTTCGAAAATCGTTCAGGCCTGAGCACTTAATGGCTACAGTATATATCATCGGAGGGCCGTCGCGAGTTGGCAAATCAGAGATAGCTAAGAGGATTGAGGCTCATAAAATTTATGAGAATAAGAATCCGATTTATCTTCAGACCGATATTATACGCATGCGAGAAGATGTGCAAAATATTGATTTTCCGGCGTCTTTTATTCCGGACAAAAATGCAGAACCAAGAAACGAACACGCAAAGTTTTATGTCCTTGAGTTTCTTAAAACAAATGATACGCCTGAATATCAATCGGATATTATCATCGAGGGAGTTGCGTTTGATCTTCCCGAGCGAACAAAAGATCTTGCATTAAAGCACCTCAAACTTAAAAAGGTGTTTATCTGGCATAGAGAATCCCATATCGAAAACGTGATAAGCTATACAAAAAGGGTTGGTGATTATAAAAGCTCAGAGCTCTTAAGCAAAGGCGAAAAACAATTTAGACGGGAAGTAACAAAAGAAATTCTAGACAGAATACAAGAAAATCTTGACATCAAGGAACGCGCAAAGAGATTCAATTGGGATTATTTCGAGACCACAGATCCCGGATCGCCGAGAACTCACATCGACCTTATTACCGAGTATCTGTTGAGAAGTTGAGTTTTTGACTCAATATTGTTCGAACATCGTTGCATGCTCTCCTGTGCACGGCTTAACCCTCAAACCTACGTAATCGGTGTTGTTTCAATAATTTCCCGAGCCATCGCAATGGGGACGGGAATGAGCCGGATTTCCATCGGACGAGCCACGGGTGCCGTTTCATTTCTTTTGTGTTTCTCGCGTTGTTGCATGATGGGCAGCTAAGCACGAGTGTCCGCATCCTCATCCGGACATCTTTTCTCGGACCCATAAACGCTGAGGTGAGGTGGTCAATCGTGGCGTAATCTTCGGGCGTCGCCTTAAGTCCGCCCTTTCCGTAGTCGGGGTATAGTTTTAATTCTCTTCGGCACCAATAACAGTGCGGGTCTTCCCGCAGGAGCCGCTCCCGACGTTTTCTAAAATATCCGGGCCTGGGCATGGTAAAATTATGTGGAGGAAGCATTAAAAAATTATTAAAGAAAGCTTGCAATTGTTCCTTTTTTCATTACGATGAAAGCACGTCGAGAAAATAAAAAAGATTTTATCAAGATGACCGTTGCAAATCTCATGAAGCAGGCGGAGAAAGTGCGCATCACCCAGGTTGGGAAAAAGCGGATCGCGACCATGCCCGCGAAGATATGGGAGGAAATCGAAGATTGTCTTGAAGAACTTGCGTGGAGCCAGTCGCCGCGTTTCATCGCGAAGATAAAGCAGGCGCGTGAAGACATTAAAAAGGGGCGATATGCTACTCTTGAAGAGGTCAGAAGCCGGCTTCTTAAAAAATGATATCGCTTCATGATTATAACGGCACACGCAGAGGAAGATCTGCGGAGTTTTCCTGCCGACGTCCAAGAAAGGATTTTGTCTAAACTCGCTTTTTACATTGCTTCCGATAATCCGCTTGTCTTTGCAAGAAAACTTCATGGCAGCTATTTGGGCCACTATCGATTTCGCGTGGGCGAGTACCGCGTTATATTGATTTGATTGAAGGCAACATTCATGTTCTTGCGGTTGAGCATCGGAAAGATGCATATTGAAACCGTCGCCGCAAAAGCTTGACGGGCGTCTCTCGCGGTGCTATACTCCCCACAATGCCTCCGAATGCCGCAGATATAGCGGTATTTTATTTAGGGGGGTATAGTGATTACTATGTTTGCACGCATCAAACATTTTTTTGCGGAGTCGCGGCAGGAGCTGCGGCATGTGAACTGGCCGACACGCCAGGAGGCCGTGCGGCTCACAATGATCGTGATCGGCATTTCTCTCGGCATCGCTGCGTTCCTCGGCTTGTGCGATTATCTTTTTACCAACGTCATTAAAGCATTGATTACCCGCTAACATGGCATTATATCCTTCGCGTCCCGGCATGCACAGCGAGAAGACAAAATCGCGGCAATGGTATGCGGTGCAGACGTATTCCGGCTACGAGGAAGCGGTGGCGCGTTATTTGAAACAACGCGTGGAGTCATTGGAGATGGGCGACAAGATATTCAATATTCTGGTTCCGAAGGAAAAGACGATCAGGGTGAAGGGCGGCAAGCGTCAGACCATTGAGGAAAAGATCTATCCGGGCTATGTGCTCGTGGAGATGATCCTTTCCGAGGATTCGTGGTACGTGGTGCGGAATACGCCGCGCGTGACAGGTTTCGTCGGTCCCGACAATACGACGCCGACGCCGCTTTCTAAGGAAGAGGTGGATCAATTGCTCGCGCGCACGGGCGCTGCCGAAGGCAAGATGATTCTTGACCTCAAAGTGGGCGATTTGGTAAAAATAACCGACGGGCCGTTCAAGGACTACGACGGCAAGATTGCGGAAGTGAACGAAGAAAAGGGAAGCGTCAAGGTGCTTGTGCCGATCTTTGGACGCGATACCGCGGTTGAGCTGGATTCTTTGCAAGTAAAGAAAGTATAACTATCATGCCCCAACAGTGTTTTTTCTGCTCGCAGAATTTGAAGAACGTTGATTATAAGGAGGTGGATCTCCTGCGGCGTTTTGTTTCAAGTCAGGCGAAGATCATTGATCCGCGCCATACGGGCGTTTGCGCAAAGCACCAGCGGAAACTTGCGCAGGCGATCAAACGTGCGCGGTACATGGGCCTTTTGGCCTACGTTGCCAAGTAGCCTGCTCAGCAGATGTGCTTTAATTAAGGGGTATGGCCGCATTCAACCAAGCGCTTTTTCAGCTTGTCCATCAGTTCGCCGGCCGGAATTTTTTCCTTGATGATCTCGGCATCTTTCTTGCGGAGTATCTGCCGTATCTCCTCGTGGCGGCTTTTTTGGTGCTTGCGTGGTACGAAAACGGCTGGCGGAAAAAGTTCTACCTGTTCGCCGAGGGTGCGATCGCCGTCATGCTCTCGCGTGGATTACTCACCGAGATCATCCGTTTTTTTTACCATCACGAGCGTCCATTCTCGTTTTATAATTTCGCGCCGCTCATCGCGGAATCCGGTTGGTCTTTTCCCTCGGGACATATGGCATGGTTTTTCGCGCTCTCGCTCACCGTGTGGTACGCGAACCGGAAATGGGGATGGTGGTTCTTCGGGCTTTCCGCGCTCACGGGCATTGCGCGCATCTACGTCGGCATCCACTGGCCGCTTGATATTCTGGGTGGCGTGCTCGTTGGCCTTGCCTCGGCGTGGTTCGTGCACTGGCTGCTTGGAAAAAGCAGGAAAGCATTGTACGAGGAGCGCGAGCCCGCGGCCGCTACGGCACAGTGATTTTCTGTGTAATGCACTAAGACCGCCCGGTTTCTTTCCCGACCGCTTCGCTTATATGCGAGTAGCCGTCGCGCGCGAGGAGCGTGACGAGCCCTTTATTTATCTTTTTCACGGCTGTTGGTCCTCCGTAGATGAGGCCGGTGATGATCTGTACGAGCGAGGCGCCCGCCTTTATTTTTTCATAGGCATCCTCCGCGGTGAAGATTCCGCCAAGTCCTATGATGACGTACTCCCCCCGGGTCGCGCGGTAGATGTGGCGGATGAGGCCCGTCGCAAGTTCGCGGATCGGTTTCCCCGAAATGCCGCCCGCGGGGATGAGGTCAAGCCGTTTCTTCGGTGACTTGAACGCGAGGATGTCGCGCCGTTTTGAGAGATTGCCGACGACGAACCCGTCCACGAAAGAATATTTTTTGACGACCGCAAGGATTTCGTCCACTTCTTTTTCCGTGAGATGATTAGAAATTTTGAGGAGCACCGGGCACGGTTTTTTTTCTTTTGCAATTGCCGCGAGCAGCTCGTCCAGCAATTTCGGATCTTGGAACATGCAGCCATCCTGGGCGTTCGGGCAGGAAACATTGAGTGTCACGTACGAAAAATATTTTCCGAGCATCCGGTAGGTCGCTGCATAATCTTCAACCGATTTCTCTCCTTTGATGTCGGCGCGGTTTGTTTTCGCGATGTTCACGCCCACAGGTATCGCGAAAGGCAGGCGCTGCAGTTTTTTAAGAATGGCTTCCGCCCCGATGTTTTTCAAACCGTAATAGACGATGAGCGATTGGTCGGCCGGGAGGCGGGCGAGCCGGAGGCCCTTGTTCCCTTCATAGGGATGATGCGTCACCGCGCCAACCTCCATGAAGCCGAATCCGACCGACGGCATGATCCCCGTGAGGCGTACGTCTTTGTCAAACCCCGCCGCAAGCCCGACGGGATTTTTGAAATCAATGCCGAGCACCCGCGTGCGGAGCGCAGGATGATCGTATTCGCAAAAAGCGCCCGTGAGGCGGCGCGTGAGAGAAAACTTTCCAAGCGTTTCGCCGAACGCTACAAAAAAATCATGCACCCCTTCCGGATCAAAACGGAAAAGGATCGGCTTCAGGATGCGCTCATACATGGTGTTCTGTGGCGGGGCGTTCTACGGTTGGGGAGGCAGTGGAAGCTACGGCGGCGCGGGATTTTCGAAGGCCCACGAGCGCAGTCACAAAAATGGCGATGTAAAAGATGAGGCCGTACGCGCAGGTGGAGAGACCGAGCGTTCCCGTAACGTGCGCTGCCGCGATTTCCTGGACGACAAAGCTGCCTGCGAATATGATGCCGAGGAGCGATACTGCCGCATCCGCCTTACACAGTGCGACGAGGGGCAACTTCCGCGTGAGTCCTATGCCCGTCACGATGAACATAAAAAGATACATGGAGAATCCGTACCAACAGGCGGGGTAGCCAAGAAAGTACGGGCATGATTCGTTGAATGCGCAGGCACCGGAGAAAAGTTTTACGGCGCTCAAGTAGCCGGAAAAAAGCAGCCCTGCCGAGATAAAGACGAAGAGGATAACTATGATTTTCATGGTTCCATTATACTCCCTTCGCGCCTCGCGTGCGAATTCAAAGACGCGACGGCGCTGTGGTAAAATTGAGAGATGACACTCTCACGGCTCGTCCGGCCGTCGCGCAGTGCAGCCCGCATGATAGGCCGCCTTGTCCCCCAGCTTTCTTCCTCGCGGAAGGCGGCGTTATCGTACGCCGCGCTCCGCGCAATCACGCGCGATCGGAATGTCCACCTTATTGTTTTGAAAGACGGCGGGAACATCGTCGGGACGGGGACGCTTGTCCTTATGCCGACCATCCTTGGGATCCGCGCGCGGATAGAAGATGTGATTGTGGATGCGGCATACCGCCGCAGGGGTTTGGGGGGACGCTTGGTGCGGTGCCTCATCGCTATTGCGAAGAAAAAGAAGGCGCGCAACATAGAACTTTCAAGTCGCGCCGAGCGGATTGCGGCCCACAAGCTCTATCTGAAGCACGGCTTCAAGGAGAAAGAGACGAATATCTATGTGCTCAAGCTCTAGGCGCTGAATGAGGTCCAACTTCCTTTTCAAGATAGAGGGCGCCGTGCAGAGAGGAGACAGGGAAGGGAGCAAACTTGGATTCCCAACGGCAAACATTGGTACGGCACAATCCGTGCCGAGCGGCATTTACGCGGGAGAGGCAACGTGGAAAGGGACCGTGTATCCCGCGGCGATTTACAAAGAGGATGGACGAAATGTGGTTGAGGCACACCTCATTGATTTTTCCGGCGAGTTGTACGGTGAGCAGCTCATTGTCGTTGCGTATAAAAAAATACGGGAGGTGAAAAAATTCAAAAACACGGAAGAACTCATCGCGGCCATTACGAGCGATGTCAAAAAGATCAAACAGTGGTGGTTCCTATCCCGCGACCTCCACGCCGCCCGCGGCGATCGGAACTAGCTCGGCGTCGGTCGCGTCCGCTTTTGCGTTGCTGCCCGTGAGCTTGAAGACGGCGAAGAGAAGCACCGCGATGCCTGCGATTTGCATTGGCGCAAGCATAGCACTCAAAAAAATCCAGTTCACGACCACGGCCGCCATGGGGAATCCGAGCTCGGCGATCGTCGCGACGGACGCCTTCGTATACGCAAGGCCTTTGTAGTAGATCAAAAGCGAAACGACGCCGGAGGCGACGGCAATAATAAGAATAAAAAGCGCGTCTTTCGGGGAGAACTGGCCGGGAGCGGGAAACGACCGTTGCCAGAAATTCAGGAGGAGAAGAAACAGGAACCCGAACGCGAAGCGCAGGCCGGTCATGAGCCTGAAATCAATTTCGCGAAGGACGTATTTCCCAAGCACGGTTGAGGCGCCCCAGAGGAGCGCGGCGAAAAGCGCGAGCCCCACACCCAGAAGATTGGGATTCAATCCTCCGCCGAAGGAAACTTGCGGATTAAGATCGGGGAACGAAATAAGATAGGCGCCCGCAATCGCGACCACTGCCCAGAGCCAGAATTTTTTACCAAGCTGTTCTTTGAGAAGTGCGGCTGCGAGTGCGATCGCGATCAGGGGCTGCAATTTTTGGAGCAGGATCGCGACCGACGGATTGAGGTAATGGAAGGCCTGCGTATAGGCCACCGACGCGAGCGCGCTCCCGCCTATGCCGATCGCGAGCGCCGCGAGCCACCCCTTCCACGAAAGTTTTTTGATGCCCGCGAAGCCCGCGATGAGGATCGGAAGGAGAACAAGTATATCCACCGTGTGCTCGGCGAGGACAATAAAGTTGCTGCTCAGCCCTTTTGTGAGGTAGAGACGGAACGGCGCGTCCGTCGCCCAAAGCATTGCGGCGAAGAACACGAGATAGGGGCCGGTTTTTTTAGTGATACGCAATTTTTGGATTATACCATGCTAATGCTGCTGTGTTCGCGCTGCCACGCTTACCCTGCTGCTCAAACAGGAAGATCGCGAAGCGCCTCGCAAAGCTTCGCTACTTGCTCTTTGGTATGACTCGGGAAATTCCCGATTCTTATTTGGGATTCTTTTTGGGCGCCGTAGCCGCTGGCGATCACAAATCCTTTTTGCTTTAACGCTTCTATGATCTCTTTTGAGCCCTGTTTGGCCTCGGCGACCGCGACTGTCTGCGACCGAATTTTTTTATTGCGGATGGTGAGAGTGAGCGGGGGATATTTTTCAAGCGCGGCATAGATCAACGCGGCTTTTTCTTTGGTCTCAGCCCGCAGCGCGGGAATGCCGCGCGCAAGAAAATCAAGGCATACCTCGTTCAAAAGATACATGCCGAGAACATTGGGGGTTTCGGGCGTTTGATGCCTTTTCGCATGTTTTTGAAGATTGGCGAATGAATGGAATGAGCCGGTATACTGTCCGCCGCCCGAATCGGTGCGTTGCGCTTCAATCTGCTCTGCCTTCCGGATCGCCCTCGGGCTCACGAATATCGCGGCGAGGCCCGCAGGCAATCCGAAACCTTTTTGCACGGAAAAGAAAATGCAGTCAAATTTGGCGCAATCTATTTCGCTTGTCGGTGCGGAAGAAACGATGTCAAGGGCAAGGAGCGCGTCGGGAAATGCGGTCCGCACCGTTTCCTGGAAGTCGCGGGGGAGCGTCGTGCCGTTGCTTGTTTCGTTGTGCGTAAGGCAGACGAGCTCCGGCTGCACGCCCGCGCCCGGAGGCACGCGGTCAAGAGAAAAAGATTGATCATCGTTCGGCGGGACCGCGACCGCTGCCCTGCCGTTCGCTTGCGCGATCTCAAAAAACTTTTTTGAGAATACCCCATTTACGAAATGCAGCGTACCCTTTTCGGAACAATTTTGGACGGTGCGTTCCATGAACTCCGTCGCCGAGGCGGCGAAGAACACCGCATAATCCCCGGGCACCGCAAAAAGTTTTTTCAGATTTTCCGAAAGGTCGGCGTAGAGTTTGCAAAATCGTTCACTGCGATGCGAAATAGAGCCGATCGCCTCCTGGTTCGCCCTGCCGATGAAGGTTTCAAACTTCGGATGCAACTGGCTGGGGCCGACGGTGAAATAAACGGGGTTCGTGGTCATTGGATATCAGTATAAAATCCTCGCCTTGATGGTGTGCGGCACGGCCTTGAGCGCGGCAATAACTTCGTTCCCGTGGGTGCTCTCAATATCCGTGATCGTGTAGCCGATCGTTTCCGTGGTTTTCAGATATTGCCCGACAATGTTGATTTTGTGCGCGGCGAAAATTTCGTTCACGCGCGCGAGCATGCCCGGGATATTTTCATGGATGTGAATGATGCGATGGGCTTTCTTCAAAAGCGGCAGCCGGACATTGGGGAAATTGACGGACATACTGGTATCGCCGGTGTTCACGTAGTCAATGACGCGGCCAGCGACATAGCCGGCGATGTTCTTCTGCGCCTCTTCAGTGCTGCCGCCGATATGCGGGGTGAGAATCACGTTCGGGAGTCCCTGCAGGGGGCTTGTGAACGGGTCGGCGTTGCCTTTGGGTTCCTCGGGGAACACGTCCACGGCGGCGCCCGCTAAGTGACCCGCGGTAAGGTGCCTCGCGAGCGCATCAAGGTTCACGACGTGACCGCGGCTGATATTCACGAGATACGAACCGGGCCGCATGCGTGCGAGCTCTTTCTCTCCGATCAAATTTTTATTTTCGGCACGGCCGTCAACGTGTAACGAAACGACGTCGGATTTTCGGAGGAGTTCCGCGAGCGTCTTGCATCGTTTCGCGTTTCCAAGGGCCAGCTTTTCTTCAATATCGTAGAAATACACTTCCATGCCGAGCGCTTCGGCGAGGACCGAGAGCTGCGACCCGATGTTGCCATATCCCACAATGCCCAGACGCTTGCCGCGCGCCTCAAAACTGCCAGAAGCACTTTTGTTCCAAGTTCCCGCATGGAGTTGTACGCTTTTGTCAAAAACTTTTCTCAAAAGCATCAGTATTTCGCCGAGCGCGAGTTCCACGACGCTGCGGCTGTTCGCATACGGCGCATTAAAAACGGCAACGCCCCGCTTGTCGCATTCGGCGAAGTCAATTTGGTTTGTCCCAATACAGAATGCTCCTATCGCAAGGAGGCGCGGAGCCGCGGCAAGAATGTGGCCGGTGATCTTGGTTTTTGAGCGAATGCCTAAAATCCGAACATCGGCAAGTTCTTTCACGAGGTCCGCTTCATCCAGCGCCCGATCCGCGGTCTTTACGGGATATCCTTCGGCAGAAAATGTTTTTGCCGCGTCCGCGTGGATATTTTCCAAAAGCAAAACCTTGATCTTGCTTTTGGGGTAGGAGGTCTTTTTCGCGGTGCCGTTTGTCCCTTCCATAAAACCATTTTACCCTATCGCGCGGATTTTGAAACTGGCTTGCGCCGGCTCGGTCGGGACAGTTTTGTGCCAAACTCTCCTGCGGGAGCGGGCCGACGCTAGCCAGCCTCGAAACCTCTTTTGCAGAAAACTGCTGAATTCCACCATGTTATGATATAGGAGATGCCCGCCCGGGTTATAAAATTCATTCGGCGAGAAAAATTCATCCTTATCGTGATGGTGGCGACCGTTGCCGCGTTCTCGGTAGCGTCGCTTTTTTCATATCAGGTTACCCATTGGTTTGAAGTGAAATTTTTCGATAGTAAGGTGGGGCAAGCACAGCACGGTCTTGATGCGGATTCGCAATATGTCTTTCAGAACATAGGGGAGGTTGCGACCCCTTCCAGTTTCGCGAAACTGATTGAGGCGAGAGACGTGCCGCAGCTTGCTTCGGCGCTCCAGGACGAGCAGGCGATTCATCACTTCGATGCCTTGAGCGTTACGGATGACGCAGGGGTTGTCTTGGCACAAACGCAGGCCTCTTCCTCCCGCATCGGCGATTATATATTCCAGACGACGGCCTACGGGCAGAAAGTGGCAGAGGGAATAGCCGTGGTCTCCATAGAGCGCGGGAACGACACCCCGCTCTTAGTGGTTGCGGGCTATCCTGTGACCGACCATGGGCAAATGGTAGGAGCGGTGTTCGGCGGCTATTCAATTGATGATGCCTATGCCCGCAACTTCAGGGATAAATATTTGACTGGCGGAGAAAATCTCATTTTCTACTCAAACCAGGACGGCGTGGTCGGAACCACTTTTGAAGATCCGGACACCAAACTTCTCCTTGCGGCATATTTCAACATCGGCTCCGATTGGATTCTGAAGGGACAATCGGACCGCGAGGTAATTGTGGAAGGAAGGGCATATTTCGTGAAAAATTTCGTTTTCCCCGGTCCTTACGGAGGAAGCCCGGGAGGGGTGCTCGTGCTTTACCCGGCAGGCTATACCGCGGAAGCCGCTATTTTTTCTTCGATCGTCGCGCTTATCTTCGCCCTCATCATGTTCTATCTCCACACCCGCGGAGCGACGAAAAGGCGCTATGAAACAGAGGTTACGATTCTCATAATCTGCTCGCTTGTCGTGTTCTTCGCAATCTTTTTCACCGACAGTTCGTTGCTGTACAGCCATTCAATTCTCGTCCAGAAACCGTCGTACACCATTTATAACTCAACGCTTGCATTCGACCCAAGCTTCGCCGTTTTGAGCAGGTCGTCGGAGCAACGGGTGGGGGTCGAGGTGTCAACGGGCGGAGAAGCCATCAATGCCGCCCAGATTGACGTAACGTATGATCCCGCAAGGGTTTGGGTAGCAGATATTATTACTGCGAATTCCTTTTGCGCGCCAGCAATATTTCTAGAGAAAAGCATTGACAATAAACGCGGCGAGGTGCAAGTGACTTGCGGCCTTCCGACCCCAGGTTTTTCCGGCGAGAGCGGCGATGTAGTTACGCTCGCCCTGCGGCCTATCCAAGAGGGAGACGTGACGTTACATTTCAGCACGGGCACGCAGATATTGGCGAATGACGGATTGGGCACGGATGTTTTGCGCCTCGCGACCGACGGCAGCTATCGCATCATTTACGAAGCGACGGCGGAAAACAGCACCTCTTCGGTCATAGTATTTTCTCCGACGTATCCCAACAGCGCCAGGTGGTATGACGAGCCGGACGGCCTCTTCACATGGATTGCTTCTCCTGGCTATCGCTATCTTTATTTACTGAATAAAATTCCTGCCATGGCAACGCTCGCGGGAGCGAGCACGACTCCCGCCGACTCGGTTTCATTCTCCGGCCTTACCGATGGCGTTTATTATTTCCATATCCAGCCGATAAAAGGAGGGATCAGCGGCGCGGTTTCCGATTACAAGGTAATGATAGACACAACGCCGCCGTCGCAACCTATCATCAAGGCCAGCGAAACAACGGTATCTGAGGGCCAGATTATAAGGCTAACGTTCGAAAGCAATGACGAATTAAGCGGTTTGCAGGGTAACTATTACGTCCAGTTTGACGACGGCGTTTTCCTGCCTACGGCCTCACCGCTTTCCGTCTCTCTCCCAAGGGGCACCCACGTCATTACTGTGCGGGCTTTTGATCATGCGGGCAATTTCGCCGACGGGAGCATAACGATCACGGTAACAAAAAGCCGGTGACGCCCGTTTATTCAAACCCGAGAGGGACGAGGAATTTAGGTTCGAATCCCGTGCGGGCCATCGATTCGTGTGTTAGAATGAAGCTGTTCAATAGGACCGCGCAAAACATTCTCCATCAGCGCAGGGTCCAGGTTTTGACTAAAATTGGTTTATATTATGAATAAAAAATCCGCCATTTCTTCATCCAGCAATACAATTCTCAAGCTCAAGGTTTTGGCCAAGAGAAAGGAAGGCGTCAGGCGCAAGCTGGTGGTGACCGCCAAGGAAAAGGAAGGCGTCAGGGACAAGCTGGCGATGACGGCCAAACAACTCGCCGTGACCGCCAAAGAAAAGGAACGCATCAGGCGCAAGCTGGTGGTGACCGCCAAAGAAAAGGAAAGCGTCAGGCGCAAGCTGGAGATCACGGCTGAGACACTCCGCCTCAAAGCTAAACAACTCGCCGCGATCGCCAAAGAAAAGGAACGCATCAGGCGAAAGCTGGTGGTGACCGCCAAGGAAAAGGAAAGCGTCAGGCGCAAGCTGGTGGTGACCGCCAAAGAAAAGGAACGCATCAGGCGCAAGCTGGCGGTGACGGCCAGGGAAAAGGAAAGCATCAGGAGCAAACTTGCCGTGACGGCCAAGCAACTCGCCGCGAGCGCCAAGAAAATTGAATCGGCAAACCAAGAGTTGCGATCGCTCGACTTAGCAAAAGATGAATTCGTTTCTATCGCTTCGCATCAGCTTCGGACGCCCCTTGCGGCCCTGAAAGGATACATCGGCATGCTCCTGGATGGAGATCGCGGGCCAATAAACGATAAACAGCGCGAGTATCTTGAGGCAGTAAAGAATGCCAACGATCGCATGATCAGGCTTATCACGGCGCTTCTTAATGTTTCAAGGGTTGATTTGAACGTGTTCGCCGTTGAGCCTGAGCCGGTAAATTTTGAGGAGGTCGCTCTGAGCATGCTCAAAGAGCTTGAGGGCGATATTAAGGATAAAAAGTTACGGGTGGAGACGAGTTTCGAAAAAGGCATTCCGCTGCTTAATGCCGACCCGAACATCACCCGGATGATCTTCCAAAATTTGCTTACCAATGCGGTGAAATATACTCCCGCCGAAGGGAGTATTACGCTCAATATAAAAAAGGACGGTTCCGCTATTCTTATCTCGGTTGCCGATACTGGCTATGGAATTCCCAAAATGGCGCAGTCAAAGATTTTTACAAAAATGTTCCGAGCCGATAATGCGCGCGTAAAGGATCCCAATGGTACCGGCCTGGGATTATATATAATAAAGGCAACGATAGAGCAAACGGGAGGAAAAATTTGGTTCACGTCAAAGGAAAATAAAGGGTCGACGTTTTATGTTTCGATTCCTCTCGCGGGCATGAAGAAGAAAGCAGGTTCTAAAAGGCTAGAATAAAATTAAAACATTTGTGGATGCGCCACCAAAAAAAATATTAATCGTTGAAGATGAAACGCTCATCTTGAATGGTATCTCGGACAAGTTTGCATTTGAAGGTTTCTCGGTACTCAAGGCAAGTAATGGTCAAGAGGGGTTGGCTAAGGCGCTCGCGGATCATCCCGACGTGATCCTTGTGGACTATCTTATGCCCAATACCGATGGTTTTTACCTCCTTGAAAACCTTCGCAAGGACAAGTGGGGTAAAAACGCCCGAGTTATTATGTGGAGCAACTCTCACGACTCCAACACTATGGCTCGAGCGAAAAAGTTAGGAGTTTTTGATTTTATGGTCAAGAGCGAATGGGAGTATCGGGATGTTGTGAAAAAAGTCAGGAAAGTTTTGAAGATTTGAATCTGGGGCGGGGGCCTCGCTATGCGTGGTGGCAGCGGCGATATGCTATAATGGAATATAACCACATTATCTGTGACAAAGGTCGATGATACTTGGAGATAAAAATAAATTAATAACAACTTATGAAAAAGCTTAATAAGAATTCAATAGTAACCGCATTGGTCGTTTCCTTCGTGCTCGGTCTCGCTGGGCCAATTACTGCGTTCGCGGCAGCGTCTCCAAGCCTTGGAGCGGCTGACAGTTACTCGGTTTTATCCGGCGCGGGAGCCACTAACACCGGCGTTACAACGATCAGTGGAGATGTCGGCGTGTCCCCAGCCGCGTCCTTTACGGGCACCAGTACCGTGACCTTCCTCGCTCCAGGCAATCCACACCTCGCTGATGGGCCCGCGGCTGCGGCTCAGCTTGCTAATGCCGCCGCATTCGGCGCACTTAGCGCGGCGCCAAATACAGCATGCACTACCGACTGGTCCGGAACTGGTGTTATTGATCTAGCTTCGAAAACCCTCGCGCCAGGCATTTATTGTGCGGATGCGTTTTCGTTGTCGGGAACGCTCACGCTGGATGACACCGGCGGTCCCAGTGGGGTCTGGATTTTCCGATCCGCGGCTACGCTCATTACATCACCCGGTGTCGGCGCCAAGGTCCAATTTCTTAATGGGACTGGCTTAGCCTGCAACGTGTGGTGGAAGGTCGTCAGTTCCGCGACTATCGGTACCGGCACTACGTTCATAGGAAATATTCTCGCGTCCACGGCCATCGCCCTGCAGACCGGCGCAACCTTGGACGGTCGAGCCTTCGCGCAAACTGCTGCAGTAACGTTGGATACCAATACTATTTCGGGACCGATATGTGCGGCCCCGCCTCCTCCCGTGCCTGTCCCGGCACCGGTTGCGCCGTCAGCTAGTGCTAGCACTGGCGGCGGTAGGATAGTACCCTTGATCGGAATACTCAAAGTTCCAACGCCCTTAGCCTTGCCTGGAGGAGCCGGTTCGGTTACTTACAACTACACAGTCTGGAACGTCGGGGGGCAGCAGGCGTTGACGGATGTTACGGTGACCGACGATAAGTGCAGTCCGGTAACTTTGCTTTCCGGCGATCTGAACAGCAACGGCAAACTTGATCCGGGCGAAAAATGGAAATACAGCTGTACCACAACGCTCTCGCAGACTACTGCAAACACTTCAATCGCGACCGGTTACAGCGACGATAGCTATCACCAGGCCACAATCGCAACCGCAATCGCTACCGTTGCTGTTGGCGTGCCGTTAAACCCCCCTCTCATTAACATCATAAAGGTGCCGAGTCGCCTGACCCCATTTCCATTCGGAGGTGGTAATGTCAAGTACACATACACCGTGACAAACCCGGGCGTGGTTGCGATGCATGATGTAGTTGTCACTGACGACAAATGCGGTCCGGTTTCTCGCGTTATCGGAGGTACCACTGCTAATGGCAACAACAATGGCCTGCTCAATCCCGGTGAGTCATGGACTTATACCTGTCAAACGAATGTTCCGGTTTCAACCAGTAATGTCGCTACGGCTCAAGGTACGGCAAATGGTTTTACCGCCCGGGGCTATGCCTTTGCTACGGTACTTGTGGCTGCTCCCGGACTTCCGAATACCGGATTTCCTCCAAAGGAGAACGGTATCCCGTGGGGCATCATCACATTGGCTGGCGTCCTCGCATTAGCTTCTGCCTCGCTCGTCGTAGTTCTAAAAAAACGAAGGGTCTAGTTTCGACGCTCACGGGAATCAACCGATGTGTTTGGCCTCGAGGCACGTACAAAAATCTCGTTAACGTGGTCGCTGATTATTCTTGGCATTGTGGGGATTGCATTCTCTTCACTGGTCATTTTCTTTCTGAAAGGTTTCTATGCAAATCCGGTCCCGCTGACCGGCAGTCAGATTCCGCCAGATTTGCAACGGGCGGGATCAGAACTTCCGATTCGCCTCAAGATTCCAAAGATCAATGTCGACGCCGGCATTGAATACGTTGGTCTTACGCCGCAGGGGACAATGGATGTGCCAAAAGGTCCCACGGACGCGGCCTGGTTCGATCTCGGGCCGCGCCCCGGGGAGAATGGCAGTGCCGTGATCGCGGGACATGAGGGATGGAAAGACGGCATACGGGCGGTATTTGATGATTTATATAAATTGCGCATAGGAGACAAGGTATACGTTGAAGATGAGCGCGAGGAGACTACCACGTTTGTGGTGCGCGGAATTCAGGCGTATGACCAAAACGGGGATGGCTCGGATGTGTTTAGCTCAAACGACGGGAAAGCGCATCTTAATCTTATAACGTGCGAGGGGACTTGGAATGCGGCAGAGAAGAGTTATTCCAATCGGCTTGTGGTATTTACGGAAAAATTTTAGTGCATATGTAAACGCCTCATCTGAAGGCTTGAAAACAGGATACGTGGTGCGGTCCGATCATCGCTATTCTCTCGAAAGCATGGTATGCTTAGGAAAATGGCATCAGCGAAAAAAATAAAATTGGTTCTTGATCGAAAGCTCAAAGAAGTTTGCGAAACTCCCGCAAGCTTCACTTTTTTCGTTTCGCTCCATGATTTCGTCAAATATATCGAATCCACGCCTTCGTTCGCGGTCTTTTTCTCCGGCGCGAAAAAGGGAGGCCGGGCCAAGGAACTCTCCCCCAAATACTCCGTTATGAGGCAGGTCTATCAAGGGATAGAAGATATCGATGTCCGCACCACGAATGATCTCGGGCATGATCGCTATGTGGCGATCCGCGAGTTGAGCTTGATCCGGAACAAGGACGTTTCCGATAATAATTCGTTCTGGAAGCGCCGGGAACTTCTCCGAAAAGTGGCAGGCGAGATCCACCATACGCTGCAGAGTTATCTTTCCGAATCGGGCGTCAAACATTAAAATTAGTCCCATGTCCGACCAGTCCGGTTTTCGCGGCCTCGGCATCGCCCCGAGCATTCTCGGCATTCTTGATAAGCTCCGTTTCACGACGCCCACGCCCATCCAGGAGCAATCCGTCCCGCAGGCGATTGAGGGGAAAGACATGATGGGGATCGCGCAGACCGGTACCGGGAAAACGCTCGCATTCGGCATCCCGCTCATCCAAAACATGCTGAAGGACGCCCGCCGTCGCGCACTAATCCTTCTGCCAACGCGGGAACTCGCGTTACAAGTGGATGAGGCGCTCAGAAAGATCGGCGGACCATTGGGCGTAAAGACCGCGGTGCTTATCGGCGGCGAGCCCATACGAAGGCAATGGCATGCGCTCGGTCGTATGCCACAGATCATTTTGGCGACCCCCGGGCGGCTCATTGACCATCTTGAGCAAAAGACGGTGAGCCTGAAGGAGGTGAGCATCGTCGTGCTTGATGAGGCCGACCGGATGCTTGACATGGGATTCGCGCCTCAGCTCAGGCGGATCCTCGCGGTCCTTCCGCGCGAGCGGCAAACCATGCTCTTTTCGGCTACGATGCCGGAGAGCATCGTAGCTATGGCACGCGCGTTCCTTAAACTTCCGGTGCGCGTGGAGGTTGCACGCTCGGGCACGGCGGTAAAGGATGTCACGCAGGAATTGTTCTTTGTGACCCAGGCGGAAAAACCGAGATTGTTGGAAAAGATCCTGCAGGAATACCGCGGTTCGGTCCTTGTATTTTCAAGAACGAAGTTCGGCGCGAAAAAGATCGCGGTCCATCTTCGCGCGCTTGGGCATACCGCAGTGGATTTCCATTCCAACCGTTCGCAAAACCAGCGGCAAGAAGCCCTTGATGGTTTCAAGAACGGCAAATATCGCGTGGTGGTTGCGACGGACATCGCGGCGCGGGGCATTGACGTGAAGAACATTGAACTCGTGCTCAATTATGACCTTCCCGCCGTTGCGGAGGATTATATCCATCGCATCGGTCGTACCGCCCGGGCTGGTGAGAGCGGCCACGCCATTTCTTTTGCACGGCCGGATCAAAAGGGGGACGTACAGGCCATTGAGCGCCTGATGCGCGCCACGCTGCCCGTTTCACGGCTGCCGGCGCTTCCTCCTCCCCCTCTCGCCGCCCCGCAACCTTTTGAGCGGGAACGGCGGACATTCCTGTTTCACGCCCAGCGCCATACCCAAAAACCGTCCCGCCGTTTCAGACCGCGGCGCTTGAGAGGTTAGGGTGGTATACTTAATTATGTGACAAAGGTCGGAGATCGTAAAAACTAAGAAATAAAAAATAAAACTATGAAAATGTTTAATAAGGTTTCGATAGGCGCATTGGTTGTTTCCTTGGTGCTCGGTTTTGCCGGACAAGCTGCGCTCGCGGCCGGCCCGGCAGCGGTAAATCTTGGATCGGCGGGCAATTTTGTGATTCTGGCAAAAACGGGGATCTCAACCACCGGATCCACCTCGATTGTCGGGGATCTTGGACTTAGTCCGGCAGCCGCGAGTTACATAACCGGATTTGCGTTAACGCTTCCCGCGGCAAGCGCATTTTCCACGTCAGCGTTAGTGACCGGGAAAGTATATGCGTCCGACTATGCGGATCCGACTCCTGCTAACCTGACCACGGCGGTTCTCGACATGCAAACCGCGTACACCGACGCGGCGGGGCGGGTGCCCAACGTTACTGAACTGGGAGCCGGAAATATCGGCGGGCTGACACTCACCCCCGGTGTCTATAAATGGAGTACCGGCCTCACCATACCAACGGATGTTACTCTCTCGGGCGGCGCAAACGACGTTTGGATCTTCCAGGTGGCGCAAAATCTTAATATTAGCTCCGCCACGAAGATAGTCCTCGCCGGTGGCGCACGGGCGAGTAATATTTTCTGGGTTGTCGCAGGGCAGACGACGCTTGGAACGACGGCCGTCTTCAATGGAAATATATTGGATCAAACAGCGATCGTGCTGAACACCGGCGCAACGCTGAATGGCCGAGCACTCGCACAGACCGCAGTTACGTTGGACTCAAACGCCGTTACCACGCCAACTTCTGCAGCTCCGGCGGTTCCCGCAACACCGGCAGTTCCTGCAACCCCGCCATCGGGGACAAGCACTTCGGCCACGCCGGCCACTCCCGCAGTTCCTGCGACGCCATCTACGAACGCCGCCCTACAGGCCCAGCTGAACGGTTTGTTAGGAACTTTGCACTCACTCCAGGCGCAGCAGGCCGCACAGCAGGGTTCTTCCGCTTCCGCTTCCGCTTTCGGCCAGCAGGTTCGGGCGATTGTGGCCGACCTCAGTACGGGCAGCAGAGGTAGCAACGTGACGACTCTTCAGCAATTCTTGATCTCGCAGGGGAAAGGTCCCGCGGCGCAAGCTCTTGCCAGAAATGGCGCGACAACGTATTTCGGAACTCTTACCCGCGCGGCGCTTGCGGAATTTCAGCAAAGTGTCGGCATAACGCCAGCAAGCGGTTACTTCGGACCGAAAACAAGGGCATACGTTAATTCTTCAAGTCAATAGCCCGATTGTTTTTTGGCGCGGCTATCATAGGCACCTCGCTTGAGGTCCTCTCCTTAGTGCTGGTCCATAACGGAGACATCGTGCCTGGTTTTGGAACTTAGAACAAAAGCCGATAGATGATTATAACGAGAGCGATAACGAGCAATACGTGGATCAATTTCCCCCCTATTTTGAAGCCGAATCCCAACAACCAAAGAACGAATAGAACGATGATGATTGTCCAAAGCATGCTTTTAGTATAGCACATTCCCGTCTGTTAACCGCAATTTAGCGGAGTCCTTTCGCCCTGCGACTTTTTGTCGCCTGATCTGAACCTCTCTAAGCACTGAAAAACCGAGGGGGAACTGTCCCTCGAACGGGTGTGCAACATTGCGGAGGCGGAAGGATTCGAACCTTCGAAGGGATTTCTCCCTTAACATCTTAGCAGGATGCTGCTTTAAGCCGCTCAGCCACGCCTCCAAACTACTTCGTCATAGTACACGAGAAACTTGTTTTTATCAAGATTTTCTGCTACATTTCATTGGTTATGGCAAGTGAGACGGCGACAAAAAATCTGAAATCGCGCCCGCCAATCGTGGTCGTCGTTGGGCACGTGGACCACGGGAAGACGACGCTTCTGGATTACATCCGGAAGACGAACGTTGCGGCGCGGGAGGCGGGCGGCATCACGCAGGCCGTGGGCGCGTACGAGATTGTGCACGCACCGGCGGGCGCCAAGGAGGGAAACGCGCCAGGCGGCGGCGCACCAAGCGGTGTGCTGCGGAAGATTACCTTTATTGACACGCCCGGGCACGAGGCGTTCATGGCGATGCGTGCGCGCGGGGCGCAGACGGCGGACATGGCGATCCTTGTTGTTGCCGCAGACGAGGGGGTAAAGCCGCAAACAAAAGAATCCATCAAGATTTTGGAGGACGCGAAGACGCCGTTCATCGTCGCGTTCAACAAAATTGACAAAGTGCAGGGCGGCAATTTTGAAAAGGCAAAAACGGACTTGATGAATGCGGGGGTGATGCTTGAGGGTTACGGCGGGCAGATAAGTTATCATGGGGTTTCCGCAAAGACGGGCGAGGGCGTAGGCGAGCTTTTAGACTTAGTGCTCCTCGCCTCCGACATGGAAGATTTGACATACGATCCTAAGGCTCCGGCTTCCGGCTATGTTCTTGAGGCGCGGCGCGATCCGCAGCGCGGCATTGAAGCAAGCGTGATCGTAAAAAACGGGACGCTCCACCGCGGCGATCCGGTCGCGACGCATACGGCGAGCGGCAAGGTGAAAATGCTTGAGGATTTTGCCGGGAAGTCCGCGGCGAGCCTGGAGCCGTCCGCGCCTGCGGTGATCATCGGTTTTGAGGAGCTTCCGAAAGTCGGGGAGGAATTTGCAGTGGGGGGACCCAAGGAGGCTGCATCATCTGCGCAGCGCGCCGTGGCTGCCACACAGATTGCAAAATCAAAACCGAACACGCTGAATCTGATCCTCAAGGCTTCCGACGCTGGATCGCTTGAGGCGCTTTCGGCAGTCTTGAAGAGTGTTGATAAGCAAGGTGGCAAGGAAGTCAATGTGGTTGAGGAATCAGTGGGTGCCGTGACCGACGGTGACGTACGGCGCGCGCAGGCGACCAACGCTACGATTATCGGGTTTAAAAATAAAGTGGAGAAAGGCGCGAGGAACCTTGCGGATGCGCAATCGGTCATGATCATTACGTCGGAAGTCGTCTACGACCTCGTGAAGGCCGTGGAAGATTTCCTTGCCGGAAAACTGGGTCCGGCAGCCGCAGGGGAGCTTGAGGTGCTCGCGGTTTTTAATCAGGACAAGCTGGATAAACAGCTCCTCGGGGGGCGTGTGGTGAACGGCATCTTCCGCGAAAAGGCATCGTTTGAAATTCTGCGGCGCGGCACGGCGGAGGTTGCTCCCGGGAAAGGTGCCGACGAGAAGGGCGCTCCTGTGGAAGGCGCTCCGGAGGGAGGTGCTTCTCGCGATGTGCCAAAAGCGGCGGTCGGCACGGGTCGCGTCCTCAATCTGCGCGAGAAGAAATCGGAAATCACTCAGGCGGAAAAAGGAAAGGAGATCGGCGTACTCGCGAACTCGCAGGTGTTGATCAAAACGGGCGACATGCTCGTCATTCATAAATAATTTCGCAATGCGTTTTTTTCGTTCCGAGCGGGTCGGCAAATTAATACGTGCGGAATTTTCAAAGATCATTATCCGGGAGGTTGAATTTCCCGATGCCCTCGTCACGATCACCGCGGTTACGGTGGATAAAAAGTTGGAGCGTGCGAAGGTCGGCGTGAGTGCGATCCCGTCGTCTGCAGGCGACGCCGTATTCGCCGAACTCCAAAAGCGCGTGGGCTATCTCCAGTATCTTTTGGCGAAAAAGATCAATATCAAGCCGATGCCGCGGATATCGTTCTATATTGATCATGGCGTGGAGAATGCCGCGGCGGTTGAAAAAGCGCTCTTAAAAAAGTAAGATTGAAGCACGGCCTGGTAGCCAAATGGTCAAGGCATGGGTCTGCAAAACCCATATACGCGGGTTCGATTCCCGCCCAGGCCTCACGCAAGACGCATTCTTGCGGGCGCGGTAAAATTAGTTTAGATTTAATTTGGTTTTATGCCCAGGTGGCGGAATGGTATACGCGCGACGCTTAAAACGTTGTGAGCGAAAGCTCATGCCGGTCCGACTCCGGCCCTGGGCACGATTAAATAAAATAAAAATGGCGATGGAAAAATATCAACCAAGCGGAGAAGAGGTGGCGCTTAAAACAATAAAGGAGCGAATTGAGTTGTCTTTGCGGGAACCGGAAACGCGCCAAAAGGTTAAAGGTGACTTCACGCATACTTTCCACGAGCTCGGTCTTTCACCCGAACAAGCGAAGCAGCTTTGCGAAAATGTCTTCTCTTTACTTTCCACTGATGAACCATTGCCGGAAATTGAAACTGAAATCTTACACATATTTGAAGGAACAAAATTGAAAGTTGGTGATAGGGAAGAAAACCTTATTGAAGTTTTGCATGAAAAGCTTGGGAACCGAGCCAGAATTATTGCCTCTCAGGTTTCGCCGTACTTGAGAGACATCAAAGGAAAGGTAATTGATTATGGCGCTGGCGATGGGCAAGTTACGCAAATTTTGCACGATAAGCTTGGTTTGGACATTGAGGGTGTCGACGTGCGGTCATATAAGGCATCGGAGGTATCTGTTCCCGTTTTGCTTTTTAACGGCAGACGGGTAGATGTCGGCAGCGGGAATTATGAAGCTGGTTTGCTTGCAAACATTCTTCATCACGAGAAAGATAACGAAAATATTTTGAATGAACTTGATAGGATTGTTCGCCGGAGACTTGTAATTATCGAAACCGTTCCCGTCGGTGAAACCGAAGACGATATGGAGGGAGACAAGAATAGAACTTTTATGAACGACTACCTATATAATCGCCTTTTTCACAACGCCGATGTGCCTGTCCCCGGCACTTTCGAAACGCCGGGGAAATGGATTGAGCGTTTTACACAATATGGTTGGAAATTGGTTCGTGAAAGAGATTTAAAATTTGACCAGCCAACAATCAAGGACAGGCATTATTTGTTGGTGTTTGAAAAATAGAGGATTTACTGCCGCTTTGTCTTTGGCTTCGGCGAGAAGTAATCATATGCAAACAATATTAAATTTTTATTAACAAAAGGCGCGTTCCTTTGGTGCCCGGGGTGGGAGTCGAACCCACATGACCTTGCGATCACAGGATTTTGAGTCCTGCGCGTATAGCCAATTCCGCCACCCGGGCGCGTGGGGCGCGTGGGGCTGTAACCTCGCACGCTCGCACGATTGATAATAGTTATTTTACACGGTAAAATCAAGCTAATGGCGCGCGTGATCGCGATTTGCAATCAGAAGGGAGGCGTGGGAAAAAGCACGTCTGCGGTGGGGCTCGGCGCATACCTTGCGGTTGCGGGTCGGCGCGTGTTGCTCATTGACTTTGACCCGCAGGCGAACGCGAGTTCGGCGCTGGGCCACAATATAAAAGAAGGGCCAAGCGTCTATCACGGTATTCTGGGGACCGTGTCATACGAACAAATCGTGAAGCCGACCGTTATTTTTAATTTTCATCTTGCTCCCGCGGCGCCGCACCTTGCAGGGGCGCTCGTGGAACTTGTGGACGTGCCCGAACGCGAGTACTTTTTGCGGAAGTTCGTAAACCGGCTGCGGCACAATTATGATTATATTTTGATAGACCTTCCGCCGAGCTTGAGTTTGCTCACGGTGAACGGGCTTGTTGCTGCGGACGAAGTGCTCATTCCCGTGCAGGCGGAGTATTACAGTTTGGAAGGCATTGGGCAGCTTTTGGAGACGGTGGAGCTCATCAGGAACAATCTGAAGCATCCGCTCCGCATCGCGGGAGCGTTCATCACGATGTACGACAAGCGCGAGCACTTGAGCCGCGAGGTTTCAAAAAACCTCCGGCGGCATTTCCCGCATCACGTGTTTGCAGTAGAGATCCCGCGCGCGGTCGCGCTTGCGGAGGCGCCGAGTTTTTCAAAGCCAATTATTTTATACCGGCCGGATTCGCCGGGGGCCACGGCGTATAAACGGCTCGCGGACGAGATCATGGGACAGGAAAAGGATTTCAATCTGCCGCGGGAGGTCGTCGCGAGCGAAAATTTCGGGAATTTCAATATTTGATTTACTGCGCATATGCTTGGCAAAGGACTTGAGTCGTTAATACCGAAGAAGGGGGACGGAAGCGGCGGCGGCGGCGGTAACGGGAACGGCGGCGGGAGCGGCGGGCAGAATGTTCCGTCATCGCAGCCGCCGGTTTCGCAGACGCCAGCTCCACAGGCGCTGGCTCTGCCGCCGGATTCGGAAATGGAAATTGTGCGCGCCGATGCGGCACGGGAAGAGCCGCGCGTAGCCCCGCCAATTGAAGCGCGAGCGGCAGCCGCACCGATTTCGCAACCGCAATCGCAACCCCAGCAACCGCAACCCGCACGGCCGCAACTACAGCCAACGGTTCCTCCCGCGTCAGATGCGGCAAAAGCGTTTAACGGCGAACCGCAGGAAATGGGCTCGGTCTTTCATATTGAAGTGGACAGGATAACGCCGAATCCGAACCAGCCGCGCCGGAACTTTGACGAAGCGGGGCTTCGCGACCTCGCACATTCCATCCGCGAGTTTGGATTTCTCCAACCACTTGTCGTTTCGCGCATTGAAAAAGAAACGTCCGGGGGCGTAGGCGTCGCATACCAATTGGTCGCGGGTGAGCGGCGGCTTCTGGCCGCGAAAATGCTCGGGCTCGCGACGGTGCCCGCCATTATCCGGAACGTGGATCTTGAACGCGAAAAATTGGAGCTCGCCGTTTTGGAAAATATCCAGCGCGAGAATTTGAATCCGATAGAGGCCGCGCGCGCGTTCCAACGGTTGCAGGAGGAATTCCGGATGACCCAGCGCGAGATTGCGGCGAAGCTCGGCAAGTCACGGGAGGTTGTGGCGAACGCCGTGCGACTTTTGGATCTTCCCGAATACATCCGGACGGCGGTGGAAAAAGGGACGATCTCCGAGAGCAGCGCGCGATTACTTTTGGCCGTTCCCGACCCGGGCGCGCAGCAGCGCCTTTTTGAGGATATCGTGCAGCATGGGCTCACGACGCGCGATGTGAGGGAGCGCGTAGGAGAACTCGGCAGCAGTGTCGCGGGCGGGCGTCGCCGCGGCCGGCCGCCAAAGAGCGCGGAAGCGCCCCTGCCGCCGGAACTCAAAGCGATGCAGGAATCGTTGAGCGCGGACCTCGGTGCGCCCGTCACGATCCACAAAGGCGCGGGCACCGGCAAGATCACCATCGCCTTTTACTCAGAAGAGGAATTGGAAAACATTCTGCGTCGGCTCGGTTCCGGCAGCTAGTTCTATCAGCCGACCGCGTCACTCACGACAGTTAAATTACCAGCTACAGCAGTTTGTAGCTTTCTTCCTTCACTTCTTTTATCGCTTTCAGCTTGACGATCAGTTTGTCAATTTTGTCCTTATCAGCGGTTTTGATTTCAATCCGATAGAATTGGTAGCGGCCCCCTCTCGGGTTTTCGGTGTAAAAGTTAATGATGGCGAGGTGCTGGCGCGCGATCACCTCTGAAATGTTTCTGATGAGGCCGATGCGGGGTTCCACCGTGAGCTTCAATTCCGCATGCGTGGGCGCTTTCGCCATGCGCACGAACTTGTTTTTCCCGCGCAGCGCCCCGCGAATGTGGTCACGGGCGATGCCGGTCGCGACGAAGCGGAGCCAGTCATCCGACGGTTTTTTCCCTTTTTGGGTGATAATGTAGACCACGTCCCCCGATTTCAGCTTGTGGTCAAGCGGCACGAGCGTGCCGTTCACCCGCGCCCCTGCGGCAGTGTTCCCGATGGCAGAGTGGATATGATACGCGAAATCCACGGGCGTGGCGCCCTGCGGCAGGTCAATGACGTCGCCGCGCGGCGTGACGGCAAAGATGCGTCCGCGGAAGAAGTCAATCTTCATCGCGTCCAAAAATTCTTCCGGTTTTTCTCCTCCGCCAAAGAACCGCTCTTGCCAAGCTCGGAGTTGCTGTACCCAGGAGAGATCTTCTGCGAGCTGTTTCCCGGAAATTTTTTCGCCGCGGCGTTTCTGGTCGTAGAGCCAGTGCGCGGCGACGCCATATTCGTTCTCGTCGTGCATTTCCCTCGTCCGTATTTGAAACTCAATTGTTTTGTCGTCCGGGCCGATCACCGTGGTGTGCAAGCTGCGGTAACCGTTCGGTTTCGGCAAGGCGACGTAGTCCTTGATGCGGTGGGGAACCGGCGGCCACGCTTCATGGATCACGCCGAGCGCGGCGTAGCATTCGGGGACGGTGGCTACGATCACGCGCATCGCGACGAGGTCGTAGATTTTCCCCATGTTCATGTCGCGGCGCAGAAGTTTTTTATACAAACTGGCGTAACGTTTGGCCCGGATTTCTATATCCAGCGGTTTGATCGCGTGTTCCTCAAGGAGCTTGCGCACCTGCGGTTTCATCTTTTCCAAATATGCGAGCCGTTCTTTATATTGCTCTTTTGCCGTGGAAAGGAGCCATCGGTAGTCGGCAGGATGGAGATAGGGGAACGCGAGATCTTCCAGTTCGCCGGAAAGATTGTGCATGCCGAGGCGGTAGGCGAGCGGCGCGTAGATCTCATCCGTCTCCATCGCGATCCGCTTTTGCTTTGCAGGGGGGAGCGCCGCGAGCGTCTGCATGTTATGGAGGCGGTCGGCGAGCTTGATGAAAACGACGCGGAGGTCCTCGGAAATCGCGAGGATCATTTTCCGGAGATTTTCCGCCCTGTTTTCCGCGCCGCGGTATTTGATGCGGCCGAGTTTTGTGACGCCGTCCACGAGGAATGCGACATCGTCTCCGAAGTCCTTTTTTACGGTTTCAAGAGGAAGGCCGGTGTCTTCCACGGTGTCGTGCAGGAGGCCCGCGGCGACCGTGTCTTCGTCAAGGTGCCACCCATTCAACGTTTCCGCAGTCGCGAGCGGGTGATTAAAGTAGGGCTCGCCGGTTTTCCTTTGTTGCACTTTGTGCACTCGGAGAGCGAAGGCGTATGCTTTGCCGATCAGGCTGTCGGGTTGTTTTTTGGCGAGCTCCTTTATAGTCATGTACCTATCTTATGACCGCGGCGAGGCGCGCGCAAATCCTGCGCGCTATTTTTTTACCTTCGCCTTCGGCGGGTTTTCTCGCCAACGCCTCAGCGCTTCCTCAAGGTCGGCCTCTGATTCGGGTTTTTTGTTCATCACGAACGTGCAGGCGGGATAGCGCGTGCAGGCGTAGAACGGCCGTCCGCGGCCGCGGGATTTTTTCTCCACGACGTCGCCGGGCTTTTCCCAGCGGTCGGCGGAGTCGCGGCATGCGGGGCATGTGAAACCGGTTTTATTCCAGATCTTTGATATGCCTTTGCAGTTCGGATAGTCCGTGCAGCCGAGGAAAAATCCGAAGCGTCCACGGCGCACCTTCATGGGTTTGCCGCAGAGAGGACAGCGTTCGTCCTTAGTTTTTTCCTCGAGCTCGCGGATCTTCGCCGCTTCCTCGGGCATCGGGAGCGTCACCTTCACCGTGGGATCGGGGCAGGCAAGGAATTTTCCCATGCGGCCGAACTTTATCACCATCGGTTTCCCGCAGTGCGGGCATGGGGTGTTCGAAATTTCCACCTGCTTCGTGACGGACGCCTCCTTTTCGTCCAATTCTTTTTTGAACGGGCCGTAGAATTCGCGGCAGACCTCGGTCCATTTTAATTTCCCCTCGGCGATATCGTCCAATTCTTCTTCTATGTGCGAAGTGAATTTGATGTCCACGATCTCTGGGAAATTTTCCACAAGGAGATCGTTTACGACGAAGCCGATGTCCGTCGGATGGTATTTTTTCTCAATTTTTTCCACGTAGCCGCGGTCTTGGATCACGCTCAGGGTCGGCGCGTACGTGGACGGACGGCCCACCCCTTCGGTTTCCAGCGCTTTCACAAGCGTGGCGTCGGTATAGCGGGGCAAGGGTTCCGTGAAGTGTTGGACGGGCGCTATCTTCTGGAGCGCGAGTACCATGTCTTTCATGAGCTTCGGCAGCTGTCCTTCTATTTCCGCAGCGCTCATGCCCTCGCCGTTCGCGCCTTCGTCGCGGCCTTCGGTGTAGGCGCGGATAAATCCGTCAAACTTCACGACCTGCCCGTTCGCGCGGAAGATCTCTTTGCGCGCAGTGTCGGCTTCAATATCCACCGAGGTTTGTTCAAGGAGCGCCTCTTTCATTTGCGATGCAATGGTGCGTTTCCAGATCAGGTCGTAGAGCCGCTGGTCATTGCGCTCTTTGATGCCGAGCGCGTGTCCGGAAGCGGCATTGAGATTCGTGGGGCGGATGGCCTCGTGCGCTTCCTGCGCTCCTTTCGTCCGCGTGGCGTACCGCCGCGGTTCCGCGAGCTCGTATTCCTTCCCGAATTCTTTCCCGATCGCTTGCCGTGCGGCGACGAGCGCCGCCTCCGCGAGGTGCACGCTGTCCGTCCTCATGTACGTAATGTGCCCGTTCTCGTAGAGCTTCTGCGCGATGACCATCGTTTGCTTTGCCGAGAATCCCAGCTTGCGCGCCGCTTCCTGCTGGAGCGTGGAGGTAGTGAACGGCGGCGCGGGATATCGCCGGACTTCTTTTGTAGTGATCTCTTTGACGCGATAGTGCGCACCGTCAAGATCTTTTATGATGCGCTTCGCATCCTTCTCGTTTTTAATGCCCATCTTTCCGATTGCTTTTTCGGAAATGGAATGCAGGAAAGCGGGGAATGCGGTTTTGGCTTTGGGCGGCCGGAACATCGCCTCAATGGACCAGTACTCTTCTTTCTTGAATGCCTGGATTTCGCGCTCGCGTTCAACAACGAGCCGCACGGTGACGGATTGCACGCGTCCCGCGGAGAGTCCGTACCGCACCTTCCGCCACAGGAACGGCGAAAGGCCGTAGCCCACGAGCCGGTCAAGCACGCGCCGCGCTTGCTGGGCGTCTACCAGGTTCACATCAATGCCGCGCGGCGTGAGGAGCGCTTCTTTGATTGCGGATTCGGTGATCTCGTGGAATGCGATCCGTTCCATCCCCCCTTTTTTTTCTTGAAGGCCGAGCGCCGCGACCAAGTGCCACGCAATCGCTTCGCCTTCGCGGTCTTCGTCGGTCGCGAGGATCACCCTCGCAGCTTTTGCGGCCAGTTTTTTCAGATTAGCTACCACGGGTTTTGCCTTCGCGGGGATCACATACTGCGGCTCGAAATCGCGTTCTATATCAATTCCCATTTTGCTTTTCGTGAGATCGCGGATGTGCCCGTAGGATGATGCCACGGCAAAGTTCTTGCCCACAAATTTTCCGATGGTGTTCGCTTTCGTCGGCGACTCCACGATGATGAGGTCCATGGTTGGTTGTGTTGTTATATTGTATACCCTTCGCTCCATTCTTTGACGAGATTTTTCAGCAAAAGGAACGAAAGCGTCCGATTCGCGATTTGGGGTTCCAGGTTGGTGATTGCCGTGATTTTGTCAACCGCGAGAGGCAGGGAGGCTTCCCGCAAGGCCTTTAAAATCAGCCTTTCTTCGGGTGACGCCGTTTTTTCTTGCGCGGCGATCTTCTCCGCGGGAGAGATGCCGTAGCTTTCCATAATTTCTTCTGGAGAGGTTGTGAGTGTTGCCCCTTGACGGATGAGCGCGTGGGAGCCCGCGAAGTTCGGATGGACAGTGGAACCGGGCACGACAAACACGTCCCGATTTTGTTCAAGGGCAAACCGCGCGGTCGCAAGCGAACCTGATCCCTGCGGCGCTTCTACGATTACGACACCGCGCGAGAGGCCGCTCACGATCCTGTTCCGCGCGAGGAATCGGTCCGCGTACGGAGGCGCACCGAGCGGGTATTCGGAAACGAGCGCGCCGCCGCTTTGAAGGATTTTCTCCGCGAGGCGCGCATGCTCGCGGGGGTACACGGCATGCAGTCCTCCGGCGAGCACCGCGATCGTCGCGCCCCGGGCATCAAGGCATCCTTCGTGCGCTGCGGCATCAATGCCGAACGCAAGGCCGCTCACGATGCCGAACCCGCATTGCGCGAGTTCCCGCGCGAAACGGCGCGCGATGTTCTTTCCTTCGGGTGTGGCACGCCGGGTGCCCACGATTGCGAAAAGCGCCGCGTCCTGCGGCGGGAGCGCGCCGCGCAGGTAAATGCCGAAGGGATGATCGTCTATTTCCCGGAGCGGCGGGGGATATGAGTCATGTTCAAAAAGGACAAGGGCAACGTCCGCGCGCGCAAGGTTTTTCCATTCCGTTTCGGCATCGGGCGGAGGGATGCCGAAATGCCGGAGTGCTTCGTACGCGCGTTTCCAGTCGCCGCATTTCTTTTTTAACCCCGCGATCTTCCGGTAATCGCCGCCCGTGCCCACGGCGATCGCATTATAGTAGTATGCTTCCTTATCCATCAAAGAAGCGTTGCGGAAAACGTTCCAAAAGTAAAGCGTGCGTTCATAAATTTTTAATGGTAGAATGAAACAGCGTAATGAAGGATCTCAAGCGGCAACTGCAAATAAGCATCGGAATCATCGCGGCGGCCATTGCCGCGGCGTCCGTTGCCATTTACTTTTTTTCCAACAGCATTGCGGCGCAAGCGGATAAGATCGTTTCCGATCGGACCCGCATCGCAGAGGAGAATGCGGCAGTCGGCATTCTGGCGAGCCTCAAAAGCGAGGCGGCGCAAGCGGCTCCTTACGCGCCCGTGTTGGAATCAATTTTGCCGACGCATGATAAGCTCGTGGGGCTCCCGCAGGCGCTCAATGCCCTCGGGCAGTCGCACAATGTTTCGGTTTCGTTCGCGTTCCAGGGAGTGAGCGCCGAGGCCACTGTTTCCGCTCCCGGCAGCGATGACTTTTCCCTGATCGCGACGGGAGCCCCGGGCGATCTCGTCGCGTTTCTCAACGATCTTGAGGCGGAAGCGTCCGGATTCATCATCGCGATTGATTCCTTTGACTTTGCGAGCAGTGGAGCGTCGTACCTCCTCACCGCGCATGGCCGGGCATTTTCCAAAGGATCATGAAGGCATTTTTTAGACGTTATCCGGAGATTACCCTTGCTGTCTTCGCGATTGTTTTTCTCGCGATTATCGTCGCGTATTTCATCTGGGGAATCGGCGATGTAGTCGCGGGAGTGAATCGCGCGGTCCAGGCGAACGTGCCGGTAGGGGCGAATACCAGTTTCAATCTGGAGGGTGCGGAGGCCCTTCACCTTCCGGGTCTTGCCAAGCCGCAGTAAGAGACCGTAGAATAAACCCGAGCCCCTGGCGTCCTTAGCTCAGTGGTAGAGCGCTACAATGACACTGTAGAGGCCGGAGGTCCGATCCCTCCAGGACGCACGAAAGGTTTTTTCTGTTCTTTTGAGAGACGTGGTTCGCGCACTCCTGCGGTGCGCGCCCGCTGGCTCTCGGCGATTCGCATCCGCCTTCGGCGGATACCAAGCGCGAATCGCCTCCGAGATCCTCTCAAAAGAACAGAAAAAAACCTTTCTGTTTTGTTTGGAGCGGACCGGAGCAGCACCCCGTGTAGGAAAGAGCCGCGCGAAGCGCGGCGGGTGGGAAACCGTGGGTTTCCCAGAGTGGGGGTCGGGGTGCTGCGTAAGGTTCGATCCCCGGTACTTGCGGTTTAGGTTTTGGTAGTGTAGAAAAGAATAAAGTGATCATAAGGCGCATGTAGTTCAGTGGTAGAACGCGTTCCTGATAAGAACGAGGTCGTAGGTTCGATTCCTACCATGCGCACCAAGGTAAGACTTTTGTTATTTTCAGAAAAATTCACGCGCGATGCGCGGAGCGCATCGTAAGGTAGCGCAGGGTTAAATTCAACAACACGATTCTTTATAAATGCGTTCGAGCCGAAAATTTTTTGGGCGGAGGATTTTTTGAGGGAGAGGTCAGATGAAGTAGCGGCTCCGCCAAGCGTTTGCGCATCTCCCAGCCAGCTTCGGAACTGTTCGAGCCAAGCGATTGCCCCTCGGCCCATTTCCCCGATTTTCTCCTCCAGCGACTTCTTGCGGGAGAGTAGGCTTGCCTTCTCGGAGCGGTAGGCCTCCCGCTCTATATCTTGGTCGAGATATACCGCAAGGAGGCGTTGGAGTTTTTCTGAAATGACCCCGATCTCCGACCTTGCCGCTTGGCTCGCGGCGGCGGACGCTTGGAGGGATTCCCCTTCGTCCTTGTCCGCCATCTTGGAAAGCTCCGCCGCCCAATCAGTAGGCATAGCGAACTGGTTGAGGATGTCCGATAGCTGGCGATCAAGCTCTTCTTCTCTGACGTAAAGCTGGGAACATCGCACGGCCGATTTCTTCGTGCATCGGTAGTAGGTGTGTCCTCGCTGGACTTCCGCTGTTACCATCATCCCGCACTCGCCGCAACGGAACAGTCCGCATAATGGGCGTGGCTCGTTCTTCGCCTTGTGGTGCGGCCTCCCGTTCCCCTTGAGGATATCCTGAACTTTATCAAACAGACGCTTGGAGACGATGGGTTCGTGCTTGCCCTCGTATATCTCCCCGCCGTATCTAAAGAGGCCGCAATAGAATGGATTGGAGAGAATACGGGTGATTCTGTCCCGATGGTAGGGATTGTGGGCTTTGGAGAGGAAACCATGCTCGGCGAAAAACGTGGATATGTCCTCCAAGCGGGAATTATCCTCGGCGTAGAGTTCAAACGCAGCTTTAATGACTTTCGCTGTTTTCCTGTCCACCATGATCGTTTTCGTGCGCGGGTCGTTGAAGTAACCGATGGGGGCAAGCGAGGGAAATTCGCCACGCTTCACTTTTTCATAGAGGCCTCGTTTCGTGTTTGCGGCCAAGTCGAGGATATATTGGTTAGCGACACCAAACTCTACGCTCATCATTAGGACGTTATCGGTCGGGTAATAGCTACGGTCGTTCGTTTGGATGTGTTGGATAATACCCCGTTGCAGAAGCCAGCTCACCTGCCCACCGTCCACTGGATTGCGGGCGAGGCGATCTAGTTTCCAGCAGACAATGCCCTGCGCCTCTCCTTTCTGGATGCGTTCCATCATCTCGTTGAATACGGGGCGGCCGGGCACTTTCGCGGATTGCTTCTCAACGAACTCTGATACGATATTAAGCCCCTGCTCTTTTGCCAGAGCACGCAAGACGGCGAGCTGGTCTTCGATGGAGCGCACCTGCTTGTCTTCAACGTCGGTTGATTTGCGAGCGTAGAGGAAGTAGTTGATCATGGGTATTACAATATATTGTAATACTATCATATAATATAACAAGCGATATACTTGTGAGTAATGAGAAACGAGGCCTCAAAGCTCGGCAAGAATCTTAAGCGTATTAGGACAGCGAAGGGTATAACGCAAGGCGATATAGTTCGCAAGCTTGGCGTGGGACGAGGATTTATTAGTAATATAGAAAATGGCAAGGCAAATCCGACGCTCTCAACTATTGCGAAATTGGCAAAAGCAATTAATGTATCCGTATTAGAATTAATGAAGTAATCATGGCAAAACCCAAACCACAGGAACGTCGGCAAGCGAATTTATCATATGAGCAGATGAAGGCTGCCATACCCAAAATAGAGCGACGGCTTGCCGACGTAGAAGAATTGATCCCTCAAGATATCACTGAATTTAGCGATACTAGAATTAGCGCACTTCAAAGTAAATTGGACGCGCTTCTTGTCGATGTATTCGGCGCGGACACAGTAGAATATGAAAGATATCAGCACGGCTTCAAACATATTCATTCTGGATTCTGGTACGGAGGTATGACATCCGATGTGATTGCGAAAGATTTTCGCAAGGGATTGGAAAGTGCCAAGGCCCAACTCGTCTCTATAAAATCCGGCTTTGAGGAAGAACTTAAAGACGCTGGGGAAACTTCAACAGGGAAAACCCTAAAAGCTTATGAGGGATTGGAATTACATCCAGCTATTGAACGGGCGGCAGGTAAGTTGTTTCGAGATGGTCATTACGCAAACGCTGTCGAGGATGCAGAGAAGGCTCTTAATGCTCTTGTAAGATTAAATAGTGGCGAGGAGGGTAAGGATGGAACGGCCCTTATGGAATCCGTCTTTAGCCCAAAGAATCCCGTTCTAAAGTTTAATGATCTTAAAGATGATTCCGACATAGACGAACAGAGGGGTTTTATGATGCTGTTCTCTGGTGCAGTTGCTGGTTTACGCAATCCCAGAGCGCATAAGATTATAAAGGATGATCCAGAAATGGCACTTGAGTTTATTGCACTTATTAGTTTGTTAGCAAAACTTGCCGACAAAGCAAAAAAGTAATACTGCTTCCCCGCCCAAAAAATTTTCGGCTCGAACGCATTTATAAAGAATCTTGTTGTTGAATTTAACCCTGCGCTACCTTACGATGCGCTCCGCGCATCGCGCGTGAATTTTTCTGAAAATAACAAAAGTCTTACCTTGGTGTATCTCTACAAGACTGCTCGAGCATATTTTATCCAAAATTCCTGATTTTTGATACCCCGTTACCCCTGCAATTACCCCTGCAAACCGGATTGCAGGGGTAGTCAATTACCCAGTCAATC
>JBEKRC010000002.1:0-139865 GCA_049997875.1 Minisyncoccia bacterium
TCGCCTCCGCCGCCACGTTCCACGATATTTTCTCGGTTATCTGCGGTATCTGGATTGGATATGTCGCCGCGTGTGTGCACCATTGGTACTACGCAAAGAAGTCGAAATAACGGCCGACCCTGTCAAACTATGGACTTAAAATAGGTTCGAACCTGGTCTGATACCCCGCACTAAACAACCGGATCGGCAATTATCAAACGCCACTTGTTCCTTTGCCGCCGAAGGGATATTCTAAGCGAATGACGTTCGATTGGAAGAAACTATTCATAGTCGCATATTCTAAAGCACAAGAGAGCACGAATCCATCTACGCAAAATGGGGCTGTGTTGGTCAATGAATCCGGAGATATTGCCGTGGTTGCAGCCAATACCTTTCCTGAAGGTGTCAAGGAAACTCCGGAGCGACGGGTCAAACCGTTGCGATATGTATTCAGCGTACACGCCGAAAGAAATGCGATTTATCAAGCCGCGAAAGCCGGTGTCAAAACAGATGGTCTTACTATGGTTTGTTGTTGGGGTATATGTACCGACTGCGCTCAAGCAATAATTCAATCGGGCATCAAACGGTTAGTCGTGCACAAGCAAGCCCTTGATCGATCTGGGAGTTGGCAGGAAAACATACGTTTAGCCTTTGATATGCTACGCGAAGCAGGCGTGGAAATTATCATCTATGACGGAAAAATTGACATAGGAAAAATTCTGCGCCACGGAACATATTGGGAACCGTGATAATTCAATAGTTTGCGGTAGCCGCCAAAATCGTTCGAAGCTTTACTTGCTTCTGGTATGATGAAAGAATGCAGGAATACGTGACCGAGGCCGTGGTGCTCGCAAAGGAGCCGCTCCGGGATTTTGACGCCCGCTATTCTTTTTTCACGAAGCGCTTCGGGAAGTTGAAAGGAAAAGCGACGAGCGCAAGAAAGATCACGTCCAAGCTTGCGGGGCATCTGGAACCGGGTACGCTCGCTAAAGTCCGGTTCGTGGAAAGGAATGGTAGGAACGGCAATGGCGTGCAGATCGCGGATGCGTTGAAATACGGGAAACTTGCCGCGTTACTCACTGACCTCCATTTTTTGAACAAGATGCTCTCGGAAGGAGAACCCGACGCCGCGCTGTGGAATGAACTCACGCGGGAGCACAAGGAGGAGCGCTTCCCATGGGGAAGCGCGTTGAGGATTCTCGGCTGGGACCCGCAGGAAGCAGTTTGTGAAGAATGCAGCAAGGGCAGAAAAGCCGCCGCGTTTTACATTCCGAAGCAGGAATTTTTCTGCGTCGTCTGTGCTTCAAAATTGGATCGGGATGAGCTACTATTATTAGACAATGCCGAAGTATAATCCGAATTCTATTTGGCAGAGCAAAAAGAAAAAATTTGAATACGAGGCGCCGGAGCCCCCGCCGCGCAAGCTCAAATCCGTGCCGCCAAAATCCGTGCCGCCTCCTCCGCCTCCTCCGGAGCCGACTCACGAGCTTGACGAAGGAGAGCCGGCGAAGAGCCACGCCCTCATTTGGTTTTTAGTTGTCTTTGTCGTCCTCGTGAGCGGGGGTATATGGTACTTTTTTCTTTTTAAACCGCCGGGGAATCCTAACGTGAGCATCGGATTCGTGAAACCTGACCAGGTGCTCGTGGGCGATCCTTTTATTCTCTCGGTTTCGTTCTCAAATTATTCTTCCAACATCCTGAAGGGTGCGACGCTTTCGGTCACCGTTCCCGATAACGTTTCCTTTGTCGGACAATCTCCGGACCAACGGGTCATGCAGCAGATGGTGGGGGATCTTGGCCCGGGCAGCATCAATAAGCAGGATTTTAACCTTATCGTGACAGGCGATCCAAAGAGCGTGAAGCACGTTGACGCCAAACTTGCCTACGGCACGGACGCCGCCGCAAAGACGCAGTTTGAAACCGACGGAGGGGCGGACCTCGTCGTGGGCGACTTCGCGATCAGCGTGAGCGTCGTCCCTCCGGCGAACGTGTTCAGCGGCCAGGATTTTGATACTGCGGTGACCTACACCAACAATACCTCGCAAAGTTTTCTGAACGTGAAGCTTGCGCTCCAATATCCGCCGGTTTTTTCGTTCACGCGGAGCAGCATGTCGCCTGCAAGCGCAGGCAACAACTCGTGGGATTTGGGAACCGTCCCCGCGATGGGAAGCGGGACGCTGACGATCACAGGCAATCTTGTGGGGCCGCAGAGCGCGACCTATCAGGTGACGGGAGATTTGACGGGGGAGGTGATGGGCGAAACCTATGCCCTGAACGAACAGACGGCAAACCTTGCGATCAGCGCCTCGCCGCTTTCGCTTACTCTCACGCTTAACAATACTTCCGATTACGTGGCAGAGCCGGGCGATGCGCTCACCTACGTTCTTTCCTATACCAATAATTCAAATACGACTTTTGAGAACTTAGCGCTCACGGCGACACTCGTGGGCGAGATGTTTGATTTCACGACGCTCCAGACGAACGGCGCGTTCAATTCCCTCACCGACACCGTTACATGGTCGGCTGCCACGACGCCGCAGCTTTTGACGCTCGCGCCGGGGCAGTCGGGATCGGCGAACATTCTTGTGAGGACTGCATCGTCGTATCCCATCCGGCCTTTGAGCGACAAGAATTATACGCTCAAGGTGAGCGCCCAGATTTCGTCGCCCACGGTGCCGCCGGACACGGCGGCGAGTTCCACGGTCTCCGCCGCGAGCATAGAGAACAAAGTAGGCGGGAACATTGTGATTGCCGCGGATGGCTATTGGCGAGACGCGAGTTCCGGCATTTTGAATTCAGGGCCTTACCCGCCGGTTGTGAACCAAGCGACGCAATATACGATTCATTGGGTTATCGTGAATTACGCCACGGATGCGCAAAACGTGACCGCGTTGGCCTATCTCCAGTCGGGGACTGCGTGCACGGGCGTGATCCAGAGCAACATGACGACGGCGCCATCTTGCAACGCGGCGACCGGCCTTATTTCGTGGACTATCCCTGCGATTCCTGCGACGACCGGCATCGTGGGTCCGCCCGCCGAGGCGATTTTTCAGGTGGCGAACACGCCGGCGGTCAACCAGGTGAGAAGCGCGGTGACGTTGCTTGGCCCGACCACGCTCCAAGCGACGGATGCGTTCACGAGTTCAACGCTCACGGCCTCCGCGCCCGCAGTTACGACCGACCTGCCCAACGACAAAACCATCAGTCCGAGCCAGGATCGCCGCGTCACGCAATAACATCACGCGACAACATGCCCAAAAACGACCTCATGGAAAAAATCGTCTCGCTCGCGAAGCGCCGCGGGTTCGTGTTCCCCGGCTCGGAGATTTACGGCGGGCTTCGGGGCACATGGGATTACGGACCCCTAGGCGCCCTTTTGAAGAAGAACTTTAAAGACGAATGGTGGCGGGAAATGGTTCAGCTTCGGGACGACATGGTCGGCATTGATGCCGCTATTATGATGAATCCTCGCGCATGGGAAGCCTCCGGGCACGTTGAAGCGTTTGTTGATCCGCTCGTGGAATGCAAATTGTGTCACCAGCGCTTTCGAGCCGACAAGCCGGACGAATTGCGCGAGCATGAAACTTCGCACAAAAAAGAAAAAATTGAATGGACGGCCCCTCAGAAATTCAACCTGCTCGTGAAGGCTTATTTGGGAGTGCTGGAAAGCAAGGAATCAGAGATCTACCTTCGCGGAGAAATAACCAACGGCGTCCAAGTGAATTTCAAGAACATCGTGAATTCCACCAGAGTCAAAATTCCTTTTGGGGTTGCTCAAATCGGCAAGGCGTTTCGCAACGAAATCACCCCGGGAAATTTCATTTTCCGTAGCCGGGAATTCGAGCAAATGGAAGTCCAGTTTTACATAAAGCCGGACGAGAAGGAGGGGGAAAAGTGGTTTGAATATTGGAAGCAAAGTAGTATGAAATGGTTTGCGAAAATAGGGTTCAAAAAAACAAACCTCCGTTTCCGCGATCATGAACCGGCCGAGCGGGCGCACTATGCCCGCTTGGCAACCGACATTGAATTCAACGCGCCGTGGGGCTGGGACGAGATGATGGGCATTCATCACCGCGGCGATTGGGATCTCAAGCGGCATCAGGAATACTCAGGGGTGGATATGTCATATACCGATCCCGACACCGGAGGAAAATACATTCCATGGGACATTGAAACATCTTCGGGCGTTGATCGGCCGCTTCTTTTCCTCTTGCTTGACGCATATGCCGAAGAAGAAGATAGGGTAATCCTGAAATTGCATCCGCATCTCGCTCCGTATAAGGCCGCGGTTTTCCCGCTGCTTGCGAACAAGCCGCAGCTTGTGAAGGTTGCACGGAAGATATACGACGATCTTCGCAAGCAATGTATGGTGGCATGGGACGACCGCGGTAATATCGGCAAGCGCTACTACGCGCAGGACGAGATCGGAACACCTTTCTGCATCACGGTTGATTTTGATACGTTGGGGGACGGCGAGGATAAAAAACTCAAAGATACCGTGACGGTGCGCGACCGCGACACGGCGAAGCAGGAGCGGATTGCAATTGATACGCTGGCCGATTTCATCGCGGAGAAGATTCAATAGTATGGCCGAGAAGTTTGTGATCAAAGGAGGCAAGCCGCTCTTCGGCGAGATCAAACTCGCCGGCGCGAAGAACGCGGTTTCCAAGATGATGGTTGCGTCGCTCCTCACGGACGAGCCATGCATTTTGGAGAACATGCCGCAGATAGGGGACGTGGATATTGTCGTTGAGCTTTTGAAAACGATTGGGAGCGAAATAGAGATCGTGGGCTCCACGGCGAAGATTGAAACACGCGAGATCAAGAGCAGCCGCGTTCTGGAACTCACGCGGCGGAACAGGATTCCCATCCTTGCGCTGGGGCCGCTCCTTGTGCGTGCGGGAGAAGCGGAAGTGCCGGTCGTGGGCGGTGACAAAATAGGCGCGCGGCCCGTGGACATCCATCTGGAAGCGCTCGCGAAATTCGGTGCGCAGCTCGTGATCACAAAGAGCAGTTATCATGCGTGGGCGAAGCACGGGCTCCACGGCGCGGAGATTGAACTTCGGTTCCCGAGCGTGGGCGCCACGGAAAATACCATCCTCGCGGCGGTGCTTGCAAAAGGAAAGACGGTTATCAAGAATGCGGCGCTGGAGCCGGAGATCGTGGACCTCATAAAAATGCTCCAGAAGATGGGAGCGATCGTTGAGCTTGCGCCGCCGCGCACGATCACGATTGAGGGCGTGAAGCGTTTGCACGGCGTGACGCACCGGATCATACCGGACAGGAACGAAGCGGTTTCGTTCGCATGCCTTGCGATCGCGACGAACGGAAGGATTCTTGTGAAAGAAGCGCGGCAGGATGAGCTCATCACTTTTTTGAACGTCGTGCGAAGGCTCGGCGCCCAATATGAAGTGGCGGATGGCGGCATTGCCTTTTGGCGGAAAAATTCATTGAAAGCGCTTTCGGTGCGGACCGACGTGCATCCCGGATTTATGACTGATTGGCAACAGCCGCTCTGTGCACTCCTTACGCAGGCAAAGGGCATCTCAACGATCCACGAAACCATTTGGGAAGATCGCTTTGCCTATGCGCACGACCTGAACGAAATGGGGGCGAAGATCGTCGTGGGCGCGGAGTGCCCGCAAGGAGAGGAGTGTCGCTTGGCCGGAAAGGGATTTTTCCATTACGCGACCGTAGAGGGGCCAACACCGCTTCGGAGCGCGAACCTCACCGTGCACGATTTGCGCTCCGGGATGCTTGACGTCCTCGCTGCGCTCATCGCCGAGGGCGTTTCCGAGGTGGAAGGCATCCACGAGATAGATCGCGGTTACGAGCATATTGATGGCCGCCTGCGCCAGCTCGGGGCGGACATAAGGCGCTTGACTTAATATCGTAAGTAGGGTATTCTATGGGTGGAAGCAGTAAAATTCATCGCCGATAGGCGGGAGGTAATGTCAATGGGCCGTAAACGGAAGTCGCTGTTGCTTTTCCTGGTTTCAGTGTTGATTCTTTTGTTGGCCGGTTTCTGGTTGGTGCACCGAATGCGGGCTGAGTCGGTTCGCATTGAAGCTGCAGCGAAGAAACTTGCGGCGGAACTTACAGAGGAAGAGCGAATCTCCGCCGAAAACAAGGGCTTGGCAAAGAGAATTTTAGACCTCCACAGTGAACATCTTTGGGGCGAGGACTTTCTCCGAATCTGCCGTAAGAACTCCGGCCTCCCAGCGTTCGAAAAGTTAAAGAAGAAGGTTGAAGAAGGGAGACAACAGGAGTTGGCAGTGCGGAAGGAGTATGACCAAAACGTTCTAAGGCTCCAAAAACTGGGAGAGACGAATTTAAAGTTTTCCGAGGAACTGGTTCCCGAAGAACCATTCAACTTCAATCGGGAGCCAAATTTCAACTTCCATCCTCAGATTCCGTCCCCACCTCCGCGCCGACCCGCCGATGCTTTGCCAAGGACCGATCCCTCCCGGGTCGGTCCTTTTCCTTTTGCTTTACTTTTTGGGTCTCTTCGCGTTAAATTGGTAGGTATGTTCCGCAAGAAAATCGGCATTGATTTGGGGACGGCGAATACCGTCGTTTTTGTACCTGGGAAAGGCTTTATTATCAACGAGCCGACGATCGTTGCCTTGACGAAGCCGGACAATTCGGTGCTCGCGGTGGGCAGTGAGGCGAAAGAAATGATCGGTCGGACGCCAGATGAGATCGTGGCCTACCGACCACTTAAGGATGGCGTGATCGCCGATTATTACATTACGAAGGCGATGCTCACGTATTTCATTTCAAAAGCCGTGGGCTGGTTCAATCTGGTAAAGCCGGATGTGGTGATTTCCGTGCCTGCGGGCATCACGCAGACCGAGCGGCGCGCGGTGATGAACGCGGCGCGCGAAGCGGGTGCGGGGAATGCGTTCATCGTGCGCGAACCGATCCTTGCGGCGTTGGGCGCCGGCATCCCCATCAATGCGCGTTCGGGGAACATGATCATCAACGTCGGCGGCGGGACGTCGGAACAAGCGGTGATTGCATTGGGGAGCATCGTGTCATGGAACAGTTTGCGCATCGCAGGGAACAAATTTGACCAGGCGATCATGGATTACGTGAAAAAGAAATACGGCCTCGCGATCGGCGAACAAACTGCCGAGAACGTGAAGATTGAGATCGGTTCCGCAATGCCGACGAAGGAAAAAATGGAATATCAGATCCGCGGGCGGGACCTCGTGACCGGACTTCCGAAGGACATTACGATCAATTCAAACGAGATAGCGGAGGCGCTGAATCCCTTCCTCATTGAGATCGCGAGCGCCATCCAAAACGTCTTCAACGTGACGCCGCCGGAGCTTGTAGCGGACATTATGGAAAAGGGCATTATTCTTTCGGGCGGCTCGGTGCAGCTTCACCACATGCCCGAGTTTTTTGAGCGTTTCTTGGGCGTGCAGGCCTACGTGGCCGAGGATCCGCTCTTTTGCGTCGCGAAGGGCACCGGCCTCATCCTGAACCACTTGGATACCTATAAGCGTACGCTGCTCAATAAGCGGTAAAAGCGATGAGACGGGTGATCGGGCATGAAAAGATAATCGGAGATCTTACGCGGCTCGCTCAAAGTGGCGAGCTTTCGCACGGGTATATTTTCTACGGGCTTCCCATGGTCGGGAAGCGCACGGCGGCACTCGCTCTCGCGCATGGTTTGGAGAAAGGCACATTTGAAGCGCCTTTGGAAAGCGAAGTCCTGCAGGATACCAAGGTGATCGACATGGCATTTGCGAAGCAGCTGGATCCCAACCTGAAGGATTCCATCAGTATTGATGCGGTCCGCGAGATCAAACATTTCCTTTGGCAAAAGCCGAATGTGAGCGCAAAGCGCACTCTTATCATTGATGATGCGGAATTTTTGACGAATGACGCGCAGAACGCACTTTTGAAAATCACCGAGGAACCGCCGGCGTCCTCGCTTTTGGTTGTTATAACCTCTGATCTGGAAAGCATTATGCCGACCATCCTTTCGCGGCTGCAGAAGATTTACTTCGGCGCGGTGCCGGAAGCGGCGATTGCGGCATGGATAGAAAAAGAGCAGGGGGTTCCGAAGGCGAAGGCAGCGTCGCTCGCGAAGCGTGCCCTCGGCAAACCGGGGTTTGCGTGGCGGTTGCTCAACGACGAAGCGTTCCAAAAAAATCTTGCGTTGGCGGAAATATTTTTGAAAACCGCTCCCGCCGGACGGCGCGATTTCATCAAGAAGTTGCTCACACCCGAGGAGTTCAACTTACGGAAATTCCTGGATGCGGTTATAATAATTCTTGCGTGGGAGAAGCCGTCCAAAGCGAACGCTGCGCTTTGGCACAAGGCGCTCGCGCTGTATCAAAATATCACCAACTTCGGTTTGAATCCGCGTTTGCAGTTGGAAAATCTTGTCGCCCAATCATGACCACAGGAGAACAATTCATCAAAGATCTTGAGGCAGGGCTTTCGGCCGCCGTCCAAAAGTTGAGGCAGGACTTCGGGCAGATCCGCGGCAACCGGCCGTCGGTGGAACTTGTGCAGGACATCAAAGTAAATCTGTACGATCAAATGCTCTCCGTCCGCGAGCTCGGCTCGTTAAGCATTCTCCCTCCGCGCACCATTCAGATCACCGTATGGGACCAGAACGCCCTCGGTGCCGTGATGAAGGCGATTGAAAGCGCGCACCTCGGACTCTCTACGACGAACAACGGCAATAACATTTTGGCGACGCTTTCGCCCCTTGGCGACGAGCGGCGCGAGGAGCTCACGAAACTCGTGAAAAAGACCGCGGAGACGGCGAGAATCCAAATCCGCGCGAGGCGCGACGAAACAATGAAGCGCCTGAGGGACGCGGAGAACGAAAAGGAAATCACCGAAGACGAAGCGTTCAAATCAAAAGAAAGGGCCCAGAAAGTAGTGGACAAAGCGAACGGGGAGGTGGAGACGCTCGTGAACGGCAAGTTAACCGAACTCGGCGGGTAGCTGCGAGTGGCACAGATTAATTTTTTATTAAAAACTCTTTGACTTTTCCCGCTGCGCAGTTACAGTGGGGGAATGAGCCAGCAAATTGATTTTCCTCTTGCGGTATTTTACGATAGCGATATGAGTGGCGTGCGAAAGGAGTATCGCGGCAAGCAACTTCCCGTTATCATTGGAAAAGATGAGGATGGGTTTTATGTGGTGGAATGCCCGCTATTTGAGGGCTGTTACAGCCAGGGAAGGACCACGGACGAAGCATTAAAAAATATTCGCGAAGCGATCCTTTTGCTGCTTCGGGAAAAAAAGAACCGCGACATAGTTTTTGCATACCATCCCAAAGAGGTCGGCTTATGCACCATTGTTTTATGATTCGTGTCCAAGCTGCCGCCTCTCTCGGGAGATGCTATCGTTAAAGCACTGAAGAAAACTGGCTATGTCCCAGTGCGGCTGCGCGGAAGTCACCTGCGCCTTGTTTGCTCGGGGAAACGATCCATTACCGTTCCACGGCATCCTGTGGTAGGGCGCGGCCTTTTGAGAAAGATTTTGCGCGACGCGGAATTGTCTCCCGCGGAATTTATTGCGCTACTTTAAAATATTACTTTCAATTACATTCGTGGTAGTGTGAACGGGGTGCTCACCGAAGACCAATGTCCTGGTTTGCCTAAAGAACAAAACAAATGTCAGACACTCTTCATAAAGAACTCCTTCTTGCACTTAAGAAACACGCCGGTCATGGAACTAAGCATTCTGGAAACGTTGCGTACACCGGGAGTTCACACTTTTCATATCACATCTCGAATCCTATCCGAAGGGGAATCGCAAGGAACTTCCTCGCCCATCACAAAAACGTTTCCAAGAAAGGAGTTGTCGCATTGCTCAACCGGCTTTATCGCGGTAAATCGCACGAAGAAAAGTCAATCGCCGGTATGTTTCTCGGATATTCAAAGGAGCATAGGAAGCAGATTCAGCCGCGATTGCTCGACGAGTGGCTCGATCATTTGGAAGGATGGGCAGAGGTGGATTCTTTATCCCAGTCAAATTTTGGTGCCGATGAAATGCTGTCGGGCTGGGAAGCGTGGAAGCGGACATTGACCCGATTTTCAAAAGGCAAAAATATCAACAAACAAAGAGCGTCGTTGGTTCTCCTGACCAAACCAGTGCGTGAATCCCGCGACCGGCGACTTTCAACGCTGGCGTTTAAGAACATCGGGAGACTTCAGCAAGAAAAGGATATCATGATTACTAAGGCCATCTCTTGGTTGTTGAGAAGTCTTATTGAGAATCATAAGAGAGAGGTCATGAACTATATTCAAGAAAACAACAGTTTGCTGCCCAAGATCGCTGTCCGCGAAACAAAAAGAAAGTTGATTATGGGGAGAAAATGATTCGCTCCGACATGCGGAGGATGCGAGAACCCGTTTCCAGCGATTTACGGAGAACGAAAGGTGAACAGAGCCCCCAGTGGGCAAAAGATAGGTTTAATATTGCGCTAACAGGGCCATTTCGTTTATATTAATCATATGCTCATCATTATACTCGTCATCATCGGCCTTTCGCTTCTCATCCTCGGCCACGAAGCCGGCCATTTTTTTGCGGCGAAGGCATTCGGCCTGCAGGTGGACGAATTCGGATTTGGTTTTCCGCCGCGGCTCACCTCATGGAAGAAAGGGGAAACGGAATACAGCCTGAACTGGCTGCCGTTCGGGGGGTTTGTGAAGATTGCGGGCGAGCGCGGCGAATTTGAGATGCTGGAACCAAGCGGCGCTTACGAGGATGCCCCGGATGCGTCACGCTTCCTTTATGCGCAGCCCATGTGGAAAAAGAGCATCATTGTGCTCGCGGGGGTTTTCGTGAATTTTCTTCTCGGATGGCTTTTCCTTTCGCTCACTCTCATGATTGGGGCGCCGCAGGCGCTCGTCGTCGGCGGGGTGCAGCCGGATTCGCCCGCGGCGCAGGCGGGCATCATGGCGGGGGACGTGGTGAAAAATTTTACGAGCGCGCAGAGTTTTATTGATTTCGTCAACATGCACAGGGGAGAAACGACCACGATTGCCGTATTGCGCGGCAACAAAGAAATTGATTTCAGCGTCGTGCCGCGTGTGCAGACGGCGCCGGGCCAGGGCGCGGTGGGCGTGGCGCTTGCGGAAGCCGGCACGCCGCGGGAGGGATTTTTTTCCGCGTTCAAGGATGGCCTTGTGGATGCCGGGATCATTGCGTGGCTCACGCTCCAGGCGTTTTACCAGTTGTTCGTACAGCTTCTTTTCCATGCCTCGCTCTTGCCGGGCGTTGTCGGACCGGTGGGTATTTTTGGGCTCGCGGAGGAAACAGGGAAGATCGGCCTTGTGTATTTGCTCCAGCTCTTTGGGGTAATTTCGCTTAATTTGACCGTTGTGAATCTCATCCCGTTCCCGGCACTTGACGGCGGCAGGTTCCTCATGGCAATTCTTGAGAAAATAAAGGGCTCGGCGATTTCATACCGCACGGAAGCATGGGTGAACAGCCTCGGCTTCGCCCTGCTCATCGTGCTGATGATCCTTCTTACCATTCGCGACGTCGGCGGTTTGATATAATCGTGGATATAAAAAGGAAATTAACCCCGGAGCAGTATCGCGTGATGCGCAAGGGCGGCACGGAGGTGCCGTTTAGCGGCAAGTATGTGCACGAACACGCGAAAGGGATGTACAAGTGCGCAGCGTGCGGCGCGGAGCTTTTTTCTTCCGATATGAAGTTTGACTCCGGCACCGGCTGGCCGAGCTTCACTGAGCCGGCAAATTTGGAGCATATTGAACTGCGTCCCGACACGAGTCACGGCATGCACCGCACGGAAGTGATTTGCAGGAATTGCGGCGCGCACCTGGGGCACGTTTTTGACGACGGGCCCAAAGAGAGAGGCGGCAAGCGGTATTGCATCAATTCAGTGTGCCTGGAATTGGAGAAGGAGAAAGACGATGATCCTCGCGGGGAACGAGATTAAAAAATCATTAAAGACTTCTTGATCTTTTTGGCTTGAGAGTTACGATGAAAGCCATTATGGAAAAAATTCCTGATGGCATGTTGAATTCGGAAGCCGAGCGATATTTCAGTACTCTTCTGGAACAGTTAAATGGGAAATTTGATCATCTTCTTGAGATCGTGTTTTCTTTGGATAGCGTTGTGGGCGGACTCAAAATTCGCATAGAGCGATTAGAGGAACGGGTAACGATGCTTGAAACGAATGCAGCTTGGTCGGAAATGCAGCGGAAAGAGACAGAGAGAGAGCTGAATAAAATAAAAGGGATGGTGCAATTTTGCGTCCGCCGAGCTGACTTTTCCGCATTGCAGCAAAGGGTAGCAGATATTGATCAGAGATTTCTAAAATTCAATAACAGTGGAATAATGAAAGAGTGATCCAGCGCGGGGTTGCCTCTTTCGGGCTTGATTACGGCCGTTGTCCGCCGTGGCTTTTTGAGCGGATGGTGAAACTGGGCCGCGAGATGGCGTACGTGCTCATTGCGGAGTACGGGCCGGACGAGTTCATCAAGCGAATTGCGGATCCGGTATGGTTCCAGTCGCTTGGCACGGTGCTCGCGTTTGATTGGAATGCGTCGGGGCTCACCACAATTCTTACCGCGGCGCTCAAAGAGGCCATCCGTGGCCACGAAAGGGACTGGGGTGTGTTCATTTGCGGCGGGAAGGGGAAGACATCGCGGAAGACGCCGGAGGAAATCGCGCAATGGGGCGAACGCCTCGCGCTTCCCGCAGCCGCGGCAAATAATCTTGTTTACAACTCAAAAATGAGCGCGAAGGTGGACAGCGCGCTCGTGCAGGATGGTTTCCAACTGTATCATCATTCGTTCTTTTTCTCTCGTCGCGGTGCGTGGGCGGTCGTGCAGCAGGGGATGAACAAAGAAAAACGTTCGGCGCGCCGCTATCATTGGTTCTCGGAAAATATAAACGATCTGGTCTCCGAGCCGCATTCGGGCATCTCATCGCCCGTCGTGCTGAACCGGGTCTTGGATCTTACGGCAAAACGCAGCGCCGCGGCGCGGCAAATCTCCACTGAGCTCGTGCAGGCCGGCTACGCGACACTCATGAAAGACATCAAGCTCCTGCGTAAGTATTCCTCGCCGCTTTCACAGATGGCAAAGTTTGAGAATAGAGCGGGGGAGCAGCTTACCTTAATGAACCTTGCAACGCGCGAGTTCAAATCCCATCCGGTGGTGCACGAGAATTTTGCGCAGAGCAAATATCTGGAAAAGATTCTGGCAAAGGTGGTGGACCGGAAACCCGCAAATTATGAAAAACTGATTGCCATTCCCGGCGTGGGACCGAAGACGGTCCGGGCGCTCGCGCTCGTGGGCGAGGTGATCTACGGGGCAAAGCCATCCTACGAAGACCCCGCACGCTACAGTTTTGCGCACGGGGGCAAGGACGCGACGCCATATCCCGTGGACCGAAATACCTACGACCAGACGATTGCCATCTTAAGTTCGGCGGTGCAAAAGACGAAATTGTTGCCGGACGAGAAAAGAAGGGCAATTGGCCGGCTTTGGCAAAGCTCGCAAATGACGCCGCGATCCATGCTATAATAAAAGCATATGGACACCTTGATCCACGCCGACATTTTCTTTTTTGTGACGACGATCGCGGTCGTAATTGTGGGAGCGGTACTCGCCGTGGCGCTTATTTGTCTTGTAAAAATCCTTTCGGACATCAAAAAGATTACCAAACAAGTGCATGAAGAGACGACATTATTCCGCGAGGATCTGCACGATTTGCGCACACAGGTGCGGCACGACGGATTCAGGTTGCAGCATTTTATTGACTTCGTAACGCGACTTGTGCACCGAAAGAAAACTTCAAGGTCGAAAAAGGGATAAAAAAATTATGAAAAAAAAGACGAAAAGAATCGCAACGGAAGCAGGTGCGGGCATATTGACCGCCGCGGCGCTTGCAGCCGCAGGCGCCTATTTGCTTTCCAGCAAGCGGCAACGGGCGAAGATGAAAGCATGGGCAGTGAAAGCGCGGCACGAAGTCGCGAAGAACGTCCGGACGGCGCGGCGGATGGGAGAGAGGGAATATAAACGCGTTGTAGACCGCGCGACCAAGCACTACGGTTCGCTCCACGATGTGAATGCGAGGGAGGTGGTGAGAGTAGCGCAGGACATGAAGGCGGAATGGAGCCGGCTCCAGAAGAACGCAAAAGTGCTTATGAAGATTGCGCGAGGGAAGAGATCGTCGCGGAAGGCGCGTCGCAGGAAGAAATAAGGAAATAAACGTATAAGCGATGAACCGCTCCGGCTCACGTGGCGGAGCGGTTCATTATTCGTATCGCAGCGCCTCTATAGGGCTCTTTTTTGATGCCTGGCGGGCGGGATAGATGCCGAAGACGAGCCCGATGCCGGAGGAGACGCCAAGCCCGAGCGCGACAGCCGTCCAGGGGAGAACAAATTGCCAGTTAAGTGCGTAGACTTTGCTCAAAATGAGCGCAACCCCAAAGGAAACCAGTCCACCGAGCACGATGCCGATCACGCCGCCGATGGCCGTAAGAATGACCGCTTCCAAAAGAAATTGTGAAAGGATGTTGTTGTCGGTGGCGCCCAATGCTTTCCGCAAGCCGATTTCGCGCGTGCGCTCGGTGACGGAGACGAGCATGATGTTCATGATGCCGATGCCGCCCACGACAAGGGAAACCGCGGCGACCGAAGCGAGAAAGAGCGTAAGGACGTTCAGGATCGTGCTCACGGTCTGCATGGCGCTCTCCTGGGTTTGAATGTAGAAGTCGTCTTTGGAAGGATCAATGATGCCGTGATCGTTGCGGAGCGTCGCCGTGATATCGTCCGCGGTCGCGTTCACCGTGCTATTACTGTCCGCTTCCACGGTGATGCGGTTGAAATAGTTAATGCCGAAGATGTACGTCTGCGCCGTCGTGTACGGTACAAAAACGGCTTCATCAAAATTAAGGAACGAAAGCTGCCCGGTGCTTTTGAGGACGCCGACCACGCGGAAGGTGGTATTGTTGATGCGCACTTTTTGGCCGACCGCCGAGCTGCCGTCAAACAGTTTCTGCTCCACCGTTTTCCCGATCACGGCGACGTTTGATAAACTGGCCACGTCATCCGCGGTGAACATCTCTCCTTCGTCGGCCGTGATGTTGTAAATGTCGCCAAAAAGCTCCGTCGTGCCCAAGAGGGTTGCCTGGTACGTGTTCGTCTGCCACGAAACCGCTTCGCTGCCGAAGACGATGGGCATCACGGTCGCCGCGTGGGGAACGTTGGCTTTGTTTTCAAGAGCCGCGAGGTCGCTCTTCTTCAGCGAATCGGTGAACATGGAGAGAAAATCAGTCGGGCTCGTGGGCTGCCGGCCCGGGACGATCGCGATCACGCGCGAGCCGATGCTCTGGATCTGCCCGAGGATCAGCCCCTGCGCGCCCTGCCCAAGGGACATCACGATGATGATGGCCGTGATGCCGATCACGATGCCCAAAATGGTGAGGAACGAACGCGAGCGGTTCGTGGCAAGGCCGGTCGTGGCTGTTTTAGCGAGCTGGCTGATTTTCATGGCGGTTTATTTTTCAAATATATCGGTCGCGTGGCGGCGCTTTGCGACTTTTTCGTTGGAATCAATGCGTCCGTCCAGAATGGTGAGGATCCGCTCCGCATGTTCCGCGGTGTGCGTTTCATGCGTGATCAAAATGATCGTGTGTCCCTGCTCTTCGTTCAGCCGCTGGATCGTTCGCATCACCGCTTGCCCTGATTTGGAATCAAGGTTGCCGGTCGGCTCGTCCGCAAAAATAACCTGAGGAGAGAGGATGAGCGCGCGGGCGATCGCCACCCGCTGCCGTTCGCCGCCGGAGAGCTGATAGGATTGGTGGTGCATCCGATGCGTAAGCCCTACGGTCTCAATGGCTTTCATCGCCATATCGTTCCACTGCGCCTCCGGGATGTCCGAATAGAGCAGGGGAAGCTTGACGTTCTCTAAAACGGTTGAGCGCGCAAGCAGATTGAACGCCTGGAAGATGAACCCCATTTTGTGGTTGCGGATGTGCGCAAGTTCATCTTCGGAATATTCCGACATTTCTTTTCCGTCAAAGACATACGTGCCGCTCGTGTAGCGGTCAAGAAAACCGAGAATGTGGAGCAGCGTGGATTTGCCGGAGCCGGACGGCCCCATGATCGCCACGAATTCGCCCGCGTTCACGGAGAGTGAAACGTCCTCCACGGCAACGGTTTCTGCGCCTTCGCTGCCATAGACCTTGCGGAGCGATTTCGCCTCAATAAGTGCCATAGGACGGCATTGTGCTATGAGGACGAGGAGCGAGCGACGACCTCTCCTTCTTCCAATCCCGACATGATTTCTATGTTGCCGTTCTGGTCGCGGATGCCCGTCGTCACGCTGCGCGTCTCAAGCGGCGTTTTCGCGCCATGATAGGCCTGCACGGCGTAGGTGCCGTCCGCGTTCGTCGTCACGTAGCGCTGGGGGATATAGATGACGTTCTCGTGCGTCGCGGTCGTGATGTCCAGATTTGCCGTCATGCCCGGTTTTACATCGGAGCCGAGGTTATCAAATTGGAACGTCGTTTTATAGGTCGGAACGCCTTCAACGAGCGTTTCGCCCGGATCAATATAGGTAACTTTGCCGGAGAAAGTTTTTCCTTGGAAGGCGTCCAAGGTCATGGACACAACGTCGCCCACGCTTACTTTGCCGATATCGGCTTCCGCGATCTGCGCGTTAACTTCCAGCCCTTGGTCGGAAATGAGAGAAACAAGAACGGCGCCGGGCGTCGCAATCTCGCCAACCTTCGCGTTTTGCACCGTGATCACGCCGGAAACGGGCGCGACGAGCGACGCCTTCCCGATGCTTACTTGGATGCTTTGCGCGCTCGCCTGCGCCTGTTCCACTTGCGCCTTTTGCGCGTCAATGTCGTTTTGCGTGGACCCGGCGAGCGTGAGGGCAAGCTGCGCCTGGAGCTGCTGCACGCTGATCTTTTCCGAGGCGATGCCCTGTATCGCCGTATTTATTTCCGTCGCGCCGGCGTTCGTTTCGTTCAATCCCGCGGTCACGTCCGTTTTATAGGTTGCCGTGGTTGAGACGGGAATGTTCGTGACGTTCGTAAGCCCCGCCGAGACCTCATTGAGGAAATTTTGGATGATCGTCAGATGACTCGCGGCGTCCGCAAGCGCCGTATCAAGCGTTGTGGAAGGGGAAGAATCGCTTATGCCCGCAAGCTCAGTAGCCCATACATTGAGTTCGGTGCTCGCCTGCAGGCGGCCAAAGTTTATGTCGTTTAAAAGCTGCGAATCGGTGATGGGAAAGACCCACTGCGGATTGTTGCCTTCCGGATTGGAGAAAAAAGAAGCCAGCTGATTCCGTACCGCGTCGTTGGACTTCGCGTAAGCGTCCGCAAGCAACGTGTTCACGCCCGCATAGGTGTTCGCGAGGGTTTGTTCCGCTTCGGCAAGCTGCGTTTGCGAGATCGTTATGTCTTCCGGGCGGGAGCCGGCTTCAAGCGATTGCAATTTCGCGGCCTGGGTATCCACATTGGCCTGCGCTTGGGCAAGCTGTGATTGGAGGTCGCTCGTGTCCAATCGCACGATGACCCCGCCCGCATTCACATGGGAACCAACGTCGGCGCTGACCGAGGCGATTATGCCGCCATTTTCAAAGGCAAGATCAACATCGTGCACCGGCGCGGTGTTCCCCGTGACGCTCACGATCTGCGTGACCGTGCCGCGCGCGGCCGTCGCGAATTGATAGGGGGATGCCGTTGGCGCGAACCAAAAATGATACACGCCCCACGCAACAAGAAGGATGGCGGCGGCCAGAAGGATTTTTTTCGTTACGCTCAAACGAGCAAAGAATGCTTTCATGGTCTTATTATACTATATAAGTATGGCGTTGTCTTATACACAGTCCGATTTGACATCGTATAGTTAAGTATGTTAATAATTATGTATATAAACAACTTACATGGAAAACATAATAGAGGTACATAATTTAGTCAAGCGGTTCGGCGAGTTTACGGCAGTGGACGACATTTCGTTTAATGTAGAGAAGGGGCAGATTTTCGCCTTTCTGGGGCCGAATGGGGCAGGGAAGTCCACCACCATTAAGATGCTCACCACGCTTCTGCATCCCACGAGCGGTTCAATCACGCTTGCCGGCCACAGCCCAACGAAGGATCCCGAAGAAGTGCGGCACTCGTTCGGGATCGTGTTCCAGGACCCAAGCCTGGACGACGAACTTACGGCAAAGGAAAACATGGAATTCCATGGGGTCCTGTATAATGTCCCTGCGAAATTGCGCAAAGAGCGCGTTCTGCAACTCATGAAGTTCGTAGAATTGTGGGACCGGCGCGACAGCCTGGTTAAGGAATTTTCCGGCGGCATGAAGCGGCGGCTGGAAATCGCGCGCGGCCTTTTGCACCATCCGAAAGTGATATTTTTGGACGAGCCGACGCTCGGCCTTGATCCGCAGACGCGCAACCATATGTGGACCTATCTGCAGGAGTTGAACAAAACGGAAGGCATCACGGTATTCTTCACGACGCACTACATGGAGGAGGCGGCGCGCATAGCCCAGCGGATCGCGATCATTGATCACGGCAAGATCGTCGCCGCGGGAGACGCGCAGGAGCTCATGAAGCAGACGGGAACCGGTTCGCTCGAGGATGCATTCCTCAAGTTGACGGGCAACGTGATCCGCGAAGAAGAATCAAGCGCGGTTGACCGGTTGCGTTCGCGCGCCCGCAGATGGGGCGGCGGACGGCGCTAGCAAATTTTGCAAGAAAACAAAAAAAATCATGAAAACCATCTATATAATGTGGCTCCGCGAGCTGAAGCGGTACTTCCGTTCAAGGTCCCGGATGATCGGCTCGCTTGGCCAGCCGATTCTTTTTCTGCTCGCGCTCGGGTACGGCCTGGGTTCCGTTTTCCAAGCGGCGGGGCAGGGGAATTATTTCCAGTTTTTGGTACCGGGCATCGTCGGCATGAGCATTATTTTCACTGCGATCTTTTCCGGCATCCAGCTCATTTGGGACCGGCAGTTCGGATTTTTGAAGGAGACGCTTGTCGCACCGGTATCGCGGCTCAATATTATGATCGGGCGCACGCTCGGCGGTGCGACCGTCGCGACGTTCCAGGGGATCATCGTTTTCTTGATTTCCACAGTGTTCGGTTTCCGTCCCGATAATTGGTGGCTTCTGCCCGTCGCCATCGTTTTTATGCTTCTCGTCGCGCTCCTCTTTACCGCGCTCGGCACCGGCATCGCGTCGCTCCTTGAAGACATGCAGGGTTTCCAGCTCATCATGAACTTCCTCGTCATGCCGTTATTCTTCCTGTCCGGCGCGCTTTTTCCGCTCTCCGGCCTGCCCGCCGTCCTTTCCGGCCTTACGATCATAGACCCGCTTTCGTATGGCATTGATTCCTTCCGTGCGCTTCTTGTGAACACCACGCATTTCGGCCTCGGCGTTGACTTCGTCGTGCTTGCGGTTGTCACGACAGTGTTTCTGGTGGCAGGGAGCTATCTGTTCTCAAAGATTGAAGTATAAAGGGTATAATAGAGAGGTCATGAAAGTGGAGTGGAACAAAGTGACGTGGTATTCCAAGATCATCGCGATTGTTCTTTTCGTGGCGCTTCCCTTCATTGGATTTTATTACGGTATCCGGTACGGGATGATCCTCCAGGGAACGCGCGATAGCGCGGCGCTCACAAGACAGAATGCCACTACGAGCGTGACGAGCTACTACGAAAACGTCTCCGCGTGGCAGGTTGGCGATAGGAGTGACGCGGGATTTTCCATCGCGTATCCGATTGACTTTGATACGAACGATAGTTATGCAACGACGCCGTCCATTGACTGGCGATTTGGCGTGGACGAGTCGCAGCCGGGCGTTCTTGCGTTCACGCTTATGATCCCGCGGGCTTTTGAACCGCAGACGAACTTTGCCGATGCGAAACTCACTGTGGGATACAGCGCGAACGGCGTTGCGGTTGCGCAGTGCCTTATGCCGGGTCCGGCATCCGGCCCTTCAAGTGCAACCTCGAGCGCTATGATAAACGGCGTCGCCTTCACCGTGTTCCATGCCACTGATGCGGGCGCAGGCAATTATTATGAGACCACGAGCTACCGGACGGTCCAGGCAGGGAAGTGCTGGGCGGTGGAATATACCATTCATTCGTCACAGATCGCGAACTATCCGCCGCAGTACGGCCTCCAGCCGTTTGACAAGGCCAAGCTCACCGATCTTTTGGACCGCATTGTGGGCACGTTCCGTTTCCAATAAAACATTATGAGAAAAGCAAGCGCCGTTGTTCTTGTTGCCATTATGCTCCTCGTCGTCCTTGTGGGCATCGGGCGGTTTTTCACCTATTCGGGTCCCGCTGCGCCGAACGGGCCGGAGCCAGGCAATAATACGCAGAACGGCCTGCCCCAAACGCAAGTGGTCACCTATATGCCTGCGACGCCCGCGAGTTCAACGCCGATGCAAGAAGGTTCCTGCTGGACGAGTTCCATCGCGGCGCCTTTCCGGAGGGATGCGTGGCGGTGCGCGGTGGGGAATTCCATAAGCGATCCCTGTTTCCAAATCCCCGGAAGCACAAACCTTCTCTGCGGCGCGAACCCGGCAATCCCCGATGCCACTTCTTCGTTCGTTTTGAAGCTCACGAAATCACTCCCTGCGCCGGACACTATGCAAGGTTCCGCCCCCGCGGACTGGGCGTGGCTTATAAAACTTGCGGACGGGACGGTGTGCTCTCCCTTCACCGGTACGCTCCCCATCGCGCAGGGCGGCGTTTCTGCAAGCTACGGTTGCGCTCCGAAGATCCCCGGCGGCGAAGGGCTTCTGATTTTCAACGATTTGAATACCAGCACAAGCGAGTGGACGGCGGAGGTGGGAACGCTCGCCGCCGTTACCTCCGGCTTGCCGGCCGTGGTGGGAGAGACGACGGTGCCGGTGGACACGGTATGGCAGTAACGCTGATTCCTTGTTAAAGCATATTCAACGCTCTCCATATGTCATTTTCGCCAATACCGTAATCCAGCAGCTGCTTGAAAATTCTCTGATTGTGTTGTTTCCCCAAGCTCTTTTGAATAGTCGTTACGAAACCCCTCGTATCAGAGGGGTCTGGAAATTTTGGGTCGCGAATAACGCCGTGCGAGCCCCTTCCCCACGAGTTGCTAAAATCCAGTCCTAATTTTCGCGCGGCTTTTTCCCAGTCATTCTGTCGTATCTTTCCTATACCCTGCCATAAATCCTTACGTTCAATTCTTTCTTCAGCCATAACACCGTAATTTCAATGCTATGCGAATACCCTTTCTTCTTCCACGGCAACTGGCTCTCCGATGTTTTTTAACAAGCTGTCTTTTGAAAGATACGGAGGAATACCAAACGCAGCAAAGACGGCATCTTTTATCTGCGAGTTAATTTCTTCATCTGTTGTTTTCGGGTCGGTTCCGCCAGTAATAATACCCTTAATGTTTTCACACTCCGCTATCCACCCCTCGTTATTTTTTTGAACTTTGAATCGCAAACTGCCGCCCATTTTCTGTATCTCGTTTCGCATACCTTGCACACGATAATTCCGCTCCGCTTCAATAGGGAAGTTAAAAAGTTTCGCTAAATTGTATTGAGCTTTACGAAGCATTGTACTTCCAAGTAATTATAGCAGTTTGCTTGCGTGCTTGCTGTGGAAAACTATACCGCCGTAGTCCCACCTCTATTTGGGTCATCTGGGGCTACATTGTACATTTTATAAATTTATACGTCAACAAACTTTACCCTTACCCTATCCCGCCAACCGTATTTTCTTTTCCGTCACAGAACGAATCCTCCCGTGAGCTGATGGTTGAGAATGATGCAGATTCCGGCAAGGGCGATAACCATAACGCCTCCCAGGATCAGATCGGGATGTTGAGTCCGTATCTTGATAAAAATGTTAAGCGCGAGCGCCAGGACGAAAATGCCCATAAGAGCAAGATAGAGATAATTCACCGTCTGACGGGGATTCGCGAAGGCCTGCTGAACCGGATTGCTTTCCTCGGCTGGTTTCGGAGCTGCCGCGTTTGCCCCGGACGATGTTTGCGCCGCGGGAGCGACGGCCGCGGGAGCCGTTCCCGTCTCTGAGCCTTTTATCGCAACGAACGTTTGATTTGTATTCGCTGACATTGCCGTTTCCGACGCGATGACAACCGGTGCCGTTGGGGACGGCACCGGATACGCTGTGGCATTCGGCGGCGCTTGAGCGGACGCCACGGCAATCGGCGCGGCGGCAGGGGTTCCAAAAAGCTCTACGACGTATATCGCCGGATTGCCGTCAAGCTCTCCCTGCGCGGTCGCCATGCCGATTTGAGTGAAATTGCCGTTCAGGATGTTCGCGCGGTGCTCCGGCGAGTTCATCCACGCGTTCGTCACGTCCTCAGAATCCGAAAAATTGATGGCGAGGTTCTCACCGGCATAGCTGAAATTGTAGCCGACGTTCGCGAACCAATACCACGGCGTTTTGCCGGCGGGACTCGTGTGGGCGAAGTAATCATTGGCAACCATGTCATTCGCTTTTTCCTGCGCCGCCGCCTGGAGAAGGGGACTCACCTGCAATGCCGGGAGATCATCCGCCGTCCTTTGGCTGTTCGTCTCGTCCGCCAAGGCGCTTACGAGGATGATGCCGAAAAGGCTGGAGCGCGGCGCGATGAAGGACGTTCCTAAGATGAACGCCAATTCGCCGACGAGCGCCACAAGGCATGCGAACGCGATGATTTTCCGGCGGAGGATGTGCGGACGGTGATCGTTCCCCTCGTGCGGAATGAAGTGTTTTTTTAACGTTCGCACTAATCTATTCATGTTTTTATTATACTATACGGATGTCCGTCTGTCCATCGATCGCTCGCCGGCCCCCCCCCAACTTGATATTAGCCAGGCTTCCCTCTACAATACTTCATATAAAATATAATCAAATCATGAATAAAAAAGTTGTGGGCGTAGTGGGTTACGGATATGTCGGTAAGGCAGTTTCAAATTTCTTCAAAAATCATTACGAAGTGCGGGCATACGATCCATTGGCAAAATCAGCCGACGATCCGTTGATCTCGTTTTCTAATGAAAAAAAGATCCTTGATGGTTGCGACCTGATTGTAATTTGCGTACCCACTCCGATGAGAGAGGATGGGACATGCGATACGTCAATGGTTGAAGATTCAATCGCAAGCTTTAATGCTCCATTATTCCTCATTAAGAGCACGATCGCCCCGGGCACTACCAAGCGTCTTATTGACTCCAATCCGGATAAAGGCATTGCGTTCAGTCCCGAATACCTCGGCGAGGGAAACTATGCGGTTCCTTTTTGGAAAGGATACCCGGATCCCACCGATATGAAGAAGCATACCTTTGTGATTCTCGGTGGCAAGAAAGAGGCCACGCACAAGATCCTTCAGTTCTTTAAAAGGGTCACAGGGGCAGAAGTGCGTTATTTTCAAACCGACAGCACCACGGCTGAATTGTGCAAATATATGGAAAATGCATTTCTCGCAACCAAGGTAACTTTCTGCAATGAGTTCTACGATATCGCCGGCGCATTCGGCGTTGACTACGACGAGCTTCGCGAATTATGGCTTTTGGACGAGAGGATAGGCAGATCGCACAGTACGGTGTTTGAAAATTCCCGAGGATTCAGCGGAAAGTGCCTCCCCAAAGATGTCAGCGCGATCTTTGAAAGCGCCCTCAAAAAAAACTATACTCCGGAATTACTCAAGGCCGTTCTCAAGATCAACAAGAAGCATCAAAACAAAAATTCCTAACACATGCCCGCTTTTTTCAAAACGCATATAACCCATATCATGCTTGTCGTGGCAGGGATGCTTGTCGGCGCCGTGCTGGTCGCGGGGTTTGTATGGCATCAGCACCCGAAGCCGGAGATCTCTCCGCAGTCCACGTCTACGGCTGGCGCAGTGGCGACTTCAACTGCGACGACGACCGGGCAAGTGACGAACACCGCAACGGCCGCGAAGACAATAAATATCACCGTCAACGCCACGGGCAAGATCGGAAGCGTGAAAGTGTCAACCGGGAAAACGGTATCCGCGGGCGAAGTCCTCTTTACTGTGGATCGCACCGATCTTAATTCGGATCTCGCAACCGCGAAACAAACCCTTGCAAGCGCACAGGCGAAGCTCGTATCGCTTGAGAAAACCGCTTCCTCAACCGCATCCACAACAAGTTTGAGCGACCAGAACGCCCTAAGCGAAGCGCAGAATGCCGTCCGCACCGCGGCACGCAATGCCTACATTGCTGCAAATAATGCGGTAAATAACACGGCTTCAGAACTCATATCGTCTTCAGGGCTTGATTTTCCCATCCCCGATTCGCAGCTTGCCATCAATCTCGCTTCGCAAATGGCTACGATACAGGGTTTTTTACCGGCATGGGAAAACCAAGTAATGGCTTCTTCGTTCAATACCGCGACGAATACTCTTGCCATTGCGGCACAAGCTATGTCCAACCTCCAAATAATCACTCCATTTTTGAGTGATCTGTTTGGCGCGCTCGCGCAGGCAGTCAATCTCTCCTCCTCCGCCATGGCATCGGACAAAACGATGGTCAGTGCCGCGCAGCTCCAGGTAAGCAACGCATTGTCTGCGGTAACCGCTGCAGAGACAAGCGAGAAAAATGCGAGGGCCGTTATTGCCGCCGATGCAAAACAGCAGCAGTCGGCGCAAAACACTTCTACAACGAGCGCCATTGCGGCCGAGCAGGCAGCCGTCGCCTCCGCACAGTCCCAAGTGAATTTGATACAGGCCAGCACAACAGAGAGCGTGCAAGCGCCGGTCGGGGGTACCGTAGTCAAGATTTCCGTGAAGGTGGGCAGCACGGTCAATCCGCAGACCATCCTCGCCGTCATATCAACATAAAGCTTTATCATGGATAAAACACTCTCAATTATCGTTCCCGTCCATAACGAACAGGACGCACTTGTGACGCTCCATGAGGAGATTCAAGCTGCGGTAATTCAGCTGAAGCGCCCATATGAAATAATTTATGTTAACGACGGCAGCACCGACCAATCGCTCGCCGTATTAAAGAATCTTAAAGGGGCGACAATAATTGATCTCAATCGCCGTTACGGCCAAGCCACGGCTCTTGATGCCGGGTTCAAGGCCGCAGAGGGAGATATAATAATTTCACTTGATGGCGATGGGCAGAACGACCCGAAGGAAATCCCATTGCTTCTTGCCGAGCTTGCCAGGGGCAGTTACGATGTGGTCGCCGGTTGGCGCAAATCGCGCAAGGACAGAAGCTCTATCCGTATTTTGACCCGCATCGGCCGCTGGTTCCGCAAGCTATTCATCGGGCATATTGTCCACGACTCCGGTTGCACGTTTCGTGTCTACACTCGAAAAGCGGCGAAATCGCTTGATATTCAGGGCGAGATGCATCGCTACATCGTAACGCTTCTGAGGTGGAAGGGATATCGCATCGGAGAAGTTGTCGTTACCGATCGTCCGCGTGCCAGCGGTACCAGCAAGTATGGCGCTTCCAAGGCCTTGCGCGGATTTATCGACCTTGTCTACATTTGGTTCATCTATAAGTATTCTCAGCGGCCGTTACATCTCTTCGGTTACTTGAGCTTCGGCGCGTTTCTGATCGGTTTCTTATCGCTTCTTTGGACCTTATATGGCAAGCTCGTTTTTGGCTTAAGCCTCAATCGCAACGGATGGTTCTTTATAAGCTTCTTTTTCTTACTGGCGGGCATCCTTCTTTTTAGCTTCGGCATCATCATAGACCTCCTTATTCGCATTCAACTTACTACCTCGCCGCATGAGAAGCGCTACTACGTGCGGGAGGTAGTTAAAACATGATTGAGAAAATAAAAGAAGATATAACAAATCGAATCTCTTTAATTCAGAGAGGCGATTTTAATATTGACGATGTTCGGCTGCTATTTATTGATTTAAGAGCCAGTATCGATTCTTTAGAAAAAAATGTAAAATCACCCATAAAGGACTCGCAAATTTATGACATTTTTGATTTTGTCGCACATCCAAACAGCAGAGAAAAAGGCAAGACCTTCAAGGTGTCGGAGACGGTTGTGGAACAATTTGTAACAAGCATTACGCAGGGAGGTTCGGTAAATATCCAGCTTTTAGACTTGAGAATCACGGAGAGCCTCAAATCCATTTTAGAGATGCTTGATATACCTTACAACCAAGGATTGCTCGAGAAGCAAGAAATCGATTTACTATCCTACGTTTATCATCTGATAGATGGGGTCGTGCTTAATATCAAGAACAATTATATCGAATCGGCCCAGATAGTCTACGGTCCTGCGGATAACCATACCTACATCGAATTTAAAGTGAAGCCATTCAACAACAAAATCGGTGAACAAACCATTTCCGGTAGTCCAACAATGCGTTTCAGGTTACTTTAATTTTATGAAGCGGATTCTGGTTCTCAACTACGAATTTCCGCCACTCGGCGGGGGAGCGAGCCCGGTATCGTACGAACTTGCAAAACGTCTCTCGGAAACGGGAGATTTTGATATTGATGTCGTGACGATGCGTTATAAAGGGCTGCCCGCATATGAAGAGGTAAATCCGCATATGCGGGTTCATCGCGTGAGATGTTGGCGAAGCAAAAAAGAAATCTGTCATCCATGGGAACAGGCGACTTATCTTGTTTCAGGCTACTTCAAGTGCAGAGAGTTATTGAGGAAAAATACCTACGACATCTGCCACTGCCATTTTATTATCCCGACAGGCGTTCTCGCGTTCCGACTGAAGCAGAAATTCGGCTTGGAGTATGTCATTACCGCGCATGGAAGCGACGTGCCGGGCTTTAATACCGATAGGTTCAAGTTCCTGCATACGCTTACCGGACCGCCTTTGCGCAAAATTGCGCGTAATGCAAAGACAATCATCTCACCGTCCAATTATCTCAAAGGGTTGATAGCGAAGAGCATAGATAAAGACCTTGCCGGTAAAATAATCGTTATTCCTAACGGCATTGATACGGAAAAATTCAAGCCACAAGAGAAAAAGAATTATATCTTCTCATCGGGCAGGCTCTTACGGCGCAAAGGCTTCCAGTACCTTATTAAAGCTGTCTCTGATGAGAATTTAGGTTGGGAAGTGCATATAGCTGGGGATGGACCTATGATGGGGGAGTTAAAGAAATTAGCTGAAAAATCGAAGACGAAGATAGTTTTTCATGGGTGGATAGATAACACCACTGAAGAATATAAGGATTTACTTGAACAATCAGCTATTTTCGTCCTCGCGTCAAACAAAGAAAGTTTCGGAATGGTAATCGCCGAAGCAATGAGTGCTGGGTGCATGGTTATTACGGCTGATGCCGCTGGTTCTTCTGAAACAGTTGGCGAGAGTGGTATTCTTTTTGTATCTCATAGTATCAATGGATTAAAAACTGCCCTCATGGTTATCAATGAGCCGTCTAAAATAGAACTTTGGGGCAACTCTGCACGAAAAAGAGCTGTAAAAGTATATGCGTACAATCGAATTATGAATGAATATATTCATACGCTGTAAACATTTGTAGTTAAAATGAAAACAATTCTCCATATAACTAAGGGCAAATACGGAGGTCTCGATTTTATCTCCAAAGATATTTTTGAGTATTTAAAACTTCATTTTGAACAAAAGATTTTTTATTTTTACGACGATGGGGATCATATATATAAAGATTTTCAGAAAGAAAAAATCTCAATTGTAGAGTATAAAGAGGAAGTGATGTTTGCCAATTTCATAAATCGTTTCAAAGATTTTTATGATGCCGATGTGATACATGTTCATCATACCAAATTTTGGATTTTATTCTCGCCATTAATTTTCTTCTCGAAGAAAGTTATTTTTTCCTTCCATATGAGTTTCGGTTCAGGAGTTAAAAAAAATGTATTAGAAAAATTTACAATTAGACTTATTGTATCCTACTGTACTCTATTTTCCTCTAAATTAATATTTCTAACGGATGGGCAAAAACGAGAGATACTCAAGCACTCTTTTTTTGGTAGACTACTTGAAAAAAAATCAATTGTAATTCCAAATTTTATTAAACCAGAACATATCTTAAACTTTAAGCATGCCAGCGATTTTACTGTTTTATATGTCGGAAGATACACATTCACCAAAGGTTTTGAAGATTTTCTGAGTTTAGTTAAAAAGACGCCTGAAGTTAATTTTCTTTGTTTAGGAGATTCAGATTTTAAGCCTCACCTGCCGAACCTTACTAACTATGGAATAGTAGAACATTCAACCATTAATACATATTACGATAAGGCGACCATATTTTTTCTACCCTCTTATACAGAGGCCTTCCCCCTAACTATTTTGGAAGCGATGGCAAGAGGATTGGTAGTTGTAATATCAGATTTACCGGGAATGAAGGATATTGTAAAAGAAAGGAACGGTTATCTGTTCGAGACCGGTGATGTTTTAAAAATGAAAGAAATTTTAATGTTTTTAAAAAAGAATCCAACAATGATAAAGAAAATTAGTGAAAATAACTTAAATGATGTATCAAAATTTTCTTCAGATTTAATTCTTAAAAGGTATTTGCATGTATACTAATAACTCAAATAAAAAGAAAATCCTTTTTGTCATAAAAACTTTAGAGTTTGGCGGTGGAGCAGAAAAAGTTCTTATGACAGTGGCTGATAAACTCAGTACCTATCATGATACTTCTATTTTGACATTTCGTGAGACTAATAGGGAATATTCTACCCAAGTATCAAGACTCAACCTCGGAGAGAAGAATACATCACGCAATTTTTTAGTTAATTTTTTGAAATGTTTTAGTCGAGCAAGAAAGATCAAGAATATATCACAGGATAATAAAATCGATATAGTTATTGCCGCAATGAAAGAGGCAAACTTCCCTTCGCTCCTAAGTAGCCTCATTTTCTTTAATAGAGCACGAATTGTTATATGGATTCACAATGATCCCCAAATAGAATATGGTTTTTTTAGCAAGTTAGTTGCTAAAATACTTTATCCATTTGCATCGAACATGGTTTTCCTTACTAAGGAATCAAGCTTGTTTTTTAAAAATGATTTAAAGACCATAATTATTCCAAATCCGATTCCAATTGATGAAATAAAACGCTTGACAAGTGAACAGATAGACAATCCATTCGAAAAGGCTATCCTAGAATCTGGAAATATATTAATGAATGTAGGCCGATTAGTGCCTCAAAAAAATCACTTGCTTTTGCTAGAAATCTTTCATAAAGTTTCTGAATTAGATCCTAATACGAAACTTATTATTCTTGGACAAGGACCTTTGAAGAAAGATATTGAAAAGAAGATTAAGCAATTAAACTTAGAAGACAGAGTGTTTTTATTTGGTCTAAAGAATAATATTTTTAAATATTTAATCCACGCAAAATTATTTATTTTGACTTCAAGCTTTGAAGGGTTTTCTAATGTAATACTTGAAGCAATGGCATTAGGGATACCTGTTATCAGTAACGATTGTTCCGCTGGACCTTCAGAAATTTTAGGCAATACAGCAAAACACTTACACACCGAAGATAAATTTCTTTTAGATCAATTTGGAATTCGAATCCCTAGTGATAATTTTCAAGAATTTGTGAAGGCAATTATTTTCATGCTCACACACGCTGATATCATGAAGAAGTATGAGGATCTTTCTCGAACACGAGCCAAAGATTTTGACATTGAGAAAATAATTCCGCAATGGAGAGCCCTCATTGATTTAATATAGGTCTGATTTTTCTTCTGAAATACCACTCATATACTATCAATACCGATACATAACCAATTACAGTTGCTATTGCGGCACCATACATCCCAATGTGCGGAACTAGAAGAAAATCAAGTCCTAAATTCAATACTATTTGCATTATAAGAACAATCTGAGTAAATTGATATTTCTTGAGGGCATTAAAAATTGCAATGTAAAAGACAGTATAAGTGGCAAATATGCTTGCAATTAATAAAATGTCCAAAATTTGTGGCGCTTGCAAATAACCGTTCTTATAAAATAGCGGAATTAGTTTGTTTAAAACGATCATAGATAAACCTATAAGCAGAAGAGAAATGAAAAACAAAGTAGGCCGTTTCTTATTAAGATATTTCGAAATGTTTTCGGGATTATTTATATTTGCGCTGATATGCGTCAAAAAATAAGAATAGATGATATAGGTAGCGGTTATGGTTCCTTTAAAAATTTGATAAGCAAGATTATAGGTTGCGATGTCGCTGAAAGATGAATATATTCTCAGCGCTAGATTGTCTCCCCAGTTAACAAAAAAAGCTGCTGAGAGGCCAAAAACTTGCCATTTAGTAAAATGATAAAAAAGGAGAGTGATCTCTTTCTCAAAATGGAGAGGTAAAATCGAACGTCTATCAATGATGAAGAAATATACAACTAACAATAAGAGCGCAGAGAGCATGTAACTTATAAAAACAGTTTCAATGTCAAGTACGTGTAATATATATAATCCAAATAAAATTAATATATTAAAAAGATTGAAGATTAATTCAAATAAAGCACTTGTCTTTTTTTTGTTTATTGCCAAAAAATAAGTAACAATATTTGTTTTTAAGGATAAACCAACAAATGCTAAGAATATATAGATTAAGTTATTTACTCTAATTCCAATAAATTCAGCTAATTGATTTTTAAATAGAAAAGATAAGATTGAGAAAATTATTAATGAGCCGATAAAAAAGATTAATTGTGCCGAAAAAGTTTTGTTAATCTTTCCAGAAGCGAGACGTTCCTCATTCGAATAAATAATAAATGGAGCTTGTGTCGGACTTATCAATAAGGCAATAAAAAATAGGTTTACCATAAGCGCTAGCGAAAATGATGCAAATTCCCTAGGATCAATAAGCTTCGCTATCAAAAGTGGTAGCAGCAGACCCATTCCTTGTCCGATAACACTTATTAGTGCAAAGTGAAAAAAATCTCTCAATTCTATTACTTTTTTGAGAGCAAAATTATTTATCATATTTTTTACTATAAAACCCCTTTTGATTCCAATTCGCTTGTGTTGTAATGATACAGATACACGTCCGTTCCTGGAATTGAAAAGTTTTGAAAATTTTGCATAATAAATTCCAAAGTATTAGTTTGAATATCTCCAGCGGTATAATTCTCCCAAGTGACCCAGCCGCTTTTTGTACTTTTTATTTCATTGAGAAATTGTTGTTCACCGGCTTCACTATAGTCTTTTTGTCCAAATCTGTAGACCGTGACATTTGAACCTAAACCCCTAAGATAATAGTATCTTTCATATTGAATAAATAATACATCTTGCCGGGGATTAAAATCTGCAATCAAAATTGAATAAGCCCTTGCATAATTTGCATAATAATAAACTCCGTTACCGTAAATGACATTGAGATTGAGATAAAACGTACAAAGAGAAGCTGCTATTATTGCGCTGTAAAATATATATCTTAAAGACTTTTGTTCAAAAAGTTGACAAAAATAATAACAGGAAATAGAAATTAATATTATGACTAGACTGACAAAAGGTGCTGTATAAGCTGCATTCGCGAATCGGTCAGTAAAAAATATAACGGAAATCAGTACGATAGAGGTAATAATGTAAAGAAATATAAAGAAATAATTTTTTATTTTGGAAAATAACATTTCATATAGAAAATATAAAGAGGTAATTAAAAAACTCACAACACCAAGTGGATAAGTAAATAAGTAATTAAAGTAGGTATAATTATAAGGATAATTCCTTACCCCAGTTATATTTAAAAAATCAAAAGCCTTATCTATGGATTTGATTTGAACAAATAATGCTGTAAAAGCTAATAATCCAAATCCTATTAAAAGTAGTAAATAAAAAAATAATTTTTTATTCTTCACAAATAGCAGATATAAACAATAAATTAATATGCCCGGAATATAAATTAAGGTTAAGTCGTGTAAGTTAAAGGAAACTAAAAATAAAAATATAGTACCAAAAATCAATAATATCAATTTTCTTTTAGATTCTATTCTTTTTTCCGAGAATATGGTCTGATTTATAAGATAAAAAATTAAAAATAATGTCAATAAGATTATTGGAATAAGCAATGCATACATTCTTGTATATCTTTCATAGAAAATAATAGTAGGCGAAAAAATTGATAGAGTTAGCGCAAGAAAACTCGCTTGTCTACTTTTTTGGGAAAACTTTATAATCGGAAAAATAATTAAAGAAAATAATATCCCAAAAATGACCGAGACTAGCCTTGATGAAAATTCACTTACACCAAATAGTCTATAACTTATGCTCAGGAGCACAGTATGAACTTCTGCCCGAATATAATCGGCATATTGGTCTTGTTGTCCAAGAGGTGTATACTCGCTTGATTTATTTTGAAGCCAATCCCATTTATAAAAATTTCCAACTTGTTCAAAATTCCACCCGCTATCCATGGTTTGAAATTCATCATTCATAAAATTATTTTTTCCAAGTTGAAAGAACAGCATACTACATCCCAGAATAATTATTAAAGATGAAATAAGAAGAGAATTCTTTTTATTCCAAAATTTCTTTGAGACTGTTTTTTCAGCCAATTCTTTTTTTTCTGGTTCATTTTTAGCTTTCAAAGCATCTAACTTCTCACGATTTAAAAAGATTGTTACCAATCCAGTAGTAAAACTTGTAAGTATGAATATAGGTAAATTATTTTCTATGAATTCAGAATAGTTTATAGAAAATAAACTTAAGAAATGAAGTACAAAAAGAAAAATGATACTTATGAGGAATAAGTACTGTAAGAATTTACTCAAAAGGATTTTAGATCTTGAAAAAGGTTCTTTAAATAACCAATTTATTAGTCCTACATAGGCACATATAAAAATAAAGATTTCTAATACATTTCGTTCAATGTTTCCTCCGATATAAAGATTGGTAAAGTAAACAAGTATACTAATCAGACATATCGACAGGCAAAATGGAGTAAGAAATTCATTTCTTACTAAATCTAACCCGACATAAACCCTTTCTTTAATGGACATTAATTTTAATTGAGGTCAGGGTGGTAGTTGCAAAACTTTCTAGGGGTATCTTTAACTTTGTTCCGCTAAATTTGAACGATACATTCGTAAGATTGGCTTGAGCGTCATTTTCAAAATCTACTTGTGATGTACATCCCTCAAAATATGTCGCTACTCCATGTGTAGCTTTTCCAAAAGTAAGATTTTTATTTCCATAATCTATCCAAATAGTACTGGTACCTATGGATGTTCGGCCCGCAAGATTACCATCTACATATAATTGTATATACCCACCAGTGGTTGAGGGTTCATATACTGCCAAAGCAGAATGTTCTGTATTGAAGAAAATTGGGGTAACAGGGTAACTCACAGAATAGAATGAACCTTTTGAATTATCCATTCTTCCTACTTGGAAACTAACGCCGTCTTTATTCTGTAAGAGTTCCCAATTATAGTGCCCGACTATTTCTTGGAAATTATCAATGTTGTCTTGTGGTCGCCACTCGGCATACACCGTGAACGGGCCATTATCGAACTTTTTCGAAGAACTGGGGAGTTGAAGCTGGCTCGTGCCGTCGAAGACTTCGCAGTCGTCAAAATGGAATGCGTTGCCAGTTAAATCTGAAGGAGTTGAGGTTGCGAAGTCCCACGCATAATCCCATCTAACACTCGTGGGGTCGAAGTTTATTTGTGGGGGGATTATTGAGATGCCTTGCCCGCCGCTCACGCTCACTGTGACATTAGCGTTTTTAAGCACCACATTGGGGTTAAAGACGGTATTGATGATTCCGCTAAACTCGCGATAGGTACTGCCGTCAGTCGCCGTCATCGAGCCCGAGAGGTTGCGGGAGGGCTCAAGGTAGAAGGCTTTACTGGCGTCTGTATCGCCCAGAGTGCCGACATTGATTGTATAGGTCGCTGAGTAGCCAAAAGGCAGAAAGTTGATATAAAGCACATAAAGCAGGAAGGCGAGCGGGATGGCGTACGCGGCAAAAGTGAGCCAAAACTCTGGTGTGCGCCAGCGCCCCTCAATCCAGGTCCCAATTTGTCTTATCTTATACATGGCCTTATTTTTATACATAGCCCTATTTATAGGCGTACTATGCTAACAAATCAAGTGCCTGACGATTAGAACCGGTAGACCCAAATTTGCGAATAGGCGTTGGTATTTTCATAAAAAACTTCTTTGAGATCGGTTTTTATGAACTGGAGTATGTCTTGCGACATGCGTCCGTCGGCCGCCATATAATCAAAAATGATAAATCCGTGGCGGGAAGCTGTGAGCGACTGGAGTCCTTGTAGATTTTTGATAACTTGAGCCCCGACATATGATTCCTTACTGTTTGATATTGAAGGCTGTCCGGGCAATCCAAGATAGTTGTATGCAATCCAGTATCCCGGCTCGTTCAAGAATATCTCATTAAACTGGGGCATGCTTGATATTACGATATCGCCGTTTTGCACATGCGTTTCGATGTAGGCGTAGGTGCCGTTCCAGTCCGGTTGTGGCGTATAGGCATAATGAGGCCTGGGACCTAACGTAGAAGGATTGTCTGATTCCAAGAAGTAATAAGATGTCGGATGCCAGACTCCGCCTCCTATAAAAAGAAAGACCGCAACGAACGCTGTCCACAAGGATATCTTCTGCCAGTCCCTTTTGAAGTAGCGAGCTGCTTGCGAGACCCCAACCGCTCCGAGAATAAGAAGCACCGGCGTTACAGCGAACAAATATCGATATTGGACGATATCGGTAAAGAACGAGAGGGGGATAAGATAGGCGATAAACGCCGCAAGCAGGAACCAGATCTGCTTTCTGTAATGAGCCCCAGCATCAAATAGGGCGAATACCGCAAACGGTACAAAAAGCCAGTAGGTACGCAGATAAAAGTTAAGGTAATAAGGAAGCTCGTAGCTCGGGCGGATGCCTTTTATCAATGAGACGAGGGCCGGAAACAACCCGGCAAACCAGAGAGCGAATCCTCCCAGCACAAGAGCCGCCGCCAGACCCATGAGACCCCACCGCAAAGATTTTTTGCGAATTATCCTATCTAATGCGAACCATATAAAAAATAAAACCGGCAATACATATCCAAGGCCGCTTGCCAGGATAGCCAGAATAGTCGCCGCGGCGGCGGAAACGGCATACCAAAATCTGGGCCCTTTGCCGTAGAGCGCTTTGTAGAAGAGATAGAGCGAAAGCCAGAGGAATAATTCAAATAAGGTATACCAACGCGCCTGACGCGACCATGCTATCTGCCAATAAGAGAACGCCGTCAGAAAGGAAGCTGCAATTCCAATGCCCGGAGAAAACAAGTCGGATACGATACGATAGACCGCTAAGATAAAAGCGATGCCCGCCAATACGGCCAGCAAGCGGTAGTCGAAAGCGTTGGCGCCGAATAAATGTGCGAGCCATGCATCGGGGTAGCAATATAACGGGCAGTAATATAATTGACCCGAATTTAGGACGGTTGATCCGTGTTCAAGGACAGAAAGAACCGCGTTGACGGTATATCCCTCGTCCATCCAGTACGATTGTTTTGATAGATTATAGAAACGCAACAGGACTCCGGCTGCCAAGATAAGGATAAGCAGGAGGCCGAAAAGCGCCGTTTTACCAGGTCTGAGGCGGGAGTTTGGCTCCGCCGGGGGGTCAGCCGGGGGGGGTATTGACTTCATATATACCATAATAGTACACTTACGGTAGGTTTCGGAATAGAAGATTAAAGGTCTAGTGCTTAAATATTAAAAAAATATGATTCATAAAAATTTAATCAAAACAGGGATTGTTCTCGCGGGGCTAACCGTTTTCTCGATAGTTGGCTTTGGTATCGCTTTCGGTTACGGCGGAGGCGGAATGACCGTAACTACTGGCGGTGGCGGGGGACCGGCTTACGTGCCGCCCGTTACTCCTACGGTTACCACTCCTGCGACTGGCGGCGGACAGGTTCTCGGCGCGGCGGCGTTTAACTTCACCATGACGCTTTCGCTCGGCTCGCGGAATGGCGACGTGACCGCATTGCAAACCCTGCTTACGGAACAAGGTTTCTACACCGGTCCCATCACCGGCTACTTCGGACCCTTGACGCAAGCGGCGGTCAAAGCGTTCCAGCAGAAGTATGGCATGTCTGCTACCGGCCTCGTCGGATCGCTCACGAGGGCGCAGCTCAACGGCCTGAACGGCGGGCGAGTGCTCGGAGCAAGCACGACCGGGGCGGCAGCGCTACAAGCGCAAATAGCGGCACTGCAGGCGCAATTGGTCATTCTCTTGCAACAACTCGCGGCGATGCTCCAGGGCAGGTAACGCACTAAGTCCGTACGTTTTTCTTTGAGGCTGCGTTGCGCTATAATCACGGTATGGATGCCATGCAGGGCATTTTGAATGCGGTGAGCGAGGTGTTTTGGTATGCGTGGTGGCTATGGGTTCCCCTCTTGTTGTTCCCGCTCTTTGAGTCCACGTGGCTTTTCTGGCGGCAGCAGGTTTTCAAGCACGAACTGGAATTCGTGCATATGGAGATCCGCATTCCGCGCGAGGTCACGAAGAGCCCGAGGGCGATGGAGCAGGTGCTCATGACCGTTCACAACCTCCGCAATGCGCCGGCAGACCCGGAGGAAAAATGGTGGGACGGCGAGGTCACGCGCTGGTACGCGCTGGAGATAGTAAGCTTCGGCGGAGAGATCCACCTGTACGTACGCGCGTGGAGAAAGCAGAAGGAGATCATCCAGGCGGCATTCTTTGCCAATTATCCCGACGTGGAGATCGTGGAAACGGATGATTATATTGACCGGCTGCCTGCGAGCGTGGGGGAAATGTATAAAAGCGGCTACGACCTTTGGGGGTCCGAATTCATCCTTGAGCGCGAACCCGCCTACCCTATTAGGAGCTATATGGATTTTGAATCGCCGGACGAGGAAAAGCAGTTTGATCCCATGTCCACCTTCCTTGAGGTTCTCGGCAAGGTGAAGCGCGAAGAGATGTTGTGCATTCAGTATCTCATCAGGCCGGCGAGCATGAAATGGAGAGATAAGTATCAGCCTTTGGTTGAGGCATTACGCACGAGGCACCAGAAGATTGGGGGGGCGGGAGGAGCGAAGCCCACCATCGGAATGGAATTTCCGCACATCCTTCCGACGTTCCCCGTGAAACAGAGCGGAGGAGACGAGGATGCGCTGCGCGTCATTGGGAGGGCGATCATGACGCGGACGCCGGGCGAAACCGACGTCTTGAAGGCCGTGGAAGAGAACCTTTCCCTCCCGCCGTTTGAGACCCTCATCCGATTCGTCTATCTCTCGCCAAAGGAACTGTATTTTGACACGCTCCCGCGGCGCGGATTGCGCGGCGCATTCAACCAATATGCCGCCGCCGACCTTAACTGGTTTGAGCGGAACGAGCGAATCAGCACGAGGGTGAAGATATGGGATTTTCCATTCTTTTTTCCGCATGCGCGCCTTGATTGCAGAAAGAGCCGCGTGCTTGCGGACTATCGCGCGCGGGAAATCCCGCCGGAGACCTCAGTGGGAAAAATTATCCGCTCCAAATTTTTGCATTGGGAGCATTCCCGCATGTTTCTCTTGAGCGTGCGATCGCTTGCGACGCTCTTCCATCCGCCGACCTACCAGGTGCTCACGGCGCCGCACATCAAGCGGGTGGAGAGCAGGAAGACAGGCGCGCCGGCGGGCCTTGCGATCTACGGCGGGGAAGAGGAAATGGAAAAGTTCAAATAATGGAGATTATTACAATTATCAAGTGGATCTGCATTGTGATTGTGATACTGCTCGCCGTGGGCTTTGTCTTTGCGTTTTTTGTGGGCTGGTTCTACCACCCGTTCATGGCCGTGCTCGCCGTTGTCAAGTGGATTTGCATCGTGATTACGATACTGCTCGCCGGGGGCTTCGTCTTCGCGTTGTATAAGGGTTGGTCTTACCATCCACGTTATGAATTGGAAAAGCGGAAAGCGAAGAAAATATTCACCCTGCGTGATGCGGTGACGAAGGAACACTGGGAATCCATCGTGAGGAAATTCTCGCTGGGAACGCCGGAGGCCGCGCGGGCGGCCGTCATTGAGGCGGACGCGCTCGCGGATACGGTGCTCAAAAGCATGGAGATTCCGGGAACGCATCTTGCCGACCGGTTGTCCAACCTGGAGCCGGAGGAGGTTGCGTCGCTTGACCGGGTATGGCGGGCGCACCGCACGCGGAACGATCTCGTGCACACGCCGGGATTTGCACTGACCGCCAAGGAGGCGCAAAAGACGCTTGAGGACTACGAGGCTTTTCTCAAAGATCTGGGAGTGCTATAACGAAGCCATGCCAAGAGCGGGGAAAATACAGATCATCAGGTACGCGCCGCCGCCGCCGGAGCTGCCGATTTACGGGCAGGTGGATCCGGCGGAGGTTTCTTTCTTTGGCCGCACGAACTACGTAGCGCAGCTTGAGGAGAAAAAGTTCGTTTTCGGCATCAAGCGGTACGACCGGCGCCGCCATCTTTACATTGTGGGAAAAAGCGGCGTGGGGAAATCAAAGTTGCTTGAACTTCTCATCCGCCAGGACATTGCTTACGGCCACGGAATATGCCTCATGGATCCGCACGGCGACGTGATTGATGCGGTCATTGATTTTGTCCCGGAGAATCGGATTAACGACGTGGTGATCATAGATCCTACCGATTTAAGTTATCCGGCTTCGTTCAACCCCCTGCAGAACGTGGACCCCAGCTTCAAGCACCAGCTTGCGCAAGGGTTGATTGAGGTGATGGAGAAACAATTCGGCGCGAACTGGACGCCGCGCCTTGAGCACGTTTTCCGTTTCAGCGTGCTCGCGCTCCTTGATTACCCGCACGCCACGATGCGGGGGATGATCTCCATGCTCACGGACCGCAACTACCGCCAGAAGGTGGTGGAATATATTGAAGACGACATGGTGAAGCGCTTCTGGGCCATTGAGTTCGCCGACTGGTCGGAAAAATTTGATACGGACGCGATCATCCCGCTCGTGAACAAGCTCGGACAGTTCCTCTCCGACCCTTTGCTTCGGAACATTTTCGGCCAGAAGGAGAATAAGATAAATCTGGAGGAGTTGATGGAACAGAAAAAATTGATTTTCATCAATCTTTCCAAGGGCCGCCTCGGCGAGGAGAACTCAAGCTTTTTGGGCGCGATGTTCATCACGAAGATCAAACAGGCCGGCATGGCGCGCGCTTCCATACCCGAAAAGGACCGGCATGATTTTTATCTCTACGTGGATGAGTTTCACAATTTCGTTACGGAAACTTTTGAGAATATTCTTACCGAAGCGCGGAAGTACGCATTATGCCTTACGATCGCGCATCAGTACATGGGCCAGCTTATCCAGCGCGTGCAGGCGGCGGTCTTGGGCAACGTCGGAAGCCTCATCATCTTCCGCGTCGGCGGCGAGGATGCGGTTCACTTGAAGCCCGAGATGGCGCCGATCTTTGACGTGAAAGACATGATCAACCTCGGCACGCAGGAGTTTTTCATCAAGATGACGATTGACGGCGAGAGCTACGATCCCTTTTCGGCGGAAACGCTCAAAGTGCTCCCTGCGCCCCACCGCTCGTTCCGGAAAGAAATCGTGGAACAGTCCCGGAAGAAGTACACCATCCCCGCCGACGCCGCAAAGAAGCTTATTCAGGAAGAGGAGGCCACGATCCTTCGGAGCGCACAGGAAAAAGCCATTATTGAAGGCAAGGCGAGAGGCGGCGGGGCGGCGGGCGCGGCGGGCGCGGCGAAAGAAGAGGCAGTAGACAAGACCCCCGAACCACTGATATAATATAGGCATGTTCGTGCACCCGGTCCTTTTTGTCGTCGGCATTCTATTCGTTATTTATCTCATCGCGGCCGATGTTCATATGCATCGGCGCATCAAACATTTGGAAAAGACCGTAAGGAAGCTTGAGGGCATGAACAGCGTGGAACGTCCAAAGCATCGCTGGGAGGGAAAGGAAGATCTTTCATAGCGCGCCCAACGCCGCCCAATGCCCGCCCTGACCCGCACGTGTCAAAACTGCAAATCCTCGTTCGCGATTGAGTCCGAGGATTTTGATTTCTATAAAAGAATAGCCGTCCCGCCGCCGACCTTCTGCCCGACGTGTCAGATACAGCGGCGGTTCTGCTTCAGGAATGAGCGGTCGTTCTATAAACGCAAAGAATCGTTGCGAGGGGAAGAGATTATTTCTTCCGTCTCTGCCGAAAAACCTTATAAGGTCTATGCGCAAAAAGATTGGTGGAGCGATGCGTGGGATCCGATGGTATATGGGCGGGAATATGATTTCAAAAAGCCGTTCTCGGCGCAATTCCGGGAATTGATGCGGGAGGTCCCGTGGCCAGCGCTCACGAACTGGAACGCAACGAACAGCGAGTATTGCAATTACACCACAGATAACAAAAACTGTTATCTTCTGATCGGTTCCGATTTCAACGAGGACTGCTCGTACGGTTACATGAACTTTCACTCCAAAGACAGCCTCGACCAACACTGGGTGGAGAAAGTTGAACTATCGTACGAGTGCATTGACGTGAATAATTGCTTTAAAGTGAGCTTTTGCCAAAACATACGTGACTGTACGGAATCGGTGTTTCTGTTTGATTGTACGAATTGTCATCATTGCGTGGGATGCGTGGGGCTTCGCAACAAGTCACATCACATTTTTAATGAGCCGTACGCGAGAGAGGAATTTGAAAAGAAATTCGCAGAACTTCGCCTTTCCACCCGTTCGGGCCTGGAAAAAACCGGGAAAATATTCGCCGGCCTTAGATCAAAGTTCCCCCACAAATTTGCGGACATTTATAAATCGGTGAATTGCACGGGCGACAAAATACAGAACTCAAAGAACTGCCATGCGTGTTTTGACCTCCTGAACGAAGTGGAGGATTCAAAGAACGTGATCATTTCGGCGGTTTGCAAGGATGTGCATTGTGCGGATCATGTCGGGTGGGGAGGGGAACTTGTCTACGATTCAATCGTAGTGTTCTCCGGCGTAAAAAATGTCAGATTCTCGGCATTCATAAGGTCCTCTCAGGATATAACCTATTCCATTTCATGTTCTTCCTCTTCCGATCTGTTCGGCTGTGTCGGGCTGAAGAATAAGCAGTATTGCATCCTGAACAAGCAATATTCCAAGGAGGCCTATGGAACGCTCGTATCAAAGATCTTGAAGCATATGGATGAAATGCCCTATGTGGATTCCAACGGAGCGGTATATCGATTTGGGGAATTTTTTCCACCCGAACTGTCACCCTTTGCTTACAACGAATCCATCGCCCAAGAATATTTTCCGCTCACAAAAAGCGAAGTGATGCGGCACAAGCTCGCCTGGCGGGAGGACGATGAAAAGCAGCACCATGTTTCCAAGATGGTGGAGGAACTTCCCGATGGCATCGCGGAAGTAACAGACGCGATTTTGGACGATATTATTGAGTGTGCGCACAAAGGGCAATGTGCGGACCAATGCACATCGGCTTTCCGGATCATTCCATCCGAGCTGCAGTTCCATAAGAGGTTGAATTTGCCTCTGTCCCGTCTTTGCCCGAATTGCCGATATTATGAACGGTTGCGGATGAGGAACCCAATGAAACTTTGGCATCGTGCCTGTGCATGCACGGGGACAGTTTCCTCAAATGGAGCATACGAGAACACGGTGTCGCATCAGCACGGGTCAAACAAGTGCCCCAATGAATTTGAAACCTCCTATGCCCCCGAGCGCTCCGAGATCGTTTACTGCGAGCAGTGCTATCAGGCGGAGGTCGCTTGAAGTAGGCGGGGCCACATTAAAAAATCATTAAAAACTATTTGACGTAGGATGCGGCGTTGCTATAATTAAGGAAATCTTTGGGATTACCCACCGATCCCCGCCCCTTCACGGGGCGGGGTGACGATTTTTTGAGGATCATAAAATATAAGAAAAGCATCAATTATCTTTTGAAAGTTGCCCATGCTCAGCATGCCGACTTTTTGCGTAAGGCGTTTTGCGTCAAAAATTCTGATCTGACTGAGGATTGCCATACGTTTCTTCTCGCCATGTTGTATAGGAACATACCAGCTGCCAGTTTTTTGTTGTGTGGTGAGCGGAATTCCAAGAAAGGAATTGGCACTGAATTTTTTGAATACGAGAACCGGGCGCGTAAACCGCTTTCCCTTGCCGTAGATTTCTACGCCGATGTTCATGCCAATGCTGCACCACCAGATTTCTCCCTCCTTGAAGAGTTTTTGTGATGACAGGGTTTGTAATATCACCGTCCTATGCCACCAGCCGAGAAGTGCGAGAAAATATTGTAGCATCTCGCCACCTTACCACACCGCCCATTAAAACTTTGTTAAATTTCCGACCTACGAGCGTGTTATACTGTCTATGTGGTGAACGAGACCAGAATTTGTCAGAACTGCAAACAGCGGTTTGCGATTGAATCGGGGGACTCCGCGTTTTACGAGAAGATGCAGGTGCCGCCGCCGACGTTTTGCCCGGACTGCCGGTTGCAACGGCGGATGGCGTTCCGCAATGAACGCACGCTCTACAAGCGGAAGTGTGAAGCCCCCGGGCACTCGGAGGAGGTAATCTCTGTCTTTTCGGCGGACAATCCGCAGCGGGTGTACGACCAGGAGGCGTGGTGGAGCGATTCCTGGGATCCCATGGCCTACGGGCGGGAACCCGATTTTGTGAAGCCGCTCATTCCGCAGATCATGGATTTATGGAAAGAGGTGCCGGACATCGCCCTCATGAACAACAACTGCGTGAACAGCGAGTATTGCAGCATCACCGAGGAGAACAAGAACTGCTATCTCGTGATCGGAGGGGATTTCAACGAAAACTCCTCTTATTCCTCGTTTATTTTCCACTGCAAGGAGACGCTTGATTGCCACTGGGTTTCCAAGAGCGAATTTTGTTACGAGAGCCTTGACTGCATCTCCTGCTCGCGGCTTTTCTTCAGCCAATTCTGCGAAGGATGCTACGAGAGTGCGTTCCTCTTCAATTGCAAAAACTGCCACGATTGCTTCGGATGCACCAATTTGAACAACAAATCATACTGCATCTGGAACGTTCAGTATTCAAAAGAAGATTACGAAACTAAGATAAAGGAATTTGATCTGGGGAGTTCCGCCGCCATTTTCCAATTCAGGGAAAGAGCGAAAAAGGAGCAGCTTTTATATCCTCGGCGATTTGCGCGCGTGCTCCGGTCGGTCAATGCTACCGGCGACAATATTGAAGGCGGAAAAAACTGCAAGCGATCGTTTGAAATTTTTGATGGAGCCGAAGATTGCGCCTATCTATGGCTCATCTATTCGAAGGTGCGGGATTGTTACGACACCGATCATTCCGGCTTGAGCTCCGAATTGTGCTGCGATTCGTCAACCATATATCCGGGGAGCCGCATTCTTTTCTCACGTTTCATCCGTTCCTGCAAGGATACGTATTACAGCTATAACTGCCACAACTGCTCGGATATTTTTGGCTGCGTCGGACTTCGGAATAAAAAATACTGCGTTCTCAATAAACAATATTCGGAGAAGGAATATAGAACGCTGGTGCCAAAACTCGTCGCACACATGAACAGCGCGCCGTACATCGATACCAAGGGAAGAATCTATAAATACGGCGAATTTTTCCCCGTTGAACTTTCGCCCTTTGCCTATAACGAAACGGTTTCCCAAGAGCTTTTCCCGTTGACCAAGGGAGAAGCTGCAGCGCGCGGATATCAATGGCGCGAGCCAGAGAAAAGAGACCGCGATATAGCCAATGCGGTTTCCGGCGTGCCAGATCATATTAAAGATACCGACGATTCTATTCTTTCAAAGATCATAAAATGTGCTCATGCTGATTCCCATTGCTCGCATCAATGCACGAAAGCATTCCGGCCGATCGCATCAGAACTTCAATTTTACAAACATGTAAAAATCGCCTTCCCTCGGTTATGTCCCAACTGCCGCCACTATGAGCGGATCGTAAAGAGGAACCCATTGAAGCTTTGGCATAGGAAGTGCATGTGTGGGGGAACACAATCAAAAAACTATGCAAACGCAGCGCCGCATTTTCACAAGAACAATCCGTGCGGAAACGAATTTGAGACGACCTATGCCCCCGACCGGCCGGAGATCGTCTACTGCGAGCAATGTTACCAGGCAGAGGTCGTATAATTGAAGCATGACGGCCACGTGCACCTCGTGCGGCAAGGAGATTCAAGGAGTCGCGGAAGACACCGCATTTCTTGAGAGATTCGGCGTCTCGCATCCCGGGGAATGCGCGTTTTGCCTATGGCGACGACTGCTTGCGTTCTGGGTCTTCGGCAAATTCAGAAAGACGAAGTCCGCGCTCTCCGGCAAGACGATCATCACCACGTTCGGAGAGGAGGTAAAATTCCCGCTCTACGACCGTACCGAATGGGTTTCGGATGCGTGGGACCCGCTCGCCTACGGGCAGGAATACGATCCAAGTCGTTCGTTCTTTGCGCAATTCAAAGAACTGCAGGATCGCGTGCCGCACCCGCAGCAATCAGGAACGAACAATCTTCGCTCCGATTGGTGCGACGACGTGTGGAGTTCAAAGGATTGTTATCTCATCCGATCGCTCCTGGGGTGCGAGAATTTGTATTACGGCTACCGTGACCTCCGCTGCAAGAACTCCGTTGACCTTGTTTTCTGCTTTGACGTGGAATCGTCGTATGACTGCGCGTACTGTTTCAAGGATTACAAAGTGCGGCATGCCTTTGATGCGCGGGACAGCATGGAAAGCGCATTCCTCTACGATTGTCGGAATGTGCAGAATTGCTTTATGTGCTGGAACCTTCGCAACAAGCGGTATCACATCTTGAACAAGCCCTACTCAAAAGAGGCGTATTTTGAGGAATTGAAGAAATACGATCTGCGTTCGCGGAAAAGCGTTGATGCGTTGAAAACGGAGTTCGCGCAGATCCTCGCAAAAGAAGCAGTCCATCGGGTGAATTACAACGTGAAAACGGTCAGTTCCCTCGGCAATTTCCTTGAAGAATGCAAGAACTGTTATGATTGCTATTTCATCCAATTTGCCGAGAACAACCGGCACATGTTCCGCGGGCTCTACATGAAGGACTCCATCTATGGCGTTGGTACGATCGTAGAAAAAGGTTTGTATTCGGTCGTGGACAATGAGTGCTACGACACCATCGCCACCATGCATTGCGACAAATGCCGCTATTCCGCCTATTTGGATTTCTGCGAAGAATGCGAGTATTGCTTCGGGTGCGTGAGTTTGCGGAAGAAGAAATATTGCATTTTGAACAAGCAGTACTCCGAAGCGGAGTATCGCGCGTTATTACCGAAGATAAAAGAATCGATGGTGAAAATAGGGGAGTGGGGCAAATTTTTCCCCTATGCTATGGCGTACGGCGGCTATAATTTTTCCCACGCGAACGCCTTCTTTCCCTCTATGAAGAAAGAGGTTGAAAAGATAGGCGGGATTTGGGAAGAGGTGCGCGAAACTGCAGCCGCCGACGGCATCTCGGGCAGCGCATTGCCCGATCGCATTGACGACGTATCGGACGATATGCCGCAGAAGCAGATCATTTGTCCCAGAACCGGTTGGCGATTCAATATCGCTCCCGGTGAACTCGCGTTCTACAAGTCACACGGTATTCCACTGCCGCAATATCATTTTGATGTCCGCATTCTGGAGCTTTTCAAACCACTCACATGGATACGGCCGTTCGTCGCGAACTGCGTTTTCTGCAAGAAAGAAACCACACACTATTATCCACCCGAAGCCGGATATCAAAAGATAGCATGTGAGGATTGCTATATTAAGGAGGTATCATAAAGGCAATGAACGCGGAAACCAGAGCCTGCCAAAACTGCAAACAGCAATTCGCCGTTGATCCGGAGGATTTCCAGTTCTACGGGAAGGTTAATGTTCCGCCGCCGACCTTTTGCCCGGACTGCCGTTTTGAGCGGCGGCTTTTGTTTTGGAACGCGATCAATCTTTATAAACGACCCTGCGATTTATGCAAGAGATTCAACGTTTCGGTGTACGCGCCCGACGCCCCCTACACCGTGTACTGTCCCTTGTGCTGGTGGAGCGACAAGTGGGATCCGCTCACGTACGGACGGGAGTACGATTTCAGACGTCCCTTTTTTGAACAGCTCAACGAGCTGTGGCACGCGGCGCCGTTGTGCGGCTTGTCCATGGATCTTCCTTCAGCGAGATCCTCGCCGTATAACCACGACGCTGGCTATCTGAAAAATTGCTATTTTCTTTTTCACGCCGATACGTGCGAGGATTGCGCCTACGGCTATTTCTTGGGCAAATGCCGGATGCTTTTTGATTGCACGGCCATATTGCAGAGCGAATATGGATACGATGCTATGCACTCATACAAGACAAATAGGTGCATCGGATCGCGGGACCAGCTCTCGGAGTCGTTGGAGTGTCTCTTCTGCCGCGATTGTCAGGGCTGCCAGAATTGTTTCGCCTCCGCGAACCTGAAGGGCCAGAAATATTACGCGTGGAACAAACCGCTTTCCAAACAAGAATATCTTGCGGAAATCGGTAAGTATGATTTGGGATCCTACCGCGTTTACCGATCGCTCCAAGAAAAAGCGGCAGAGCACTGGAAAACGCAAATTCCGAAATCGGAATACAACGAATTCGTGAAAAATTGCACCGGCTCAAACGTGTTCTTTTCAAAAAACGCCAAGGATTGCATTGAGGTATCCGAGGTGGAAGATGGCCGGTATTGCTATCGCATGTTCGAGCCGACCAATAAGGATTGCTACGATATTTCCATGTGGGGCAATAACCTTTCGCTGTCGTACGACAGCTGCGTGGTGGGGGAGAATTCCACGCAGCTCCGGTTTACCCACGAATCCGGCCTCAATCTTACCGATGCGGAATATTGCCGATTGTCCACGGGCGGCTCCCACCACTTCGGTTGCGTTTCGATCAAAAAAGGGGAATACCGGATTTTCAACAAGGTGTATTCCGCGAAAGAGTACGACGAACTTACAAAAAGGATTCGGAAACACATGGATGACATGCCATATACGGATGCGCGGGGCAATGTCTATCGCTATGGCGAATTTTTTCCGCCGGAAATGTCGCCTTTTGCGTATAATGAAACGCTGGCACAGAATTTCTTTCCGCTCACGAGGGAGCAAGTCGCCGCGAAGAAATACGCATGGCGAGATCTTGAGGTAAAAGATATGGAAGCGACCATATCGGCTGCCGACCTCCCCGATCACACGAAAGATGTTACTGATGGAATTCTCAAGGAAATCATAAAATGTGCAACCTGCAGCCGCTCCTATCGGATCATAGAAATGGAACTGGCATTCCTTCGGCAGATGAATCTGCCTTTGCCGCGCCGTTGCCCCTTCTGCCGGATAAACGAGAAGTTGAATATCTGGGTGAAGACCAATGAACGCAACCGGCGCGTATGTGCGGAGTGCGGCGCCGCCATGGAGTCAAAGTATCGGGAAGACGAAGCGCCGGCGGTATATTGCCGGAAGTGTTATTTGCAAAAGATAATGTAGAATTTTTTAATGTTTCTTGTCGGTTTTAAGGGGCTATCCTTTCTATTGCTTGGTTGCCTGGCAAAAGGAGTAAAATGGAGGGGTAAGGGCATGGTTGCCGAGGCCAAAACCTGTGGGGCGTGCAAGGGGGAGTTCGCGCTTGAACCGGAGGATCTTGCATTCTACGGGAAGTTCGGCGTGCAGGCGCCGAAGATGTGCCCGCGGTGCCGCGCGCAGCGGAGGATGGCGTTCCGAAACGAGCGGGTGTTCTACAAACGAAAATGTGATAAGTGCGGGCGCGAGGTGGTTTCCATGTACAGTCCGAACAAACCGTACATAGTGTATTGTTACGAATGCTGGTTCGCAGACGATTGGGATGCATTGAGCTACGGGACGGAGTACGATCCCGCGCGGCCGTTCATGGAACAGTTCCGCGAACTTTGGGAAAAGGTGCCGAAGGTGGCGCTCGTCTACATGCGGAGCGTGCGTTCGGAATACGTGAACATCTCGGCGGACAACAAGGATTGCTATATGCTTGTGGAGTCATCCAACAACGAGGGATGTGTCCATTGTTATTGGATCCAGCAGTGCCGCGATCTCGTGGATGTTTCGTTCTCGCACCAGACGGAGCTTTCGTATGAATGCGACGATTGCTTCAATTGTTACGGACTGCAATATTCAAAAGGATGCCACGATTGCCGCAATAGTTATTTCTTGTTTGATTGCGTGGGATGCTCGGACTGCATCGGTTGCGCGAACCTCCGCAGCAAGCAGTACCATATTTGGAACGAGCCGCATTCCAAAGAGGAATACGAAGAGTTCCTCGCGGAGATGAAACTTGATACGCACGCCGGGGTTGAAGCGACGCACAGAAAGTTTGAGGAATTCTTGAACGCCCAGCCGCACAAATTCGCGGAGATCCTGAACGCGCCGGGCTGCACGGGGAATTACATCAAGAATGCCAAGAACTGCCGGCAGGTCTTCCATTGCTACGACGCGGAGGATGCGAAATACGGCATCCATGTGTGGCGCGACGCAAAGGACTGCATGGATGTGGATACGGCGGGCCGCGGTGCTCGTCTGATCTACAACTCCATCAATTCGGGCATTGAGGTTTCAAACTATATCGCCTGTGCGCAGTGCTGGACGTGTTCGTTCATGCAATATTCTTATTCCTGTTTCAATTGCAATCACTGTTTCGGTTGCGCGGGACTCCGGAAAAAGGACCGCTGCGTTCTGAATCGCGAATACGATAAGGCGTCGTACGAGCGGCTGCGCAGCGCCATCGTCGCCGAAATGAAGTCAAAAGGGGAATACGGCGAATTCTTTCCGGTCGCGATCAATACGTTCGGCTACAACGAGAGCGCAGCACAGGAACAGTTCCCGCTCACGAAGGCGGAAGCGCTCGCGCAGGGATACAAATGGGAGGACGCCCATCGCGGAACCTTTGGGAAGGGAACCATCACGTGGGACAAGGTTCCCGATCACTATGACGGCTTTGATCCCACGCGGCATGTCTTTACGTGTGCGAATTGCAAACGGAATTATCTCATAATCCCAAACGAAGCAATGTTCTATAAGAAGCTTGCGATCCCCGTGCCGCGCCTGTGTCCCGATTGCCGCCACACGCGCCGCTTCGCCGCCCGCGGGCCGAACCGCGTTTCACGACAGCACTGCGAATGCGCGGGCGCGTCATCGGCCAACAAACGGTACCGCAACACGCGAGCTCATGCCCACGCGGACGCTCCATGCCCCAACGAATTTTGGACGAGCTATGCTGCGAACGACGAGCGGATCGTCTACTGCGAAGAGTGCTATAACGCAGAGGTGGCGTAGCGAAGACATGGGACCCGAAACGAAAACCTGCCAAAATTGCAAACAGTCGTTCGTCATTGACCCGGAGGATTTTCGGTTCTACGAAAAGATCGGCGTGCCGCCGCCCACCTGGTGCCCCGAGTGCCGGATGATACGGCGGATGGTGTGGAGAAATGAGCGCTCGTGGCATCGGAGAAGATGTGATGCGACGGGAAAGAACATACTCTCCATGTTTGCGCCCGATATGCCGTACAAAGTTTACGAACAGACGTTCTGGAAAAGTGATGCGTGGGATCCGCTCTCCTACGGTCGCGACTATGATTTTTCGAAACCGTTCTTCACGCAGTTTCAGGAATTGCTCGTTGCCGTTCCTCATCCCAATCTCATCCAGAAAAATGCGGTGAATAGTGAATATTCCAACTATACCGTCAATGTCAAAAATTGTTATTTCTTCGGAGGGGCTGCCACCGCCGAAGACAGTGGATACGGCTTCCCGCCGAACGTTCGGATCCGGGAATGCTTTGATGTTCACACGATGGGGGATGCGGAATCCTGTTATGATTCCGTTGATATTGAACAGTCGCAGGGGTTACGATTTTCGCAAAGTTGCGTCGGGTGCAGCAATTCGTATTTTCTTTATGATTGCCGGAATTGCACCGATTGTTTTGGTTGCGTCGGGTTGCGCAACAAACAGTTTTATATATTCAATGAGGCACATTCCCGGGAGGAATATGCCAAAAGGCTCACTTCATTTATGCCAGGGACTTTCTCTGGCATCGCAGCCGCCCGTGAAAAGTTCAATGAGCTGAAGCTCGGATTCCCGAGGAAATACGCCGCAATCCTGAAATCGGAGCGGGTGACCGGCGACGACATTGTGAATGCGCGCGATTGTACCTACTGCTTTGACGCAAAGAGAGAGGTGCAAAATTGCAAGTATTCGTTCCGTGTCCTTGATAACACAAAAGATGGCTATGATGGTCTCACGGCATGGGACGGTACAGAACTATTCTATGAAGTGATGAGCGTCACGGGGCAGCGGGTTATTGGCTCGGCCTGTATCTGGGGAGGATTTGACGTGATTCATTCTTACAATTGCTTTGATTGCAATAATGTCGTGGGGTGCATCGGATTGCACAACAAGTCGTACTGTATTTTCAACAAACAATACGGCGAGGGAGAGTATAAGGAACTTTCGCCGCGGATTCTCGCTCAGATGGATGAAGTACCCTATGTTGATCAACGAGGAAGATCATACGGGCACGGCGACTTCTTCCCGCCAGATCTTGTGCCGTTTGCCTACAATGAAACCTTGGCACAAGATTATTTTCCAAAGACGAAAGAGGAAGCAGTTGCGATGGGATTTCGGTGGCGCGAGACCGAAGATAAAAAATATCAGATTACCATGAAGGTTGAAAAACTTCCAGATGACATTCATGCAGTTTCAGATTCCATACTCAATGAGGTGATTGAGTGCGCGCACGAGGACAAGTGCAACGATCACTGCGCGAAAGCGTTTCGCATTGTGCCGCAAGAACTCCAATTTCTTAGAAAGATGAACGTACCCTTGCCGCGATTGTGTCCATCGTGTCGACAGATGGAACGGCTCCGACTTAAAAATCCGCTTCGGCTGTGGCATCGACGCTGTGAGTGCAATGGTTCTCAATCTGCGAATGGGAGATATAGAAATGTCGCCGCGCACTCCCACGGTAAAAGTTTGTGTCCGACGGAATTTGAAACACCGTATGCGCCTGACCGTTCAGAGATTGTCTACTGCGAGCGGTGCTACAACGCGGAAGTGGTGTAGTAACGCTGGCAGAATCGCCAAAATCGTGGTATCATAAGAGCAGAATATGGAGGAAGTTCCCGAAAAAAACGTCATTTATTTCGCACGAACCGATTTTCGCAATCAAGACCGGCTTTTTGGTATCAAGCGGAGCGATCGGCGCCAGCACATGTATGTCATAGGAAAAACCGGCACCGGCAAAAGCGCGCTCCTCAACAACATGGCCGTGCAGGACATCGCGAACGGCGAGGGGCTTTGCGTGGTGGACCCGCACGGCGAGCTCGTGGAGGGACTCATGAAAAGGATTCCGGAGGAAAGGATGAAAGATGTCATCTATTTCAATCCGGCAGATACGGATTTTCACATCGGCTTCAACGTATTGGAGCTGCCCGATCCGAAGTACAAGCACCTTGTGGCATCGGGGCTCATGGGAATTTTCACGAAGATCTGGGCAGGCGTCTGGTCGCCGCGCATGGAATACATTTTGAATAATTGCGTGCTCGCGCTCCTGGACACTCCGGGTTCCACGCTCCTCGGCATCCCTCGGCTTCTGACCGACAAAGATTACCGGCAGAAGATTATCACGAACATAAAGGACCCTGTTGTGAAAGCCTTCTGGATCCATGAATTTGAAGGATGGCAGGACCGGTTCAGGAACGAGGCCATCGCGCCGATCCAAAACAAGGTAGGCCAATTTCTTTCCACCTCTCTCGTGCGCAACATCGTCGGCCAATCAAAGAGCACTGTGGACATTTTTGACGTGATGAACGAGGGAAAAATCTTCCTCGTAAACGTTTCCAAGGGCCGCATCGGGGAAGACAACTCTGCGCTCCTGGGCGCGATGCTTATCACGAAAATCCAGCTTTCGGCAATGGAGCGCGTGCGCGTCCCCGAGGACGAACGCGTGGACTTTTATCTTTATGTGGACGAGTTCCAGAACTTCGCCACGGATTCTTTCGCGGGCATCCTTTCCGAAGCGCGGAAGTACCGCCTGGATCTTATTCTTGCGCACCAATATATCGGCCAGCTCGTCACCGATACGTCCACAAGGGTGCGCGACGCGATCTTTGGCAACGTGGGAACGATGGTCACGTTCCGGGTGGGTGCTACCGATGCGGAGTTCCTGGAGAACGAGTTCACGCCCGAGTTCGTGATAGAAGACATCGTGAATCTTCCGAATTATTCCATCTATCTGAAGCTTATGGTGGATGGCGTGACCGCGCGCCCATTTTCCGCAATCACGCTCCCGCCGCTTCAGGTGAAAACCTCCGCGATGGTGGAATCCGAAATCATTAGGATGTCACAGAAGCGCTACGCCCGGCCGCGCGAGATCGTAGAGGAAGAAATCAATCGCTGGAGCGGCGTGATGGGACCGCCTGCGGCTACCAGTGCGGAAAAGAAAGGCGGAGATGCGACGAGGTACGAAGCCATATGTTCTTCATGCGGCAAGATGACGACGCTGCCGTTTGAGCCGACGCCGGGCCGGCCGGTGTATTGCCGCGATTGTCTGAAAAAAATTGAGGCCGGCGAGCTCCAGCCGGTACGGGTGCCGCGCGCGTCAGTCGCGCGCGCGAGGCCGCAGAAAAAATACGCAGATGATTTGAGTTATCTCGGCATTGAGTTCCCGGAGCAGGGAGCGCCGGCCGAGCCGCAGTCCACGGCAAGAAGGGCGCCCACGCCGGTGCGCCCCATGGGTTCCATGGACGGAAGGGAAAGGACAGGGGTAGGGGTAGGAGCGCCAATTTCCGGTTCCGAGCCAAAAGCGGTTATGCCAACCTCCGTACCGGTCACTGCGCCAACCGCGCCGCCATCCGCCGAGCCATCGGAGCGGACGCTTTCGCTGTCCGAATTGAAATCGGCGGATCGGAAACCGAAGCTGAAGAAATTGCAACAACATGAGGTGATCAACATTTCCGAACTTCGGGAGGCAATCAAGGCATCATTGAGCGCGGATATCGGTGCGGGTCCCGCGCAGGCCGCCGAGGTGGAAAAAAGCGACAGCGCCGACGCCGATAAGCAGGATGGCGAAGAAGACAACAGCGACGCGGAGCATGTGCGCCGCATTTGACTTTTTATGAGCACCGGAGCATACTGGAAGAAATGAAGCATTTTGCCCCAAAGTTTTACTTCTGGTTTAGCACGCAACCTCTCTCGAAGAAGGGGCACTTTGTTTAATCGTTAACGCGCAATATCCCAACAAACAACCTCTTCTTCGGAAGAGGTTGTTTCGTTTAACATCTATCTTCCGAAAGGTTCGTTGTCATAAATATAAATCAGGAGGAATGTCGTGAACAAGCCAGAGATTCTGGAAACAGCAAGGAAGTGGGCAAGCGAAATACCAAACGAGAGGCGACCATCGGCACTCAGCCTTCTACGAGCGTTCTCCCCCGTATCAGCGGAAAAAAAGGCTCACGCGATGCAAGGTAACGGATTGCCCCTTCCGGGATGCATCACGGGAACGGCGACCCCAGAGAGAGATATTCAAAAGTTTTGTGCTGCAGCCCTTAGGATTCTTGAGGGCGACAACAGTAGTGGCGGTGGTCCATGAGGAACATTCGGCCCCTGGCGCATGCAAGTGCAAGATCGCACGACGCGCCAGGGGAGTTTTATTTATGGGTGTATAATAGTGGTAAAAGGTCGAAAACATAGACCACTTACATGGCGAAACAGGTCATTAAAAAGGGCGGGAAGCGCGAGCCGTTTCGGGCCGAAAAGTTGAAGAAGTCCGTCCGCATGGCGTGTAAGGATGCTCACGTGGGGGCGGTGTGCGCGAAGAGAGTAGTGACGAAAGTTGCCGGTCCCGTGTTGCGCTTTGCGGCGAAACGGAAAACGGTCAAGGTCGCTACGTTGCGGAAGAAAGTGCTCGCGGGGTTGCGAAAGGTGGAACCGAAAGCGGCGAAGGCATGGCTGCGGTACGAACGCCGACATCGGGCTCGCAGGCGCCGCTGATGCAAGGGTTGGCGATGCGTGCACCAAAAAACGGCGCCCATGCGCCGTCTTTTGATGGGACTTTTATTGTCCAACCTGCTCCCAAACCGGTCACTGGACCCACTTCGGAGGATGCTCGCGATCTTCCACTTTGTCTTTTAGTCCAGATTTGGGAGAATCCTCATTTGGCAATTCAGATCTGATCCTGTGCAGTTCTTCAACGACTTCTTCAAATTCCTTACTCCCGGCTTCGTCTCCCTCACCTTTCTTCGTTGGTTTGGCATCAAGCTCGGTGAATTTCTGGTATGCGTGAACCAAGTCAATGGCTCTCGCGATAAGATCTTTAGGGTTGACACCCTCGGTTTTCTTTAAAGTGAGGTCTTTGATGATCTCATCGTGCAATTCGGGTGGCAGCGCGGAGAAAATCTCAAAGAGACGTTTGTATTTTACAAGAACGTTATTTTCGTCCTCCAGTGCTTTCGGAACCGTGAATTCGTTTTGTGCCTGGCTGAGGGGGACAAGCCGGCCGCGCCTCACCGCATTACCTTTGCGTTCTTCTGCTCTGCTTTCTTCAAGCCCTCTTTCCCACAGTTCCGACTCACCGCTTTCTGTGGACATTTCTTTATGATTATAACACAGATTTCTCTTCTCCTTTATCCTCGCGGAATCCGCCGGCCTGGATACTCCACAATTTTTGATAAAGGCCGCCCTGCGTGAGAAGGTCGCGATGGTTGCCGTGGGCGACGATCTTCCCGTTCTCAATGACCATAATGCGGTCCATCTTCATGATGGTGGAAAGGCGGTGGGCGATTACCATGACGGTCTTTCCTTTCATGAGCGTTTGGAGAGCGTCCTGAATCAGGGCTTCGGATTCGGAGTCCAAACTTGACGTGGCTTCGTCCAAGACGAGGATGGGCGCGTTTTTGAGGATCGCACGGGCGATAGCCACTCTTTGGCGTTCGCCGCCGGAGAGCTTCACGCCCCGTTCTCCCACAAAGGTTTGATATCCTTCAGGCAGCGCCATGATGAATTCATGACAGTGCGCCTTTTTCGCCGCCGCGATCACTTCGCCGTCGCTCGCACCACGCCTGCCGTAGCGGATGTTTTCCATAAGCGTTCGGTGGAAAAGGATCGGCTCCTGCGGTACGAAGGCGATCGCGTCGCGCAAGCTGTCCTGCGTGACGGCGACAATGTTCTGCCCGTCTATTTCAATCTCGCCTTCTTGTATGTCATAGAGCCGCAGAAGCAATTTGGTGATGGTTGTTTTGCCGGCGCCCGAGGGTCCCACGAGCGCGATTTTTTCACCGCTTGCGACAAGGAGGTCAAAATCCTGCAGTACCGGGCGGTTTTCGTAAAAATAGAAATTAACATGCTTGAACGCAATCTCCGCGCGACTTACGTTGAGCGGCATCGCATTCGGGCGGTCCTGGATCTCGTGAGGCGTTTTGAGGATTTCCACCATCTCTACCGCATCCGCAAAGGCGTCGTAGAAACGGCGCAGGTCCCTGTTCATTCCGGTAAGCTGGTCAAAAAGGCCCAGAAGGTAGCTTTGGATCAATACGAAATCGCCAACGGTGATGAGCTGTCGCTCGTAGAAGATCACGGCGCCATAGAGGAGCCCGATATTGATCCCTGTCATAAGAATGCCTTGTATGGACCAGATGAGTTCGTCGGCGTTCCAGGAGCGCATCACCGTCTTGCGCCAAAATACCACGACGCTCTCAAAAAGGCCGAGCTCGTGCGCGCTGCCCGAGAAGAGCGCTATGGTATTTTGGTTTGAGATTGCGTCCGCAAGCGCCCCCACCATTTTGCTGTCCGCTTCGGAGCGTGCTACGCGGAGCGGCTGCCGCAGGCGCGCGACAAAAAGCTGGAAGAGGACGAAACAGATGACCCAGATGCCGAGCGCGATGCCAAGCGTGTGATTGCGGATAAAGAGGACGGTTACGACGCCGACCACGAAAATTGCGGCAGGAAAGAACGTGATCATAATGCTGTCCATCATTGTTTCAAATGAGGCGGCGAACTTGCTTACCCTGCGCGTAAGGGTGCCGCTGAAACGGGAGATGAAAAAGTGATATGAGTGTTTGATAAGATAATCAAACGCGGATGAATAGAGGGAGGCCATCACGCCCGAGTCAAGATAATTGAGGCCGTAGATCTGCGCGCGGCGCATGAGCCAGCCACCAAGAGAAACGGCGGCGATCACGCCTACAAGGACGAGCAGGTGATGTGCCGCACTTGGCGCGCCATTGTAAACGACGAGGATGTTGAAAAGTTGGCGCAGATAGAGAGGTGAGATAAGACCCGCCGCCTGGATACCGATCGAGCCGAGAAACACCAACCAAAAAAGCCATAGGTGCTTGCGCACCTCGCGGATGTATGCGCCGAACACATCGTGTGCCCGTACGTCGGGTTTTTCGGGGACGTTCGCCATAAGAAAATACTAAAGCACGGAGCGGAGAAGCGCCATCCGGACGTAGACGCCGTTCTTGGTCTGCCGGAAATATGCCGCTCGCACATCGTCATCCACTTCCTTTGCGATTTCGTTCACGCGGGGCAGGGGATGCATGATGATCGCTTCCTTCTTGAGCACCGAAAGTACCCTGCTATCAATGGTGTACGAGTTTTTCACCCTGTCGTATTCCGCCTCCGAAGAAAATCGTTCTTTTTGCACCCGCGTGACCGAAAGCACATCGGTCTTCCCCGCGATCGCTTTGATATCAGCTGATTCTTCCACCGGGATCTTGCGCTCTTTGAGATATGCGACATATTCGTCGGGAAGCCGCAGCTGCGGCGGCGTGACGCAGTACACGCGCACATTGCGGAAGAGGGGGAGAAGATACACGGTGGAGTGAACCGTGCGGCTGTAGCGCAGGTCGCCGACGAAGGTGATCACAAGGTCGTCCAATCTTCCGAGTTCCTTCTGCACGGTATAGAGGTCGAGGAGCGCCTGCGTGGGGTGTTCCTTGCTGCCGTCGCCCGCGTTTATGACCGGCACGGGCGAGGTGGATGCCATCCGTTCTGCGGCGCCCGCTTCGGGATGGCGGACGATGATTGCGTTTGCATAGCCGCCGACCACGCGCGCCGTATCCTCCAGCGTTTCGCCTTTCTTTGCGGAAGAAAATTCACTCGCGCTTTCGGCGGAGATGACGTTGCCGCCGAGCTTGTACATCGCGGTCTCAAACGAGAACCGGGTGCGCGTGCTCGGTTCGTAGAATATGGTAGCGGCAATTTTTCCGGCACATTCTACGGAGAGCTTCCCTTCCTTGTCCCGCTTTTCCATTTCTCCTGCGGTCCGGAAGAGTTTCTCAAGGAGCGATCTATCAAGGAATTGTTTTGCGCTTAAAATATGCTTCATTAAAAGTTATTATATACCTTTCCGCCGACGATGCTGTGGATGACGCTTCCGGGAAACGTAATGCCCTCAAACGGCGACCAGCCGCACTTTGTTTTCAGATCTTCCCGTCGGACCGTCATGGGGCGGTCGGGATCTATGACGGTAAACGAGCCGTAATAGCCCTCCTTGATTACGCCGAATCCGTTTCCGTATTTCTTCGGGAGGTAGGGATTTACAAAATTGCCAGGATTGAACGCGGAAATGCGCGCGATATCGCACGGCGCGAATCCGTGTTCGCGCATGAGCCACGTCGTGAAGGGGCCGTACGTATCAAGATGCGGCATGCCGGAAGTGCCTTTCATTTTTTCTTCTCTTGTGTGCGGTGCGTGGTCGGTCGCAAGAAAATCAATGCCGCCCGTGCGTAGAAGCTCAATGAGCGCTTTTCTATCTGCGGGATTCGTGCGCAGGGCCGGGTTTACCTGGAGCCAACGCCGCTTTTCGTCGCTCACCGACGCGGCGTCAAAGTAAAGATGGTGCGGCGCGATCTCGCAGGTCACCGGCACGCCGCGCTGCTTAGCCTCAATAATTTTCCGTACGGCGGAAAGCGTGGATGCATGGCATATTTTCCCTTTCAGCTCGTATTTTTGAATGAGGGTGAGCGCGAAGTCAACAGCGATGACCTCCGTTTCGGGCGGGCGGCGCAGTTCGTGGGTAGATTCATGCTCGTGCGCCTTGAGCGCCACGGGATCTTCGCAGTGGAAGCTTATATTTTGGCCGCGATAGTGTGCGAGGGACGCCGTGAGCTCCTCTTGCGACGTAAAAAAGAGATCTCCCACCGAGGGTCCCATGAAGACCTTGTAAGGAACGGGGAACGAAAGCGGTTTCGTCTTCGGTCCGATGCCGCCATAGAGGATGACGGGCACGAGCGATCGCCCGGCAATCTTTTCTTTCTCACGGTAACGTTCATCCGTTATGGGTGCCATGGGATTGTTCGGCATTTCGGCGAAGAACGTGACGCCGCCGCGGATCGCCGCCTCCGATGCCGTTCGGAACGTCTCTTTGTATGATTGCGTGCCGCCCGCGTCCTCGCGCGCATGCACGTGGATGTCGCCGAAGCCGGGAAAGATAAAACAGCCTGCCGTGTCTATTTCTGATTTGGATGGACCCTGTGCGCGGCTCACATGCTCAATAAGCCCCGTTTCCCGGTTTATTTCCACCCGTCCTTCAAACTCACCGTCATGATTGATGAATTTTCCTTCTAGGATGAGTGTGCTCATATATTTATTCTCATGTGTTTTTTGTGCCTACTGCCTCTTCAATAGACGAGAAGCCGTCCCGTTCAAGAAGTTTTACAAGGCCCTTTTTAATCTTCTTTACAAGCCCCGGCCCTTCATACACAAGACCGGTATAAATCTCAACCAGAGAGGCGCCCGCCCGTATTTTCTCGTACGCATCTTCCGCCGAAAAAATGCCGCCGGCACCCACAAGCGGGATAGTCCCGCGCGATCTTTTATAAAGATAGCGGATGATTTCGTTTGAGCGTTCCCGAAGCGGGCGCCCGCTCAATCCGCCCGCGCCCATCGCGGCCACTTTTGCTCCGGACGTTCCGAGATCGACGCGGGCAATGGTGGTATTCGTCGCGATGATGCCGCTTGTACCGGTTTCGCGGACGATGTCCACAACATCGTTCAGTTGTCCTTCGGTGAGATCCGGCGCGATCTTCAAAAGGATCGGTTTCTGATTTTTCGCATCGCGGTTGAGTCTTTGCAATGCCTTCAAAAGTTTCGTGAGCGCGTCTTTTTCCTGCAATGCGCGAAGGCCCGGCGTATTGGGAGAACTGACATTCACTGCGACGTAGTCGGCGAGGGGGGAGAGCGTGCGGAAACATGTTTCGTAGTCGTCCACCGCGTTTTCGTTTGGCGTGGTTTTGTTCTTGCCGATGTTCACGCCAAGCACGCAGTCCCGTCTTCCCGCGTGCGCCATAAGATTATTTTTCGCCGCTTCGGCGCCATTCCCGTTGAATCCCATCCGGTTGATGATCGCCTCGTCTTTTGGGAGCCGGAAAAGGCGCGGCTTGGGATTGCCCGGCTGGGGCCGCGGCGTGATAGTGCCTACTTCCACGAATCCAAAGCCGAGCGCGGAGAGGACGGGAGTGATCTCTGCATTCTTATCAAATCCCGCCGCAAGGCCGACCGGGTTTTTGAATGATAGGCCGAACGCATGTACGCGGAGCCGCTCGTCCTCAAATGCGTAGAGCGATCTCACTATTTCGCGGAAAGGGGAATATTTGAGCACTCTTCCGAGCGCGTGGGTTCTCTCGTGTGCCACCTCGGCATCCGGCAAAAAAAGGAACGGCCTTACAAGCTTATACATGGGGCAAGTGGATGTTATCGGAACGCGTTGATGGCATCCTTTAGTTGTCTGGCCTCCCGTGCGGGATCCTTTGCAAAGATGATGCCGCGGGAAGAGTTTACGATCATGCCTTTCTTCTTGGCGCTCAAGCCTGCCCGTACCATCTTCTCAATATCGCCGCCCTGGGTGCCCACGCCGGGTACGAGGAAGGTCATGTCGCCCATGAGCTTTCGGAGCGTCACCATCTCTTCTGGATAGGTCGCGCCGACGACGAGCAGGCAATTCCCGTTTTCGTTCCATTCGTCCCGTACCTTTTCCGCGATGATTTGCCACAACGGTTTCCCACCGACCGTGAGGTCTTGCACCTCGCGTGCGCCAGGATTGGAGGTACGGCAAAGGATGATACAGCCCTTTTCCTTTCGCGCAAGGAACGGCGCGAGCGGTTCTTTTCCAAGATAGGGAGAGAGCGTAACAGCATCAAAGCCGAACCAGTCAAAGAGCTCCCTTGCGTACTGTTTATTGGTGTTTACGGTGTCTCCGCGCTTTGCGTCGCAGATCATAATTATGTCGGGGTAGGTCTTTTGGATATATTCCATAGTGAGCTTCAGCGCGTGCATTCCCTCCTCGCCGCGAGATTCGTAAAATGCGATGTTCGGCTTGTAGGCGGCGACATCCTGATGGGTGAGATCAACGATATGTTTATTGAACGCAAACTGCGGGAATTTTTCCTTACGGAAGGAGGCGGGGATTTGCTCAAAATCGGAATCCAACCCGACGCAGACAAGCGATTGCGCCGCATCCGCGCGAAGGTTGTACTTTTTGATCACAGTTTTAGTGGCCGCTCGCCGTATGTTGCAAAATATTCTTCTAACTCTTTCCTCACGATTTCGCCTGGTTGCAGTTTTTCAAACAACTTCGGCAGAAATTCCGTTGCGTTCGTGAGGGCATAATAGGGAATATCCTTTTCCTTGAGTACCTGTGCGACCGTGGTTCCGTCGTCGCGCCTCTCGCTGCGATTGGTAAGCGCAAGGGTGGCGATAATGTTGACTTTTGCTTCAAGAAGAATATCAACCGTAGTGAGCAGAGACCCTCCTGTGGTAACGGCATCCTCCAAAACTATCGTTTTTCCTCTCGGGAGGCCGAGAAAGTGTTGGTCCTTTACGGCGCCATGCTCTTTCGGTTTACCGCGTCCCATGGCAAGCACATAGGGACGGCTTGTATAATCCGGCTGTTTTTTTGCCCATTTGTTTTGCGTGAGGACGCCGAGTTTTGTGGCTCCTTCCGGGACACCGTAAAAACAATCGGGTGAAAGCCCGAGGTCTTCCACGAAGGCGATCACGTAGTCGGTGAGCTCGTCAATGGAGCGCACGTCTTCGGCGACCGTCCGCCAGTTCGCATACCAGGGACAAAGCCGCCCCGACTTCATTTTCATCAGTTTCTCGGAAAAACCGACCACGCCATGATCCAGCATGAACGCTTCAAATGCGTTTTGGTCAAAGTGGTGCTTAGAACCCATTAACGTAAGTATACAAAATTGGCTTGATATAAGTTAGCGATATGCAGTATGATGCAGCCAGCAGCCTCCGATGCTTGTTGTGATAAAAGAGGCGCTGGAAGGAAGGTGAACCATGAGTGATTTACGAGCTCTACGCTATCCTGTCGCGGCAGAGGATCGGCTACCGGAAGGGAAACCTTCCGCGCATGACCAGAAAGTCTTCCGGAAAGTTGGCCGTCTGATCGCTGCCGGGTGGAAACTTCTCGGTAGTTTTTACACCGGCTACGGCCACTATGCTATCCGCCTGTCTATGGCGAAAGGCGGCAGGGCAGAGGAGTTTTTCACCGATCTGCCATTTGGGAGGGAGCTATGAAGCTTTTCAAAGTTGTCGGATTAGTCATCGTGTTGGTTTTTATCTTAGCTCTGGCGTTTTTGGGAGGATCTGGCATCAAGGGATGAGTAAAGGAGAACACCCCAAAACGTCCCATCCACCAGTGCCCGCCGCCTAACTCACGTGCGGGCACTTCGCTTATCTATACTTAATGCTGTTTTTCCTCCCAAGATATTCCTGCCAGGAGCGGATCGCGACGTCGCGGAGACCGTAGGTGACGCGGGCGCGGACGAAAGCCCGCGCAAGCTGAAGATCGGTGAAAAGGGGAATGTTGGTATCCACGGCGGCGCGGCGGATGAGGTAGCCATCGGTCCGCCGCAGGCGCGATTCCTTGGAATGGTTGGCATGATTTTCATGATTGCTCACGTTTACGACAAAGGCAATCTTTTTTTTCTGGATAAGCGCAAGTGCGTTCGGATTCTTTCCTTCGCTTACCTTGTATATCCGCGCGGCGCGGATGTCGTGACGATTGAGAAATTCTGCGGTGCCCTGGGTGGCATACAAGGTGAAACCGTTCGTGGCGAGCGCCTCTGCCGATTCCAGAAATTCCCTCTTATTGGACCCTCCGCCGAGCGAGACGAATGCGCTCTTCGCCTCATTCAGGGGCATGCTTGCCGCTATGGAGGTAAGCAGGGCGCTTTCAAGGTCACGGCCGAAGCAGGCGACTTCTCCGGTGGACGCCATTTCCACATGGAGCACCGGATCGGAACCCGGGAGTCGGCCGAAGGAAAATTGCGGCGATTTTACAACGGCGTAGTCGGGATAGCGGAGCGAGACGGCGCGGGCGTGCCCGTAGAACGCATCCACGATCATGTCGGCAAAATTCACACCGCTTGCCTTGCTGATGAAGGGGAAGGTGCGGGATGCCCGTGCATTGAGCTCTATCACGTACACTTTGTTGTCTTTCACGAGGCATTGCAGATTGAAGGGCCCCGTGATGCGGAGCGCGCGCGCGAGTTTCACGGCGACGGTTTGGATCTCGTTCGCGGTCTTTGCGTACACCTTCTGCGGCGGATACACGATGGTAGCGTCGCCGGAGTGCACGCCGGCGTTCTCAATATGTTCGGCAATCGCGGAAATTTTGATGATGCCGGATTGCGCAACCGCATCAAATTCTATTTCTTTTGCACCAAGGATGAATTTAGAGATCGTTACGGGATGTTCGCGGTTCAAAAGGATCGCGCGCTTCACAAATTCCTTGAGTTCCGCCGCGTCGGCACACACACGCATGGCACTCCCGGAGAGCACATACGAGGGACGTACGAGAACGGGGTAGCCAACTTTTTCGGCAAAGTGTGCGGCTGCTTTTACAGTAGTGAAGGTATCCCATTCCGGCTGGGCGATTCGAAGTGAATCAAGCAGTGCCGAAAACTTACTGCGGTCTTCGGCGCGATCAATGTCGTGCGGGTTGGTGCCCATGATCGGCACGCGGAGCGCCGATAATTTCTGGACGATGTTATTTGGCGCCTGGCCACCGACCGATACGACGACTCCCGACGCACGTTCAAATTCATAAATGTCCGCCACTGATTCCAAACTTACATTTTCAAAATAAAGACGGTCGGAAATGTCGTAGTCAGTAGAGACCGTCTCGGGATTGCAGTTCACAATCACGGCCCGCTTATCGTGCTTTTTGAGCGCGAGGGCGGTATGCACCGCTGACCAGTCAAACTCTACCGACGAGCCGATGTGATAAGGTCCCGAGCCAAGCACCATAACGCTCTTTTTGCCGAGCGGCGCGACGTCGTTATGGGAACCGTTATAGGTGAGATAGAGATAGTTCGTCCGCGCGGGAACCTCGCCCGCGAGCGTGTCAATTTGAAAGACCGACGGCACGACGCGGAATCGTTTTCTCTCGGCGCGGATTTGCATTTCGGTAGCTTCGCGAAGGTGGCCGATGCGCGCATCCGAAAGGCCGCATTGCTTCGCGCGAAGGAGCTTGTCTTTCGTGAGTCCGCCGGCTTTTATTTCCTTTTCCATCCGGATGATGTTCTGAATGCGATAGAGGAACCAAGGATCAATGCCAGTCAGTTTGTAGATAGTTTTCGGAGAGATCCCGGCGCGAAGCCCTGCTGCGATCGCAAAGAGCCGGTGAGGAGTAGGGACCTTGAGGCGTCGCACGAGAGGGACGCTCGCTTCGCCCGGCACTTCATCCGTCGCGCCCTGGAGGTGGAGGTGAAGCATGCGGACCGCTTTTTGGATGGCCTCTTCAAATGTCCGCCCGATCGCCATCACTTCACCCACCGATTTCATCGCGCTTGAAATGGTCTCCTCGGCGCGCGCGAACTTGCTGATATCCCAGCGGGGGATCTTCACGACCACGTAATCCAGCGCCGGTTCAAAGAACGATTGCGTCACTTTCGTGATCTGGTTCGGCACGTCGTGGAGCGCGTGGCCCAGGGCGAGCTTCGCCGCGACGTAGGCGAGGGGATAGCCGGTCGCCTTTGAGGCGAGCGCGGAAGACCGCGAGAGCCGCGCATTCACTTCAATCACATAGTAATCAAGCGCGCCGTTCGTGGGCTTCGGGTTCAGTGCGAACTGGACGTTGCACTCGCCGATGATCCCCAAGCTTTTCACGATTTTGATTGATGCCGCGCGCAGTTCGTGATATTCGGTATTTGTGAGCGTCTGGCTCGGCGCGATCACGATGGAGTCGCCGGTATGGATGCCCAACGGATCCATGTTCTCCATGTTGCAGACCGTGACGCAGTTGTCGTACCTGTCCCGCACCACTTCGTATTCAATTTCTTTGTAATGATGCAGATATTTTTCAATGAGCACTTGTGGAGAGAGGGCAAGCGCTCCCGAAACGATGGTGCGAAGTTCTTGGCTGTTTTTCGCGACGCCAGATTTCTGTCCTCCGAGCGCGAAGGCCGCTCGCACCATGACCGGGAAGCCGACGGCTCTAGCAATTTTCTCCGCCTCGCGAACGCTCACGGCTGCGCCCGATGGCGGGACGGGAAGACCTATTTTTCTTAAGTGGTGAGCAAATTTCTCGCGGTCTTCCGTAAGGATGATGCTTTTAAGGGGCGAACCCAGTACCTCAATGCCGTATTTTTTGAGGATGCCGCGCTCGCCGAGGCGCACGCCGCAGTTCAGGGCGGTTTGCCCGCCGAAGGCGAGCGCGATGCCCTGTGGGCGCTCCTTCTCAATGATTTTTTCCACGAAATAATCCGTGACCGGCAGGAAATATATTTTGTCCGCGAGGAGCGGCGAGGTCTGGATCGTCGCAATGTTGGGATTCACGAGCACGGTCCGAAGCCCCGCTTCCTTGAACGCTTTCATTGCCTGCGAGCCGGAGTAGTCAAATTCGCCTGCTTCGCCGATCTTGAGCGCGCCGGAGCCGAGCACCAGGACCTTCTTGATTTTTTGGTGCGGTGTCATGGTTTCGGGACGCGCTTCAGGAAATAATCAAAAATCCAGCCCGTGTCCAAGGGACCCGGGCTTGCCTCCGGATGGAACTGTACGGACATAAAGGGCAAGCGCTCGTGGATCAGGCCTTCGTTCGTGCGGTCGTTCGCGTTCACGAACCACGGGCGGAAGCCGCGCGGGATCCTTTTCACGGCAAAGCCATGATTCTGGGTCGTGAGGTAGGAGCGGTCGGTGCCCACGAGCCGACACGGCTGGTTCTGGCTCCGGTGCCCGAATTTAAGCTTATAGGTAGTACCGCCGGCCGCAAGCGCCAAAATTTGGTTGCCGAGGCAGATACCCAGCATCGGGACCTTTCTCCGAAGCGCCTCGCGGATGTTTGCGATAGTGGCGCGGGCCATCATAGGATCGCCCGGGCCGTTTGAGATCACAATGGCGTCAAAGGCGGGCGCGCCCTTTTTGAAGATAGGATAATTCCACGGCACGGTCGTAACCCGCACGCCGCGCGCGAGCAGATTGCGACGGATATTTTCCTTCGTGCCGCAATCAACGAGCGCGATCGTCCGTTTACCGTTGCCTTCACGAAGGAGTGTCTTTATAGAAACCTCGTCCACGAGGTTCCGGCGGTTCGGATCGTCAAATGGGACGTTTTTTTTGCCGATCAAAATCTTCCCAAGCATCGCGCCTTCTCCGCGTAACTTTTCTGCAAGCGCACGGGTGTCTTTTATCTCAAGCGCGGGTACCCCTTCGCGCCGAAGCCATTTGCCCAGGGTCATCATGCTTGTGGGATGCGACGGCGTGTCAACGTACTGTGATACCACGACGCCCGCCACCTGAACCCTTTTTGATTCCCAGTGCGTTCTGTCCGGCACGCCGTAGTTCCCGAGCAGGGGATAGGTGAAAATAAGGATCTGACCCGCATAGGACGGGTCAGTGAGCGATTCCGGATATCCGACCATGCCGGTCGTAAAAACAATTTCACCGGCAATGGAGATGGGCTTGCCGAAACTTGCCCCCTCAAAAACTATGCCGTCCTTGAAAACGAGTTTGCCGCGCTTCATATAGATGGGCCATCAGCCCGTTCGTACTATTGTAGCAAATGAAGCCAAACGGTACCACCCTATCATGACGCAATATATTTCCCTTCGCACGCACGCGCCGTTTCCCGTACCCGCGTCGTGAAAACTGCCTGGGCCTTTTCCTTGTTGGCGTCCTCACCCGCCCATGCATCCATAGCGGGATCTTGTAGGGCGCGGCTGTAGGAAAAAGAAAGTTGCCACGGATATTCTCCCGTTTTTGCCATCGCCGCGAGAACTATCGCATTCAGATTCTCGGTTGCTTCGCGAGGGGATTGGCCTCCCGAGAGGAAAACGATGCCGGGAACTTCGGTCGGGACTGACGCCCTGAACGCACGAAGCGTGGCTTCCGCTACTTCCTGCGGCGTCGCGCGCATGCCCGATTCTTTCCCCGGGAGCGCCATGCTGCTCTTCAGAATCATGCCCCGGAGGGAGATGCGATACTTTTTGAGCGCGGCAAAGACCGTCGTGAGCGTTCGCGCGATGGTCTCTTCTGATTGGGCGAGGGTGTGATCGCCGTCAATCAGCACTTCTGGCTCCACGATCGGCACGAGCCCCGCCTCCTCCGAAAGCACGGCATATTGCGCGATGAGGTACGCATTCGTTTCAAGGCATTCCGCTGTGGGGATCCCGTTTCCGATCTTCATAACTGCGCGCCACTTCGTGAAGCGTGCACCCATTGCCGCGTATTCCTGAAGCCGCTCTGCAAGTCCGTCCAACCCCTCCGTCACTTTTTCTTCGGGAGAGTTCGGAAGCGTGACCGTCCCCTTGTCCACTTTGATCCCGACCGCGATGCCGCGCTTCGCGAGAACCTCCCGCAAAGGAGTGCCATCGGAAGCCTTCTGCCGGATGGTTTCGTCGTAGAGAATTACGCCGCCAAGGCCTTTCTCAATTTCCGGCGCGGTAAAGAGGAGCTCGCGCCATCGCCGGCGCATATCTTCGTTTTGCGGGATGTTGCGCGCGGCGAAGCGCTTGCCCACGGTGCCCGTGCTCTCGTCCGCCGCAAGGATGCCCTTCCCGGGTGCAAGGAGGTGCGACACGGTCTCTTGAAGCAGGTGAGCGTCCATGTACTTCCAAGTATAGCGGATGCAGATAGAATTTGCTAAACGCCTGGTGCCGAGGGCGTACGAAGCGCATCAGTTGGCATTCCAGGATAAAATACTATAATAACAAGAGCGGACGGAACAGGTGCGTGACGAAAGGAGGTTCCCGGTGATTAGGTTGTTGAAGATTTGGGCGGTAGAAACGGCAGTGGGATATCTTTGGATCAAGGTGGCCGAGATTTTCGTTTTGAGTACCTTGATCATTTGTTGCCGATGGTTCGCACCGTGGTTTTGGGGCGCGTGGCTTTATCCACGCCTCCAGGCATTGATGTGGTGTGCCTGGAGACATCGGGTGATTGTCATCGTTTCCTATCTCCTTTTGGTCGTTTTTTCCAAAGGGGTCGGGTACGTGATGATGCGCTGGTGGAAATCCACCAGAGGCAAGACTTAGGTGCCGCCGGAAACATCGGGTTACCGGCGGCTTTCTTATTCGGCTATTTGCTTGGTTACCAGAACACAACAAAAGGAGGTCAAAAAAATGCTGGCTGCGTGGGACGCTGTGGGAACCTTCTTGATAAGGACCAAAACAGAAGTCCCCACCGGCTAATCAAAGCAGATGGGGACGGATTACGACGAAAACGACCATGGCCGTCTCAATCGTCGTGAACACAAGGGGTTGAAGCGCGTTCGCCAAGTTCCATTTCTTAATGGCGAAAAGCGCACAAACGCATGAGAGGAACCAGATTGACCATGCAATCGGGTCTTCCTGTTTGGGATTGCGATAGCCATCGACGATGGTGGGAACCCCGCCGACGAGCGTCGCGATTTGTGCACAGACAAGGCCGAGGAGCGCATCATTTTTCACTTGCCAGAGAATAATGCCCAAGGCAGCGATTGCGATTGTGATCCATTCGACGGAACCCATGCTTGGTTTCCCAAAGACGAGCGCGAGAATCGCGACAGCTGATGCTCCTACAACAGCTCCCGTGAGCTGCCCGATTGCTGCCTTCTCCTTCCTCATCGCGATGAGCGAAAGTGCATCAATGCTTGCCCAGATCGCCCATGAGACAGGGGATGGCACCGTTTGGTGGTGGAGGATCGCCCAGATGTAGGGCAGAAACGCGACGAAGAACAGAATACCTGAAAGGGTGTTCATGCAGCCTCCTTCATAATGGAAATGAACTACAGAAACATGATAGCATATTATTCGCTACCTGTCAAGCTGAACGTGTGGGACGCTGTGGGAACTTATTTGATAAGAATGTAATTACTGGTTCATCACCTGCCGAGCCTTGTTAGATAAAATTTCATCTTCGTGGTGTGGCACCCCTGCTTTTTTCCTCTCAAGGATTTTTCCTACGAGGTATTTCTGGTGGGGCCTTATCTTCACGATCATCGGCGCGGCAGGAACTATCATCTTCGGCGTCCTCAGAATCGGAGCTTATGAGGCGCATGGCCCCATAACCTTGCTTTATACCACCATGCCGGTGAACATCTTTATGATTCTGCTCTTCGCGAGCCTTCCAATAGCTGCGGGGCCTGGATTCGGACCAGGATAAACGGCTCCAAAGGCCGCTGTCCTACCATTAGACGACCCCGCAATAGTGCACAAGTGCACCTGTATAATGTATTATAAAATGGAAAGGGTCGCAAGAAAAAAATAAACTTATTAAATACCAACCTTATGAAATACGAACTGCCAAAACTGCCGTACGCCTACGACGCGTTGGAACCGTACCTTGACGCGAAGACGATGGAGATTCACCACGCGAAGCATCATCAGGCGTACGTGAACAATCTGAATGCGGCATTGGAAAAGCATCCGGAGATCGCGGACCGGTCGCTTGAGGAACTTTTGCGGTCGCTGGATTCCGTGCCGGAGGACATCCGCACGGCGGTGCACAACCACGGCGGGGGGCACGCGAACCACTCGTTTTTTTGGGTCACCATGGCAGGGCCGGACAATGGCGGAGGTGGCGAACCGAGCGGGAAAATAGGGGATGCGATTGCGCAGGCATTCGGCGGATTTCCGAAATTCAAAGAGGAGTTTACGAAAGCGGCTGGGGGCGTTTTTGGAAGCGGTTGGGCGTGGCTCGTGCGTGACGCAAACGGCAAACTGACCGTCACAACGACGCCGAACCAGGACAGCCCGCTCACAAAAGGGCAGACGCCGATTCTTTGCTTGGACGTATGGGAGCACGCGTACTATATTTTGTACACCTCAAATCGAGGAGAATATGTAAAAAACTGGTGGAACGTGGTGAATTGGGAAGAGGCGGAGAAGAGGTTATAAACAACAGTTTTTCTGCGGATTTTCTGTTTTTGATGGTAAATGATGGTAAAATGATGGGGAATGACTCCCGCGAGAAACGATGACAAAACGAGGAGCGTGTTTGATGTGCATACGGAGAAAGCCCGCATGTCAAGACACTCGCTCAAAGAAATTATCTATGGCAGGAACGTTCTCAATTTGCGGCCTGGATTCGGGAAGCGCCACCCGTGGTGGTCGCTTGTAATCCTTCTTGTTCTGATCGGCGGCATTTTCTGGAGTATTCGGAAGCTTTCCACTCGCGCAGAGGTGAGCGATTTTTTCCCGCTTACGTGTTTGGGCAGTTGGCAGAACCCGGCGAATGCCCAAGGGAAGCCCGAGAGCCTGGATGCTTCGTCCACGGCGATTACGGCAGACAATGCGAGCGTATATGACCCAATCTCGCCCTTGTCGCAGATCTTTTGCGGCGCGTTTGTGCCGCCCGATTATAAAACGGAAGGCGACATGAAAGGCGTCGGCTTGACGCTCGTATGGAATATCCCGGGATTCACGACGGCGACAGCGACAGCAGCAGAGGAGGGAACTGCCACGAGCACTGCCACTGGCACCGTTCCCACTGCGCCAACCACTACTACGCCAACCACCACCGCACCCGAAGCGACGAGCACTTCGTGGCTCTTTAATGCGCAACTCCTTAATGTCGCGTTTGCGGATACAACGGACACAGTGAGCACGGTTCCGGCCTCAAGCGACACAGACATTGCGCCGCCCACTCCTCCGCCCGCGCCCACTCCTCCTCCGCCGCCATCCGAACCGACGACAACCGAGGCCACCGCCTCTACGACGCCGAGCGGCACCGTGATCATGGCACCGCCGGTCACGGCAACGCTCACTGCGACCGGATCCGATGTTACTGCACCGCCCGCGGCGAGCGCCGCCACCTCCTCTGTGCCGGTCTTCGCTCCGCCGCCCCCGCCTGACGACAACTTCCTGAAAGTAAGTTACAGCTTGGATGGTCAGACGTGGATTGATCTTGCGACAGTGAATCAGGACAACTGGCAGAACTTCACAGCGACCCTTCCCGTGACGAGCTGGGACGATCTCAAAAAGCTTCAGGTGAGGATTGAAGGGATTCCGACCGCGCTCACGCAGATCCCCAAAGTATATTTGGACGGGATGTTTGTTGAGGTGCACTATGAGATCCCACCGGCATCGCCAATTTCGCTCGGCGGAAGTACTGCCGCAACGCCGTCCGCGGCGACCACCTCGGAAGTCATCGTCCTCCCGCCGACCCAACAGCCAGTCCCTGTCAATCAGAATAGCGATTTCAAGGCAAACGAGTCGCCGACATTTGATTTCAACTTGAACGCGCTTCCCGGGCCGACTTCCACTACCGAGCCAGCACCGGCGCCCGCAGCTCCGGAAGTGGCTCCAACTTCCTCTCCTCCGGCTACGACCACGCCCTCCAGTACGAGCCTTTCTCGTCCACCTTCTCCATTGTCTTTTTTTTTCCGGGCTGCGGATTTTTTCCGGACCGTAGGGAAAGCGGCAGCGCACGCCATTGGGCTTGATCGTTGGTTCACTGCCTACGCGCAGTTATCTCCGAACCAGAGCCAGCTTCCCGACGCGAATAATCCGATCATCGCGCAAATCTTCGGACCCGACGGGAAACTGACAAACCTCCAGCCCGTGATCCTCGTCACGGGCGGCAACCTCCGCGTGATACTGCCAAACCAGGGCCGCGCATTCATGCCAGGCGGGTATCTTATGAAACTTTTGATTTGGCAGAATGGCGTGGCGTACCAGACGCAGAGCGATTTCAGCTGGGGCGTGCTCGCGGTGAATTTCAACAAGTCAATTTATAAGAAGGGGGATACCGCGAAGATCGGATTAGGATTCCTTAATCCCACGGGGCATACGATCTGCGACGGCAATATTGCGATGGATATCTCCTCGCCGTCGGGAAAGATTTATCATTTTTCGACCGGCAACAAGACAATCCTGCGGGGACCGCACTGCGCCATGCAATCATTTACGAATGATCCGGATTATTCAGCCACGCTCATTGCCGCCGAAACCGGAACCTACAACGTGGCTATCGCGGCGCAGGATCCCTCAACGGGAGACGCGATGAAGGCGAGCGACAGTTTTGAGGCGCAAACCGATCCGCAGTTTGACGTGGAGCGCGCGGAGGCGACCAGGATCTATCCGCCGATGACCTATCGGGCGACGATCAAAATCATTCCGAACGCGGATTACGCGGGGCCGGTGACCGAAACCGTGCCGAGCGGATTCACGGTGACAACCGATGTTCCCACGGATATGACGACGAGCGGCGACGATCAGACGATCACCTGGCAGGTTGTTTTTAAGAAGGGCATAGAATCGGATTTCGGATATTCTTTCAAGGCGCCGGATGCAAGCCCGGAACTTTATAAATTGGGGCCGCTTACGATCGGCAGCTGGCAGGAGTCGCGGCAGTGGCAGATCGCGGCCGACGCGATAGCGAAGACGAAAGTTTTTATCATCAGTACCGCTTCCACGACGTGGAAGGTGCCGAATGATTGGGACAATGCGAGCAATACGATTGAGGCCATAGGAGCGGGAGGAGGAGGAACGGCGGGTACCAATTCAAACAGAGGAGGCGCAGGAGGAGGCGGAGGTGCGTATGCAGAAATAATCAACAAAACACTCACTATCGGTGCCAGCACCACCATTCAAGTCGGTTTAGGGGCTACGGCGGCAAGCGGAACGGACACCTTTTTCGGAAGCTCAACCTGCGCAACGTCTTTCGTTTGTGCTAAAGGTGGGCAGGCAACAACTACGAAAACGAGTTATGGTCTTGGCGGGGCGAGTTCTACGAGCGTAGGAAGCACCACCTATCCGGGTGGCAACGGTGGCCCGGGCAACTCAAGTTATGGAAGCTACGGTGGTGGCGGTGGTGGTGCGGGAGGGAAGAGCGGGGCGGGAAGCGCAGGACTCGGGACTGCCACAAGCACGGGCGGAAATGCTGACCTCAACAACGTGACAGGAGGGGCCATCAACACTGCCGGGAATACCGGCACGGAATGGGATTCAACTCACGGTTCGGGAAGTGGGTCGGGAGGGCGGAACACTAGCGCCGCGGGAATTGCGGGAGTGGTCTATGGCGGAGGCGGAGGCGGCGGGTATGGAACGACGGGAGGCAGCGCGGGAGGAAACGGTATAATCGTCATCACCTATCTCCCGCGCTATATCATCCTTGGTACTACTACCCAGCCATCGAACATTACGATAGGGCCGGGCGCGGCGGCGACGACGAGCAATGCATTTACCTTTGCGACCGACGACGGCACAAGCACCATAACCAGCGTGAACGTCGGCCTTTCTACGACGACGGGCATTTTTCAAGTTCAGATTACGAATAGTTCGGGGACCACGGTATACGGCTCAAGCACGAATCCCGGGTCTACTTCTTTGACCGTCACGACGACCGCCATGGGCGTTTCCACGACCGCCACCACGTTCCGCACGCTCATTCAGCCCTTGAGTTATCCGAATATGCCGGCACCGCCCGGTGGAACCTACGTGGTCACCTCCACCATTACGGGCTGGACGGACGTTAATACGCTGGATCAGACCAGTACGCCGATCACATCAAACACCCTTACGATAGACAATCAGCAGCCGGCGAACGTGACGAATGCGTCCGGCACGGCGACCAGCTCGCAAGTGACGTTTAGTTGGACAAATTCAACAAGCTCCGATTTCGCGACGACGACCGTTCTGCGGGCAACATCTTCCGTTGCCGTCGCGCCGACCAACGGGACAACCACCTACGTCAGCGAGGCCATCAATGCGACGACCACCGTCGCCTGCGTCGTCGCCTCAAGCACCGCGGGTTGCACGGATACGAGTCTCTCCACCACCACATATTATTATTACGAAATTTTTGCGGCAAATACCTATGCGAACTATTCTACGGGAGTCGTGCCGGCGGGGAATCCATTCCTACCGAGCGGGAATCGACCGCCGACCGTTTCAAAAGTCGTTCTCAACGGAAATGCGGCGATTGTTTTAAATCCTGGTGGCACGCAGACGGTTACGGCAGTCGCGTCGACAACCGACCCGGACGGAGCGGGTGATATCCGGTATGCCACATCAACCATTTATCTGTCGAGTGTTGGATCAAATTGCACGGCCAACAACCTGAACTGCTACCAGGTCCCGAGTTCGAGTTGCAGCTTCAGCAATTCCACGAGCACCGTGAGCTGTTCGGCAAACATCTATTACTTCGCGGACGCCACGGATGCGTCTTCAAGCTTCAATGGTCAGACGTGGAATGCCGCTATCACCGTTACTGACAGCGCGAGCAACACAAACACTTCCTCAACCGCAAGCGGGGTAACGCTGCAAACGCTGCTCGCGATGAGCGTCGCGCCGACCAGCATCACTTACGGGACCTTGGCGCCGGCAGGGACGAGCGCGACGAACCTCACGACCACGGTTCAGAACGCAGGCAACTGCTCAACCACGCTCCAGTTGTCCGTGCTCGCGTCCCTTATGGGCGGCCATCCGACGACCACGCTTGTGACGAGTTCCCAGCAGTACGCGACGTCATCGGGCTTTACCTACGGCACGGGCTATGCCTTGAGCAGCACACCGGTCACGTTGAACGGCTTCACCCTTGCGGCGCCCGTCTCAACGACATCCGTGTCGGGTAATATTTTTTGGGGGCTGCGAGTTCCGACGGGTACTCCTACCGGTACCTACCTGGGCACAACTACCTTTTCTGCCCTTTATCATCTGTAATAGTTATCCACAGGTAAGAAACATCCATTTTGCTATAATAATACTAAGCTGGATGGATAAAAAGCTTATACAGATTTTGGTCGTTACTGCCCTTGCCACAGCCGCTTTTTTGTTGGTCGCCCAAACCGTTTTCGGTACTGCGACGACTACCAGTGTTACGAGTAGTGCGACCGTGACGACCACGGCGCCCATTGTTTCCTTCGTTTCAGGCCCGAATGGAGGTACGGCTATCAGCCTTAACGCCAATACGACAACGCCGATCTCCGTCGCCGTCACGGTCACCGATTATAACGGCTGCACGGATTTTAATAACAGCACCGAGACCATAGCGTTGTTCCGCGGCGATATCGCATCCTCGTCGTGCCTCACGAGCAGCACGCCGAACCCGCTCTTTTGCTATGTGGCCAGCGCATTTTCAACATCGACTTGCCCCGGCGGCTTTACCGCAAACGCCACCACAACGTTCTCCATGTACTATTTCGCCTCGCCGACCGACAACGCCTCCTATACCTATAATGGAAAGGGTTGGCAAGGGGCTATAACAGTCACAAATCCCGCCAAACTCAGCGTCAGCACCACCTCTGCGACGACTACGCTGAACAGTCTTGAGGCGATCAGCTCAACGCCAAGCTCCATAGCCTATGGAACGCTCGCGCCGGCACAAGTCAACAGTCCTTCCGTAACCACGACGATTTCAGACGTCGGCAACACTTCAACGACGTTCCAGTTTTCGGCTACGCAATCTCTCACGGGCGGCGTGCCGACAACCACGCTTGTGACGAGTTCCCAGCAGTACGCGACGTCATCGGGCTTTACCTACGGCACGGGCTATGCCTTGAGCAGCACGCCGGTCACGTTGAACGGCGTGTCAATCGCCGCTCCCATAAGTACCACTACGGTTTCCACCAATATATTTTGGCTGTTGCAGGTCCCTACCGGAACGCCGACGGGAACATACAACGGCACCAACCTTTTCACGGGCCAATCGGTAAACTAGGGACTTAGCGGTTTTTTTCTCTCGCTCGGCCATTCCTCCGAACGTCTTTCGTTTTGCGCGCAGGGGATGAATATGCTACCATATACCCATAACGGTATGAAGCATTCTTTCCGAAAGTTTAGCCGTTTGTTTTTCATTGCCTTCGCATTCGCCGCAATATTGTTGCTGGGAAGCGCAGAAAGGAGCCTTGCGGCGTTCGGCATTTCGCCTCCCTTCATCAACGCTGACCACCTTGTGCCCGGCGTCACCTATTCGCAGACGGTCTACCTCGTGCAAGATCAGCCCGATCAAAATCTTGAAATCAGAGCGGCGTTAAGCGTGCCCGACCACATCAAGCCATGGATAAGTTTCGATACGGGAAATGATTTTATCATACCGCAGGGCACGCGCCAGTTCCCGGTACAGATCACCATCACGGTACCGAAGGGGGAATCGCTCGGAAAGTACACGGGGAACGTGAGTTTCCAAAGCGTTCCAGGAAAAACGGGGCAAGTGACGATAGCCCTTGGGGTGAACGTATCCCTCAGCCTTACGGTTGGCAACGATATTTATGAAAAATATTCCGTCCCCCTGATCGCATTTCCGGATATTGAGGAAGGATGGAATCCGAAGGTGGCGGTGCGTTTTGAGAATGATGGCAACATACCCGAATCGTTTGACGCTGCGACGTTCGATCTTTACGATGAGTATGATGCTGTCCGCCTTGCGTTTGCGGAAAAGCAAAGCGGATTTCCAATAACACCGCCGTTCGTGACGAGCAATTACGTCATTGAATTCCCTACAAGCTTTCATTTGGGAGTAGGCGATTACTGGGCAGTGGTGAATTTTTATAAAGATAACCAGGCGGTCGCCAGCCAGAAAACCGTGTTCCATGTCCTCCCTGCGGGATCGCTTTCGCCCACTGGATTGCTCCTCTCTTCTTTAAAAACCTACTGGTACTACTACCTCGTCGGCCTCATTGTACTTTTGCTCATCGGACGTCGGTTGTGGATATTCCGGCTGCGTAAAAAAAGAGCGGTGGTTGAGTAATGCCATACCATCGCGATCATGACGCCGCGCCGCGACTATTATATCCTTGCGATCGTCGGCGTATGTTTCATAATCCTACCCGCATCTGCGGCCGTGCTCCCAACCTCGGTGTCCGTCGTGATAGTAGTGGTGCCCAATGCGCCTTCTGATCTCACCGCCGTTTCAACTGCCCCGACCCAAGTGGCGCTTACGTGGACCGATAACTCCGGTAATGAGGATGGATTTAGCGTTGAACGCAAAACGGGAGCGGGTGGAACCTATGCGCAAATCGGAATAACGGGGACTGGCATAGCGACCTATGCGGATAACTCCGTAACTCCGGCAACCACCTATTTTTACCGCACAAGGGCCTTTGCCGGATCCAATTATTCCCCCTATAGCAATGAGGCGAGCGTGACTACCGCCTACGGTGTCAGCGGTAGTGGCGGGGGGGGAGGAGGCGGCGGCGGCGGTGGAGGGGGAGGATATTATTCTCCTCCGCCGGTATTTCAGACGTCAGCGATTTTTCGGGGAATAGCATATCCATTGAGCAGCATTAAGCTTCTTGAAAATGGACAGACGGTTGCCGTGACGCAATCGGGGCCTGACGCAAAGTTTGAAATTGACCTCTCAAACATCACTCCGGGAACCTACAATTTCGGTGTCTTGGCAAAGGATCCGCAAGGCGGCCACTCGATCGTTCAGACGTTCTCTGTCACCCTTACGTACGGCGCGTCGACCATCGTGAGCGGCATTTTTTTCCCACCTACCATCAGCGCGGATAAAGTACAGGTGAAGCGCGGCGACGTGCTTACGCTTCTGGGTTATACCGCGCCTACAGCGACTGTCGCCGTCGTTATTCATTCTGCGAATGAGATTATGAAAAACGTCACTTCCGCCGACAGTGGGGCGTGGGTATACGCCGTGAATACCGATCCATTGGATTACGGCAATCACACGGCGCACGCTTGGGCGGCGGCGGGCGGCGCCGTGACCCCGGACTCGGACATTCTTGCGTTTACGGTAGGCGATACTAATATTGCCGCGCCGCCGACGCAAACTTGCGCGTTCGTGGGGGATTTGAACGGGGATTGCAAGGTCAACCTCATTGATTTTTCGATTATGGCGTATTGGTATGGCAGGCCGAATCCGCCGGCAGGCGTTGACTTGAACCACGACGGGACCATCACTCTCGTTGACTTCAGTATTCTCATGTATTATTGGACCGGCTAATATGAAGCGATCTCTTTTCATCCTCGGATTCGTCGGTATGCTTTTTCTCCCTTGGCGGTCGTTTGCTTCGGTTATGACCGTGCGGCCATCTCCGGGGAATCCCTTGGCGATCATGGTCCACCTTAATACGGAAGGGGAAAATGTGAATGCCTTGGAAGCCCATTTCACATTTGATACCAATGCCTTTTCGGTGAGCAGCATAAGCGATGGCGGCTCCATCGTGAACCTTTGGGTAGAGACGCCAATCTTCTCAAACACTTCTGGTACCGTAGACTTTGCCGGCATCATTCCGGGAGGGGAAAGCACGGCGGACGGGACCATTATTACCATCATGATTGTTCCCAAAGAAGCCAACGCGACTACGAGCTTCACGCTCGTTTCGGCGCAGGCCCTTTTGAATGACGGACAAGGGACGCGGGCGTTGCTTTCCGTCATTAGTAATCCGTTCCCGCTGCTTACAGGAACCGCCGTATCGTCAACCATCGATACGCAAGCGCCGGACCCGTTCACGCCGGAGATCGGCCAAGAGCAAAATATTTTCAACGGGCAATATTTTTTGGCGTTCTCTACGACCGATCAACGGTCGGGCATCGATCATTATGAAGTTCTTGAAATGCAAGCGGGCATGAAGATCGGGGCATCGTCCTCCTGGCAGGTTGCCGCTTCGCCGTACCTTTTGAAGGATCAGACGCTCTCAAGCGATATCTATGTTCGCGCCGTTGATAGGGCCGGAAATTTTCGAATAGCTGAAGTCCCGGCTGAGCATCCGGAATTGAAGGCCCGGGTCGCGCGGGGCGGCGCCGAAACACTCTTTGGGTCCATAGTGTTATTATTAGTCATAGGAATCATATTTTGGATTTGGAAATGGAGAAGAAAAAAACTATCGCGAGATTCCGGATAATCGTGAGCGCGCTTGCGGCGCTTGCAGGGCTTTTTGGCGCCCGAAACGCACATGCCGCAACGCTTTTCTTTTCGCCGCAATCGGGAACATATTTTACGGGACGCAGTTTTACCGTTGCCGTCAAGGTTTCCTCGCCCGACCAGGCGATGAGTGCCGCGCAAGGTGAAATTTCCTTTCCGACAAAAAATCTTGCGGTACTTTCGGTATCAAAGACAGATTCCATTATGAATCTTTGGGTCCAGGACCCTACGTTCTCAAATCATGACGGCGTAATTAATTTCGGAGGCGTGGCGGTGAACCCCGGTTTCAAGGGAACCGATGGGACGATCTTCACGGTGACTTTTGAGGCGGAAAGTCCTGGTAGCGCCCCGTTATCATTTATCTCGGGGTCAGTTCTTGCGAACGACGGGAAAGGAACCAATATTTTGAGCGGCATGCAGAGCGCAAATTTCAGCGTCATTCCTCTTGCCGCCATGCCCGCGAATGCTTCAGCGCCGGCCGTTCTCATCATCTCCAATCCGCCCCTTGCCGACGGGAATTGGTATAACCTTGATCACATTACGTTCGACTGGAGCGTTCCCTCGAATGCCGAAGGGGTCGATTATACGATATCGACCAATGCCAACTTCCAACTTCCCGATGTAAATCTGGGTTTTGTTTCACAGGTGACCTATGATCTCTCGAATTTTTCAGATGGTACGTGGTATTTCTTTGTAAGTTTCAAAAGCGGCAATTCCTGGTCGCCGCCAGCCGTGAAAATAATCATGCTTGACCGGACGCCGCCTCGCCCGTTCGTCATTACGCGCGAGGATACGGACGAAACGGACGCGCAGCCCGTTTTCCAATGGGTAGCGGCCGACGACGTGTCTGGCATTGATCATTATGAAGCTAGGATCGGCAATGGCGATTGGTTCAACCCCGCCAGCCTCGAAAGCACTGCCGCTTCTTACGTTTTGCCGCCGCAGTCGCCGACCGACGTGCGGACGTTCACCGTCCGCGCGTTTGATAGGGCAGGGAATTTCACTGACTCCTCAATTGACTTCCGCGTGTTTCCTCCGGCCGTGCTTTGTAAGGGTGATGGTCTCTCATGCAGGCTTTTGGCGCTCGCCGTGCGATGGGAATGGCTGATCATTCTCATCTTTATTCTTCTTGTTTTCGGCACGTATGGATTTATTTATCGTCTCCTGCGGTGGAGGAAGCAATCAAGGAAAGAGTTACAAGAATTCAAAGATGAATTGCAGCGCGATCTGAAGCGGGTAGAAGAAAAGGCCCGAGAGGCCGGCGGCGGCGAGACCGATCTCAGGCAATCCCATCTTCTGGAAGAGAAGCGTTCGCTCGAAAGGCAAATTCGCCACATTGTGGAGGACGTGAAGGAAGAACTCAAGCGCCTTACGGACAAAAAATGAGCCGTCAGGTATAATAATACGTATGGCATTCATTTCGACGACTTTCCTTATTACGGTTGCGCTGTCGGTGATTGCCCTTCTGCTCGTGTTCATTACCTATGAGCTTTGGAAAAATAATCGTCTCAATGCGAAAAGGATAGATAGCGCGATGAAAGAAGGACCGGGTGGCCCGATCGATCTTCGTAAGAAAGAGCTCGGCGTGCTTGATAGCAAGGGAACATATTCTTACGATTCCGTCGTAATGGACGAGGTCTTGGGGGGAAAGATCATTGAAGGGTTGAAGGAGGCGCTCCGTATAACCGAGGGAACGTATAAAAAGCTTTCCGAAAAATTCAAAGACGATCGCGAAAAGCGCATAGAGCTTGCGAACGACTGGCTAAATTATTTGGAAGCGCTGGACAACATCAAACAATCCCGGATCGATTACCGCATGAGCAGCAGCGAGATAGAGGGGGAAAGCGAAAGAATTAAGCTCGAGGTAGAGAATAAATTCAAGAACCTGCTTGAAGCGCCCTAGCTCGCTCGCCTTCGTTCTGGATTTTCGCAAGCACGAGATGCGTTCCGGACAGTTTTGCTTCAAGCAGTTTTGTCCGTTTGGCGTTCTTCATCGTCCAGCACCCTGGCTCGGGATTAAGCGCGCGGATTTTCCGTATGATTATTTCGGCTTGCTCCGCGTCGCCCGCGAGCGCTTTATCGAGATTTGCTCCGTCCACAAAGCCATCCTGCGTTGTGAATTTTTTAGTGTAGGTCGCTTGCGCCTCGTCCTGCGCATGCGGTTTCAATTTTCCCGCCATAAGGCCTGGCAGCGTTTCGAGAAGAAGTTCCGCGGAGCGCTGCGCCAATCGCTCCTCAAGTTCCGGATAGTTTATTTCCAAACTATCTATAGGTATCTTTGCACTTGCAAGAACCGACCCGCGGTCCATCTTCTCGTCCATTTGGTAAATCGTGACGCCGGTTTCGCGCTCGCCGTTCAAAATGGCCGACTGGATGGGGGTGGCGCCGCGGTATTTGGGCAGGAGCGAGGGATGGACGCCGATCGTGCCAAGACGGGGAAGGTCAAGCACGGATTTTGGAATGATCTTCGCGTAAGCCGCGACCACAAAACAATCTGCGCCCAACGCCGTGAGTTCCCTGATAGAATATTCATCCAGGTTTTCGGGCTGGAAAATTTTTATGCGGGGAGCTTCCGCGCCGCGCGAGAGCACAAGCCGCTTTGTCAGCGGGGGAGTGACGATCTTTTTCCGTCCGGTCGGCCGGTCAGGATTGCATACGAGGGCCGCGGGCGGCATGTCCGCGCGGAGGAGGCGCTCAAGAATGATTTCCGCAAAGCGCGGCGTTCCGAAGAAAATGTATTTCATCGGATGCCGGAGGCGTTAACCATTGGCGCCTTTTTTCTCCACATGCGCATGGCGGAGCTTCTTTGTCCGGTCAACGAAAAGTTTTCCGTTCAGATGGTCCACCTCGTGCTGGAACACTCGCGCGAGGAGCCCCCACGCTTTCACTTTTGTGGGCTTCCCGTTCTTATCAAAACCGCTCACCACGATCCTCGCTGGGCGCGTGACGTCGCCCCAGACGCCGGGCACGCTCAAACATCCTTCCTCGTATGGCACGGTTTCCTCGCTTGCCTTTTCAATCTTCGGATTGAACACGGCGTAAAATTTCATTCCGCCCTGCGCATCCGGAACTTCGGCGACGAACATCCGGTAGGGCAGGCCGATCTGGTTCGCGGAAAGACCGATGCCGTTCGCCGCTTTCATGACGCGCCGCATTGCGGCGACGAGTTCGTTCACTTCTTTCCTCGTAAATTTCTTGAAATCAAAATCAACCGCTTTTTTGCGCAGGAATTTTTCATTGCTTTTACTGCCTATTGCAACGATTTCATCTGCCATGGCGGGAATTTCCCTTAAGGAGCGCCATGAAGTACGCTCCCCGGTTTTTCACGTTTCTTTTTTCCGCGACTTCTTTCGCAAGCGTGAGGAGGCGTTCGCCGTCCCTTTCTTTCGCGAGCTTGATGTAGAGCGATTTGTGCCCCTCGTCTTTCAAGGTTTGCGCGATCAAAAGCCCCAGAAGCTGGTGCTTCCGATACACGTGCGACGTGGCAGCTCTCCGCGTTAATTCCTTTATATATGACGATTGCGATTTGGAACCCATTTCATTCCATTTTAATGTATCCTGTAATTATGCGCCACCGGCTTTTCATTGCCGTAAATATCACCGACGCTGCGCGGCGAGAGGTAAGAAAACTATCCGAAGAGGCGGAGAAGAAATTCGCGCCCGACCTTCTTCGCCAGATCCGGCTTGTACCGTCTGCGAACTGGCATCTCACCATGTCATTTTTGGGCTACGAGGACGACGCCGAATTCCCCAAAATCATGCGCGCCGCGGGAGCCGCCGCAAAGCGATTTCCGGCACAGGAAATTATCTTTGATACCGTAACGTACGGCCCGCCGCGCGGGAGCGCAAAGAGGATGTTGTGGCTCGGCGCGGCAGAGGAGAGCTCACAAAAACTTTCCACCATAAAGGAGTTTCTTGAAGACCGGTTGGTCGCGGAACAGGTGCCGTTTATGAGGGAAACGAGACCGTTCGGCGGCCACATCACTCTCGCGCGATTTAACGGCGAGATGCGTGGCGCAACGCTCCCGCCCCTAGGGCGTTCACCCCGCATTTGCGTTCCCGTGGAAAGCTTGGACCTTATGGAATCCACGCTTCGCCGCGAGGGCGCCGAATATGCCATCCTCCAGAAATTTCCGTTTTCAAAAATGTGATATAATCCAGGGTACTATGCGTGTCATCGGTAAAAAAGCATTGGAAATAGGGATTACCGTCATCGTAGGCCTTGCGCTCCTTGGGAGCGGTTTTTTCCTCGGCTGGAGTGCGGAGAAAAGAATTCCGCAGCCGGCCGTCGTCACGACCGGCGCGAGCGATCTCACGCCGCCGTCATCCACGGGCATGAGCGCTGCCGACTTCAGCTTGTTCTGGCAGGCGTGGCAGACCATCAATGATAATTATCTTCGGAACGGGAGCACAACCAACGAGGACAAACTGTACGGCGCGGTGAACGGTCTCGTGAATTCGCTGAACGATCCATATTCGGAATTTTTCACGCCGCAAAGCAACCAGCAGTTCCAGGAGAACATCACGGGCGACTTTGGGGGCATCGGCGCGCAGCTCGGCACGGACACAGACGGCCACATCGTGGTGGTGGCGCCGCTCAAGGGCACGCCGGCGGAGAAGGCGGGGCTGAAACCGAAGGATTGGATCGTCGCAGTTGACGCGACGTCCACGAGCGGCATGACGGTGGATGATGCCGTGAACTTGATCCGCGGGCCGGAAGGAACCACCGTCACCTTAAGCATATTGCGGGCGGACTGGAGCGCGCCGAAAGATTTCAAGATAACGCGGACGAACATTCAGGTTCCGAACGTGGAATTTGAAATGAAAGGCAATATCGCTCACGTCACGTTGAGCGAGTTCACCGAGGACGCCGACTTCCTTTTTTACCAAGCGCTTGTTGAAGCGCTCGCCAAGAACGCAAAGGGGATCGTACTTGATCTCCGCGACGATCCTGGCGGGTATCTTGAGGTCGCGGTTGACATCGCGGGATATTTCCTGAAGCCCGGTTCGCTCGTGGTGAAAGAAGTGGGCCGCGCGGTGCCGGAGCAGGATTACACGGCGCAGGGCGACGGCACGCTCTCAAATTTCCCGATCGCCGTGCTTATCAATGACGGTTCGGCGTCCGCGGCGGAGATCCTTGCAGGCGCGCTTCACGACGACCGGCATGTGCCGCTCGTGGGAGAAACGAGCTTCGGGAAGGGAACCGTACAGGAACTTGAGCCGCTCCCCGACGGTTCCGCGATCAAGCTCACGGTGGCCCATTGGGTGCTGCCTTCGGGAAAGATCATTGACCACGAGGGCATCGCGCCGGATTACGCCGTAGCGCGTTCCGACGACGATATCGCGAACGGCCGCGATCCCCAGCTTGATAAAGCCGTGCAGATACTCCAGGCAGAGACCGCAAATCAAAATCCCCAATGAAGGTTATTCTTTTGGAAGATATTCGTAACGTTGGCAAGAAGTATGAAGTGAAAGAAGTGAGCGGCGGCTACGCCAGGAATTTTCTTTTCGTGAACAAGCTTGCGGAGCCCGCCACGCCCGCCGCGCTCAAAAAACTTGAGGCGCAAAAGGCGGAGCATGAGAAAGATGACCGCGAACTCCGCGCGCATCGTGCGGAAATCGCGCGGAAGATCGCGGATACGAAATTGGAATTTGAACTTGCCGCCGACAAATCCGGCGCCATCTTCGGCTCTGTCAACAAAGAGTCCATCCTCAAGGCGCTCCGCGAACACGGGCTGATCGGGAAGGAGCGCGTGGACATTAATCTCGCGCACCCTCTCAAAGAAGCAGGGGAATATGCGATCACGATTGATTTCAAAAAAGGCATCACGGCGGACATGACAATAGTGGTAAAAAAGGCCGCGCGCTAAGCGGGCTTTGCGCTGCGGCACGTTACCGAGCGTTACGGTACGTTACTGCACCGCGACGAATGTCGCTTTTTTCCGCGAGCCGTCAAAGTTCGTTTTCGTCTTTGTAAAGAATTTCACGATGCCGTTCTTTACGGCATAGAGCGTGTCGTCCCCCGCGCGAAGGACGTTCGCGCCTGGCACGTACTTTGTGCCGCGCTGACGGACAATAATCTGCCCGACTGCTGCTTTTTGGCCGTTCGCGATCTTCACGCCGAGCCGCTTCGCGACGGAATCGCGGCCCAATTTGGTTGAACCGAGGGCTTTTGTATGCGCCATAGTGGTTTTTATTTTATGTTAGAATGAAGGCGAAGTCAAATCATGACGTCAACAAACAAGCTGGTCTTGGACATAGAAACGATAGGGGAGGAGTTTGAAAAACTTGACCGCGCGACGCAGGAAAATCTGACCCGTTGGATCAAAAAGGACTCCGAAAACGAGGAAGAGTACAAACGCGCGCTCACGGAGCTGAAGAATGGCCTCGGATTTTCGCCCCTGACGGGAGAGATTGTCGCCGTCGGCCTTTTGGATTATCACAAGAACGAAGGCGGGGTGTATTATCAGGCGCCGGGCGAGCGCAACGAGGAGATAAAAGAGGGCGGCGTCTCGTTCAAGCAGATGGAGGAGGAGGAAATGCTCCGGAAATTCTGGGAACTCGCCACGCGCTATCAAGTGTTCATTACGTTCAACGGTCGCGCGTTTGACATACCGTTTTTGATGATCCGTTCCGCGATCAAGGGGGTGAAACCGACGAAGGATCTCATGCGCGGGCGATATCTCTACCAAAACAATCCCGAGGCGTTGCATATTGACCTTGCAGAACAGCTTTCATTCTATGGCGCGACGCGGCGAAAGGGGAGTTTGCATTTGTGGTCGCGCGCGTTCGGCATTCCGAGTCCGAAGTCCGGAGGCGTGACGGGCGACGACGTAGGGCCGCTTTTCAAAAAGAAAAAGTTTTTGGAAATCGCGCGGTACAATGTGGGGGATCTCCGCGCGACCCGCGAGCTCTACGCAAAGTGGGAACAGTATTTGAGTTTTTAGAATGTTTTAATGGGCGGCGTGGTATCATTGCCCCGTGCAAAAATTGAAACGCTGGCTTGGGCTTCGCAAAAAGGAAGCCGTGTTCGGCGCGATCATTTTTCTCGCGTCTTCTTTGAGTTTCGGGCTTGGGTATCTCGCGAACCGGGAGTTCAATCATGCGTCTATCGTCATTGAAGCATGCGCCCATCCCGCGTCTTCCAGCACATCCTCAAAATAAAGGAAAACCCGCGTTATGCGGGTTTCCTTTGCTGATGCTGCTGTTGCGAGGGTTGCGGTTGTTGCGGGGGTTGGGGTGGTTTTCCGGTGGATACGCCGAGGGGTGTCGCTATGGCACTGGTTGCGATTGGCGCCGACGGTGATCCCACTGGCTTTGCGATGCTCGTAAGCGTGATGGCGGGTGCGGGGAGAGGCATGCTTTTCTCTTTCGTTTCTTCCTCTTCGTTTTCACCACTTGGCCAAAAAAGCCACGCAAGCACTGCGACGACCACAAGTGCGATTACGCCGATGAGCGGCCAGTTTAAGTTCCAAAGCGACCAGGTCGTTCCCACCTGTGCGGTCTGCGGTGCCGCGCTTTCGGGATTCGTAGCCCCCGACGTTTGCGGCATCACTTGGGTGGACGTTTCCGGTGCGGGAACGGATGCTTGTACCTGTACTTGCGGAACAGGCGCGGCGGCTACGGCGGATGGTGACGAAACCGCGAGTGGAGCGGCGCTCGGATTCCCCGCGAGCGTTGCCCCAATCATTGCGAGCGTGGTGCCCACATCCTTCAACGTGGAGATGATGGCCCCTTCATGGCCTGCGATGATTTGTGGATTGCTCGCCAGGCTTGATTGAAGGCCCGTGAGCGCCGTAGAGAGCACGGAAAGCACATTCACAAGCGATGCAGCGTCTTCCGGCGTAAGCGACGATCCGAGGACGGCAGGCACCGGAGTTGGTGCGCCCGTCTGCGCGGCGGCCTGGGCCTGGAGCTCAAGCAATTCCGCCTTCATCGTAGTAAGCGATTGTTGCAGTACGGCCGCCTGCGTTGGTGTGAGCGTATCATCGGCATGTGCGGCAACCGGACGCAATATTCCTCCAAAGCTCGCGATTGCAACCACGAAAAACAAAGTAATAAATAATTTTTTCATGAGATTTATGCAATTTGACGGCCTTTGAAAACAAAACAGATTCGGCTATCAAGGAGCGTATGGAGAATGTCTCAAACGGCTACCGACATTATACAACCTTTCTAAAAATATAGAAAGCGCCTATAATAAGTCGTCATGGAGCTGAGAAATATAGCTATCATCGCCCATGTGGACCATGGGAAAACGACGCTCGTTGACGCGCTCTTGAAGCAGTCGGCGAACTTTAAGTTGAAGAGCGGCGCGGAAACGACGCTCATCATGGATACGAACGAACTTGAACGCGAGCGGGGGATCACCATCTTTTCCAAGAATGCCGCGGTGATGTACAAGGGCGTAAAGATCAATATCGTGGATACGCCGGGCCACGCGGACTTCGGCGGCGAGGTGGAGCGCATCATGCGGATGGTGGACGGCGTACTGCTCCTTGTGGACGCAAAAGAAGGACCAATGCCGCAGACGAAGTTTGTTTTGAGGAAGGCGATACAGGCGGGACACAAAGTGATTGTCGTTATCAATAAGATTGACAAGCCGGATGCGCGGCCGGAGTGGGCGCTCAATGCCGCCTACGACCTCTTTTTTGAACTGGATGCGACGGAAGAGCAGATCGAATTTCCGGTTATCTACGCAGCCGCGCGTGAAGGAAAAGCGGGTTTTACGAAAGATCTTGCCGCGATGAAAAATATTAAGCCGGTATTTGAGACGATCGTGAAATATATTCCCGCACCAAAAAAGAGCGGGATAGATGTTTTGCAGATGCTCACCGTGAACCTCGCGCACGACAATTATAAAGGCAAGATCGCCGTCGGGCGGCTTTATTCCGGTACGCTCAAAAAGGGAACGACCATCGCGCACGTGACGCGCTCGGGCGAGGTCAAAAAAGAAACGCTCACATCAGTCATGGTCTTTGACGGATTGAACCGTGTGGATGTGGACAAAGCTGAGGCGGGGGACGTCGTGGCGATCGCGGGGATTCCCGACATCACGATCGGCGAGACGATCACTGACCCCGATAATCCGATGCCCCTGCCCACGATTGCAATTGACGAGCCGACGATCAAAATGACCTTTGGCGTGAACACGTCGCCCTTCCGCGGCAAGGAAGGGAAATATACGACCTCGCGCAACCTCAAAGAGCGCTTGGAGAAAGAACTGGAAACCGATGTGGCGCTCAAAGTGAAGCCGCTCACGGCCGACGCCCGGAGCGGCGTCGGCCAATGGGAAGTCGCCGGGCGTGGCGAGCTCCACCTCGCGATCCTCATTGAAAAGATGCGGCGCGAAGGGTTTGAGTTGGAGGTTTCCAAGCCGCAGGTGATCTTCAAAGAGAAAGGCGGCAAAAAATTGGAGCCGATGGAACTTGTCTCCATTGAAGTGCCCGAACAATATTCCGGCATCGTGATTGAAATGATGGGCAAGCGCCTCGGCACGATGAAGAACATGCGCATGGACGATAAAAAGAATTCGTTTATGGATTTTGAGATCCCCACGCGGGGTCTCATCGGTATCCGCAACAAGTTCCTCACCGCGACAAAGGGCACCGGCATTATGAACAGCATTTTCTTGGGCTACAAACCTTATAAGGGTGACATCACGTCCATCCCGCACGGTTCCATCGTTGCCACCCAAGCAGGTCAGTCAAACAATTACGGGCTCGTCACGGCACAGGGGAGGGGAACGCTTTTTATCGGCCCCGGCGTCGCGGTCTACGAAGGTATGGTGGTGGGGGAGAACGCAAAAGACGGCGACGTACACGTCCATGTGGCGCGCGAGAAGCAACTCACGAACTTCCGCGCAAAGAACGAGGGACTCGCCACGCAGCTTGAAGTCCCTCTCACGCTATCGTTGGAGGATGCGCTGGACTACATCGGCGACGACGAACTCGTGGAAGTGACGCCGGCGAGCATCCGCATCCGGAAACAATATCTCACGGAAAACGAACGGAAAAAAGCAGAGAGGGGCGGATAGTCTCCCGACATCGCGCCCGGGTGGCACGCCGAAACTTCTCGGCGGCCGTATCGTTTCGTTAGTCCGGAGTCATCAAAATGTTCAAGGAAATCACGAAACGATCGTCGCCGATTTTTGCCTCAATATGTAGCGCGCATGGGGCTCACGGAAGGGATTGAGATCGTGCGTTCAAGCTCGGAGAGCGTTCGCAAGCAGGCTATTCCCAATGGCCCAAACATATCGCGCGGACCATGCTTGAGTACGAGCATTTCACGCGGGAGCCCGTCGGATAGGCGTGGCCTCCACGTCGTCGTTTTGGTTCTGAGGGGAAAGAAAAAGGCAGCCCGATGGAGAACAAACCATCGGGCTCAAAATCGTTAGCTCGTGTTAGCGGAGGAGCTTGCCCGGTATCTTGATAACGTGGGCAAATTTCGGCTCCGCCGCAATGTCTTTGATCAAAAACTCAGCCACATCGCCGTCAATCTGGCGCAGCTTCGTGAGTTCCACAATAAGCAGCTTCTCAGTGGTGTAAGCTTCGTCTTCTGAAGCCCCCACGAGATGCAGCCATTCATGTTGAAACCACAGCCAGATCACAGGCTTCACCTGCCTCCCTTTTCCGACTCTCTGGAGCGGGTAGATTACGCTCTCGAGTAGTCGTTGCTCGTTAGCGTAAATCGGCAAGACAGTCCCGAAAGTGAACATAATCGGCCTTTCGAGCTTCCTTGTCTCACCCTTATCAAGGAAAGTGAAGTCACGCTTAGCCTCTACTAGCACCACGCCATCGTAAGCCCATGCCTCCTGATTCTTTGCGATCAGTTCGCGCACGACGGCGTGCGACGGGCTTACATTTTTGGGAACGGGATCATAGGCAGCCGCCCCCTCAATTATCTCGGCGGTTTCCTTATGGCCCTTAAGCTGTTTGAGTTGAGAACGATCACAGCCAAAGGTTCCCCGCCGGCAGGTTTCGAACGGCCCCAGCACTTCCCCAATCGAGAGTCCACTCCCATACCGCTGAAAGCGTGGCCGCATCTGGGCGCGCAAAAAAGAAGAAATTCCAACAAGAATAATGATGACAACAACCCATATCCGCATAAGTCCTCCTCCGATAGATTCTGAGCTTCAGAATACCTGATTAAATTATAAAGTAAACACTTACAGAAGTGGTGGCCATCTGGTACGAAGTTGGAACCGCTTTGGCAACGCAAAAGGGGACCATTGCTGGTCCCCTTGGCTGATTTCCGATGAAACGTCTTAGCGAACCTTAAATCCAAGTCGATGGAGAAGGCGCGGCAGCCGATTCTGCGCCTCGAGAACCTTCTTGGGAATGTCGTCCCTGAATTGGCCCTGTGAAGCCCAGAGGGCAATCTGGACGTTGGGGTAGAGCCTGATCCATATGCGTCGCACAAGAGCGCACTTCTCCTCGATGACTTTCGTTGGACTTATGAAACTCTCTGGAAGCTTCGCGCAGAGTGTTTCGTCCGTAAGGGTGAATTCCCTGCGGCTGCTCATTGTCCCGATGTGCTCGTCGAAGTACATACAGCCGAATTCGAGTCGGTTCTCGCGCTCGCAGAACCGACGAGCGTCGCTGGGAGGAAGGGGAAGGAGTCCGTCCAAAAGTTCTTGGAGGTCCTCGGCCGATCGTGTTCCAGACTTCGGGGCGATGTAAATGTTGACTTCTTGGCAACCCCCCTCTTCAACGGGATCCCAATAAGGTTCGAAGATGTCGACAACCACGATCTTTCGGTCGTCGAACAGAGTTTCTTTGATGTCCAGGTATATGCTCATATACGACCTCCTAATGTCGTAATCGAAATCGATTTGTAATCAAACTGAGATTCGCTCAGCTGAATACATTATAGCATTACTTACAGAGAGCGTCAAGTGCTGGCAGTCTTGGATTCGAACTGTTTATAAATATCCCACTTTCTTCAGCCAGAAATCGTTCTCCCATTCCCAAAGTTTTTTCGCGCCCAGGAATGCTTCAAAGTCGTTCTGCCAGTAGGGGAATTCCTTGAGTTCTATCTCGCCCATGAGTGGGCCCCAATCGTGGTCGCAGTTCCGCTGGGCCGCCGCGCGGCCGTTGCCGTTCTTCCAATCAACGCGCACTTTTTCTCGGCCGCCCTTCACGCGCCGCACGGCGCCGCACCGCTCACACTTCTGGATCTGATCAATACGCAGGATCCACCGCGTCTGCAGATTTCTGAATTGCGATTTCAGGGCATCCATGTACGCGGAGGTCTGCAGGCAATAGTCCCTATAGATTGCCTGCGAGGTCTTGATGTCCAGGACGCCAAGCCGACCGCCGATCAAGGCGATCGCATCCACCGTGCCCGCGTAGCGGTGGTCGTAGTTTACGATGCGGCGTTCCACAAGCTCGGGCGACACCTCTATGTTGTTGGTGGCGAAGAATTCCTGGAACGACTTCACCGCCGGCGCGATCTCGGCCGGGATCTCCGGATTTTTCCCAAGAAGTAATCCTTCCACCGCCTCGTGGATCATCGTGCCTTCCTTTGCCGACTGCTCCGTGATATCCTGCGCGGCTTTGTAGCTCGCCGCCTCGCCGTAATACCGGTAAAGCGCGGGCTTGGACTTAATCGTCACAATTTTCGTCACGCGCGGGTACCAAACGCCGTCAATCGTGTAGCCCGACTTCTCCTTGAAATCGTTAACGTCCTTATAGTCGCCGAACATGGTGAAATCATAACAAGAAACGTTGTAAAAAGCAGTAGCTTGACGAAGTTCTCATAGGCGTGCTAGAGGCCCCTCGTCCGTTGGAGACACATGCACGCGGACGAGGGGCGATTAATTTTTTAGAAACTGGTTTTCACCAAAGAGTCAGTGAGACTCACGATGTCGCCGGCGCCCATCATGATGATGACGTATCGCGAGAGGGGAGTGGCGAGCGTGCGGATGGCATTTTTGAGATTGCGCGGGTTCGCAAGATAGAAAAATGGTTTCTGAGACTCGCGTTTTTGGATCGCGCGGGCGAGCGCTGCCGAATCAAAACGGCTGGACCGTTGATCGCGGCCAGTTACCTTATAAATAGGGAGAAGAATGGCTTTGTCCGCGCCGGCAAAGCAGGTTGTGAATTCCTTAAAGAGCGCGGCCAAGCGCTTTGCCTGATGGGGTTGGAAAATACAGAGGATCTTCTTTTGCGGATATTTTTCATGGAATGCTTGGAGGGTCGCCTTAATCTCCGTCGGGTGGTGCGCATAATCGTCGTAGACGGGCGCGCCGCGCCGGGCGCCTTTGCCGCCGGCGTCGTTGAATTGGCCGCGATATTCCATTCGCCGCCATGCGCCGCGGTACGCGCCGATCGCGGCGAGGACTTTCTTTTCTGAGACACCCAGCACTTTCCCAAGTTTATAAACAGCAACCGCATTTGAAACGTTGTGCACGCCGGGAATCTGGATAGCGTGTTTTATTTTTGGAACCTCCGAATCGAGGAGTGAATACCAAATGACATGTATATTTTTTCTACGGGCGATTGCCGCAACCGACATGCGTAGCGAAAAAAGATTTTTGTCGTCACGATTCAAAATGAACGTTCCGCCCACCCGAGCGCTTTCAAGGAATTGTAAAAATGCCTTTTTCAGATTGGAAAATGTTTTATAAAAATCAAGGTGTTCGCGGTCTATGTTCGTCACGATGGCGATCATAGGGGAGTAGTGCGTAAATGCCGCGCCAAAATCGTCGGCTTCAAGCACCAAGTACTCGCCGCGCCCCACGCGAATGTTTTTGCCCCCGAGTTCTTTTAGGTTCGTGCCAACCAAAATGGTGGGGTCAAGGCCGCCCTTCACGAGCGCGAGTCCCGCAAGCGAGGTCGTCGTGCTCTTGCCGTGCGAGCCGGTGATCGCGATTGTTACGTATTTTTTCGTGATCTCGCCCAGCACTTCGGCATAGGGGAGCACGAGGAGTCCCAAAGCCCTGGCCGCCGCGATTTCAGGATTATCTTTGGAAATGGCTCTATTATAGACCACCAAGTCCGTGTTGGCCGGCAAATAGCCCTTTTTATGCCCAATTTTGACATTTACGCCGTCTTTTATGAGGGAATCGGTAATCTGGCTTCTTGCCGCATCCGACCCCGAAACAGCCCATTTTTCAGAAATGAAATAGCGGGCCAAGGCACTCATTCCAATGCCGCCGATGCCTATAAAATGAACTTTATTTTGCGACAGATGCGCCATCTTTTTTTATTTACCCCTACTTGTAGGTAGTCCCCAAATATGACAGGGGATCAAGGTCATGGCCGGTCGGATCCGGACCGCAGCCGTTGCGCGGGGTCATGGAAAATCCATTCTCGTCAAAAATGGAGAAGTGAAGATGAGTGCCGGTTTCAAAGCCAGTTGCGCCCACAGAGCCGATCAGAGTGCCTTTTTTGACCACGCTACCGGGCGAGACGGAGATCGTACCGAGGTGCGCGAACCAGAGTATAAGGTGGTTCACCGCGTCGTCTACGGCCACATATTTTCCAAAGCCGCGCTGCGGACAGTAATCGTCCTGGTTGCCGGTCGCGAGCACCGTTCCTCCGCCAGGGGAGTAGATCGGCGCACCGTAGGCGGCTGCGATATCAATGCCATCGTGCCATCCGTTCGGATACTCGTACGAAAACGACGTATGACCGTATCCCTGCGTAATATAACTTCTGCCACTACCGTTCTTGTCAAACAAACCGAAATCGATGGAGGTAAGCTGGTTTGCGCTGCTACCGGATTGATACGCGCGCACCAACCCGCCCGAGGCAAAAAAATTTCCTATCGCGACGATGACCGTGAGCGCACAAAATATTGCGAGCGCCCCAACAATGATTTTCCCCGTCATGGCTTCTTTATCTTATAGTAACGCCGGCCCGGCAGGGAAGGATACCTGCGCCAGATGCTACATGTCGCACAATATACCTTTCCAGACGGATAAACCGCTCAAGCTAATTTATCTCCTGCATTTAACCATTTCCAATCAGCTTTTCTCTTACTCTTGATGGGCTTCATCTCCTCGTGAATTTCACACAACCGGCGTCGATCGGTTTCATTCATATTAATTTTTGAAAATCCTATCTGTTGCTTTGTCCTCAAAATGTTGATTTGTTGATTTTTGTACAGAATCATTAATGCCTCTTTCCACAATAAAAAATCCTTCCGCTTTTGGGCACGCAAGGGATATTTTTCAAAAAATATAATCCCCCGGCAACATTTCCATGCTGCCACTATACAAAAAAGATATTAAAAAGTCCTAAAGTTTTGATTAAAACAACTCCTACCGAAGGAACCCCAAAAGCCACCTGACTATGCTCTCTGCGATGCCGAGTACCCAAAGAAGAATATTCAAAATGAAGACAAGGAATCCGGAGATGCGGAATCCGGCGACACCGTAAAACCAGTCATCAAATTGCTGAAAAACGTTTTGAGCGCTCGTCGTGAGGAATTGCGTTTGTGGAGCGGATAGATTGAGCTGCGGTATTGCTCCTTTCCCCACTGAGCCGATGCTGTTCAAGAAATTCTGGATTGGCGAGAGTAAGCTGCCAAAGTTCAAGCCCGATTGGCTTTGTGGAGTTCCTTGAAGCGAATACGCTCCCACGGTTTGTGCGGTTTCTAAGGAAGTCATCGTGGCAACACAAACGGCGATAACCGCCATTATCACAAGCGCACGCGCTCTTCGCCGCCACAACATGGTTTCATTATACCATATTTAGAACAAATATCCAATAGGGTTCAGATCGCCGCCGTAGGGCATCGGCCCGCAAACCTTTGATGGTCCCATGTAGAACGTCGCTTGAGCATAGACCGTGAAGTGCAGGTGCGGGCCGGTTGCATAACCCGTCTGGCCGGAATAGCCGATTATCTGTCCCCTCTTTACCGTGTCGCCCTTTGCGGCGATGATCCGCGAGAGGTGGCCGTAGAGTGTCGTGAGGTTGTTCGTGTGGTTGATAACCACAAATTTTCCGTATGCCCCTTTGTAGCAGTAAGTATCCTGGTTGCCGGTGGCGGCCACAACGCCATCCTCGGCCGCGAGGACCGGCGTTCCGATGGATGCGGCAAGGTCAATGCCGTTGTGCCAGTGCCCCGCGTAGCCGTTTTTGGCGAATGCGGTCGCGCCGTATCCTTGCGTGATGTCCGATTCGTCGTCGCCCTGGATCGGCACGAGGAGCACCCCTGGCGCGAGCGCGGGCAGCGTGGAGGGGTCAATCTTTGTGCGCAGCACCGCGGCGATCGCCTCCATGTCGCTTGCGATCGCCGCCTGTTCTTTTTGAAGCGCCGTCACTTGCTCCTGGAACACGCTCTCCTGATTCTTGGTTGATTTCAAGAGGGTTTGCTTTTGCGTTTGTTGGTCCTGGACGATCACTTTCTTGTTCTGGAGGTCTTCTTGGTGCGCCGTGACCTGGTCGGATTTCGCCGTACTGTCCCCAATCTTCGCAGCATATTCCGTGTTGAGTTCCTTGAGCGCATCAATGTCGGTCGCGAGCTCCGCACGGAGATTCAAAAGCGAATTCGCTTCCAGGACGCCGTCCGCAAGCGTCCCGCTTTTGAGAAATAGCGCGAGAAGGTTTCCATTCTCGGAATCATTTCGCTCAACTTCTTGCAAGATGCTCGCGATAGCGTTTTGTTTCGTCGTCACGGATGCCTGAATGTCCTTCATGTCGCTTTGGAGCTGGTCAATTTCCAAGGTGAGTTGTTGTGAGGTCAGCGCGTCGGCCTGGATGCCCAAATTCAGCGAATTAACGTTGCCGTTGATCAGGTTGAGCTGCTGCTGGAGCGTCACGCGCTGCGATTGTATCTGTTTCAGGCTCGCGGTGGTGGACGCAAGCTGGGCGTTCACGTCGTTCAATTGTTGCTGCTTTTGCTGGATCTGCGTCTGCAGGGTGGTCGCCGTCATCGGCGTAGTCGTGGAGGTTGGGGAAACGCTCTGGGCACGGGCTGTGATTGCTACGATTGCACATCCCGTGACGACCGCCGCGACGATTTGCGCGTAAAAATAAAAAAACGTTTTCATATTAAGAAGCAAGTTTCTTGCGTGCGAGGGCGATCCGGCGAAGCGATTCTTGCTTTCCCAACACCTCCATGATTTCCAAGGGATCAGGCGAGGCTCTCTGTCCGGAAACTGCCACGCGGAGAGGCCACAGCACCGCTCCCCTCTTCTCATCAATCGTCGTAATGGTGTTCGTGACGGCCGCCGATAACGTTTCGCGGTTGAATTCCTGCGCATTGATCTTTAAAAGCGCGTCGTCCATCGCCGCGAGTGCGGCATCTGTTTCCCTGACGGAGCTTTCTTTCCAGATCAAGAGTTCCTTTTCGTACTCCGGCAGGACAAGGAAAAAGCGGCCGAGCGTTACGAAGTCGCGGAGCGTGCTCGCGCGGTTGCGCTCCACATCAATGATTTTCATAAGGACATCTTCCTCGGGTTCGGAAAGGTCCTCGGATGCAAATGGCTTCAATGCACGTATCTCGGCCGCGATCTTTTTATTGCTCATTTTCTTCAGGTGTTCGCGGTTCAGCCATTCCAGCTTTTCCGGATTGAACGCGGCGCCGGCTTGCTGCACCCGCGCGAGGTCAAACTCCTTTATCAATTCCTTTCTTGAAAGCACTTCGCGGTTGTCTTTGGGATGCCAGCCGAGAAGGGCTAAAAAGTTGAAGAGTGCGTCCGGCAGGTACCCCTTCTCTCGATATTGCAAAAGCGCAGTGTCGGCGAAACGCTTTGACATCTTGCTGCGATCGGGATTCAGGATAAGCGGAATATGGGCATAGACGGGCTCCGCGAATCCGAGCGCGCGCTGCATGAGAATCTGCTTCGGGGTGTTTGACAGATGATCCTCCCCGCGGATCACATGACTGATCTTCATAAGTTCGTCGTCCACCACGACCGCGAAATTATAGAGCGGATTCAGAAGATCCTTCGCGATCACGATGTCGCCGAAGAGCGAGGTATCAAATGCAACTTTTCCGCGGATAAGATCATTAAATTCCACGTTCGTTTCGGGAATTCTGAAACGGATCACCTCCGGGCTTTTTCCGGGCGGCGGCGCCTTCAGATTTCTGCACCGCCCGTTGTATTTCGGCGGGAGTCCCTGCGCGAGCATCGCTTCGCGTTGCGCATCAAGCTCTTCTTTGGTGCAATAGCAGTAGTATGCTTCATCCTTGCCCAAAAGTTCCTGCAGATACTTTTTATAGATCGCGGTCCGCTCGCTTTGCCGGTAGGGACCGTACGGTCCTTTTTCGTCCGCCACCGGCAGCCGACCGCCGTCCGCAAGCGGTCCCTCATCCCAATCCAAGCCGAGCCACGCAAGGCCTTCCAGGATCTCGTCTTCGTATTTTTTCTCCGAGCGCTCCTTGTCCGTGTCTTCCACGCGCATCACGAACACTCCCCCGTGCCTGCGGGCGAAAAGCCAATTGAAAAGCGCCGTCCGCGCGGTCCCAATATGCAAAGGCCCCGTGGGGCTTGGCGCCATCCTCACGCGGACCGGCATGTCCTTTTCCTCCTTTGTTCCCGCCATGTCTCCCCTATTTTACCGCAAATTCTGGAGGACGACCACGATGCCTTTTCGGAACCCGCTCCAGCTCGGGCGCTCTCCTCGCTCGCTTACGAAAATTTGACACCCTCCGCGGCGAGCACGGGGGTCCCGTCAAATTTTCTGCTCACTCGGAGAACGCTAATTCCTCGCCTCCGCTCGGTTCCTCAAAGGCATCGTGGTCATCTTAAACGATCTCTGCTTGGTAGCACTGCTCGCAATAGACGATCTCAGGGCGGTCAGGAGCGTAGGAGGTTTCAAATTCGTTGGGGCACTTGCCTTTGTGAGTATGATTCTGTTTGTCGCACATGCAGGAACGATGCCACAGTTTGAGCGGATTCCTCTGTCTGATCCGGGCGTAATGGCGGCAGTTCGGACAAAGGGCGGGGACCGCAACGTCGAGCCGTTTGTACAGCTCAAGTTCCTCCCACGTCATGCGAAAAGCCTCCGTGCATTGCTCGTGGCATTGGCCCCCGTGAGCACACGCAAAAATTTCATTCAACAAGGAATTGTTCAGCTCCTTCACTCCGGCAGCTCTTTTGGTTGCGACGTAGTTCTTCTCTTCCGGCTCCCGCCAATCAAAGCCGAGCTTGGCGGCCCCACTTTTATCAAGCGTGAAATATTCCTGTGCCACAGTCTCGTTATAGGCGAACGGAGAATGCTCTATCGGGAAGAACTCACCGTATTTATACTCACGCCCCACTCTGTCCCGAAATGAGACCTGCCCCATTTGTTTTTTGATCTTTCCGAGGAGAGCTTCGTATTCCTCTTTGGCGTACTGCTTGTTGAAGATGCAACAGTGCTTGTCCCGCAGCGCGATGCAACCAAACAGGTCGCTTGAGCCATGGCACATCTCGCAATATTCGAGGTGATGGTTGTCGTAGGAAATACTGGAAAACTTTGAGTAGCTCAGGCGGTTTCCCGCATGGCATTCGTACTGCCGCTCGCAGTTGAACGCGGGCTCGTAGGCGTCGTAGCAGTCCTTCAGATTCGCTGCATCCGCACTGTAAGCGCTGTTCTCTGATTCGTATACATGAAAGCCGTGCTTCACGTTCCTGCACTCGAACAGATAGTCACCGGTGGAGTCCACGATTTTGTTGAAGGTAGCGTACTTGCGGATGCTTTTCGCCAGCACTTCGCTCTCGAACTGTTTCTTCAGACGCTCGAGGGATTGGGAATCTTTGGTTTTGATGCCAGTAATCCTTTTCTCATACTCCTCCCTTGAAAGCTGCTGGCCCATAAAGACGCAGTTCTGGTTCCGCAAGTTGGCCGACATGAAGCAGTGCTGGCAGCCACGGCAGTCATAGAGAAAGGCGCAATCAATGCAGTCCGAGCAGAGGAATAGGAACTTGCTGCGCGAGCACTTGTCGCATTCGTTCAGTTCGTAGCAGAGCTCCGATTCAAATGCTCCGTAGCAATCCATCACGTCGCGACACTTGATGACCCATTTACTGTAGAGCACGTTTTCGCTGAAGCCCGTGTCAACACACAGATAGCAGTCCTTTGGATGGTCGGTATGGTTGGTATACGGACTGTTCACGGGATTCTTCTGGTACAGGGCGACTCGCGGGATTGCCAAACTTAGCTCATAAAACTGCTGGAAGAACGGTTTTGAAAAGTCGTACTCCTTGCCGTATTCAAAAGGGTCCCATTTATCGCTCCACCAACATGCGTTGCAGTACACCTTGAATTTGCTCCCTTTTGGGTACATGGAAATGATGTCTGCGTGGCAGAAGTCGCAGGAACGTTTGTAAAGGGTGCGCTCGTTGCGGCGGGCCATTTTGCGTTGTAGGCGGCAATCGGGACAAAACGTCGGCGGCGGGACATCTATTTCCTTGTAGAATGCGGAATCCTCCGGCTCAATTGTGAACTGGTTCTTGCAATTCTGACAAACGCGGATTTCTGGTCCCATAGATCTTATTCTACCTCATTCGCCCAGATGCGACATTCACAACGCGCACGTGTTCATTTTGGTTACAAGGCGAATGACGCTGAACCCGTTGTCAGATGGTTCGTGACCGTGTATTATGATGCTAGCGGTAAGTTAGTTGTCCCGCTATAGATGCCTGAAGGAGGTTACCGATGGGAGACGTTAATCTAGAAGTACCTGACTTTACAAAACTCATGGAGGGCATACCCCCGGATGACTATGTGGTAGTTTCTGATGATAGCACGAGCGTGCTCGCTCACGGACCTATCTTTGAAGAGGTCATCGAGAAAGCCCCCAAGGGTTTCGTTATCCGCAACACGAGGCTACCTCTGGTTCTCGCGTGAATGCGGGACGAGCAGGAAACTGGCGCGCAGGAGGTCAGCAATGATCGTTCTCCCTGCGCGCCTTTTCGTTTTGATAATGTCTGCTCTGGCAGCTGGAGGATGTGAGAACCTACCTAAAAAAGTCTACTTTGGGCAACTCTCCTCACAAGCCCTCATCTGGATTGTCGGTTTCTGCTTTTAGGGCATCAGCAATATATGATTTATACCTAGACAAAACCTCCCTGACTTTCTGATTATTATCTTGATCGTCTCCTTGAGATATTTTTATAAAATCAGGTAGCGTGGCCAACGCAACCATTTCTTCAACCGGTTTTCCATTAATCTCCTTAATTCCCGATTTTTGTAACTCTACCATCAATTGAACCAGGGCCTCTTCCGTGCCGCAGACGATTTTCTTCACTTTTTCTATAGGGATACCAATCTTAAACATCTGCTCATTACCGTAGTTCCAAGATTTCTTTTGCGTTTCAAACAATTCTTCGGGGCTTACCCTGCCTCTAAAAGTGGTCGGGTCGGCGCCGCCATGTCGGTCCTCATTGAAAGAATACCAATCAAGCCTATCAACAATGTCCGGTTCAAACACCAAAGACACAACGCCGGGATCAACCTTCGTCTTAGAGTTAGCTAATCCTTCCGGTGTCACAATACGAGTGAAAGCGAATTCGGCGGCCCCTGTCTGTAAATCAATGTCAGAAGACAAACCCTTTGTCGTTAATTTTCTTCGCAGGCGTTCCTTGGTGGACAACAGACCTCCTTCTTTAATCATCTGCGATACGTCTTTCGGCTCATAGGTATGATGATAAATTGCAAAAGGGGTAATCTTTTGATACTCTCGGTACTTTCCCGGCTCTACAAAGGTGGAGTACCCAGGAAAGATTTCTTTTTTGTCTAAGCGCTTTTCAATACTCTCTGGCGCTTTGCTCATATAATGCCATCCATAGAGTGCTCTTTTTTCTTCCTCTTCCTTTTCTCGTCGTTCGCTCATCGCCCTTTGTTCGTCGGTCATCATCTCTTCAGCTTTTGTGATTTCCTCCTGCGATGGTTCCATTGTATGTTGTGCTGTTATATCGCAAGCCGAAGCAATTCCTCCGCGATTTTTTCCGCTGCGTTGGGGAGGAAGAACTCACGTGCGGCGACACTCATCTTGGCGCGTAACTCCTGGTTGCCCAGAATCGCCTTCAGTTGCCCGAGAAAGATGCCTTCAAAGAGATTGGCTTCTTCTATCACGACCGCGCCGCCGCCCTTTGCGAATTCGTACGCGTTTATTTTCTGATGGTCGTTGGCCGCATCGGCAAGCGGGATAAGGATCATGGGGATACCGAACGAGGCGACCTCGGCAATGGTATTGCTGCCGGCGCGCGAGACCACGAGATCGGCGGCGGCAAGCGCGAGCGAAAGGTCTTTCTCAAAATACCCCACGGCCTTGTAGCGATTTTGGAACGATTCGTCAATGAGCGCGGCGCGGGAGAGCCGCGCAACCTCCGGCAAATTCGCCGCGCCGGTTTGGTGAAACACCTGGGTCTCCTTTATAAGCGCGGCGATGCCTTCAAGAATGAATTGATTGATCCGTTGTGAGCCCTGCGAACCGCCAAGAATGAGCGTAAGCGGACTCTGGGAATCAAAGCCAAGCGTTTCTTTTGTGGGTTCTTTCGCGGTTCTTCCTACGAGGAGTCCCTCCCGGATCGGCGTCCCCGTCACCTGCGTTTTCTGCGGATTGAAGTAAACGGCCGCGCTTGTGAAGCTCACGAACACTCTCCTCGCGAAACGCGCGGAAAAAAGATTGGTGAGACCCGGCTTCGCGTCGGATTCATGGATGGCGATGGGGATGCGATAAAACCAGCCGGCGACGACCACGGGCAAGGCACCTGTGCCGCCTTTTGAAAAAATGACGTCGGGCATAAGGAGGTACAGCTTGAAAAGCGCGTGGAGGAATCCGATAAAGAATTTGGGGATGTCAACGAAGTTCGCTAATGATGCATACCGTCGGACCTTGCCGGCCACGATCGGCGAAAGCGTGACACCGCAGTCGGCGAAGAGCGGTTCGTATCCGTCCCGCGGACCCACGCGGATCACCTCAAACGGCGCTCCGAGCTCGACGCACCGCTTTTTGAGCGCTTCAATCACCGCGATCGTGGGGTATACGTGTCCCCCGCTTCCCCCGCCCGCCACCACTACGCGAAAAGTTTCTTGCCTCATTGTCTTCGTATGTTACGTATATTTTGACACATTGAGCGCGATCCCGCTCATGGTGAGAAAAACCGCAAGTGCCGTGCCGCCGTAGCTTACGAATGGCAACGGAACCCCCGTGAGAGGAATGAGTCCGGAGGTCGCCGCCATATTCACGAATGCCTGGAGCGCGATCGCCGTTCCAAAGCCGATGAGGAGCAGTCGGCCGAAGCGATCGTTCGTCTTCTTCGCAAGCCAATAGAGGCGGGCGGCAAAGAGCGCAAAAAGCGCCACAAGCGCGCCCGCGCCCACGAAACCGAGTTCCTCCGCCACCACGGCAAAAATGGAATCGTCAATCGGCGTTGGAAGATAGCTTGTTTTAGTTGCTGACTGCCCATAGCCCGCCCCCGTGAGCCCGCCCGAGCCAATGGCAATAAGCGATTGGTTCAGTTGATAATTCGCCCCTTGCGTATTCGCACTTTGGTCAAGGAAGCTAAGAATCCTCGTGCGGCGATACGGAGTGATATAGATCACGAGTCCGATAGCGACGACGGCGCAGAGTGCGATGAGAAGGATGTAACGTAGCGGCGCACCGCTCATGAAGTACACCGCGAGTCCCGAGAAGAGAAGGATGGCGACCGTACTTGTCGCCGGTTGCAGGATGAGAAGTCCCGCGATAATGCCGGAGATGATAAGAAACGGCAGAAGGCCCGCCTGAAAGTCGGTGGCACGCTTCAGTTTCGGATTAGAAAGCCAGGCCGCAAGGTAAATGATGAACGTAAGTTTCATGAGTTCCGCCGGTTGGAAGCTCAAAGGGCCGAGCCGGAGCCAACGGCTTGTATTGTTCGCTTGAAGGCCGAACGGCGTAAAGACGAGAACCAGCGCCGCCAAGCTCATGAGCAGTAAAATGAACGCCACTTTTTTCCAGTGCCCATAATATACGTAATACCCAACAAGAAATCCGACGATCCCGACCGATATGCCGTAGAGAATCTGGTGCTTCAGGTAATAATAGGTGTCGTTGAACTGGGTTTTCCCGAGGTTGGACGAAGCGGACGCAAGCATGGCGAGTCCGAACACTACGAGGATGACGATGATCGCGAAAAAAAAGTAATCCGGATTATGACCGCGCTTGCCGGAGCCGAGGATCATGGTTTGTGGCGGAGCACTTTGCCCGCGAACATCTGCGCACATGCGCCATTATGCATCGCCACTTTGCCGTTCACTATGGTGAATTTGATCTCATCACTCTTGAAACACACAAGATCCGCAAAATTACCCTCCGTGACAGTTCCCCGGAGCGCAAGATCAAACTTTTTCGCCGGCGCCGCGGTAATCTTCGTGATTGCTTCTTCAAGCGGCATCAAATGTTCCTGTTCCACCATGGCCAAAAACTTGGTGAACGTGCTTGTGGTCCGCTCCGATTTCAACTGTCTGCCGGGCGCGGCGCTGTCGGTGAAGCTCGGGGCGTTGGAGGCGATAAAACTCCGCTTGGAGGCCATCGCGCGCTTTGTGAGATGGCTTGCAAGATTCCGGTAGAGCACGCCGCCCCGCATATTCATCGTCACCATGAGCCGGATGAGCGCGTCCCGCCCGTCGGTGAATCCATACATATGTTTCACTTCCTTTAACGATTTTCCCACCAAAAAGTCGTTGCCGGGCGCCTGCGCGATCACAAAATGCTCTTCGTCAAGGTGCGGCATGTCTTTGCGGATGCGCGCCGCGAGCCATTCGTCCTTTACGTTTGCGAGCATGACGTCCACGCCGCCGTTCTGCGCCCAAAGTGGAAGGAACGTATAGATAGGCAAGAGTGAACTTGAAGAAGGATAAATATCAAAATGAAAGTCCATATCGTCCGGCAGGGCTTCTATCGCCGCGAGTGCGGTTTCATACTCTTCTTCCGAACCGACGACGGGAACAAAATGGCTGACGAGGGTTTTTACGCCGGTTTCCTTTGCGAGGTTGATGGTTTCTTCTACCGAAGCTGCGATGCCTTTGCTCGGATTTCGCAAGTGCGTCGCATACACGCCATGAAATTTTTTTGCGATGCCTACAAGGGATTTAAGTTCCGCATAGGAGGTATTCCTCACATGTACGTACGCAAGGCCGGTGGAAACCCCGAACGCGCCCTCCTCCAATGCCGCCGTGAGGGTCTGCGAAAAAACGTCCAATTCGTTTTTGGTGAGATCGCGCAAATCCTCTCCAAGGATCGCGCGACGGATCGTGGCGTGGCCTACGAGCGTCCCGAAATTTACACCAAGAGGTCGACGATCCAGTACCCTAAGAAACTCTCCCATTGCATGCCAATTGACGTTCACGCGGTTCGGATCGCCCCACTTGCTCACGGATTCCAGCGTGCCATAAAGGAGCGGCGCAAGCGATGAACCGCACATGCCGCCCAGAATGGTCGTCACGCCCTGCTTCAAAAAATCCTCCTGCCCGGGATGCTCAAACAGCGTGAGATAATGGTCCGAATCGGTATTTACGTCAATGAACCCGGGGCTCAAATACGCATCCTGGCCGTCCATGACTACATCAGCTTTTTTATTCGGAAAGTTGCCGATCGCCGAAATCTTGTCACCGCTTACGAATACATCGGATGAATCAGGAAACGGCCGGCTTCCACCCAAAATCCGCACGTTCTTGATGAGAAGCGTCATTCCCCTTCATTATACAACAAAATTCTCATGGCCCGCGCCGGACGTTGGTGAGATGCATGTAAGGTCCGAGTCCGGCCGCCGGAGCACCTAGTAAAAGTATCGGACAGATCGAGGAGGGTTCAGCTTCCCAATATGGGAGTAAGGTAAGGTTGACGATGGTTTTCCAATATAGTATGCTATTGTCGGAATCGGGTCGTCCCGGATCTTGTAACCAAAATACGGAAGACACCAATAAGGAGGGTGTATGAGTAAGCTTCTCGAAATAAGAAAGGTCTTGTTTAACAACCCGAAGGTAGAGACGGTTGACATTCAAATTAACACAGAAATCCCCACCAAAATGGCTTGCTGCACCGAACGGGTCGACAGTGAAAGCATCAGGATCTTTGTTGCTCCAAAAGTCGGCATCCGCGACGCCGATAAGCTGCAAGAATTCATGATGCAGTTGGTCCCAAACATGGCGGCGGCTCGCAGCGATCCTTTTCGTGAACTCGAGCATAAACTCCTCGTCGGAGTACTCTGGTTCGAGGAAGAAATCGGGCGCGAGCATGTTCGTCGGGAGATTACGCTTACCGACGAGAGCCTGCTCACAAAACTTCCGGCAGGATTCGATGACGCCACAAGAGTCATCGAAACAGAAAGCGCGCTTTTCCGTATCATATTTGTACGCGTGTATCCGAATGTCGCGGTTGCTTTGCTTGCCTCACAGGGCCAATTCCCAGACTACCCGCCCAGCGTCCCCAAAGGGGCGCTGGACGGGCAAAAGCGCATGCCGCGAATCCTCCATCGCCTCGGATTCACGATAGGAAAGCAGTGATAATGTCCTCCAGGCAGAGGCAGCGCTCCCAACGCTGTCTCTGCCTCCCACTTAAGCTCAGCAACGAAAGTTGATGATTTTAGGTGAGTGGACAGGCTCTAACGCCGTCCAGCCGCCAGAGCGTTAACTTAATTACGGGCGCGCTTCCTTAGCTTCAATTTCCAACAAGCGGTTGTATTTCGCAATTCTCTCGCCGCGGGCGGGAGCACCAAGCTTCAGGCCGTCGGCACCCACGCCGTAGGCAAAATCGGCAATAAAGTCATCATCGGTTTCGCCGCTCCGGTGCGAGGCGATGACCGCCCAGTTGTATTTGCGAGCCATGCGCACGGCATCCAATGCTTCGCTTACCGTGCCGATCTGATTCGGCTTTATGATAACTGCGTTTATACTCCCCTCTGCGTGCGCCCGTTCCATGCGATGGATGTTCGTTGTCGTAAGGTCGTCCCCTGCGATCCATACGGGTTCGCCATCATTCCCGCCGCTGCTTTTTTTGCCGTTCTTCTCACCGCTCGCGCCGTAGCGCATCGTGAGTGCCGCAAAGCTCAAGAAATCCCTGTCGGCGAACGGATCTTCAAGGTAAATAAAGTTGTTTTGGCGGAGCAGCTTCACATACATAGTTTCCAATTCTTTGTGTTTTAACTTTTTGATGTCGGTCGCGGCGGCATCTATGCCGAAATCAATCTGCTTCGCGAGCTTCAGTTTTTGGACGACGGTGCGGAGGATGTACAACGGCTCCTTGTCATCCCTGAAATCCGGCGCGTATCCCCCTTCGTCGCCGAGGTTCGTTGCGGTCTTGCCTTTTGCGCGCGCGAGCGCCTCGCCCAATGCACGATATACCTGTGTGCCGATCTCAACCGACTCGCGGATCGTCCGGCACTTCGGAATGATGAGGTATTCCTGGAAATGTAAATTATTCCCTGCGTGCAATCCCCCATTGATGACATTGATGAAAAGACGGGGACGTGCAAGGCCGCGGCTGACGGCAAGTTTGGATGGAAATGCAGCCGGGCCGAGGAGTCCGCGGACGTGTCCCCAAAGCGGAATTTTGTTTGCCGTTGCGGACGCTCGCGCGAACGCAATGGAGGTTGCAAGGATGGCGTTCGCACCCAAATTGGACTTCGTGCCCGTGCCATCCAGCCGGATCAGGAGGGCGTCAAGCGCGGCTTGTTCGTTCTGGCCGCGTCCGGCACGGATGTCGGCGCGTTTTAGCTTCGGCGCGACGATGCTGTTTATCTTCCGCACGGCCACGGGTGCCGGCAACGCCCGCGCTTCGGTCGCTCCCGTGCTCTTCCCTTGCGGCACCGAAGCGGTCGCACACGCGCCGTTTCTGAGTTCAAGCGTTACTTCCACCGTCCATGCGCCGCGCGAATCAAGGATTGGCCTTGCTACAAGCGATCGTATCCGCATGGTTTTATTCTATCACAAAAGTTTGATAAAATATCCCTATGGAGAAAAGAACGTTCTGGTATGCGACGTTTCTCGCGCTTTTGACGATGGTTGTCTCCGGCACGAACAATTTCCTTACGAAGATCGCCGTAACGGCCGTAAAGGATCCGGTTCTCTACACGACGCTCAAGAACAGCATCGTGGCAGTTTTTCTCTTCGGCCTTGTCGTTCTTTTCAAGAAATGGCCGGAGATACGGGGTGCTTCAAAAAAACAACTCCTCCAACTCACGGCCATTGGGATCGTGGGCGGTTCAGTACCGTTTGCGCTCTATTTCAGCGGCCTTGCGCAGACGACTGCCGTCAACGCCTCGCTCATTCATGCAACGCTTCTCATATGGGTGTTCCTTTTTGCGATCCCCATGTTCAAAGAACGCATGGGGTGCGTCCAGTGGCTCGGGGTCGGGGCAATCTTCGCCGCAAATCTTTTTGTCGGGGGCTTTACCGGATTCAAATACAATACCGGTGAGTTGATGATCCTCATTGCAACGGTGTTGTGGGGAGCTGAAAATATCATCGCCAAAAGTGCCCTGCGCGGCTTTTCAAGCACGACCGTGGTAGCGGCAAGAATGGTCCTCGGCTCGTTCATTCTCCTTTTGATCTCGCTTCCCCGCGGCGGCGCGACCGTCGTCCTCACGCTCAACGCAGCGCAGTGGGGCTGGACGCTGCTCACGAGTGCGCTCCTTTTGGGCTATGTGCTTTCGTGGTACGCCGCGCTCAAATATGCCCCAGCGACTTACGTTGCGACGCTGCTCGTCCCTGCACCGCTCATCACCAATGCCTTGTCCGCCGTGTTCGTCACGCACTCCTTGCAATGGACGGATGCCGCAAGTTCGCTCCTCTACGCCGTGGGGGTCGTTTTGGTAATTGTTTTTTCGGACAAGATCGCGAAAGAGATATTGCCGCGGAAAGCACTTGCTTCCCAAACCGCCTCTTTCAGCGGGAAAAAACCATGAACGGTATTCTACGTTGCAGCCGCTATGCGTTTGGGCCGAACCGTCTTCATTATTGCGGACCCGATGCGAATAGCGAGATCCGTTCCTATATTGACGAGGACGCAACCGACCCCGGACTTGAAAAGTTAATGAGCCAGTTCCAGACGATGTTCCCCTATCTCCGCCATATCGCGGAGGCGAACGGCATAAGAGATCCCTTTGACAATCGCGTGGTGGAGGCCTATTGGATCGGCAATGAACTTTTGGAAAATATCGGCCAGCGGAAATTCTACCGCCATCTTATTGAGGACCAAAAGATCAAAAAACGGATTGGCGCAAAATCCTTCGCGTCGGTGGAGGCCAAGATCGGACAGGGAGCGGTGCCGCACCACTCGTTCCATGTTTTGGCCATTTGGCGGCGGACCGGCCATCTTGATCGCGAACATACGCTGGAAAGTATGGACGAGTGTCGCGTGAGCTGGGGTGCGGTGAAAAGCGTAAGCGGTTCTTCCATCATCGTACTTACCGAGCCGCTCCTTTATGCGGAAGGGAAATTGTTTCTCGGTAAACCGATAGAGAAGAAGCTCGCGCGGCAGCTGGAAGCGGAGTACGACATTGAACAGATAAGACCGGGCGACATCGTCTCTATCCATTGGGGCGTCCCCTGTGAAGTCATCACTGCGCATCAGGCGGCGATGCTCAGCAAATACACACTGCGCGACATTGCCCTGGCAAACCAGACGATCTAGATGCCTCTCGCCTCCGCGGTCGTCTACGTTTTTGGCAATCCTGACCTCCCGGCAGACTCCCTGCCGCTCCGCATCCTTCCGGAACTCCGTAGGCGGTTTCCGGAAGCACGGTTTGAGGTGAAAGACCCGAACGAAGAATGGGACATGCCGGAGTATCTTGTTGTCATTGATACCGTGGAAGGCGTTGCGGGGGTCACCGTTTTTGACGATCTCGCGAAGTTCGCCGCCGCGCCGCGCGTGACGACCCATGATTTTGACGCGCTTGCGAATCTCCGCTATCTTCAAAAACTCGGCAAGCTCAAGAAAATAAAAATCATCGGGATACCGCCGACGATCACCGAAATGCAAGCGCTCCAAGCCGTGAGTGCTCTCCTTTAGAGGGCTGGTCCGCCGGAGGCGGCGTTACGTTCCCCTACGCGCTATCCCAATCCACCTTCAAAAAGTGCGCCGCGCAGCTCATGCATGGGTCGTAGGCGCGGATAAGTTTTTCTATTTCAAGCTCAATTTTCTCTTTCGGCGTGTCGGGCAGAAGTCCCTGCACGAGCGTCGCGATATCGCGTTCAATATTTACCTGGTTCTGTCCCGTGGGCACAACCACCTCGCCCTCCTTCACCAATCCGTCAGCGCCCACGGATATCTTATGATACAGCGTGCCCCGCGGCGCTTCCACGACGCCTACGCCCGTTGCTTCGCGGTTCGGCGCCTTTACGACGGGCTCCGGAACGAATTTGCTGGTGCGCAAAATATCCATTGATTCGTCAATAGAGTGCAGGATCTCCACCGCCTGCGCGAGGTTGTTGTAGAAGATGTCCGTGGACGGGAAAAGCGTGAGAAGTTCGCCAAGCGATTCCCTTGTCTTCGGATGCAATTTATCCTTCGCGAGGTTAAGCCGCGCCAAGGCGCCCACCATGTAGCCCTCGTTGCCATAGACGTAGGCAGACGCTTGCGAATACGGGAGAACGACGTGCTCAAGGTGCGTGCGAAACTCCGCTTTTTGATAATGTTCTCCCCTGCTCGTCATGATCGTCCCGTTCAGGTAGCCATAGTTGCCGTTGGGCACAAGCGCCATGAACTGCGTTTTCCGGTCAAAATGGAACGGTGCATTCCTGAAAATATCTATGAGCCGGAGCGCTGCGGGGCGGACGGATTCCAATTTTTTGATCGCCTCCGCGATCCCCTGCGCGTCCGGAAATTTGAGAAACCCGCCGATCGTAGGATACATCGCATGGACGCTTCTCCCGGCCACGAGCGTCGCCAAAAAGTTGCCGGCGGCCTTCATGTCAAAGCCGTCGTGCAATAATTGATGCTCCGCCTCCACGTTTTCGTCAAAATCCAAAAATGCGTCTTTTCCATAAATGTCCGGCAACGAGAAAAGATACAGATGGAGGGCGTGGTCGCGGATCATGAGGCCGTGCATCGTGAGCGCGCGGAGCGCCTTCGTTTGCGCCGTGGGTTCAATGCCCAACGCATCCTCGCATGCCTCAATGCTGCACATGAGGTGCGCATTGGAGCAGGTGCCGCAGATCCTCGCCAGATGCTGCGGGATGGCCACGATTGCCTTCCCTTTCATCGCCTCGGTGAAGAAGCGCTTGTATTCCAGCGTTTTGAATTTCACGTCGGTCACCTTCCCCTCTTCCACGTGCAACGAAAGCCCGGCGTTGCCTTCTATCTTCGTGATGCCGTCCATCGTAAGGTCAAAAGTATGCATGGGATTATGAGATCATTTTACGCCCAGTTCGGCTGCGACACTACCCAGTACTTTAAGGAAGTTTGCCGGATCCATCGGGCAGCCGGGCACCTCGGCATCAACCGTGACCACGTCGGCAACCTTGAGCACTTTGGGCAGCGCCCCGAACCGCGCAACCAAGAATTCAATCGCCTCCTTTTGCGCATCGGTGAAAGCGTTGCGCTGACCCGCAGGCAGGCCTATGACGGCGCAGGCGCCCACCGCGACGAGCTTCTTTGAACGGCTGCGGATGTCCTTCAGTTTTTCTTCCTGCTCCGGCGAGGCGATCGCGCCCTCAATGAAAGAGATGTCAAACTCGTCCATGGAGTTTTTGGATTGCAGGACGCGCGCGTGCCGAAAATCAAATTTCTTCTTCCAGTCGGCCCAGTGGTCGTTCATGATCTCCGTCATCACAATCGTATTGTCCTCGCAGCAGGAGAAAGAGAACCAGCCGATTTTCAACTTTTCCCCGTCCGTCATGCCTTCATTGTATCATGAACGTGTTATAATTTTCGTATGTCAGCACCTTCTCATGAGGACGTTTTCTCGGTTGGCATTGGCGGCGCGGCGGGCGAGGGAGTACGGGAGGCAGGGGCAAGCTTGGCGCAGCTTCTTACCGACCTTGGCTTTGAGGTTTTCGTCGGTTTTGATTATCCGTCGCTCATCCGCGGCGGGCACAATTTCAGCCGCGTGAGCTTCTCCGGTGAAAAGGTACACTGCGATCATTCGCCGCTCACCATACTTATTGCGCTTGATGAGGAAACCTTGCGGATCCACAAAGACGAACTGAACAAAGACGCCGTCATTCTTGCCGACACGTTTGAAAAGGAATACGCGGAGCGCTTCGGCGCGAACGCCGTCACGTTGCCCATGAAGGAATTTGCCCAAAAGCTCGGCGCGCCGCCAATCACCCGCACCTCCGTCGCGCTTGGGGCCGCTTGCTATCTCCTCGGTGTCGCGCCGGATGTCATGGCCGCGATCTTGAAAAAGATTTTTCAGGGAAGAAGTTTGGATGCCAATCTGGAACTTGCCACGGCCGGATACGAACACCTTGCGAAGCTTGGCTTCCGGCAGCAGGAAAGATTGGCGCCGCATGGCGCCGCAGGCGCAACGGAACTTCTTGACGGAAACACGGCGCTCGGCAGGGGCTTTGTGGCGGCGGGAATGGATATTTATTTCAGCTACCCAATGACGCCTTCATCCAGCATTCTCCACTTTCTCGCCAAGCAGCAGAAGGAATACAAGATAAAAGTGATCCAGCCGGAGAACGAGCTTGCGGTGGTGCACATGGCGCTCGGTGCCGCGTATGCCGGCAAGCGCGCCGCCGTGGGCACCGCGACCGGCGGCTTCGCGCTGATGCAGGAGGCGTTCAGCTTGGCGGGCATGGCCGAACTGCCGATCGCTTTTGTCGTTTCACAACGCTACGCTCCCGCAACCGGCGGCCCCACGTACACGAGCCAGGGCGATCTCACGTTCATACTTCACTCGGGTCATGGCGAGTTTCCACGGATCGTGCTCGCGCCCGGCGATCCGCAAGAAGCCTTCGCCTGCGGCGCGGATGCGCTCAACCTCGCATGGAAATATCAAGTGCCGACTATCGTCGTTCTTGACCGTGAGCTTTCGGAAAGCTTGGAGACCGTTCCCGCGCTTGATCCCCAATCAATCAAAATTGAACGGGGCAAAATTCTGGAAAAGCCGTCGGAGAATTACGGCCGATATCAAATCACCGATGACGGCGTTTCACCGATGGTCTTCCCTGGCGCACCGGGTGCGGTCGTAAAAGCGAGCAGTTATGAACATGGCGAGGGGGGCATGACAACCGAGGAGGCCGGAGCGATCAAAAAGATGAATGACAAGCGCTTTGCGAAGGCGCAAGGAATCGCGAACGAATTGAAAAGCCATGAGGCCGCCAAAGTGTACGGCGACAAGGATAGCTCCAATGTGATCGTGTTCTGGGGCTCCACGAAGGGTGCTGTGCTTGAGGCGGCGAAATATCTTACAGAGCCGGCGAAGCTTTTGCAGATCGTTTGGATGGACCCATTTGACGCCGAGAAGGTCGCGGTGGAACTCGCCGGCGCAAAAACGATCGTTGACGTAGAAGCCAATCGCACGGCGCAGCTCGCCTCGCTTATCCGCGAAAAGACCGGCCTCACGATAGACAAAAAGATTTTGCGGTATGACGCGCGGCCATTTGATCCGCTGGAATTGACAGAAAAAATAAACGCACTACTCACATAATGGAATTTGCCACAAAAGCAAAAATCACTTGGTGCCCGGGATGCCCGAACGCGGCGATCCTCGTCGCCTTCCGGCAGGCGGTGACCGAACTCGTAAACGATGGCAAACTGAAGCCGGAGAATCTGGTCGCGGCCTCAGGGATCGGCTGCCATGGCAAGATCACCGACTATCTAAATACGAACACGTTCACGTCGCTTCACGGCCGTGTGATCGCGAGCATGGAAGGAATAAAGGTTGCGAACCCCGCGCTCACGATCGTGGGGTTCAGCGGTGACGGCGATTCGTATTCGGAGGGCGTGGAGCATCTTGTGCATGCGGCACGCAGGAACTCCGACATCAACCTTTTCATTCACGACAATCAGGTGTTTGCTTTGACGACCGGCCAGGCGACGCCCACGACGCCCGTCGGCTTCAAGGGGAAATCCACGCCCTACGGCAGCATTGAATTGCCATTCAATCCTCTCCTCTTCATGCTTGCCTCGGGCGCCACGTTCGTCGCGCGCTCATATGCACTGGATATCCCGAAGACCAAAGAGATCATGAAGGCCGCGATCGCGCACAAAGGGTTTTCCTTCGTAGATATCATTCAGCCGTGCATTACGTTCTATGACACGCGCGACTACTACAAGGAGCGCCTGTATTGGATTGATGAGAATGCGCCGAAGAATAATCTCTCTGACGCGATGGAGGCAGTGCGGGTCGCAGGCGGCAGGAGCAGTGGCGCGGGCAGCGACAAGGTTCCGCTTGGCATTTTCTACCGCGTGGAGCAGCCGACATTTGAGGAATAATTAAAATAGCCGGGCCGGTTTTATCCGGCGCAAGCAGATAACGAAAAAGCCCAACCTTGATGTAATGTAGTGGTTGGGCTGTCCCAGAGGGGATCGAATTATATTATTCTTTCTGAATCTTTCTTTGCAGATCTCGGATTTTCTTGTCTATCTCGTCCTCGATCTGCTTGTTTTCTTGCACCGTCTCTTGGCGCAGCTGCTGGAGTTGCTGCAACTGCTGCTCGTCGGTTAATTGCGCAGAAGGGGCTGGCGCGTTCCCCGCCGCGTTTCCGCTTTGTTGTGTTGGTTGAGCGGTGGTGGGACCCGCCGGAGTTTTTTGGGTGGGGTGCGGTGGTTGCGGGATACTTATAACCGTGACTTGGCACGGCCTCACCTCCACGGTTTTTGTGAAGGATTGATTGTTAGCTAGTCGCACCTCAACGGTGTGGTCGCCAGCTTCCAACTCCAGGACCTTCCGGCCTTCGTAGTTCTTGACAATCCCAGCGTATTTTGAGTCCACTGTCACCTCGGTTTCGCGGATGACCTTTTTGTCAGTGCCATCCGTGATTGCGTCGGCGTCAAACTTGATACCGGTTTTCCCACAGCGGGCACGGCCAACGGCGATCCCATCATCATAGTATGGATACGGGACGTACGCGGTTGTCCAGTTGTTGAACCACGGACGCCAGTACCTACCATAGTACCAAGGACCCCAATAAGCCGGGTCCCAGTACCACGGCGGTAGGAAACCAAGGCCGAAAAGAGTGAAACATGTCAACCCCCAGCCTCGATATCCCCATCCCCAACCGTGGCCCCAGCCATATCCGCCACCGAAACCTTGTCGGCCAAACCCAAACGATCGGTTACCATTACCAAAGTACTTCCAACCGTTTTGGGCAAGCGCTCGGTTTCCGCCAGCCCTGGCCTGGTTGCCTCTCGGTGCAGACCATCCATTGCGCGTAGTTGGCGATGTCCGGTTGCTGGATCCGGTCCAGCCGCCACCGGTCCTGCCGCGAGGCGTTGAATAAGCCGGAGGTCGTTGCCAGCCGCCATAATCGTAGCGGTTCGGGCCGCCGAAATTACGAGGCGGTGCCGGTGTGCTGTAGCCGCGGCCAAAACTGCCACCGCTGTATCCGCCGCGCGGTGTTCCAACCGAGGAGCCGCCGCTGCGGAAACCACCACCGCCTCCGCCATGGAAGCCGCCACCGCCCGAATGTCCTCCACCACTGCCCTGCTGCGCCAGCACTGATGCGGGCGCGAACGCGAAGGCAAAAACAAAAAGCATCTGGAAAATCCGTTTCATTTTCTCCTCCTCAATGCTGCAGATTTCGACTCGTGGGTATGAAACCGCGACAAGTCGATAGTATTGCTAAGTACTCTAGCTTAATTATACATCTGTCTTTCATGAATGTCAAACATTTCGTAGTTTTGCAATTAAAATAGCCAGCTGCAATCGTAATGCGATGCGCTGGCTGGTTTGGGTTGGGAAGGAATGGCAGAAGGAGATAGTCAAGCGAAATCGAAGGCTGCAAGCCACCCTCCCCGAAGCCACCACCTCCTCTCTGTTTGTAGAGTGTGAAGCAGCGACTTACCGTTTTATCCTACACACGCACAGAAATCCGTCAAGTTTGTTATTATGAACATAAGAACCGTACATGGACCTCAAAAATTTCTTTGATCCGAAATCGGTCGCGGTCGTCGGCGCTTCCAACGACAAGAACAAAGTTGGCTATTCGCTGGTTTTTAATTTGAAGAGTAGCGGCAGGGGCGGTGGCGCAAACGGCAACCCAAACAGCGGGAACGGCAAGCCGAGCGCCGCGAAGCGAAAGATTTTTCCTGTCTCATTGAACGAGCAAACCGTCCTTGGCCTTCCGGCCTACCGGTCCATATCAGACATCAAAGATGATATTGATCTGGCCCTGATTGCTATCCCCGCCTCTGCGGTGCCTGCCGCGCTCGAACAATGTGGAGAAAAAGACGTGCCCGCGGTGATTGTGATTTCATCCGGGTTCAAGGAGTCAGGCGACGCGGGCAAGGAGCTTGAAAAAAAGATTAGGATGACGGCGGCGAGCTATCACATCGCGCTCCTTGGTCCGAACTGTCTAGGGACGATTGATGCGTATTCGGGTCTGAACGCGACCTTTGCCGCAGCCGCGAGCGCGAACGAACCGCTGCGAGCGGGTCCTGTTACCATCCTTTCGCAGTCGGGCGCCCTTGGCACCGCGATGCTTGACTGGGCGCGCGAGGAGGATGTGGGACTTGCAAAGTTCATCAGCTTGGGCAACGAGGCGGCGCTTACGGAAATTGATTTTCTGGACTATCTTGCGGACGACCGCGACACAAAGGCAATCCTTTTATATTTGGAAAAGGTGAGCGACGGGCATAAGTTTATGGCGCTCACGAAAAGGATCACGCGGAAAAAACCTGTCGTCGTGCTGAAGGCGGGCAGGAGCGCGCGCGGCACCGCGGCGGTCCTGTCGCACACGGGTTCGCTTGCTCCCGAAAGCAAGGATTTTGACGAGGCGTGCCGCGAGAGCGGCGTTGCCGTCGTCAGTTCCCTGCGTGAGTTCTATAACATGGCAAAGCTTTTCGGGCTCGGCGTGCGAACAGACGCACTGGACACCGCACGGCCTCCGCGCGAGATCGCGATCCTCACGAACGGCGGCGGGCCTTCCGTCGTTTCGGCTGACCTCGTAGAATTATCCTCCGCGCTCTCGCTCGCAAAGTTCGGCGACCGCACCAAGCGCGCGCTCACGGAAGTGCTTCCTCCGATGGCGGCGATCGGAAATCCCGTGGACATCCTTGGTGACGCCTTGCCACCGCGCTACGAGGCAGCACTTAAGATCCTGTGTGCGGAAAAAAGCGTAGATGGGATCATTTTCATCGTCACGCCGCAGATGATGACCGACGCCGCGGGCACGGCGCGGCTCATCGCGATGTACGGCAAAAAGAAATTCATTGCGCCAGTCTTCATGGGGCACGGCGCGGTCGCGGACGGCGTTCGAATACTCTACGAAAACAATTTGGTCAATTTTGAGTTTCCGGACGACGCGATCGGAGCACTTGATGACCTCGCGTTCGCCGTATTCGGGCACAAGAAGCCGGAAGCGGCGGCCGTGAAAAAAATCTCTGCCTCGTTCATGGATTTCTTGCAAGCCAAAATTTTGCTTAAGGAATATGATATTGAACTTGTGGGTGATCTTGCCCGCACAAAAGACGAACTCGCCGCCATCTTTGCAAAGCTCGGCAACCGTCCCGCCGCCATGAAAGTGATCTCACGCGAGGTGAGCCACAAATCGGACGTGGGCGGCGTCCGGCTGAACATAGCGGGCTCCGAAGCCGCGCAGGAGACATGGAACAAAATGGAAAAAACCGTCCGCCGCAAAGTTCTGAACGCGAAGATCCAAGGAATACTCGTGCAGCCGATGGCGCAGGGCGTGGAGACCATCATCGGCATGAAGCGCGACGCCATCTTCGGTCCGATCATAACCTTCGGTCTCGGCGGCATCTATGTGGAAACAATGAAGGACGTGGCGCTCCGCGTGGCACCCGTGGGCGACGCCGACGCGCGCGCCATGATGGACGAAATAAAAGGCGCCCCCCTTCTCCGCGGCACCCGCGGCCAAAAGTCCGTGGACATGCATGCCCTCACAAAGCTCATCGTTGCCCTCTCGCACCTCGCGCTTGAGCATCCCGAAGTCCAGGGCATGGATCTCAACCCCGTGATGGCGAGCGAGAAAGGCGCGGTGGTGGTGGACGCGCGCGTGGTGGTTGGGTGAGCTGGCTAGGTGCAATATCGAGGCAAGCCGGAAGAACTTATTTGATATAATTAAATCAATAGCAGAATAAGGATGAGAAGATATACCTATCAAGACGATGGTTACTCGAAAGCCCGGATTATCACAATAATTGTAATAATTTGGTTGTTCATCTTTGTCGCCGATGCCTTTTCGGGAAATCAGAATCAAGTAGGGGTCCTTGTTGAATATACAATCCTGGTTCTCCTTGTTTACTTGGGACTGAAGTGGCTCTTGAAGGTCATTGAGAGAAAGCGCGTTTCGCAGTTATTTCAATCTCTAACAAACTTGGGCCTAGAAGATTATATTGAAAATTTCATTAATCGATTCAGCTTTGAAGGGAAGAATATAAATGGATGGGAATTTCGCAATCGCAAAATCGACTGGAATCGCATTAACGATCTGGAAAGATACTTAATCGAAAAAGGGGTTCACTTAAAAACAAAAAAGAGGGATAGAGATATTTTTCTTATCTTAAGAAGTTATATCCAACAAAAAGAAGAAAGATTAACTCGCGAAAGCATCAGAACGGAACCTCAGAAATACGCCCTCTTAAGCGGATCTGATTTTGAGAAGCTCCTATATCGTTTATACGATGCGATGGGCTATAAAGTGGAGCCAATTGGACAATCGGGGGATCAGGGTGGTGATTTGATTGCCAACAAAAATGGCGAAAGGATACTTATTCAGGCGAAATGCTACCGTGATTGGTCGGTGGGCAATGATGCAGTGCAACAAGTAGTCGGTGCAATGAGATATTACAACTGTAATAAAACCATGGTTATAACGACATCTACCATTTTTACACCAGAGGCGTACGCGCTTGCCCGAGCGAATAATACCGAACTCATATCCAAAAATCGACTTTCAGAGTTGCTTATGGAATTTCTGCACGAGAACTGGGGATAAGACGCAGAAAATCTGGTATTCACTCACATACACAAAAGACCCGATTGCTCGGGTCTTTTGCGAATCCGAAACGCGGACCGGTCCTGAATTGACACCTTATTGTGAAGTATAGCGAGCCGAAATATTTTGTCAAATATCTTTTAATAATTTTTTAATGCTGTCTTGCTACAATGCCTGCGCGGTGGGGGTTGCGCGGCCGCCAATCCTGAATTGACACCAGGATCCGAGGGGTTCGACTCCCCTAACCTCCACCGCCTTAGGTGAGAAATAACGTTTTCAAATCAAAATTGGGGTCGGCGAGATCGGCCAGCTTCCCGGACACGTCTACTTTATTCTTGATGAGGTTGGTCACGGTGGTAAGCTCGGCGGTGCGGTTGATGAGGGTGGCGCCGACAATGCTTTTGCCTGCGAGGATAAGCCGGGCGTACGCGTTGATCTCGGGCGAGCCGCGATTGACGATCGTGCGGTTGGGCAGGGGCCGGACGTCGCCCGCGAAGGCGATCGTGATGCCCGCGCCGTGCGTCGTGTAGAATGAGACGAATGCGAACCGCTCCTTCGCGGCACCGACGCCACCGGCGCCGGCCGCCAAGCCGGTTGACGCCACCATGTTCTCCGCCGCGATCCTCCCCTGTTCGTGGGCATTCACCCAGTTACCTTCCTGGACCATCTCGTCCGAAATGACATCTTTGAACTCTGCGACGTCTCCGGCCACCCAGACGTCCGGCGCGTTCGTTTCCAGATATTCGTTCGCCAAAATGCCGCGGTTCATCGCAACGCCCGCCTTCCGTATCCAGTCAATTGCGCAATAGGCACCGATGCCACAGACGATCATCTGGCACTCAAGCTTCGTTCCGTCTTTAAGGATCACGCCTTCCACTTTGTCGCCGCCCACCACTTCCTGGACGGCGGATTTTCTCATGAGCGTGACGCCGAGCCGCGTGAGCGCCGCCTCTATCATCTTCCCCGACGCCTCGTCCAGTGTCTGCTGCCAGTAATAATCTTCCAGATAAACCGCCGTGACCGTGAGTCCTGCCAAACGCAAAAGATCCGACATTTCAAAACTGATGAACCCGCTGCCGATCGTAATCGCCTTTTTCGCCGTCTTGATGCCCGCGATGATCTTTTTGGCATCCCCAAGCGTGCGCAAGTAGCAGACGCCGTCTTTCTCCGCACCAGGCACCTCCCACGCGCGGGCGCAGACGCCGGTCGCAAGAAGCAATTTTTCGTAGCCGATCTTCCGGCCGCCCTCTAGGCCGTCTTCAAGCGTTACGGTTTTTGCGGCGGTATCCAACCCGATCGCCTTTTTGCCGCCCAGGAACGTCACATTATTTTGCTGATACCATTCCTTGTTTTTCAGCCAAACGCTGTCAAACGGGATTTTTTCAAGAAAAAAAGCCGGCTTGGACAGCATCACGCGGGAATATAAAGTATACGGCTCGTCGTTCACGAGGCCGATCGTGCCGTCTTTGTCATACGTGCGGATGGTCTCCGCCGCCGTTACGCCCGCGACGCCGCCGCCAATGATCAAATATTTAAACTCGTCCACTGTTATTTGGGATAAATCTTATTCCCTGCCGCGTCAAAAAGCAGGATCGCTTGCGTGGGGCAGGACTGGGCCGCGAGGATCAATGTCTCGTCGTCCGCCGCGTTCGCACCACTCCCCGCAATCACGACCGCCTTGTTCTCCGCACTCAATTCAAACGTCGTCCCCGCGACCGCAATGCACGATGCCGCGCCGATGCAAAGATCATTGTCCACGACGATCTTCGCGATCTTTGACCCCTCCTTCGTCCTTTGATATTCCGATTGGTTCGCCATACGTTTGTTGTTTTTTGTTGTTTGTTAATGTTATACCTCTACGATTATTTCCCTTATGCCCGCCACTTCCTTTTTTAGAATGTCCCCGAGCATCGTTTGGTACGTTAGCTCAACCCACGGACAATCCACGCACTTGCCGCTCACGGCGAGCCGGACCACGCCCGCGTCCGCATCAACGCCCGTGAGTTGTACGTCGCCGCCGTGCATTTGGATGTACGGCCGCACTTTGTTTAAAATTGCGATTACCTCGTTTTCCATGTTTTGTTCTTGCCGCTGTGCCCGCCGTACCATCCGGTCCAAAATATTTTTCGCGATAAAACCGGATAAGTTCCTCCACTTGCGGGAGGCATTCTTTATAACCCACGCCGACCTTTGTCCTTTTCTGGACTGCCGCAAGCGTCGTTGCGCCTTCCAGCACCGCCTCTTCAATATCCGCCTCCGTCACTTTCGTGTTCGGATCAATGAGTCGCGAACCCTCCACTAAAATTCTATCAAATTTTTCATGTTTTTTGAACCAATCGTTGATCGCAGCACGCAGCGCCTTGTCACCCAGGACCGAGCAGTGCACTTTCCGGTCCGGCAGGCCGCCGAGTCGCTTCATGATGTCCTGCGGCTTGATCTCTAGCGCTCTTTCTATCTTCATTCCGCCCTTTTCCGTGGCCATCACGGAAAGCATTGAGGTCGCGGCGATAGCCGAGGCGCAACCGAACGTGCGCCATTTGAACTCTTTTATCCGCTCTGTTTTCGGGTCAATATTCAGCCACACGCGCATGACGTCGCCGCATGCGGGGCTGCCCACAAGCCCTTCTGCGTCAAACTTTTTACTTTCCCTTTCGTTCGGTATCTTCCACAGCAAATTGCGCGGATTGAAAAAATGGCTTTTCACCATGCTTGAATATGCCCAGCTCCCGCCCGTGTGCTGATTGATAATGTCCGGTTTTTTCATTTCTTTATGTAACTTTCTAGCATTCTAACATCATTCATACTTTTTTCTTCCTCAAAAAGTGGGGCGTTTGGCCGCCGACGAACGCCCTTGGTTGCGACATGGCCTCTTTTTGGCCCATTTTTAGGTCTAGCGGGGAGATTTTACGCAGTTTGGTCACTATCCGTGGCATGTGCTTCAAAATGTAGTTGACGGCGACTATGGTGGTTCCCTTCCCCAGCGTGAACCGGACGCTGCCATGGATATATTCGTAGGGATTGCCGAGCGCGGTCAAAACATACGACGGTTCCAAGCTTTCCGAGTTACACGCAGAACCGGTATTCACCGCAATGCCGAGTTCATCAAGATACAGGAGCAGCGCCTCCCCTTCTATGTCCAAAATGGAAATGTTCAAAAAGTTCGGCAGGCGCTTTGTCGGATGGCCGTTCAAAACTACTTTTGGAATTGCTTCGAAAATGCCTTTTTGGAGCGTATCGCGCAGTTTTTTCACCCGCGCGGATTCAGTCTTGCGATGCTTCTGCGCCAATGCCACCGCTTCGCCGAAGCCAACAATCGCGGGGATGTTCTCTGTTCCCGAGCGGAGCCGATCCTGCTGCCCGCCACCGTAAATGACCGGCCGAATCCTCACGCCGCGCCGTACGTAGAGCCCCCCGATCCCTTTTGGTCCATAAAGCTTGTGGCCGGACAAGGTCATTAGGTCAATGCCGAGCCGATTCGCGTTGATATCCAAATATTGGACCGCCTGGCTCGCATCGGTATGAAAGTATGGGAGCGTGCGGTTTTTTGATCCAGTGCTTCTTGCTGCCTTCGCCCGAAATTTCTTGATCACTGCCGCGAGCTCCCGTATCGGCTGAATCGTCCCTATCTCGTTATTGGCATACATCACCGAAACCAAAATGGTTTTCTCGTCCAGCGCGCGTTCCAAGTCGCGCGGTTTTACTAAACCGTTATGACCGACGCGTAGATACTCAATTTCAAAACCTTCCTCACGCAAGGCATCGCAGGTCGCAAGAACCGCCTTGTGCTCAATGTTTGAAATAATGATCTTTTTCCCGAAGGCTTTGTTCGCCCGCGCGACGCCCGCGATCGCCAAGTTGTCGGCCTCGGTGGCGGAACCGGTAAACACAATTTCCTGCGGCGCGTATCCAAGCGGCTCGCTGATCTTTTTTGCCGCGGCTGCAATCGCCTCCTTCGCCCTTCGCCCAAACTCATAAAGATTAGAAGGATTACCAAAGTCATCCGCAAAGTACGGTTTCATCACGCGAAACACCGCTGGGTCAAGCGGCGTCGTCGCGGCATAGTCAAAATAGAATGCACGTTTTGCCATATCTATCGGCACAGCCCTATGGGCCGTCGGCTTATTATATCGTATTTATCTGCTATTCGGTAAGCACCCTTCAAGTCAGGGTCTCCGCGCTGTAGCGCGCGATGAGGCCCGTGCGGACCGCTTTGCGATAAACAAGAAGGAAAATCCCATAGGCAAGCGCGATATAGAAAAGCGAAAGAAACAGCCCGACGACAAACGCGCCGGAAGAAAATCCTCCGCCCGCGACAATCGCACGCACCCCTTCAAAGACATATGACGGTGGCAGTAAGCGTCCGATGAATTGCATCCAGTGCGGGAGGACCGAGAGCGGATAAAGGACGCCGACAAATGGCGAAAGAATTGCAGGAATAGGCCACACGAACCATTCGGCGGGAGGCCCGAACCGCAGCACGATGCTTACGCCCACAATGCCGAGCGCGATGCCGGAAAGAAAAAGAATCATCAAAAACGGTATGAAGGAAAGCCCATAGGCAAGAATGGAAAACCCAAAAAAGATGCCGGCAAGAAAAAGCATTACCACAAGCGAGAAGCCGCTGGTCATTATGCTTGTGAGCATGAAGCCGACCATATATTCGGAGACGAGGAGTGGCGAGCCGAAAATGTTCAGGAAGTTGCGGGCGTACACATCTTCAAAAAATGCCATCGTCACGCCCTGCATCACTTGAGTGAGAAAACTCCATAAGAGCATCGCGCCGAGAAAGACCGCAAGAAAGCTGAACCGCGCGCCTGCGGCAGCGTTCAGATAATTGCTCACGAACCCCCACAGCAAAATGTCCGCCGTGATCCAGATGAACAATCGGAAGAAGCGCACAAAATTGCTGCGGATAAGATAGAGCTGACGAAGGAATATGGCGTAGATGCGAACGGGCTTCATGGCAATTGTGGTTATGATCGCACGGTTTCAAGCGACAACGGTTCGCGGGCGACCGCGATAAAAAGTTCCTCAAGATCTTTTTTGTGGTGCTTGCGCGGAAGGGTTCTCGGATCTCCCTCAAGCAGTATTTTGCCACGCGAGAGAAAGAGCACGCGATCGCAGACATCGGTAACCTCGTGCATGTTGTGCGACGTCCACAAGACGCCGGCCGTACCCGCATGGGCGAATCGCTTTATCTTTCGGCGGGCGATCTCCGCGACGGACGGGTCAAGCGACGCCGTCGGTTCGTCCAAAAGAAGAAGGCGCGGGTTGTTGAGCATCGCCTTCGCCAAGCTCACTTTTGTCTGCTCTCCCGACGACAATACGCCGCACTTCACGTCGCGGAACGGCGCGAGCTCAAACTCGCGCATCACGGTTTCAATGCGGGCGCGCACGTCGGGTACGGCATAGATAAGCCCGAAGATGTAAAGATTTTGGAACACCGTCATGTTGCCCGGAAGCTGGGCGTACACCGCGGCAAAGTTGGTGCGTTCAAGTGCCTCGCTTCTTTTCTGGGCAATATCCTTCCCCTCAATCTTGATCCTGCCCCCATCCGGCCGCAGCACGCCGAGGATCATATTGATCGTCGTCGTCTTTCCCGCACCGTTCGGCCCCAAAAGCCCCACGATCTCATTTGGCCGCACCGAAAAAGAAACGCCGTTCACCGCAACGGTTTCGCCGTAGGACTTTTTAAGGTCGGTTACCTCAAGAACCGGGTTCTTCTGCATAGGGATTGAACCTATTTCCGCTTCAGCTGCTTCTCCTTCTTTGCGATTGCAACGGTCGTGCGGACGACGGTGTCGGGGTTTAGCGACATACTTTCAATGCCCTTCGTGACGAGAAACTCGGCAAAGTCGGGATAGTCGGACGGCCCCTGGCCGCATATGCCGATGTATTTCTTGCGGGCTCGGCACTTTGCGATGATCTCTGCGATCAGGCGTTCCACGGCTGGATTCTTTTCGTTTGCGATCTTCGTCACAATGCCGGAGTCGCGGTCAAGACCCATCGTGAGCTGCGTGAGATCGTTGGAGCCGATGGACATGCCGTCAAAAATGTCCAAGAACGCATCGGCACTCAAGACGTTGGACGGGATCTCGCACATCACGTAGATAGGCGTCACGGTTTTGCCCTTGGCGCTCCGCGCACCGTGCCTACTTTTGTTGCCCCGCCGCAACGCATACCTGGTGTAAAGCCCTGCTTCGGCCATTGCCTCCTGCACTTTCATCCCCTCCTCCGCGGTGCGGCAGAAGGGCACCATCGGGATCACATTCATGAGTCCCATCTCCTCGCGCACTTTCTTCACGGCCGCTGCTTCAAGCATGAACGCGGGTTTGAACTTCGGATCGTAATACCGCGAGGCGCCGCGCCAGCCGATCATGGGATTCTCTTCGTGCGGCTCGTACATTTCACCGCCGAGCAAGGTGCGGTACTCGTTCGTTTTGAAATCCGAAAAACGGACGATCGCGGGATGCGGATGGAATGCAACGCCGATTTTTGCAATGCCAAAAGCAAGATTGTCAATATAGTATTTCTTCGCGTTCTTCCAACCGCGCATCTTCGCGAGGATCGCACGGCGCACCGAGGGCGTTTGTTTGGAAAGGTTCAAAAGCGCCATCGGGTGCAGGCCCATTTGGGACGCGATGATGAACTCCTCGCGTGCAAGGCCCACGCCGCGGTTCGGTAAGAATGAAACCTCAAACGCGCTGTCGGGGATCGCCACGTTGATCATGATGTGTGTCTTGGGCCGCGGTATCTTCTTCAGATCGTGCTCCACCACTTTGAACTTCAAAAATCCTCGATAGATGTTACCCGCGCTGCCGGTCGTGTCCACGGTAATGGGGTCGCCGGTCTTGATAATCTTCGTCGCTTTTTCCGTACCTACGATCGCGGGAATTCCCAATTCGCGCGAAACGATCGCGGCGTGCGAGGTGCGGCCACCCTTATCCGTCACGATCGCGGAGGCAATTTTCATGATCGGTTCCCAGTCGGGGTCGGTCATCGTGGTCACGAGTACTTCACCTTTTTTGAAATCGCCGATATGCTTCGCGTCCATTATTACGCGCGCTTTGCCCACGCCGATCTTGGATCCTACCGAAGCACCCATAAGAATCGGCTCGCGGTGCTCAAGCGGGATGTATTCTTTCACTTTTGAAAAGTCCTGGCCGGCATGGATGGTCTCCGGACGCGCCTGCACGATGAAAAGCTCGCCCGTGATGCCGTCCTTCGCCCATTCCATGTCCATCGGCGTCCACTTTTTGTAGTGGTCGGTGTAGTGCTTTTCAATGATCGCGCCCCATTTCGCAAGTCGCGCCACCTCGCGGTCGGTGAGTACGAACGAGGTGCGTTCCGCTGGTGTTGTTGGAACGATTTTGGCCTGCTCCAGGCGACGCTCGTGGTGATAGACCATCTTCCGCAATTTCACGCCAAGCTTCTTTTCAATGATGGGATGCTTGACGCCCCGCTGAAGACCCTCTTTCCAAACGATGAATTCGTCCGGCGTCACCTCGCCCTTCACGATCATTTCGCCAAGGCCCCATGAACCGTTGATCAAAACAATATTGCGGAAGCCGGATTCGGTGTCCAGCGTGAACATCACGCCCGAGCACGCGCGATCGGAGCGCACCATTTTCTGCACGCCGGCCGACAAGGCAATCTTTAGATGATCAAAGCCGCGATCCTGCCGGTAAGAAATCGCACGGTCCGTGAAGAGCGACGCCATTGTGGCACGCACGGCCTTCAAAACCTCCGCCGGCCCCCGAATGCCCAAATAGCTCTCCTGCTCGCCCGCAAATGATGCGCCAGGCAGGTCCTCCGCGGTCGCCGACGACCGCACCGCAACGTCCGTATTTTTGCCGTAGCGCTTTTCAAGTTCGCGATAGCCATTTACGATCTCCGCTGCAAGGTCGCTCGGAAGCTCCGTGCGCATAAAGGCATCGCGCACCATTTTGGCGCGGCGCTGGAGATCTTTCAGGTTTTTCGTGTTAAGACCCTTTAATGTCGTTTTAATAAACGTGCCAAGACCCGTTTTTTCCAAAAAGTAAAAATAGGCCGACGCCGTGACTACGAATCCCGACGGTACTGGCACGCCTTTCGCCCCGAGCGTCCGGATCATTTCGCCGAGCGACGCGTTCTTCCCGCCGACCATGCCGACGTCCTTGATCCCGACCTCCTCGTACTTCAAAATATGTTTTTGTGATTTCATGTTTGTACCTTTCATTTATTATACACTAAAAACCCGAGAGCGGGGTTTTCCCACTGTCCCGCGCCACTACTCGTATTCAATGGTGGCGGGCGGTTTCTGCGTAATGTCGTAAAGCACGCGATTCACGCCTCGCACCTCGCCCACGATGCGGCTTGAGACGCGTTCCATAAGCTTCGGCGGGATTTTATGCCAATCAGCCGTCATGCCATCCACAGAATCAACGGCGCGGAGCGAGATCATATATTCGTACGTTCTCTCATCACCCATCACGCCGACGCTCCGTATCGGAAGCAGTACCGCAAACGCCTGCCAGATCTTTTCGTATTCCTTCGATCGCTTAAGCTCTTCCGTAAAAATGGCGTCTGCCTCGCGAAGGATGGCAAGCCGCTCGGGCGTGACTTCGCCCACAATCCTTATGGCAAGTCCGGGACCAGGAAATGGATGCCGCCAGAGAAGCTCTTTGGGCAACCCCAGCAAGCGGCCCAGCGCCCTCACTTCGTCTTTATAAAACTCCCGAAGCGGTTCAAGGATCTTGAGATGCATCCTTGCGGGCAGCGTCAGATTGTGATGGCTTTTTATCTTTGAAGCGTGCTTGGTGGGCTCCGCCGATTCAATACGGTCCGGATATATGGTTCCTTGTGCCAGAAATTTGATCGGATATCGCGCGAGCTCCCGCTTGACGGCGGTTTCAAAAACTTCAATGAAGGCATGGCCGATGATCTTCCTCTTTTCTTCGGGATCAATCTTGCCTTTTAATCGGTTGAGGAAAATATTTTGCGCGCTTGCCACATGAAGATTTTTGAATCCCTGCTTGCGGAGGGTTCGCGCAACGGCCACTACCTCGTCCTTCCGCAGCAAACCGGTGTCCACAAAGATCGCATGCAGCTGGGAACCGATGGCACGGTAGAGAAGGGTTGCCGAAACGAGCGAATCCACGCCGCCCGATATGCCGATGGCGACATGGTCACTCCCCACGAGTTCGCGGAGCGAATGCTGAAGCGCAGACGCCACCGTGCCGATTTTCCAGTCCTTTGGCGCTTTGCATATGCGGAAAAGAAAATTGGAAAGTATTTGCCTGCCGTGTTGCGTGTGAGTCACTTCGGGATGGAATTGGATAGCAAAAAGTTTCTTTGCGTTATTCGCCATGCCCGCGTAGCGGCAGCCCGGTGTCGCGGCAACGGGAACAAAGCCGCGTGGCAGTCGTGCGACCTGATCGCCGTGCGAGAACCAGACTAATTCTTTCTTTTCCAAACCGGTAAATAACGGGCTGTGAAATGTGGTCACAATTTCTTTTCCGTATTCCCGCCGTTTGCCTTTTGCCACCCGGCCGCCTAACATGTGCGCCATCACCTGCTCGCCGTAGCAGATACCGAGCACGGGAATCCCCAAATCAAAAACGCCCTTCGCGGGGCGCGGACTTCCTTTTGCAAGCACCGATGCCGGACTGCCGGACAGGATGATGCCGCTCGGATTAAGCGACCGTATCTGCGCAAGCGATGCGTTGAACGGCAATATCTCCGCTTTCACGCCGAGCTCGCGGACCCGCCGCGCGATGAGATGGGCAAACTGGCTGCCGAAATTAAGAACGATGATCATAATTTATGTTTTCAGCGCAATTACAAGGTCCGATACATTTGAGCCGGTGTCGCCGGTCGTGAGATAATTGCCGATCTTTTCAAAAAGACCATAGGTGTCATTGTTGGCAAGGAATTGTTCAGGGTCAACGCCGGCGTCCGCGATCGCCTTTTTGGTAATGGTATCACAAATTGCGCCGGCGAAAGGACCATGATCGCGGCCGTCCGAAGCGAGAGAAAGAATTTCCTCGCCGGCGCGTATGAAGCGGAGCGCGGAAGCCACGAGTTCAAGGTTTCGCCCGCCGCTTCCCGTCCCGCGGACGGTGACGGTGGTCTCGCCGCCCCAGAGAAGCACTGATTTTGCGGGTGCCGCATGAAGGGTTTCTGCGATAGTCCGGCCCGCTTCCGATGCCTCTCCGGTCAGTTCGCTCCCGCGGATCTCCGCGCGGAAACCGAGTTTCTCCGCGGCTACGCACATCGCGCGAAGCGCACGGACATTGGACACGGCAAGGATATTGGTAACCCGTGCGAAATATTTGTCTTCCTTCGGCGTTTCAGTAAGTTTGGCGGCGAATTTGAACACGTTAAATTTTGCAAGCGCCTTTTCCGCATCCTCAATCGTCGTCGCGTCCTTTATGGTCGGGCCGGAAGCGATGGACGAAATGTCATTTCCAGGTACGTCACTGAAAACGAGAGAGATGACGCGAGCGGGATATGCATATTTTGCAAGATAGCCGCCGCGCGCAAGCGACAGATGCTTCCGCACCACGTTCATTTCTTGGATGGTCGCGCCGGCGTTCGTAAGCGCTTTGAAAATATCAATCTCACTTCGGTCGGTTTTGTCTTGCGGCAAAAAAAGCAGCGTGGAACCGCCGCCGGAGATTACGAAAATGACAAGGTCGCGTTCGGTGAGTCTTGCAAGTGTCTGAACGATCGCTTCTGCAGCGCGAAGATTTTCATCCGAAGGCAAGGGATGGGTGCCGCAGAACGTTTTGAGCCGCGAGGAGGGCGGGGCAGAGGCCGGGCGGGTCTTCACATCCAAGACAACGCCGCGGGCGATCCGATCGCCGAGTACTTCTTCAGCTACGAGCGAAGTTTCTACCGCGCACTTGCCAACAGCGATAAACACAAGATGCTCGATCTCTCTGAGATCAATTGTTTCGCTTCCCGCCACGAGTGTTTCGCCGTCAACTCGCAGCATTTCTCGCATCACCCGTGTCGTATCAATCGCCGTGAGGCTAGCATCCGCGATCGTAAGCAGCGCCCGCCGCGCATCGGAAACCGCGAGTTGTTCAAAATTTTGTATCTTCAAGATGTTTCCATTATATCACTTCCCGCCGTTCTCCGGCGTCGTTTGTTTTTCCTTCACGGCTTTCAACATCCCATTCTCGGAGAAGATCTCTACCGTGCCGTCCAAGTCAGTGCGGAAGACCTGTGCATACGTTGACGATGCAAGCCGTGAGAGCGCCTCCTTTGAGGGGTGGCCGTAAACGTTTTTCGCCCCGACGCCGATCACGGCCGCTTTCGGGTCCACGGTGCGCAGGAACGCGCTCCCCGACGCATATTTTGAGCCATGGTGGGCAACCTTCAGGATGTCCGCCCGCACGTCAACGCCATTTTTTAGAAGATAATTCTCCACACTAAAAGGAGCGTCGCCGGTGAGGAGGGTCCGAAATGCATCCGTGCCTCCCGGATCCGCACGCACGAGCTCCACCAAACTGGTATCGTTCGTTTCCGCACTTTGAGCGAACGCGCCATCCGGAGAAAGTATGTCAATCACGTTTGTCCCGCAATGAATGCGGTCCCCCGCCCCGAGCGTGACGAGTGGAATACGTTTTGCATCTATCTTCTCCATAAGCTGCTGCCAGGCGTCGCTTGCGCCATCACGGCCGTTATAAATGAACGCACCAATCTCATAGCGGTCCAGAATATCCAGATAACCGGCGAAATGGTCAGAATCCGGATGCGAAATGATTGCAATGTCTATATACCGGTCATTCTGCGGCAGCACCTTCTCCAGTGCGTCAATCACGGCGCTCGTCTGTCCCGCCTTCGGACCGGCATCGGTCATTATTTTTGCGCCGCTGGGAAAAACAACAAGCTCGCTGTCGCCCTGCCCGACGTCCAAAAAATACTCATGCGTGGAGGCGGAGGTTGGAGCGACGCCGCTCGCGGAAAAAATAAGCAGCCAAAGGTAGCCATCCACGGCGACGAGCGACGTCAGGATGATGAGCACGAGCGTATCAAACTTCTTGAGTGCGGCGACGAGCGCGGCCATAGGAAAATATAAAAATCGCGATAATAAGGTAATAGAGCGCGATCGCGAACGCGGAATTGAGCGGCAAGGGCACCGGGACCGCGAGCGCGGCGAAAAGCCGCATTACGAAGAGCTGGTAGGCAAGGATGAGTCCCACAAGCTTTGCAGCGAAGAAGATAAGATGATGTGAGACAAAGCCGAGCAGGGCAAAGAGCGCGCCGAAAAACATTGTGAGCGGCACGGTGGAAAGAATGAGAATATTTGCCAGAATCGCCACAAGCGAAAAGCGTCCGAAACTATTAATAAGCACGGGCATGACCATGAGCTGTGCGGAGAGCGTCGTCGCAGCATTTTCCTTCCAATCAAAGAGGCTGCCGTCCGAGTCCTCGCGGTAGCGCAGCAATCTTTTGAGCGGCGGGCCGAGATAGACGATGCCGGCCAAACTTAAAAAGGAGAGTATGAAGCCGACGTTTCCCGTGAGCACCGAGGGATCCAAAAGCGCCATGAAAGCGGCGGTGAAAACGATCGCGTTCCGCATGCTGTATTCCTCCCCCATCTCTCGCGCGACAAGGGCGAGAAATCCCATAATCGCTGCGCGCACTGCCGACGCCTGCAGGCCCACCATGAACATGAAAAGCACAAGCGCGACGACCGCCGCGAAAAACGTCGCGCGCCGCGAGAAAAACCGTTTGAAAAGATCCCGCGCGGCGACGATTACGATCGTGATGTTGTATCCCGACACCGCAACAAGGTGCGTCGTGCCCGAGAGCGCCATCGCGTCTTTCAATTCCTTCTTAAAGTACACTTTGGAACCGAACGCGATCCCGCCCAAAAGCGCTGCCTGATCCTCGGGCAACACTTCGCGGTATTTCGCGAGGATCGCGAGCTTCAGCTCAAGCATCCGCTCGCGCAGCCAAAAGCCGCGATGTGTGGCGAGTACGGCTATGTTTTTCGGCGAGAATACTACCGGATCGCTGCCTGCCGCTTCCGATGGCACGATCGTTCCCGTGACGGAGAGAATCTCGCCATACGGAAAATCACTTTCGGGCGGCGCCATGATCTTCACCGTGCCCGCATAGGGCGGCTCCGCCTCCGCGGTGACGATAAGAAATTTCTCGGACGGCTGCGGTTCGTCCGAAACGAAGGCTTGGAACGTAGTGAGCGTCTCGAACGGCAATTTCATTTTCGCCTCCTCCAGGCGAAAGAAAAAATGATAATAAAGCGCTCCCAAAACAGCCGCACAGAGAAAGATCGCGCACTCTTTCCAAAGCTGCCGCTTATACAATATCGCCGCGACGCCGCCCAAGAGCGTGGCAGCAAAGAAAATAAAGAAATGCCAGCCAACGCCCGCCACGAAAATCCCCGCAAGAAAAAGCAGCGCGATGCCGAACGCCATGTCCGCCGGGTGGAGAGAAAACGTCATCCCCGCATTGTAGGACGACGGGGATTAAATCAGGATTAACAGGATTAAACGGTATTTATACCACCTCCGCCTGATAGCACTGTTCGCAGTAGATGATCTCGGGGCGGTCGGGCGCATATGAGGTCTCAAACTCATTGGGACAATGTTCTGCGCCGTGGAAATGATCGGTGGTATTCAAATAAATGTTGGCTTCTGACTTTGTGCCTGCACATCGGCACCTGCGATGCCAAAGTTTTAAGGGATTCCTCTCGCAAAGGCGGGCATGGTGACGGCAATTGAAGCATAGTCGTGGAAGCGCCACGCCCAGATTTCTGTGTAGTCGAAGCTCGTCGGGGATAATGCGGAACGCAGCAGTGCATTGGTCATCACATTTTCCTCCGTGATTGCAGCCAATTACTTCCTTGGTAATCGAATCTTTCACCCTATCAAGGTCGTCGGGAAGTTGTGCGGCCTGTATGCTAATTACATAGTCTCTCTCAGAAGATTCCCGCCATTGAAATCCCAGTGCTCGCGCCTCTTTTTGTGTCATTCTTACCAAATCGTGTGCGACGGTTTCATTGTAGCCGAAAGTGGACAATTCGGGCGGGAAAAACTCTCCATAGGCATATGCTAGGCCCCGACCATCACGATACGGTTGGGCGTGCATGTGTGCAATGATTTTGGGAATGAGTGATTCATATTCTTCTTTTGAATATTGCCGGTTCAATATGCAATACTGTTTCTTCCGCAATCCGACACAGCCGAATAAATTGTTGGAATTATAACAATTCATGGAATAGGCAACATCGTGCGAATCATAGACAACACTCGAAAACAAGATTCGTGAGCCTCGGACCTCGTCAAACGTTTCATACACAAGCTCTGAAACATCTCCGACGCCGTTTGCGTCGTAGGAATCTTTAATGACAAATCCTCCCCAATTACAGAACTTGCATTCTTCGGCCTTGACGAAGTCAAAACAATCCCTGCAATGTTTGCATTGAGAGAGATTGTCGCCAGTGGAATCCACCGTGGAAATAAGAGTTGCGTGCCTATGGATGGCCCGCGCAGAAAGTTCGCGAAAGCGCGATGCGGCCCTTTCAATCGCTAAGAAACTCCGCAGATCAAATTGCTTGGATTGCTTGAGAAATTCCTCCTTGGTAAATTGCTTGTTGAACAGGCAGAAGCGCTTGTTGCGCAGATTAGCGCATCCAAAGCAGTCCTGACAATTGTCGCAATCATACAAAAATGCCGAGTTGGTACAGTTTTTGGATCGTATGCTGAAAAGAAGTCTGTACGAATCAGTGCACGCTACATTCCCATAACATAATTCGCCCTTGTTAAGGATATAGCAGTCTGCCGAGTCCTTGCTGTAGGAAACACGATTAGAGTAGAGAACGTGCTCGTTTTCATAGGCAGCGGAAATCATATAGCAATCCTTGCTCTTGTCGTTCACGTTGCAATACTCGCTGTTGACGGCTCGCGCATTGGAAAGAGCAAGGCGCGGCACGCGATTTCTTAAGTCACGCCACTGCGAAAAGAAATCCTTTCCAAAATCATACTGCGCACCGTATGCCAGCGGATCCCACGTGTCGCCCCACCAGTACTCGTAGTCGTATACGGGAGACGTATCGCTCGCATCGTAAATAGAAATGATTTCCTCCGTGTGCCCTGGAGCATTGCACGTGCGGCGGTGAAAGCTGCGTTCGTTTCTATACGATAACCTGCGAATCATCCTGCACTCCGGGCACCACGTCGGCGGCGGGACGGCTATCCGTTTATAGAAATCAAAATCCTCTGGCTCAATTGTAAATTGGCTCTTGCAATTTTGGCAGGTTTTGGTTTCCGCGTTCATGCTTTTTATTTACACCACCTCCGCCCTATAGCACTGGAGGCAATACACCGTTTCCGGCCGGTCGGGAGCATAGGAGGTTTGGAACTCGTTCGGACACGGAACATTGCCGTGGGAATGCTTCGCGGTGTTTTCATAGGTGCCGTTCTCCGATTTCGCGCCAGAGCACTGGCACGCGCGCTTCCAAAGGCGGATTGGTGTTCTCTGTTTGAGCCGCTCGTAATGGCGGCAGTTGGGGCAAAGCCGGGGCAAAGGAATATCGTGAGCGCGATAGAATTGAAGCTCGTCGGGAACGAGGCGGAATGCGGTCGTGCACTGATCGTTGCACTTCCCTCCGTGTGCGCAGGCGATCACCTGTTTCAGAATGTCATCATCCACGTGGACGATGCTGTCCGCGAGCCATTCGGAAGTCACCGTCGTCGCGTAGCTCCGCATGTCTTCCTCTTTCCACCGATATCCTTCTCTGAGCGCTTGCTCCTTTGTTTTGGGGGCATATTCCTGTGCGATCGTTTCATTATAGGCGAACGGTAGTATGTCCGACGGGAAAAATTCTCCGTAGCCGTTCTTTCTCCCTTTGGAATCCACGTACGGCTGTACCTTCATGTGTTCAACCACTTTCGGCAACAGCGCTTCGTACTCCTGCTTTGAATATTGTTTGTTCAAAATGCAGTACTGCTTTTTCTTCATTCCCACGCATCCGAAAAGGTCGGACGAGGAATGGCAATTCGTGCAATACTGCGCGCAAATGAGGGAATCCCACGATTCGTTGGAAAAGAAAACTGACGAGCATTGCCGCCCGATGCTGGAGGATTCGTAGATAAGCTCGCACGCTTTCCCCCAATAGGTATAGTCCATGACATCCTTGGACTCCATGACGCCGAAAAGATATCTCCCCTCCTCCACGTTGTCGCAATTGAATCCGGCAAAAACGTTCTTGGAATTCTCTATCCAGTTTCCCGAAGAATCCGTCGTATGATATTCCACAAGCGCCGGAACGAGACGGTCCCGAGCGCCTTCCTCCATCCTCTTCTTTATTTCCGCAACTTTCGCAGCACCGCCCAGCCCAAGTCCCGCAATCTTCTTTTGGTATTCTCCTTTGGAATATTGCTCGTTAAAGATACAGTACTGTTTGTTTCGCAGGTTGACGCATCCGAAACAGTCGCTCACGTTCCGACAATTGACGAGGAAATACGAATCGCGGCAGTCGCTGCACTCCTTTGAATATTTGAGGTTCGCGCATTGATAGCAGTCCACGCAGTCATAGCATCGCTCGCTCTTTCTCACATTGAGACAATCCATGGAATCCTTTGAATCCCAGAAGGAGTAACCGTAGAGGCAATTCTCGTTGTTGGCGCTCGCGAAAATAAGGTAGCAATTTTTGAGGTCGCTCACGCGGTTCGTATAGGGGCTCTCCACCATCATTCCTTGTTGGACGATCCCCATCCGCGGTACCGCATTATATACTTCTGCATACTGCGCAAAGAACGGGCGCGAGAAATCATATGTTCTTCCATATTGTGCGGCATCCCACGTATCGCTCCACCAGCAGTCAAAGCAATACACTTTGAACGGCGAATCCGCCGAATAGACCACGATCTTTTCCTTTCCGCACAGATCGCACTTCCGCTTGTAAAGCGTGCGCTCGTTGCGCATGAGAAGCCGCCGCACGAAGCGACACTGCGGACACCATGTCGGCGGCGGGACTTTGATCTTTTCATAGAATGTGAAATCCTCCGGCTCAATGGCGAACGAAGATTTGCAATTCTGGCAAACCCGGGTTTTCTGATCCATGCCTTTTATTCTAGCAGAATGGGGGCGAACGTCTCTTAATGTTTCCCGCGGCGCCACTCGGCGATCTTTTTATGGTCGCCGGACAGGAGCACTTTCGGCACGCGCCATGCTTGCACTTTCCCCTTTCTCCGCGCGGCGCCTGCCTTTGCACCACCTATCGCGCCGGACTTCCCTGCCACAAAAGCCTCTGGGCGGGTGTATGTTGGATAGGAACCTTTGAAATCCTCCAGCGATTCCTGTTTTCCCAAAAAACCGGGAATGAACCGACATACGGATTCCATAAGGACGAGCGCGGGGAGTTCGCCGCCGGAGAGCACGTAATCCCCTATTGAAATTTCTTCGTCCGCAACGTATTGCGCCACCCGCTCGTCCACGCCTTCGTAGCGGCCGCAGATTAAAACGAGCTCGTCGTAGCGCGCGAGCCGCCGCGAAACTTTCGCGTCCAGCTTTTTTCCGCGGAGCGAGAACAAAATGACCCGCCGCTTGCGCGGAGCTATGCGAGGTTTTCGCGCAATTGCCTGAACTGCTTTATAGATCGGTTCTACCTTCAAGACCATCCCGGGCCCGCCGCCGAACGGCCGGTCATCCACTTTGTGGTGCTTGTCGGTCGTGAAATCGCGCAGATTGTGCGGCGTAATTTTAATGAGCTCCTTCGCCTGTGCTTTTTTCAAAAAAGATTCCTTGAGATAGGAATCAAAGATGTTGGGGAAAATCGTAAGGATGTGGAACCGCACGTTATGCTTCGCGGATGCGGTACCTCCCGTCGGGCAGCCGCTCAAAGAAACTGCGATTCTGCAAATTAATGAGGATCGTATTCGGCTTGAAGAAACGCTGTTTGTTCACATGCGTCACGACGTCAGTCGGGCGGAGCGGACCTGCGCTCGCGAGAACTTTCGCGATCACCTCGCGCGCGGTGCCCGGCTCATAGCCGTGTTCGCGAAGACCGTACATGCCACGGCCGACCAAAACGAATCGATCGTCCTTGATCAGCTCGTTGTGCACGGTCGGCGCGAGCGCTTCCTGCTCGTCAAAGTTCACCTTGTTGATGTGGCGCGCGATATCTTCAAAGTGCAACGGCTCACCGTGTTTCTTCAGAACGAGATAGATCTTGTCGCGCACGGTCGTCGGCTGAATCTCCGCCCAATCGCGAAGGCCCATGTCGCCATACGGATTTTTGTGGATGTATTTTGCCACGCTCAAATAATTTTCCGCCACGGCGTCGCCGACTGCCTTTGTTTTCACAAAACTCGCGAGCTGGGTCGCGTACGTCCCGCCGAGTATTTTTTCCTTGTGCGCGTTCAGAAAATTCACCCATCCCTCCACGAATGCCTTGGTCTCTTTAAGCTCCTTGTCACCCGCATAATAAAATGGGACAAAATCGTCATCTTCGTGATACACCTTGAACGCACCCGAAACCGTGGCAAGGAAATCAAGCTGGCTTTCGCGCACTCCCTTCGCGAGCGTTGCCGCATACTGGAGCACGTCGGATTTCCTTGCCGCACCGCCGCGGGTCGCAAGATACTTCTTCACTTTGTCCAAGAACGCCGTTGCGTCGGAACTCTTCAGGACGTTCGCTTTTGCAAGCGTGATACCGCTTGATTCTATCTGCCGCACGCGCTCCCGCGTTACCTTCAGCCGATCGCCGATCGCGGCCAGGGTTTCCCCCTGCTCCTCATCCTCTTTTGCCAAGCCAAAGCGGGCCTCAAGCACCTCTTTTTGGCGGGGCTTTAGGCTTGCAAGCGCCACATCAACAATTTTCGCCGCTGAAGTCATTAGGGTTATTATAACTTATCAGTACTTTTTTAGCAAGTATGTCAATCCACACCCCTCGGTTTCAAAAGAACGAGGGCGGGACTGGCGATAAAGATGGAAGAATAGATGCCGGTGGTCACTCCCACGAGAAGAGTAAGAATAAAGTATTGAAGGTCCGCGGGGCCCACGAAATAGAGCGCGAGAAGCACGAGAATCAGCGTGAGAGACGTATTTATGGATCGCGCAAGCGTCTGGTTCACGCTGTCATTTACGATGGTGGTGAAATTGGATTTCCCGCGGTGCGTGATCAGGTTTTCGCGGATGCGGTCAAACACGACGATGGTGTCATGCACCGAAAAACCCATGACAACGAGCAGCGCCACGATGAAATTCGTATCAATTTCCACGCCCTTAAAACGTCCGAGCACCGCAAGCAATCCCGCCGGAATGGAAACATCGTGGAAGAGCGTGAGAAGCGTGACCCATCCGTACTTCCACGAGCTCACCGGCCGTGATGCTTTCCGGAACGCGAAGGCAATATAGAGCGAGATGCCGACAAGGACGAGCCCGATCGCAATGAGCGCATTTTTCTTCAAGCTCGCGCCGACCGTAGGGCCGATGGACGAGAAACTCAACTCGGTGAACGACGGCCACTTACTTTGCAGCATGCCCAAATACCGCTCGTGGGCCGCTTCGTCCACGATATTGAAACGCGCGATGAAGGATTGGTTCGTGGTGTCAAGCGTTATCTCCGCGCCGTTGATCTTCAAGTCGTTCGCAAAAAAGTCCTGCATGTCGGAAAGCGACGGCTGGCTCGCAGGAATTTTAAATTCCCACAGGGAGCCACCCAAGAATTCCGCACTTTGCTTGAAACCGTAAACCGCGATGGCCAAAAGCGCCAAGCCGACAAGAACGCCTGACAGCGTAAACCAAATTTTTTTGCGGCCGACAATGTTCAGCATGTTAGGCGGCGGCAGGTTTGGGCGACGGAGATGACCGCGATGGCTTCGCGTCCTTCAAAAATGCGCGCAGGAAGAGGCGCGTGGTCGTGATGGCGCTGAACAAGCTTACGATAACGCCGAGAAGGAGCGTCAACGCAAAGCCCTGCACGAAACTGGAGGTGAAATAATACAGGATGACCGCAGTGATGATGGTGGACGTGTTGGAGTCTCGGATGGACGGCCACGCGCGCCGGAATCCTTCTTCTATGGCGGACGATTTCGGCAGTCCCCTCTTTAATTCTTCTTTAATACGCTCAAAAATAAGGATGTTCGCATCTACCGCCATGCCGATCGTAAGGATAAAGCCCGCGAGCCCGGACAAGCTTAGGGTAATGGGAATGATCTTGAAAACTCCGAGCGTGAGCGCAATGTAAATGATGAGCGCAAATGCGGCGAAAAGGCCGAGCAACCGGTAGTAAAAAAGCATGAAAAGAATAACAAGGAGCGTTCCCGCGATGCCCGCCACGATCACCTTCCGCAGCGAATCGGCGCCGAGCGTGGGGCTTACCGTCTGTTGGTTAATGAGCGTGATAGGCGCGGGCAGTGCGCCGGCATTGAACCGTTCCACGAGCGTGCGGGCGCTATCCACCGTAAAGTTACCGCTGATGACCGCCTTGCCGTTCGGAATGGCTTCCTGCACTACAGGCGCCTCAATCAAGTTGTTGTCCAAAAAAATTGCGAGCGGTTTTCCAACGTTCGCTGCGGTGATCTTCGCAAAGATCTGCGTGCCTTCGGTGTTGAATGTAACTTGTACCTCCGGCGCGCCGGTCGTCTGGTTGAAATTCAACTGTGCGCCCGTCACGTATTCGCCGGTAAGGTTCGTATACACGTACTGGGTGCTTGTGCCGCTTCCTTCCACCTCGCGGAAATCCAAAAGCGGCGTCTGGCCGATCTGGCTGATCGCGTCGCTTACGTTCTTCACGCCCGCAAGGTCAACGATAAGCTGCGCCTGGTTCCCCGTCTGCGCGGTATATACTTGCGGTTCGCTCACACCGAATAGGTTCACGCGTTTTTCAATCACGTCGCGGAGCCCCTGCACGACGGAATCCTGATCCGTCGCCGCAACTTTTGAAAGATCAATTTGATAAACCAAATGGCTGCCTCCCACGAGGTCCAACCCCAAATGCCACGGCTGCCACTGCGAGCCAATCCACTTCGGATACACAAAAGCTCCCGCCGCGATCGCGACGAGAACGATAATCGTCAAAAAAAGGCCCGGATGCCGCCTCATTGAGAATTATGGTAACAGATCCAATTAGAAGATGCAACATGTGCTACAAATGTCACCTTGACAAATTACCTATGTATCTTGTATAATGTACTCGCTTTTTGAGAACTGAATATTGCTGTGATTCGGGCAACCGTTCGGTTCTCGGAAAAAATCTTCTGAGGAGGCGCTCATGCGCAAATTTGAGGTTTTCGTTCTATTGTCGCTTTCGGTGGTCATGCTGATGACGCCGGCAATAATCGCACAACAACCCCAACCCGCGGCATATGTGGCCGTCGGGTCAACTGATGGGGGCTACTACACGTTCGCTCCACTGACGGGGATTGACTGCTTGTGGCGCGTCGGAGGGCCGGATTGGGAGCAGATCTATAACACTCCCCAAAACACGTTTCTCCGCGAACAAGGGCGGCGGTATGTAAGGGAGGGGGTCACATACGTTCTTGTGCGCCCCACTGAACGAATCTTTGTTCCTCCCGGCGTTCACACCAGGGTGGAATTGGAACCTCTTCCAACACAGGCAGAGGTGCAACCTCTGCCATCGCCTTTGCCAGTTCAACCGCAACCGCCATCTCGCTCAAAGTTACCATGGGTAGCGGCGTTAGCAATGGCAATGGCGGGACTCACTTTCTTGCTCGGCAGAATAGTAATTGTGCGTCGCCGCCGGGCTATGGAAAAGGAACAACGAGATCGTGAACGCGAAGCACGGCTCGCGGATCCCGAGACCAGCGGTCCGCCGTTCATCTCCGGTGGCCTTGACGCAGTGCCGCCTGCTCGCCGCTATTATGTTTGTGAAAAGCGGGCACAGGAGGTACTCGCATGGGCAACCAACACGTTGTCGTCGATATGGAAAGTCGTCCCGCCGATGGTGAAAGGGAGACTCTTCGGAATCGGCGCTGTCATGTACAACGACGGCGCAAGTCCCCAAGAGAAACGCTTTACCTGGGAAGTCGCGTACCGCGTCACTCTAGAGCACCGCACGTCCGGGACGAATGAAGTCTGTTTTGTCCTGTGGGCGTGCGCCAACGGTTGTTTCCGGGGAAGAATCGCGGGCGAGGAATTACAGTTCGTCGAGGACAGCGATGAAGCCACTGACCTCAACTCCCCAGTTGTTGCCGCGACTGCCGAGGAGGTATCTCGTTTCGGCAGCACCATTTACAACCCAACCCGTGATCGAATGGCTGAAGTAGCAGGCCACATGGGTACACTGAAAGGGAAGTTGGTGGCGGAAGTTCTAGAAGGTGTCGCCAAGGCCAGAAACGGCGGGCGGCCCCTCTGGCACCCAAGCCCGCTGGCCTAATGAATCACAACAAAAATAATCGACCCGGTCAGTCTGTCCTCCCGACAGACTGACCAACACCCGAGATCGGTAGCGATTTGCTAGTGGCCTCGGGTGTTTTCTAACTCAATGGCAATCCTATTCAGTGCAGGGGCCTGGACGATGTTCGAACCTGCCTCTTGATAATCCAGAGATAATAAAAAGGCCCAGGGTCGGCCGTTATTTCGACTTCTTTGCGTAGTACCAATGGTGCACACACGCGGCGACATATCCAATCCAGATACCGCAGATAACCGAGAAAATATCGTGGAACGTGGCGGCGGAGGCGA
>JBEKRC010000003.1:0-254862 GCA_049997875.1 Minisyncoccia bacterium
CCATCAGCACAATGAAGACCGCTGCGACATATGAGGAGTTCATGACTTAATCATACTCCTATTTAAATAGATTCGCTCCGGGGTTCGAACCTGTTTTACCCAATTAAAATCTATACTTTTTGTCTTTGTGCACCGCAGTGAACGACGTTAGAACCTTCTTTGAGAACAATCCCTCCGCGTATATCCCAAAGTTCCCCGAGCCTCCGCTTTTGGTGGATGTGTCGGAGTAACGTCTCCACTTTCAGATTTTCTCTTCATTGTCGTCGATTCATCCCCCATTATAAGGCGGAGAGATTTGACGTTCTCGGCAAACCATGTTCACGGCCCCAGACAATCTTCGACCAATTTTAGTCGCTGCTCCTTCTCCAAAGAAACCAATATTATCTATAACATGATTGACACATAAGGTCTTATAGATTATAATACTTCCAGTATGTTTTCCAATTCCAAACCGGAAGGTTGAAAAGGGCAGCCGCCCAAGGAGATTGGCTATGCCAAAGAAGAATATGCCTAAGAAGTTTGTTTCCCCGTTGTACAGGTTAGTTCATGATTTCCCATGGTTGATGGCTATCAGGCCGACGATCATAGAGGCTTGGCGAGGAACATGGGGTACTAAAACCCACGAGATAAGCGTCAGCGCAAACATGGTTTTCCTGAGAGATGTTCTCGACGCTCGTTGTAACGACTATCCTTTTGAAATCTGGGCTGCCTGGGGACAGTGGGATAACCTGAGTGCATATCAGTTAGGGATTCAGCAGATTAGTTTTCCAAAAGATTATCTTGGTTGTTTGGCTCAGCGCATTTACGAAAGCATCGGTGATTGTATTTCCTACATTGCGCTCGTTCAACCGGAGAACGCACGCTCAAGCGACAGAGAAATTATTCGCATCTACCGGCCAGCGCGGAATTTCACTTGGGAAGGGCACCGGGCTTTCAATGGTTTCATCGAAGAGAGAGTTCGAGTCTTTGAGACCGATCATCCAAACCTCCCAAAGGTAAAAAAGGCTAAATCACGAATGGCCGAACGGCCTTAGTCTTATCCCCACTCTCGCATTTGAGGGTGGGGATTCTTGTGTTAAATATAATTTCTCCTCAAGGTGGGACTTATTGCGGTGACCCAGGACTGGATCTTTATCCGCTTTAAGGGTTCGAATCCATTCTCCTCGCGTCGATCTGGATTGGACATAGGAGGTCCCTATCGGCGGCAACAACGAGTTATAAAGGCGTTTCAGGGACGGAAAAGTTGCCGGAAGCGGCAACTTTTTGAGTGCGCAGGGCAGGATTCGAACCTGCGTAGCCCGAAAGGGCGGCACGTTTACAGCGTGCTACGATTGGCCTCTCCGTCACCTGCGCGTTTTATTGAGCACTTTCGCCTTCCTTATTCTGCCCCGCAATCTCCTTAAAATCAATATTCGGCTTTTTGCCGTTGTCCTCGGGCTTCACCTTTTCCAAGCGCTTGCTCAAGCCGTTGTCAATTTTTAGCATCAGCACCTTCAGTCGCCGCATGACCTTCAAAAGAAAACCATTCAGGGCCGCATCAAATTTTTCCGGCAGTTGGGAATGCGCCCAGCGGTCAAGCAAACCGGGTTTTTCGGTAGGCGGCTCTTCCACGATCCGCGGCAGGGCGCGGACCATAAGATACAGCACCGCCGAAAGCGAGATCATCAAAACGCTTGTGAAAATGAACATTGCCATCGCTCTCTATTATACCTCAATCCGCGAGAACTGGTTCACGGTGATATTCTCCCCTACCTTCGCGATCACATCGTTCACGATGTCTTTCACAGTCCGCGACTCGTCTTTGATATAGGGCTGCGCGAGAAGTTTCTCCACGTTCACAGGCGCCGTGGCCGCGATCTGCATCGCAAGTTCATGGATAAGCTTTTGGAACGGCTCCGAGCGGACCACAAAGTCCGTCTCCGCGCGGAGGTCCACCAAGACGCCGATGCGCCCGCCGTGCACATAGGAATGCACGAGACCGGCACCGGTCACTCGTCCCGCACGCTTTTCTACCTTTGAAAGTCCCTTTTCCTGGATGATCTTTCTCGCCGCATCAAAGTCGCCGTGCGCCTCAAGAAGCGCCCTGCGGCAATCCATCACGCCCGCGCCTGTCGCCTCGCGCAAGGACTGCACCGTCTCGGCGGTTACCTCTCTCTTATTGCTCATATATTTGATTATACGCTCACTCCTTCGGGTTTGGGCGGTTCTTGCTGTGATGCCGCCTCCGCAACGGACGCGGGCGCCGCGGTTTGCGATACTGTGGCATCTGCCGGCACCGCTGCTTCCTGTAGTGCAGGCGGTGGAGGCATCGCCGCTCGCATGGCAACCCCCTCGTCCATCGCTTTTTCCACCTTCTCAAAAAACCACTCAATGCTTTTCTTCGCCTTGTCGTTGCCCGGCACGAGGTAGTCAACGTCATCCGGATCGGCGTCCACGTTCGCAAACGCCACTACGGGGATTTTTTTGCGTCGCGCCTCGCGCAGAGCCGTGTGGTGCATGATCGGGTCCACCATGACCAAAAGGTCCGGCTCGCGCGAAAGATTTTCCAAACCGCCCATAAGTTCTTCCAAACGCTTCATCTCGCGTTCAAGCTCAAGCCGTTCTTTCTTGGTGTACTTCTCAAGTACGCGGGAAGCGAAATCGCTGCGCAATTTTTTCAGATATTCAATCCGCTTTGCGATGATCTTGAAGTTCGTGATCGCGCCGCCCACCCAGCGAAACGTCACGTAGGGAAAGTTGAATTTCTTCGCAAGGCGCACAATGGCTACCTCGGCGGCCGGCTCGGTACCCACGAAGAGCGCAAGGCAATTCCCGCGCATTTTTTCTTTAATGAAGCCGAGCGCGCCGTCCAGCGCGTCGCCCGTTTTCTGAAGATTGATGATTTCAACTCCGCCGCGGTTCGCAAGTACGAACTGCCGCATCTTCGGATTCGTTTTGCTCTTTTTCCGTCCATAGAAAACGCCCGCGTCAATCATCTCGCGGGAAGCTTCCGACGGGTAGACCAATGGCTCTTCCGGCATATGAAACATAGTATAACAAACTAGCATGCGGCGTCAACCGGCAAATTGAGAAATAAAAGTGCCCCTTTAGGAGAAATCTCCACTCGGAGATTTCTCCATGGCCTATGGGGCTCGGCCAGAATGGGCAGGTCTCATCGCTTGAAATGATGAACCAACCCGACAATCGTGCCGACGAAGGCAAGGATGCCAATAATGGCGAAAAAAATCTTGCTCTTCATCGACCACTTCGGTACCTCGGGATTGAACAACGTCTGCATGGGCACACCTCCTTTCACTGCCCTTATAACACTGGTTTCTTTCTGCGTCAACTAAAGAGGCCCTTTCTACGTCGCCACCGAGAGAAAGAAAATCACAAGCCCGAGGGCGCAGAAGATGGCGGAGATGATCCAGAAGCGCATGGTGACCTGCGATTCGGGCCAGCCGAGCGCTTCAAAGTGGTGGTGGATAGGCGTGGAGCGGAATATCTTTTTGCCGCCGCGCAATTTCTTTGAGGCTATCTGGACAATGACAGAAAGGGATTCAATGACGAGGATGATCGCGAAGAACGGGAGGAGGAGCGCGGTATTCGTAAGCATGGCGATCACGCCGATCGTGATGCCGAGGGACATTGAGCCGGTGTCGCCCATGATGAACTTCGCCGGGTAAATGTTGTTCCAAAGGAATGCGAGGAGCGCGCCGACCATCATGCCGCCGAACGCGGCGAGGTCATAGCGGTGGAGGACGAAGGCGACGGTCGTGAGCGCGACGAAAGCAAAGAGCGACACGCCGCCAAGCAGGCCGTCCAGGCCGTCGGTTTCGTTCGCCGAAAAGGCGCTTGCGAAAATGATGAAAATAAAAATGGGGACGTACCACCAGCCGATCTGGTAGTTTCCGAGGAAGGGCACCGTGATGACGTCCCAGCCGAGGCGGAAATAGAACCACCAGGCGCCCACGAGCGCGATCACGAGATACAGAACGGATTTCTGGCGGACTTTCAGTCCCCCGCCGGATCCGCCGCCGACCCGCAATGCTCCGAGCCAGTCGTCCAATAGGCCCAGGAGCGCGGCACCCAGGAGCGCGGCGAGCGGAAGGTAGGTTTCCGCGCGATTGATGAAGTTCAGATAATGCCAAACGCGGCCGTCAAACAATTTGTTCAAAATGCCGAAAATTGCGGCAAGGCCGATCACAGTGCCCCAGACGATGACACCGCCGCCGGTTGGCGTTCCCGCCTTCTTCTTGTGCAATTCGTAGAACACCGGCGCGGCGGCCTCTTCGCGGATCTGTTTGTCAAAATGCCGCCGCTTGAGGAACCGGTACCAGGCAGGCGTAATAAAAAGCGCCACCACGAATGCGATCGCCGAAAGCACGAGAACTCGTATCGTTTGCGCAACCAGTACGCTCATTTTGCTTTATACCAATCATACAACGCTTTCGTGTCGTCAAAACGGGCGCCGCTCCCCAGGACAACCACGACGAGCGGCTTCCTGCCGTCGCGGAACACCGAGAGAAGGTTGCCATCTGCCTGATCGGTATAGCCGGTCTTCCCACCGATGAAATCCGCATCGCCCGCAAACTCATTGATGTTTGTAAGCAAGATTTTCTTTCCGGAAGTTTCCTCGGCAATGGTGGCTTGCGGAGTTCTTGTAATCTGAAAAATCTGCGGATAATCGGCATAGATCTTCTGCGCAAGCTTCAAAAGGTCGTTCGCGGTGGATTCGTCGCCTGCGGAAATGCCGGAGGGATCGTCAAAGTGAGTGTCGCTCATCCCCCATGCGGCGGCGCGCGCATTCATTTCCGCAAGAAATGCATTCCTGCCATAAAAGGATGCAAGTGCTTCCGCAGCGACATTGGACGAGGGAAGCAACATGGCTCGCAACAAGTCGGATACCGTGTACCTGCCGCCCACGACGAGCGTCTGCTCGGTCACGTCGGTCGCGAACATATCTTCCGTGATGGTAATCGCGGTCGCGGCACTGAGCTTGTCTTCCACAACGGTCGCGGTCATGAGCTTTGCGATAGAAGCGGTCGGCCACCGCGCGTCGGCATTCGCCGATGCAAACACCGTCCCGCTCGTAAGGTCGGCAACGAGCCATGCGGCATCCTGCAATGCCGGCGGCGGAGCACTCCCGCCGGACAGCATCGCGGGAACGCTTGCCGCAGGAGTGTTCGCTGCGGGAGCATTTGCGACAGGAATGTTTGCGACAGGAACGTCCGCTTCGGTTCGGGTATCGCTTCCTACACCGCTCGCCTCGCTCGCGCTTCCGATGCTGCTTCCCCCGCCCGCCGAAACAGCCGCGGAAGGCAGAATGAACATCGGCACCGCGCTTGAAGCGTTCCCTCGCGTCACATTATTCGCCGAAGCAAGGTTCGCAGCGGGAGCGGCCGCCGGATACATCATCCTTGAAAACAGCACCGCGCCGATCACGACGGCCAAAAACGCAAATTTTGCGAAGGTGTTATTCATGGGTTGGTTGTGCCGGCGGCGACGTCGGCAACGCGGCTGGTGCGGTCGGCGCAGGTTCCGCCACGCTTTGTGTTTCAAAGACTTTCAAAAGTTCTTGGAATTTTTCGTATTCCGGCAAATCCTTTTCCGCAGCAATGCCAAGATGTTTCATAAGCTCAAATGTCGGCCGGTACAAGAATCCAGAGGGGTGCTCGGGATCCGGCAGGCGTTCTATGAGCCCGCGAATCATCAAACTTCTCAAAATGACGATGGAATTCACCCCGCGCAGATATTCCAATTTCGCGCGCGAGATGGGACCGAGGTACGCCACGATGGAAAGCGCCTCCAGCGACGCCGGCGTGAGTTCTTCCATAAGCTCGTCTTTCACAAAGTCCTCCAAAAGCTTGCCGAACGCGGGCTTCGTCGCAAGCTGGATCTTTTCCTTATCAGCGACCAAGTGCAATCCTCGCCCCGGCGCTTCCAAACGCTTTCCGAGCTCCTCTGCGAGCGATTCGGCCTCTCCCTTCTTCAAATTTAATACCGACGCTATCTTTTTATACGAAAGAGGTTCGCCATGAATGAAAAGCAGCGCTTCCAAGGAAGCTAATTTTTGATCGGGCGCGTCGCTCATTTTTTCTTGACCATTATATCAGAAAAATTATCCATCTGCTCAAGAAGGATGATCTGTTCGCGCGCGAGGTGGAGAATCGCGAGGAAAAGCACGATCATCTCCGAGCGCGATTTTTCACCTGAAAGCCGCCGGAATTGCAGGTCGCCTTCGGCTTTCACGCGGTCAAGCACTTCGGAAATCTTCTCTTCAAGCGTAATGATCTTTTCTTTGATGGTTTCCGTTTCAAAGGCATAGGTTTTTACGGTTTCAAATATCTTTTCCAATGCCGCCTGTAGGCCGGGAACGTCCAGAGTGCTTCCCGGATAAAATACGCTCTGCCCCGCGACAAACCCCGCCCCGCGCCCCAAAAAGTACGGCCGGCTGTAGGAATGGTGGCTTTCGCGCCAGAGCGCGTTCAGATGTTTCATGGCGGGCTTCAATGCTTGATAGCGCTTCAGGCGTTCTTCCAGCTCTTTGATGTCCGTTTCTTCTTCCGCCGTAAGCGCAAGCCCCGGCAAAAGATGCTTTGACTTTAAAAAAATGAGCTTGCTCGCGATGGAGATGAAATCGGCGAGGACGCGCAAGTCCACGCGGAATTTCTCCTCATCCTCTCCCCCGCCTTGCCGAAACCGTTCAAGGTATTTCAAAAAGCCATCAGTGACCTTGGCCAAGCTCACCTCACTCACGCCCATTTTTTCCGCCTCAATCAATTCAAGCAGTTTCTCAAGCGGTCCGCTGAACTGTTCTGTTTTGATTTCGTACGGCATGACTTTATTCCGCCCCGAGTTCCGCGGCGGTGTAGTTGTTCGCGGCATCCCACAGGAGCCAACCGCCGTAGTACTGGCTCGTGGTCGTGGTATCCAACGTATCGTAGACCGCATGCTTTTCAAGCGCGACCATTTGGGGCGTGTACGGCACGCCGTACAGGTCAAAATCCTGGAGCCACGGGCGGAGCTTTGTCTGCGGGATATAGCCGAGATTGAATGGCGAATACGCTGCCGCCTTCGCGCTGGTTGCGGTGGTACTGGTGGTACTGGTGGTACTGGTGGTACTGGTGATAGTGGTGGCAGTGGTGCCGGTTGCGGCGAGAGAAGAACTCACGGTGTCAGAACTCGCGGCGCCCATTGCAGTCGTGATCGTTGAATTGCTGTTTCCCATCGCCACAAGCTTTGCGATTGCATGCGTAAGCGAATAACTGATCACTTGGTACGGATATGAGGCAGGACTCTTGTAGCCCAAAAATCCGCTCGCATAATGGGATGGGTAAACCATCGGCGATACGTAATCAAAATATTCATACGCACTTTGGATGACCTGGCCGATGCCGAGGTCGTCGTTATTGATCGTTGAGAGCCCGAAGAGGTCGGCGGAGATTTTTTCGTTCGGGAATTGCGCGCGCAAGAATTTGAAATAGCTGGCTATCACGGTTGCCATGGGCGTCTTCCCATTCCAATAAGGGTACGTGATGTTTCCGAGCGAACCATCAGAGGCGAAACGAATATAGTCAAATTGAATTTCGTCAAAGCCGCGGCCGAAGGCGTCATTCGCGATAGCGGCGAGATAATCCCATACGGGCGTCGCGGCGGGATCCATCCACGCCAGCCCGTTATTGTCTTTCCAAACGCCGCCCGTCGTCTTGTTGTGCAATGCCCACTCCGGATGCGCCTGTGCCAGGATCGGATCCTGGAAATCGGTGATGCGCCCGATCACATAAATGCCATTATCGTGCAATTCTTTGATGAGCGCGTTTGGACGCGCAATGCGGATCTCGCCTTCTGCGCCGGACGCCTTCACCTGCGGCACGTCCATTGCATACGAGACGTAGCCGGAATAATCTTTGAGGTCAATGACGACTGTATTGAGGCCGGTGCTTTTGAGAAGATTGATGATTGATTGCACCCTGCCGGGAGATCCCGCAACCCACGCGGTCAAATAAATTCCCTTCACTACGGAAGGAGGGCTTGCGAGCTTCGGCTGGGGAACGATATCATCTCCGTCTGCGGGCGATGCGGCAGCCACGCCGGAAGAAGATTGCGGTGCCTCCGGTTCTCCAAGAAGCGGGCTGGAAGATGCCGAAGACGTTGCGGAAAGGACCGCCGTTCCGTTCATCCCAGACGTCGCGACGCTTGCGATATCGGCGCCGGTCGCGGGACCCACTGCGACGTTGCTTGAGGAAAAGGATAAAAAAAATGCTGCGGCAAGAATAACGCAAATAAAGGCGGCGACTGATATCAATTTCATGTCTCTTCCATCATATTGAAAAAAATTGCCGAAATCAACGGGATTGCCTATAATTTTCGTAAATGGCACAAGCGCTCTACCGGAAGTATCGCCCCAAAAAACTGGCCGAGGTTCTCGGACAGGAAACGAACATGCTGATCCTCAAAAACGCCGCGAAAGCGGGGCGCTTGGGGCAGGCATACATCTTCCACGGGCCCCGCGGAACAGGAAAAACTACCACGGCACGGCTCCTCGCAAAGCTTCTCAACTGCGAAAAACGGCGGGACGACCCGGAGTTCGCGAAGCTCGGCGAGCCGTGCAACGAGTGCCGCGAATGCCGCGCGATAGACACGCAGAACTCGTTTGACGTGATTGAAATAGATGCCGCCTCCAACCGCGGCATTGACGAGATCCGCAACCTGCGCGAGAGCATCCGCACCTCCCCCGCCTCGGCGCCGCACAAAGTGTATATCATTGACGAGGCACACATGCTGACAGGGCCGGCTTTTAATGCACTTTTGAAAACGCTTGAGGAGCCGCCGCGCCACGCGGTGATCGTACTTGCGACGACCGAGTACGAAAAACTGCCCGCCACGATCACATCCCGCGCCCAGCGCTTTACGTTCAAAAAACATTCCAAGGTAACGATCATGGAAAAACTCGCCATGATCGCGAAGGCGGAAAAGATAACCATTGATGAACCGGCACTGGAGCTTATCGCCGCCGCTGCCGAAGGAAGCTTCCGCGACGCGGAGTCGCTCCTGGACCAGATCTCTTCGCTCACTGAGAACATAAATCTCGCGACCGTGGAACGCGTGACGGGCCGCACCGGCCTCAAAAAAATCCACGAGCTCGCTGCGCTCATACTCGCGAAGGATGCGAAGGGCGCTCTTGCCTATATTTCACTCCTCACCGACGAAGGATATAACCTCGTGCAGTTCGCGAGAGACCTTATCCACTATTTGCGGAAGGTGTTGTCACTCAAAGTGAACCCTTCGCTTGAGAAAATTTTTGAAAAGGAGCTCACGCGCGACGAGATCGCGGCAGTGAAGAAGCTCGCCGTGTCCGCCGACGCCGCATTCCTCGTGAAATTCATCAAATCCCTCATCCGTGCGTACTCTGAAATGCGGTACTCGCCCTTTGCGATCGTGCCGCTTGAGATCGTGATTATTGAGAGCTTATGAGCAAAAGATTCATTGCTGCCATCCTTGGACTCTTTGCGCTTACCGCCATTGTATTCTTCTATACCCTTTATCGCGGCAGCGAATTGCAGCCGCAAGCGTTTCCCGTGCCGCCGCCGAATGCGACGCCGCTGCCCACAGCCCCAACGACGCCCGGGGCGACTTTCACGGTTTATAAATCAAAAAATGGCAATATATTCGTCGTCCGATGGCAGAACCTCCCCGAAGACACCGTAGCGCTCAATATTCTCCGCAACGGAGCACCCTGGCAATCGATACCGGTTTCTCCCAATGAAATCGCAAGCGGAAGCGCAAAATTCAATATCGGCAAGCAGCTTTTTTCAAACGACGTCTTTTCTCTGGAAGCAGTGAGTGGTCGCGGGGCGAGCAATAATCTCTGGTCCTCTTCCTCAACCACACCCACGATCTCCACCTCAACGCCGCCGAATAACAGCCCTTCAAGCAGTGAGGGGACGACTATTTCTTCTTCTTCCACAAACTTAAATCAAACGAGCAGTACGCCAGCTACCAACCAAAATCCGCCTCTGCCTCCCTCTCCGTCTCCGTCCTCGTCTTCGTCGTCAACCTCCTCCGCGCAAGGCATCCCCTACTACACGCCGGAGATACAAATCTCCGGCTACGGCGAGAAACAATCGGGAGAATTCTGGGTCCAGCATGTTGACCAGAAAATACAAATCGGCTGGCAAGATCTGCCGTCGCAAGCAACGAGCATCGTCATCTTCCGTTCGCCAAATAATGATGGCCCGTGGGTGGCGATGCTCACCCAGGCAAACCCGGGCGGGACATATTCGCTTCAAATCGTAGACAATACCCTCGGCTTGGCATATTACTACGAGATGAATGCGCTCGCAGGAAGCACGACCATTGCCACGTACGGCCCAGTTTATCTCCCTGCCGTCGGGCAATAACGCGAACGATTATCGTGAGACGGAGACCGTTTTCCCCAATTCGGCGTATGGCGCTCCGAGCGTGATGACGCCGGAGGTACTGACCGATATCGTATATGCGGTATCATAATCGGAAACCAAAGTATAATGCGCACCCGCGGCGGAAGGATCGAACGGCATGGCGAAAATATAGGTCGGGATGATGCACGGCGCAATGTTGTAATTCGCGGCACCGGCGTTGCTCGTCATGCGCTTGGAGGAAGTCGGCATCGGGCCGGATGCGCACAAGAATTGGCCGGCGGGCTGATCAGCAATGTTCTGCCGAACCGCATTCATGATCGTTTGGAGCTGCAACAGCCGCTCGCTGTTTCGGGAGGACGCAAGCTGGCCGGCCGGGTTCGCCGTCAGGAAATACACGGCGACGAGGATCACCATAAGGGTCGTCGCAACTATGATCTCAATGAGCGTGAACCCTTTCCGCATATTGTTATTGTAGCTCCGCCCACGAAATGAGCGAATATTGATCCGTGGTCAGCGGGAAACTGGGCGGCGGCGCATAGAGGAGGTCCGCGTCATAGTTATAAATGCGGTTATTGTATCCCGAGTTGCCGTAGTAAAATGCCGAGCGGACATTGGTACCCATCATGCCGAGGGTCGTGAGCTGGTTCCGCATATACGACGAGCCGCACGAAGAACTGTAATAGTAACGCCCAATCCATCCGTTCTGGGCAATGAGCGCCGCATCTATCGCCAGGTTGTTGTCGCTCGCGTATCCGACGTTGATGTTGTTCTGAGCAACAAGCGCTATCGTGTCGGAACCGTTGAAATTGGTGTAATTGAGGCTTTGGTTTACCGTAATGCTTGACCGCGTCGCCGGATTGTCGGGGAACCGCCCGGAAGCAATCGTCACCCGCGCGCCGTTTATGGTCCCCCTTATCCAAAGATTGTCCTCAAAGAACATATCGCCGTTTTGAGGAATCGTGCCGGTCGCGTATCGGGTTTCCGATTGGATGCTCCACATTCCCCATCCTGATTGGCTCAGAGCGTTCGTGCAATTGTTCGGGGCGGGAGTGAGCGCAGTCACTTTATACACAGTGTACGAAGTAGTTGCGAGCGCAAGATCGTATCCATAGACGGTAGTGGAGGCGAAGTACGTACCGCTCGCCTGGGCTTCGCTTTTAATCGTCGCGAGATCTTGTGTAAGGCCGGCGAAGTCAAGTGCGGGGGTCCCCGTGCTTCTCCCCGCCATAAAGACATCGGGACGCAACGGGAGCGGCGTCGGCGGTTGCGGATCGGCGGGCGGGTTGTCGGTATAGACGGCCCATTCGTTAAGGCCCGTGTCGGGATCAGTGTACGTCGTACGCGCGCTCTCCACGAGATTGTGCGCTACGCCGTCAAAATGAATCCCGGCGTTGGAATAAAGGACGCCGTACACCGTTGCACTCGTTCCAAAATAAACATTGTCGTTCAACGCCCACGCGTATCGCGCGAATGACGGTATCCCCATCTTCACTTGAATGACCTTTTTCACACTCGCATCGGCAAGCATGGTCCCCGTGCTCGTGATAGTGACCACGGTGGAACCGGGCGGAGGCGCTGCAATGGATAACGAAAATTGGCCTAACTGATTTCCATCCTTATCGTAATAATTGTGTACATACGGCCCCGGTTGGCCGGTGCCGTCGGTGAAATCCTGCGGCGCATGCGCGAGGTGCCATCGGTAATACTCAATGCCTGCCTCGGCGATGGCAAAGGCCTGCAACTTGTTCTCGCCCCGGACGGAAACCTGGAGGAGCGACGCGGCGAGCGAAACAAAGCCGGTGATTAAGGCAACCACGACGGCGGAGAGGAAAAGCAATTCCACGGCGAGTTGTCCTTTTCTCATGAAATGCGCCATGTCAGTTGCTCCTTAGATTCCTTATGTCCACAAGCGCGGAGAAATATTGCGGCCCCGGTGCCTGTCGCGGCTTCGTGTCAACGTAAAACGACATTTGAACGAGGCGTATCGGCGAGACGTCGGCGGTGGAGGCGAGCGCCGGCTGCGTGCCGGTATACGAGGCGTCGTAATAGCTGAAGAGCGACGTGGAGCTCGGGATAATCACGTTATCAATTATGTCCGTCACAATTTCGGAAGAGGTCGGGTACGTCGGAGGGGTTCCCGTAGGCTGGATGACGCCGCGATAAATGCTTGAAGAGGCAAGAAAGTAACGCACGTGCTCGTTCGCGCCGTCGCCGTCAATATCGCTATAGAAGGCGAACGTGCTCGTGCTCGCACTGTCAACGGGGTACGCGCCGCTCGCCGATGCCTCTGCCGAACGGATGTTTACCGTGACGATCTGCAACGTCTGATCAATATCCGATTTTGACTGTAATTCCTGGGTCACCAAGTTGTTCAAAAGGCTGATATTACTGTTTACGTTGATCACGATGAGCACAAGAAACGTCGCAATGGTGATCACGATAAGTACCTCAATGAACGAAAAACCCCGTTTCATATGTGCGCCAAAGAAATGGTGGACGACTGCGCGCCGGGACCAACGGAAACGGTGGTTGAATTCTCGGCGTAATTCGCCGCGGTGACGTCAATATGGTATGTGCCTTGGGCAAGCGAAGCGAAAAGCGCCTGTGCGGGCGGGACGCAGTCGGCAGAAAATTCCACGGAAACACCGTCAAGTTCCGGCGTCACGCTCCCGTCCGTCGTGTTCAAATACGCCTTGTAGCGGAAATAACGATTGCCGGAAAGCGACGAGGGAAACGGATTTGAAGAAGTAGTGAAGTAGCTCCCCGGTGTGCCGTCAGGCCCGATGAAATTCCAGCTCGCGTTGTCGTTATTCGCGGCCACTTGGAACTGTAGTGTCGCGCCGGCCGGTTGCGACGCCGGGACCCACGAGATTCCGTAAAACGCGGAGTTTGAACCGCCCAGGTCAAAGGTGTTGGAGACCAACCAGTCGTTTGTAGAGGTGGCGTAGGTGCCTGAGGCGTTCGCGAGCAGCGTGAGTTTTCCCGAGACGCTCGCATTGATCCCGCCACTTTGGACCGCATACTGCCCGCCGGACCAATCGCTCTGCGTGAGAAATGCATGGCCGGCGGTGAGGGTCTCGGAAAAACCGGACCGCGAAACCGTGATGGAAGCATTCGGAACGGCCGCTCCACTCGCCGCATCCACCGTGGTCACGAGGAGGGAGGGATCGGCGGCGGACTGCACGACAAACCGGAAGCCCGCGGTGGAGGAAGGATTCACCGAAAGGGGGTTAAGCGGTATCGTCCCCACAAGGTCCTTCGCAGCGTCATTCAATGAAAGCGCATAGGCATCCCATTCAATATTTTGCATAAGAAGAGTGCCGGACGCGTTGGTCAAAGAGGTAGTGGAGAACTTCCACACGCTCGGATTGGTGCCAATGAGCTTAGATCCTTTCATGGAAAACGATTCATTGCCTACCGGGTTGCACCGGTTGTCGGAAGTATAGACGGTGAGCGCGCTTAATCGGTCAATGGCAAACGTGATTGCGGTGACGGTCTGGGCAACGACCGTGGCGTTCGGCTTCGTCGGGTTCGGATTAGACGGGGCACCCGGCGGATAGGTCATTTCAGTTGAATATCCCGGCATCGTCACGGTGATCTGATATCCCTGCGTGCTCGTCGGTACGCCGACCAATTGCAGAACCCCGTTTATGTTCGTCGTATCGGCAAGATTGATGGAGGGGCTTACCGTACTGTTCACGACGCTCACGTCCGCCCCAGGAACCGCATGTCCGTTCGCATCAAGCGCGTAGATAAAGAGCGATCCGTTCTGGGTTGCGCTCTCAAGATTTTTCGGCGCGACGGTCGTCGTTAGGGACACCGACCCGAAGTTGTTGCAGAGCGGGCATGTCGCTTGGATCTCCACGAGCTTGTAGTCCGCCGGCGCCGTGTCCACCGGCGGCGGATTGCCGCTCAACGTGCCGTCAAAAGGATCGTCAATGTTGCGCACGGTCGTCTCAAACACGAACGCATAGTTTCCCGCAGCGACCGTCTGCACCTGCGGGATCGCTCCTGCGGGAACGCCGCCTACCGTACCGACGCTCGCATACGGCATGTTCCGGATGGTTTCTATCTCGGCCTGCAAGACAGAAGTTGCCGCCGTCCGGACACTGATGTTCGCGATGGAAGCGACAAGGGAAAAATACACCAAATAAATGCCTGCGAAGAGCACCGCAAGAATCGCCATGCTGATAATGAGATCAATAAAACTGGTGCCGCGGCGCGTCATTGAATGCCCTGCGAAATGGAATAGATCGGCGTGATGATGGAGAGTGCCACAAATCCGACGATGAGCCCCATCATCAACAGCATCAATGGTTCAATGAGGGCGGTGAGCGAATGCAACTTTGTGTCCACTTCTTCGTCGTAGTATTGCGCAAGATATTCCAAATTTTCTTCAAGATTGCCGGTATTCTCACCAATGCGCACCATGCCGGAAACGAGCGGAGGGAAATGCCGCTTCTCTGCCGAAAGGAAAATGCCGAGCTCGCTCCCCTTCCTTACTTCGTCGCTCGCTTTTGTGAGAATCTGCCTGTACACAAGATTGGCGAAGGTGTTCCGCGTGATGTCAATGGATTCCACGATCTTCACGCCGCTTTTCAAAAGCAGCCCCAGCACGCGAGTGAAGTTCACCATGTTCACGCTCACCGTGAGATCGGAAACTACGGGGATGAAGACAAACAATTCGTCAAAAAAGTAACGGATCGGTGTTACGCGTTTCAGCACCAGCTTTGAAAGGACGAAGACGGCCACGACTCCCGCAAGTACGTAGAGGCCGTCATTTCGCAAAAAGGTGAGCGTGGCAAGTAGCATGCGCGTGGTGATCGGCAGTTGTATGTTCAGGCCGCTGAATACGGGAATGAGTTTCGGAAATACGTAGAAGGTGAGGAATCCCGCGACGCCTAACGTGGCCACGAGAATCACGAGCGGATAGATCATCGCCGACCTCACCTTGGTTTGGAGCGCCTTCTGCCGCCCAAGTTCTTCTGCAAGGTAGAGCAGATTTTTCGCGAGCGTTCCCGACGATTCGCCTACCCGCACAATATTGATGAAGAAATCGCCGAAAAGACCCTGGTATCTCTGCAGCCCATCGGCCAGAAATTTTCCGCTGTTCACATCCGCGATCAAGGACTCAATCACGCGCCTTAACACCGACGATTCTGTCTGCTCTTGGATGATTTTCAATCCCTCAAAGATTGGGAGGCCCGCCTTTACGACGAGCGATAAATGCCGCGCGAAATTGATCCGTTCCTGTACGGAAATCCGGTCAAAGGGATTATTCATGGACTACGCGCAGGATTTCTTCAAGGGAGGTTAGCCCTTTGGCCGCTTTGGCGAGCGCGTCATCCAGCATCGTGGTCATGCCCCCGCTGATCGCCGCAGCCTTGATCTCTGCGGCGTTCGCACGATGCATGATGAGGTCGCGGATTTTGTCGCTCACTTCAAGCACCTCCCGGATGCCAAGCCGTCCGGAATAACCGCTTCCGCTGCACTCCGGGCAACCCTTGGGGCCGTAAAATGTCATTTTTGTGTCCACCGTAGGAATAAGTTCGCTCAGGCTTTCCAATTCCGCTACCGAGAGCGTGTGCGCCACGTGACACGTTTGGCACAGCATGCGGACAAGGCGCTGGCCGACCGCGACGTTCACGGTGGAAGCCACAAGGAACGACGGCACGCCCATATCCAGGAGGCGCGGGAAGGTGGTCGCGGCGTCGTTCGTATGCAGCGTGGAAAGCACAAGGTGGCCCGTGAGCGCCGCATTCACCGCGATGCCCGCGGTCTCTTCGTCGCGAATTTCCCCCACCATGACAATATTCGGGTCCTGCCGCAGAATTGAGCGCAATCCCGCCGCGAACGTAAGACCGACTTCGGCATCAGTCTGAATCTGCGTCGTCCCCGGCAGCGAATATTCAATCGGGTCCTCAATTGTAATAATGGAAATCTCCGGCTTATTGAGCCGCTTCATGATGGTATAGAGCGTTGTGGTTTTGCCGGAACCGGTCGGGCCGTTCGCAAGAATCATCCCGTACGGCTTCGCGATAGCCGACTCTATTTTTTCCAAATCCCGCCGCGCAAAACCAAGATCTTTCAATTCAAAGTTCTGCGTCCCCGCAAGTACGCGCAGGATCGCGTTCTCGCCGTAATACGTCGAGATGATGGAAACGCGCACGTCTACGTCGCCGAAATCCTCTATCTTCACTTTGAAGCGACCGTCCTGCGGCAAGAGATGCTCATCAGTCCGGAGCCCTGACAGCACCTTGATGCGGCTCACGATCTCCGGATGCAGTTCCTTGGCGAGCCCCGCGGTTTTTGAAAAGGCATCGTGCAGCAGCCCGTCAACGCGGTAGCGGATGCGCAAGCGGTCCTCCGTCGGTTCCATGTGGATATCCGATGCTTGCGCGCTATAAGCGTATTCCACAAAGAGGTCCACAAGCTTGATGATGGAGATCTTCTCAAACGGCTGGGAAAGTTCCTGCTCAATAATCACCCCGAGTGATTTGATATCGCGCATGATTTCATTATATCATAGGAAACGCAACCCGAGCGCGGTTGCGGCATTGCCGGGTCTGCTAATGGTAGGCATCGTGGCTCTGAACCACGCAATCTTGGTTCGAATCCAAGCCCGGCAGCAAAAGCAGGAAGGAGGGGTTTTGAAGCGAGTACTCAGAAGGGCTCTCTTCAAAACCCCTCCTTCCTGCTTTTGTCTTTTCGGGATTGGAATCGAACGAGCGGAAGGGGTCGGGGAACCGCGATCGGTTCCCCGTGTCGGAGGGTCGCGTTCTGACGCGACAGTTCGGAACCGAGGGTTCCGAAAGCACAGGCCGGTCTTACCGGCCGAGCAGTGAGATTCCAAGCCCGGCAGCTTGACAGATAGCATAGTAATATTGCTATTATATTTACAGCTTCATTCGGCCTGTTAATCTCTCGTTTTTCAGATTCACAACTTAAAAGGAGGAAGTGGTATGTTGAAGATTCGGATGTATTTGCTTCTGCAGTGCGCGGTGGCGATTTACTTCATCCACCGCCTTCACAACGTGGCAACACCAAATCGAGAGGTATTCAACGTTGTTCTCGCGGGATATGCTTTGGCCTTGATACCTTTCTTGGTGGGAATTTTCCTTCTCGGAATGACGTTATTCCCCATCGAACGCCGGAATGGTCAGTTGTATTACGATCCCACTCTCCCGCCATGGCGTTTGGCTAAGAAGCTGGACGGGGACTGGAACGATCGGATCAGATGGTGCGTAATCAACTGGAAGTTGATGGGTATCTTCGCAATCGTCGCATTTTTGGGCGGTTGCGTCGTATGCGGGATATTCACCCCGCATCGCCCACACGCGTCGATGAACTGGATGGGTCTGATGTGGGGAATGATCCAACTTATAGCCCTCATGCTCGGACCAGCCCTCGTTGGCGTATTGACGGCGAACCGTTGGGAATGGACAAACAAGCTCGTTGGTGCCTGCCTAATCACTTATTACCTCACGGGAGCCACCTACCTTGTCCATCACATAGCACACCGAGGCTGGACCACCGCGATGCTGCATGTCGGACTTGCGGTTCTCGGCGCTGCTATGATCGTTGGAGCGCTGGTGGGAATAGCGATCCTCATCACGAAATTCAGCGAGTGGCTTGGTCATACCGCCTTTGGTCTGTGGGCAAAGGGACTTTGCCCCGTCCTCATCCCGCTTCCGAAGAACGGATCGTAAGTTGTCTCAGAAACCCGTGCGGCACTACCCTACTACACCATGGGTAGTGCCGCCGTTTATTTTTATACAAAGCTCATTTTTTCCATCTCCAATCCCATTTCTTCCCAATTCACAGTTCTAAACGCGTCCAACAGGGGTAGCTTGACGAATCATAAATAATATGCTATTCTGTTTTTGGTGTTAGATTTCCAAATTCAGGAGGATTATTATGGCTGGCAATCAACCGCCTTTCAGGTACGGCGACGTTGTCGAATGTATCCGAGAAACAGAAGTGGCTCCAGGATCGAATATGGGTCCAACACTGGAACCTGGCCGCCGCTGCTCTGTTGGCAGGACGTACTCAACTCGGCGTGGATGGGTTGTGTGGTTCACACAATGGGATGACATTGGTGTCCGTTATCCCGCGGATGCCTTCAAGTATGTTGGGCGTTGCGCGCAAGATCCCTCTGATCATGTTCCCCTCGGAACGTTGATGTCCTTGCACAACGAGGAAGAGGAATCGAAGAAACGAAAAGATCAACGACGAAAAAGTGGCGGCCCAAGACTCAGCATGAGCATGTAAACTACTATATCGTCCCCCAACCCTCGTTCTCAGGGCGCATCTACCCCTAATGGTGGCTGCGCTCTTTTTTTTATGCAAACCTCATTTTCTCCATCTCCAACCTCATTCCTATCCAATTGAGAGTTCTAAACGCATCCAACAGGGGCAGCAAATCAAAGCCGTCGCGTGCACCAGACTTTTGATTTAAAATGGAAAGGTGCTCGACCAATATCATTATGCATACTTGATCGGCGATCTGATACTCGCCTTTCCCGTCTGGGCCGTTATTTTTTATTTCCGTAAGGACCTCCGCAAAGAGATGATACTGGCCGGAATATTGCTTGGAATAATTTCTGTCCTTACAGAGCCATGGTATTCACGCGACTATTGGCATCCAGAAGGGCTCGATTACCTAAGAAGGGCCCTCGGTGATTTCTTTTTCGGGTTTTTCCCAGGATCCGTCGCGTGCGTCATTTATGAAGCGGTTTTGGGCAAAAAACTCGCGAAAAGACATAATCGTCAACACCACTGGAAAAAATTCTTCTGGCTGTTGCTGCTCGGCGGCGGCGCTCTATTTTTGATTCTTGTCTATCACGGCATCAATTCAATATATGCCAGTTCGATTTCGCTGGTTGTGATTGCTCTCGCCATGACTACTTTCCGCAAAGATCTTTTTTGGGACGCCGTTTTGAGCAGCTTACTTTTCGGTTTGCTCTGCGCCACAGGATATGAAATATTCTTTTCTATATACCCAGGCATACTTCAGGCGTGGTGGCTCTCAGCGCATGCGAGCGGACTTATAGCGGGTATACCCATTGGAGATTTGACATTTGAATTTTCGCTAGGGATGGCGATGGGTCCCATATATGAATTTCTCATCGGGGCAAAACTCAAAAACAAGTAGATTCTCTTGAACTTCGCCTAGTGTAATAGGTTCCCACAGCGTCCCACATGACCAGCACCGGATGTTTCGTTCTATGAAAAGATAAGGCGTCTCACTACCGACCTGGTGCCCTGTCTCCTCTACATTGTCAATGCACAACCAACGCCGCCACATCCATTACCGATTCACGAGAAAAAGCGACGAACCGATGCCGCAGTGCCGCGCGAACGCTGAATTCCTTTTGGGCCGCCCACGCATAGACGCCAAAGAACGCCGCGCCGAACCCAAGGTCACCGAGGAGCGTATTGCGAAAGAAGGGAATCGCCGCCGCATAGCACGCGAGAAGACCCGCGAGCGTGTGCGGATACCACGGCGAGAGCGCCCACACGGCAAAATTCGTTGAGAGATAAAAGAGAACGGAACCGCCCGCAGTGCCGAGCGCAAATTTCCGCCACGTAAAGTTCGTGCCGATCCAGCCGCCGAGGAACGTTGCGAGCGCAAACGACCCGTAAACCGCAGCCATGAGCCGCCAGTCGTAAAACCCGATCACGGCGTCGGAAACGAACATCGCGCCGAGCACGATGCCGATGCCCTGCCTTCGCGGCAAACGCGCGCCGAGAAAAAGCGCAAGCGCGCCGATCGGCGCGAAATTCGCCGGATGCGGCAGGAGCCGGAACGATGCGGCGGCAAGAGCAAGAAGAATTGCGAGAAAAAATTTCATGATGGTTTCGTTATTATTGTTGCGACGCGGTGAATTTCCATTCAATGCGGTCGCCCGCATGCACCGCGGTGTGATCGGCGCCCTCCGTGGCATACACGCCGTTCACCCAGTACTGCCAGTACGCGCCGCCTGCACCATTAATTTTATCACCAATTTCCGTGATGAGAATCCCCGTGCCTGGATAGGCCTTGTAATTAAAGGCAAGTCCGGCATTCGCGGCGGCCGTCTGGACCACCAAAAAAACGGTGGAGGTGGCGGCCACAGGAACGGCGCCATTCACAATATTTTTCGTACCGTCAAAGACAACAAGCGTTGCGGAAGCGACCGGCAAGAGAGCTGGCGCGGACGCGGACGATGACGGAACTTCGGCGGGGACCGCCATGGGCGCCACTCCCGGTGCCGATGAAAAGGAATGCCATCCTGCCCAACCGGCGAGTGCTGCCGCAACCACAATGCACGCAATAATAAAAAATCTTTTCATTGGCTCTTGCAAAGATTATTCAGAACTGCACGGGTTGTGGCGCCCACATAGCCGTTGCCGGACGAAAGCCCGTTCGGCGCAAGGATCTGATCGGCAAAAATATTCTGAAAAGCGATAATCGCATTTTTGGTTCCATTGCCAAAATAGGCGGTCTCGTTGCCTGGCGAGCCGGGACCGTCCTTTGCCACCTCCGTAAGCGAGGTATAGTTGAGAACTCTTTGGAGAGTCTCCACATCGGGATCGTTCATTCCTTGATGTAGGTTTTTATTGAACGCAGCCGTGCAATCGTTCCCCTTGAACTCCAGTGTGACCAATTCTTTTTCCAAATCAATGATCTCGGTAATCACGCTTGTCGTTGACGCACCGAGAACCACTCCTCGTATTGGCGTGAGGGTACTCGTAGCTGTGTTCTCTGCTGCCGATGGTGATGGAGGCAAACTGCTTCCTCCATTGCTCCCTCCACCACCACCGCTACCACCCCCTCCCCCGTTCCCTCCTCCCACTAGCACGACGACCCCCGTTGAGGTCGCCGTGGTGCTCGTAGCCGCCATACCGGAGACCGGCGTAATCACGGCGGTCGGCAAAAACTTCCCAAGGAGAGCGATCACGGCGTATGCGGTCGTCACCGGACTGAACGAATCCTCGCCGCTCCCCGACTGATATTCAAAAAATCCGGAAGTGGCGTTCTGCAACGAAAGCAAACTCGCCACGGGATCGGTGCCGCTCGCCGCGGTCCAGGCGGACGACGTCGGACGTTGCCCAAGCGCATTGATCGCTGAAATGATCCACGAATCGGATGAGGCATCCGTAGACGTCCCGTAGGGGCTCGCGGGATCATACGAAAACCCGCCATCGGGGTTTTGGGCGCTCTTCAAATATTTGACGGCATTCTGAATGGCAGGGTCGGAAACGTTTGACCCGGTCGCAAGGAGTGCCATGACGGCGGCTGCAGTTGTATTCGTATCGCTCGTTCCGCCGATGGCATACGCGAAGCCGCCGTCCACGGCGTTTTGGTTATTCAACAAGAAACCTCGCGCGCCCGAGACCGTCGGATCGTTTGACGACACTCCCGCCGCACGCAACGCGAGCAATCCGAAAATGTCGTCGTTGAGCGTAGCGGTGCCCCCGATCTCGCCGGTCGTCGTACTCACAAAACTTTCAAGGCCTGCAACGAGGTCTTCGCCACCGATAAATGTGCGCGGATCGCTGCCGATCGCCGCGATCGCCATGATCGGCGCCTCAAGAGCGATCGCCGTAGAGGTGCTCGTACCCGCGAGCGCAAGCGACACGGAAGAAGTGCTCGGCGTGTTACCCGCTAGAGAAAGCGCCATGATGCTCCACGGACTAAGCAGCTTGGATTGCAAATAAGAAACAGCGGCGGCGATCGCCGAGGCAACGTCCGGCGTCGTGGAAGCGGTAGTGGAAACGGTGGAGGTGGCAATGGTGGAGCTCGCGTCTGCAAACGAATGCGAAGGCCGTGCCATAAACATTGCAACGGCAACCGAGAGAACGACGAATAAAAAAGTTTTTTTCATGAAACGAAAAATCCCGCAACGAGCGGGACGACAGGCGACAATGCAGCACCTCCATCGTCCCTTAGCTCGAGGAACCTGGTTTATTTTTATTTATCGGAAATGGTAACCGGACTTTCCGCGGCTCCGCGGATCACCGTAGCGGCACTGTGCGGGATTCCCACCCGCTTCCCCATTCCCGATAAGGACCTAATGACCTCTAAATTTTCAACGATGCTTTTCCAGTGTAAGAACCAACCCCAACACGCGTCAAGGGCTCTTCTGTGGATAACTCTCGCCCGCCAAACCCACGGCATAATCATGCATAATGACGCGTTTAAGCACGATGACGAACACGCTCGGCGGAGACAACGAGGAAGAGCGCACAACCGATAAGCGATACCGCGGCGGCATACCCGAGCGCGGCGCTTGAATCAACGCTTGTCCACAAGAGCCCGCCGATAAGACCCGCGCCGAGCGACGAAAAGCCGACCGCCATGTTCAAAAATCCCTGCGCCGTTGCGATGAGCTCGTGCTCCGCGCCGAACGCTTTCGCGGCGAGCATCCGCTGCATCCCGTCGGTCGCCGCGGAGTAAACTCCGAGCGCGGCGAACGAAGCCGTAAGCATCACGATGTGCGCGGAAGACAGCAGTCCGATGTACGCAAGGACCGCGACGAGAAATCCTCCCGCGATCACCGCACGCTCCCCGATCCGATCGGCCAGTCGGCCGAGCGGTATTGAAAAGAACACAAACGCAAGACTGTACACAAAATACATGAGCGGCACGTCGGCCACGTTGCCTACCTCCTTCGCTTTCAAAAGCACAAGGGCGATGGGGAGCGTGCCAAGACCGAAGACGAAAATGGAAATGACGATGGACACAAAACGCCGATGCGTGCGGAAAAGATTCCAGTTTAAACGCGGACGCGGTTTTTGGACGGTGCCTTCAATTTTCTTGTCTTTCACGAACACGAAAGACGCGATGGCCAGGAATCCGAGCACGAAAGCGATAAAGAAAAGTTTTCTATAGCTCCCGCCCAAAAACGGCAAAAGAAAAAATGCCGAGAGCGGGCCGATCGTCGCGCCCAAGGTGTCCATCGCGCGGTGAAAACCGTAGGAACGGCCAAGCTCCGATTCGGGCGCCGACTCGGCGATCAAAGCATCGCGCGGCGCATCGCGGAAGCCCTTGCCCACGCGATCCGCGACGCGCAGGCCGAACACCTGCCAAACGTTCTGCGCGAACATCAGAAACCACCGCGTGGCATCCGAAATGACATATCCCACGACCGCCGGCAGCTTGCGCTTGTGGACCTTGTCCGAAAACCACCCGGAGACCACCTTAAGCACGCTTGAGATCGCGTCCGCCGCGCCGTCTATAAAACCCACGAAGACCGCGGGGGCACCCAAGACCGAGGTAAGGAAAACGGGCATCACCGACTGTACCATTTCGCCCGAAAGGTCGTTGAACATGCTAACGAGTCCGAGGAAGAAAATGTTCTTCCGCACGCCCATGATCTTTTTCTCTTCGTCCATCACTCCATTATAACGCGCGTTTTGAGATATACTAAGAGAATATGCCCCCGGAAAAAAGATCTGTCATTTCCCGCGCGCGGAGCTGGTATGCGCGCTTTGAGCGGCCGATCTCATCGCTGTCGCTTGTCGGCGGTTTCGTATTTGACGCAATCACCCTGCGGCGCGTGGACGTGTGGCTGGATAATTTCTGGGTCATCGCACACCTTACGATCGTCACGATCTGCGCCGTCTGGATCAATCTCTTGGACAATACCGCAAGCGAAACCGGCGTGCGACCGGAAGCGGACCCTCACCGGCTCCACTTTTGGCTCGTGAACGTCATGCAATTCTTTTTCGGCGGCATTCTGTCCGTCTATCTTGTCTTTTATTTCCGAAGCGGCACGTTTGCGACGAGCTGGCCGTTCCTTTTGATCCTCGCCCTCGCGTTTATTGCAAATGAATCCCTGAAACGCCATTTCGCGCGACTCTCGTTCCAGATAGCGCTCCTATTCCTCGCGTTTTATTCCTTCGCCATCTACCTCATGCCGATCCTGCTCCATGAGATCAGCATGCGAGTATTCCTATTGAGCGGCATAGTGAGCGTGGGCGCAATCGGCGTGCTCCTTTTTGTCCTTGCCCATTTCTCGCGCGAGCGGTTCCGGGGGCGGAGCGGTTGGGCAGTGCTCTTTTCCATCGTGGGCATACTCATCATCGTGAACGGCCTCTATTTTTTGAACCTGATCCCGCCGCTTCCCTTGTCACTTAAAGACGCCGACGTGTATCACGCGCTCGTTGCAAACGGCCCCGGCAATTACACGGTGACCGACGAACACCAACCTACGACCGGCCTCGCGTCCGTGGATTTCCTCACGCGCTTTTTCGCCTTGAGCCAAACCGTCCACATCGTACGGGGCGATTCACTCACGGCCTACACCGCCGTCTTTTCTCCTACGGCACTGAACACGAACGTCGTCCATGAATGGCAGTACTACGACGCGGCGGCGGGCACGTGGGTCACGCGCGGCCGCATTTTGCTTTCCGTTGTCGGCGGTCGCGACGGCGGCTACCGCACCTTTTCCGAAGAACCCGCGATCACCAAGGGCCCTTGGCGCGTAAACGTGGAATCCCCGACCGGCCAGGTTATCGGACGCCTGAACTTTGACGTTGTCGTGCAAAACGCGGAACCCGCGCTCGTCGCAGAAACGATCGGCGGAACAACAATGAATTGATGCCGTCTATTTACCATATTTTTTCATAATCCGGCGATAGATCCGGACGAGAACGAACATGACGATGGCGACGGCGACAACCGCCGCGAACAAACTCATGATGTTGGAAAAGTCGCTCCAATAGCTTCCGACCGCATAGCCGAGGGTGAGCGCGCCGAACGGCTCAATGAAATTTCCCAAAAAATCGTAGGTAAGAAAAATAAGAAAGGGCACCCCGACGAGGCCAGCGAGAAAATTCGCGATTGGGCTCAATGACCCCGCGAAGCGAGTCACGAACACCGTGACGGCCGCATCCGTGCGCAACTCTTCCTTCACATACTCAAAGAAGCGGACTTTGTACAATCGCAGCACCCGAATGACCGTATCGCCGTAATGCCGCGTGAGTGCGTAACCCGTGAGGTCGCCCAACGTGTTCGCGACGACCGCAACCGCGAGCGAAAACCAAAAACTGAAATAGCCCTGGCTGGCGAACGCGCCCACGGCGAGCAACATGCTGTTCGCGGGCCAAGGGACGATGACCGCGGCGGAGTAGACAATAAAAAAAAGCGCCGTGTACTTATAGAGCAGGACATACGACAAAAGCGAGCCGAGGAGCGATTCCATCGTTCGTTTATTGCGTGATCAGATATGCGCGCACCGCGGTTTCCACCTGGCCCAAAAACACGTTGGGATCCAAATGCCCGCTCCGTGCGTAACCGCCGAGAGAAAGTTGCGGATAATGAGGGTCCGCGATGGACAATTGGGTCTTCAAATAATCGGCGGGGAGATTGAAAATCCTGTTGAGATAATCAAACGTCATCCAGGGGCGGATGAGAGCTGCCTCATTCGCCGTCAAAGGGCCGTGACGCTGGATAAGAGACGTTATGAAAAATTCGCGTGCGTTTATGACTTGGGCCCGCCGCAGCGCACGGTACTGCATCACCGCGAAGACAATCAAAACCAAAAAAATGACGCCCAAAATAATGAGGGCGTATCGTACTGCGCGGGCGAGCCGACGATTCCGATGATTGGGTTCCATTGGCATGAATGATTTAACAATTAACACTATATGGAATCGTCTGTTGTTTTGCAACATTGTCCGCGCGAGCCCGCCCGTGCTATACTCTCCGTACCGAATGACGGAAGAACAAGAACGGCAAACGAAGCGGGTGAGGCGGGCGACGTGGATTTTTATTGCGATCGCCGCCGCGCTCTCCGTTTTCCTCTATCTGAAAAACCTGCCGCCGCCGAACGGCACGTATGACGCCTTCGCGAAATGCATCGCGAGCACGACAACGAAATTCTACGGCGCGTTTTGGTGCTCCCACTGCGAGGATCAAAAGCGCGAATTCGGCAATGCCGCCCAATATCTCCCTTATATAGAATGTTCAACGCCAGATGGGTCGGGAGAAACGAAAGCGTGCCAAGACGCGGGCATCACGGAATATCCGACGTGGTATTTCCCCGACGGCTCAAGCTCCACGGGCGTTCAATCGCCGCAGATGCTTTCCCAAAAAACCGGTTGTCCCCTATCCATGTCCACGCCGTAGGGCATATGTAATATAATTCCATCTATGGCCCCATTCGCCGGGCACATCACGGATATTCTTTCGCTCCTCACGCTCCTCGCCGACATCTTTGCCGTGGCACTTTTTCTTCTGCTTATAACCCCGCTCAAGCGGCATAGCTGGGGCAGAACGCTTGCCGACTTCTTCGGCGAGCGGGCGATCTTTCTTTCGTTTCTTGTCGCTTTCGCGGCCACCTTCGGCAGCTTGTTCTATTCGCAAGTAGTGGGATTCCCGCCGTGCGATCTCTGTTGGTGGCAGCGCATCTTCCTCTATCCGCAAACGATCCTCCTTTTCACCGCCTTCATCAAAAAGGATGAGAATATGCGCCTGCACTCCATCGTCCTTTCAAGCGTTGGCGCCCTGATCGCGCTCTATCAGACATTCATACAATTCGGGGGGAGCTCGCTTGTTCCCTGCTCCGCTACCGGTCCGAGCTGCACCGTCTTATATTTCCTGGAGTACGGCTACATCACCATCCCCACAATGTCCCTCACCGCGTTCGTGCTACTCCTCCTTTTCATGGCGGCACCGAATCCCAAACGGAAAGAGGTGAACGAACTGTAGCGCTTGTCTTATCGCAGCGTTATACAGACAATCTCCGATTTCGTCCCAAGCCGCAAGGGCGGCCCCCATGTGCCCGCGCCGCTTGAGGTGTACACCCACATGCGATCCAGACGCTTCAGGCCATAATCAAAGCCGTGGTATATACGCCGAGTCAGAACGTTAAGCGGGAAGATCTGGCCGTGGTGGGCGTGACCGGACAATATGAGTGATATTCCCGCGTCGCGCGCGACCGTAAGATGGCTCGGTTCGTGCTTGATAAGAATTGTGGGCTTGTCTTTGGGAATACTCATGTCGTGCAATACACGCGCGAAATCGTTTTTGTGATGTACGGCCCTGTTGTCCACGCCCGCAATCGCAAGTCCCTCGAGATTCGCAACTTCGTTATTTAAAATCCCAATACCGAGGGCCCGTATCGCCGCGAGCGCTTCCGCCATATTCGGCAAAAAATATTCGTGATTGCCCGTCACGAAATAAACGCCCTTTGGCGGGCGGAGCGACCGCAGCGGTTCAATGAGCGCTGCAGCATCGCAGCGCGTGCCGTCATAGAGATCGCCGCCGATCGCAACGGCTTCCGGATGCAATGCGCGTATCTTCTCCGCAACCCTCCGCGCGAATGCCTGCCGCCGCACATTCCCCAAGTGAAGATCGCTCACGAACACAATGGCCTTTCCACGCCATGATGCAGGGAGGTGCGGGAGTGCAACGTCCACAAACATTGTTGCCACTCTGCCGCTTTTCCACGTCCCGTAGCAGTGCAAAAGAAAAAGTGCCCCGAAGGCGACGCCACCAAGGAACGGCGGCGGCACGTAATAGTTCGTGCGATACAGCACATTCGCGGACAGGACAAACAAAATGGCGCCCACAAAGAGGAAATGGACAAGGCCAAACCAATATGCGGCGGCGGTATAAAACCAATCAATCACGCGACCACGGTACCGGTGAGCCAAAACGGATGCCGAAAGAAACGTAAACGCCAAGACCGTAAAAACTATTTTGAGCGCCGTCCCGCCGATGCCGAACGCCGCAGCCAGGGTCGCGTATACCGCACAATGGACGAATATCAAAAGAACTTGCAGGGTGACTAACACAAGGACGGCGGCAAGTGCCATGGCTACAAATTTTCCCTTGTGATTTTTTGGAGAATTGCGACGAACATCGCGCGCTCCTTCGGCGTGAGCACCGCAAACATTTTTTTTAGCCGCACCATTTTGTTGCGGATGCCTTGTGCAAGGAATGCCTTTCCGCGAGCGGTAAGCGTGACGCGCACCGCGCGCCGGTCTTTTTTGTCAAACGATCGCGCGAGCAACTTGTCTTTTACGAGTCCGTCAATGAGAAGCGTTGCTGCCGGCGGCGTCACGCGAAGGTACCGCGCGACGTCATGCATGAAGGGACGGCCCTCTTTCTGCACATACCGAAGCGTGTGGAAATGCAACATGGAGTATGCGTGGCGCTCGTCCCGCATGCGGCGGCCGATGCAGAAGAGCAGGGAAAGGATTGTAACGTTCTTGGAAGACATTGATAATTAGGTTACTTAACTATTATGCGGCGCGGGGGCGAGAAATGCAAGGGATGGACAAAATCATTAAACTCTGCTTCAATGCGCTCAGCGCAACCTCATTAGGGGGTTGTTTCGTCCCGCTCTTTTACATCATTACGCGGCACGCAAAAAAACCAAGCAGGACAGGAGGAATAGTATATGAAGCAGGGACTTTTCGAGGTCTTTGGAAACGGAGAACTCGGCCTGAAGGCCGACGATCTGAACCGATACCGCGAAACGATCGCGGATGCCGGAATGACCATCCCCGAAGGGATAGTGATCGCAACCGGTATCTTTGATCAACTCGCGGAGCACTTTAACCTTGCCGAAGGAATCCCGCCCGAAGACATCGAAAAGCATAGCTGCCCAAGATACCTCCGGTCCATCAATAAAGAAATTCTTGATCGGATGGAGGCGGGCAGACCTTACGCGATTCGTTCTTCGGCACTTTCCGAAAGCGGCGGAACCGGCATCTATAAATCCACGTTCTTTTGGCCAAAGGGCGACAGAGCCAGAGACGCAAAGGAACTGTGGGCTTCCGAATGCGCAGTGTACGCGAGCGAGTTCAGCAAGAACGCGAGGCTCTGGAGGGAACGGAATCATGCTCCGAAAGGGATGGCGATCCTGATACAACCTGTGCCGGGATTTTGCTTCCCTGAAGGATTCCTCCCGCCGCTGTCGGGCATTGCGTACACGTCTTACCACGGACTGCCGATGACCCAAACGGTGGTGGGACTCGGCACCCGCGCGGTCAAAGGCGAGGGGGTCGTTCACCACGAACCAACAGATCACCTCATTTACGAATTACAGAGGCAGGACAGCGCTGATGTTATCACCCCGGAAGGAATTGTGGAAATCAGCGCCGATTACGACGAAATCTGGAATGAAATCGCACCTTGCTCCGAAGCCCACTGCAAGCTATTCGCTTCTGTTGTAGAACTCGGGAAGCAGCAGGGTCTCTACCTCGAATGGGCAATTTATCAAGGACAAATCTTCGTCGTGCAATGTGCTCCGTTCGAAGATCGGCTGCCGGGGAACCTTTCCCTAGACGGTCACGACTATTTACTACTGCTGAAGGGAAACGACGTTTTCGGCTCTGGCTATGCGAGCTGCAAGGGTGTGGTATTCGTTCGCAACTGGGAACCCAAGACTCAGCGCATGCTGGAACATCTCAATGAAACGACAAAAGATTTCCTGCTGATCGTTCCACAGGAGGCGTCATCAACGAAATTCGATTTCGGAGTATACGACCCGGAAAGCAGCCTGGAGTTCCAACGGCTCGGTTTTTCCCATTTCAGCAACTCTCTCGCAGTCATAGAGAGACAAGGGGAATATAGCGAGTCGGACATCATGAACATGAAACTGCTCGGCATACGTTTTGCGGACCATTCGCAAGGACGCGGAGCTTCACACTTTTCTCAGCTCTGCAACCGAATGAATATTCTGTTTATCGGAGCGAAATTCGACCTAACGCCCCTCTTCAATCTCCCTGGTGCAATGGATTACGGAGAAGGCGTCGGTATCACGCTCTGGGATACCGCTGCGGAAGTAGTGGTTGACGAAACGAAGAAAGAAGGCTTCGTCTACGTCTCGAAACGAACCGAGCGGAAGGACTATTCCCTGAATCAAGTCAGAGAGTACGTCCTTTCCTTGCGGGCTATCGCTAACCAAATCAGTGATTCCGGCAATTACAAGCTGGCCAATTGTTTCTACGCTGTTCACTACGCCATCGGGCACGGTGATGATCCTCTCAGATTTGATCCGTTCGCTCTCGACAAAGAGGTGGTCGAAAAGGCCGGTGGTCCAGAAAAGTTCATTGAGGGATTGAACTTGGTTCTTGCAAGCGGCCCTCAATGTGTCGCCAATGGTGAATGGAACGGCGGCCTGAAAGACTATCTTGAGCGACTCCTCGCTCATCTCACAAAATAAGCGGTCTGGGCGGGCTTCCTCACAAGGGAACGCCCGCCTTTTCCATTTACTGGCCCGACGGGGCGACGCCACTCCCGCCGCCATTGCTGCTCCCGGGGCCGGGCGCATTGCCTCCGCGCACCTGGATGGTCTGCGCCGTCACGCTTCCGTCGGAATTCTGTGTCCCTCCGATGATCACGCTCGTCCCTGGCGTAAGGTCGCTGACCGACGCCGCTGACGGCTTGATAACCGACGTGGAACTGGAATAGAACACAACCTCCGAATTGCCGTTCGCAAGCTGTACCGTCAGGCTTTGCGCGTCCTTGGAAATGATACTGCCAGTCACAAATCCGCCGCCGCTCCCCGTGCGACCGGTCCCGCTACGCGTTGAGCTCGCAAAGGCGCCGCGCCCCGCAAACGAAGGGGAAGCTGTCGCCTTTCCATAATACATGCCGCCAACGAATGCCACGATCGCGACGACAAACCAGACGATATGCACGATATATTTTTTCACCATTTTTTAATAATTGCATTTATAAACGACCTTTTGCGCTTCTGACGAAGCTATCTCTTACGAGGGCATCTCGGAGCCGCAACGGCTTGAGGCAACCTTTAGGTTGCCTGTTGCGGCGAGAGCGAGGCGCATTTCCCCGCTGGAGGAAATGACGCCGTCCCTCGTAAGAGATAGCTTTGTCAGAAGCGCATTTATCATTCGTATCGCAACGCTTCAATGGGACTCAACCCTGCCGCGCGACGCGCGGGATAATAGCCAAAAATGATGCCGATGGCCGCGGAAACGCCGAACGCAAGGATGATGGAACTCAGTGACACGCTGGTCGCAATGGACGTGAAATACGTGACCAAGAACGCGATCAGCCATCCAAGAATGATCCCAACTATCCCGCCGACAAAGGTCAACATGACGGATTCGGCGAGAAACTGCAGCGTGATATCCTTCTTCTTTGCGCCAATCGCTTTGCGCAGGCCGATCTCGCGCGTGCGCTCGGTGACCGTTGTGAGCATCATGTTCATGATGCCGATGCCGCCGACGAGGAGCGAGATGCCCGCAATCGCGGCGAGAAGCGTCGTGAAGGTGCCCGTCACCGAAGACGCCGCCGCCACGATATCTGCCTGGTTCAGGACGTTGAAATCAGCGAGGGTCGGATCGGAAATATTATGCCGCTGCAACAATAAACTTGTAATGTCGTTCTGCACCTGCGTCATAGCCGATTGATCGGTCGCCTCCACGTCGATCTCGGTCACATACGAAGTGCTCCCCAAGAGAAAATGCTGTGCGGCCGTGAGCGGCACATAGATCATATTGTCCTGGTTATTGAACCCGCTGCCGCCTTTTGATACCGTGACGCCCACCACTTTGAAATCAATGTTTTTGATGCGAATGGTCTGTCCGATCGCCATGTCGGGCGTCGCCGTTGCGTTCGCGCTCCCGAAAAGATCCTGTAGTACCGTGGGGCCGATCACCGCCACGCGGTTTGAGACGGCGACGTCCGCATCGGTGACGAACACGCCCTGAGCCACCTGGACGTTCCGCACCTGCGTATACGCGGCGACGGCGCCGAGCACGCTCGTATTGGTGTTCGTGCCTTTGTAAAGCACCTGGTACCGCCCGCTTACCTCGGGCGAAACCGCCGCGACGCCTGAAAGCCGTCCGATAGCGGTCGCATCGTCGGGCGTAAGCGTTTCCGCGCTTCCGCGCCCCGCGCTTACCGTGGACCCGATGGACCGCTGCGCGCCGGGCATGACGAGCAACAAGTTGGAACCGATGGATTGGATGCTTGATTGGATGGAACTCTGCGCTCCCTGTCCGATTGCCTGCAAGGCGATCACGGACGCAATGCCGATTACGATGCCGAGCATCGTAAGCCCCGACCGCACTTTGTTTACGGTCACGGCGCCATATGTTTCTTCAAAAAGATCTTGCGTGGTCATGGTAAAAGTTATTGCAATTCTTTTTCGTGGCGCGCAATAAGTTTATGATGATTTTTTTCGTCGCTTAAAATATTTCCGTCGCGGATATGGATGATACGGTCCGAATGTCTGGCAATATCTTCTTCATGCGTGATCAAAACGATGGTCTTGCCATGCTGCATGTTGAGCGTCTGGAACGTGTGCAATACCATCTCGCCGGTTTTTGAATCCAGGTTGCCGGTCGGCTCATCGGCAAGGATGAGCGTTGGATTGTTCACGAGCGACCGCGCAACCGCCACGCGCTGCATCATGCCGCCAGAGAGCTGATTGGAATGATATTGCCAGAACTCCTCGGGAAACGCCGAATCGCGAAGCGCTTTCGCGGCAATCACATCCCGTTTTTCTTTGGCAACCCCTTCGTAGATGAGCGGCAGGGAAACATTGCGTAGTACGGTCGTCCTCGGCAAAAGATTAAACGCCTGAAATATGAACCCTATTTTTTCGCGGCGGATGTCGGCGAGCTCATCATCCGAAAGTTCCGCAATATTCTTACCGTCCAAAAAATACTCGCCGCCCGAGGGCGTATCCAACGCGCCCAAAATGTGCATAAGGGTTGACTTGCCCGATCCCGACGGCCCCATGACGGCGACGAACTCCCCCTCCCCGATGGAAAACGTAATGCCTTTCAGAACTTCAGTGTCTATGCCGCCGGTGTGATAGGTCTTCCTGATATCTTTGCATTCAATGATGGTATCCTTCATCTTCCGGTAGTGCCGCCGGCCGCACCGCCGCCGGTCGTAATGCGGGCACCGCCGCCGCCAAGAAGCCCGCCGCCAAGGCTGCGCAATACACTCGTACCGCCGGTGGATGCCGCCGCACTCGCCGCCGTCGTCTGCAGCGTTTGCACAATGATCTGGTCGCCCTCGTTCACCCCGGAAGTGATCTCCGTGAGCGTGTCATCGGAAAGCCCGGTCGTGACTGGCACGCGCTTTACGGCGGGCAATTCCACGCCGCCCGAGATACTCGCCGCAAGCGTGGAGCTTGAAACCGGCGTCGCGGGCTCCGATACGTAGCTCGTCGTCCCCTGCGCCGTGACCGCCGCGTTCGGCACCGCGATGACGTTCTCGCGTACCTGCGTCACAATGTCCGCCGTCACGCTCATCCCAGGTCTCACCTGGGTTGTTCCCGACGCCTCTGTAAATGCAACTTGTACATTGTAGTTCACGACGCCCTGACTTACCGTCCCCACCGCGTCTATTTCCGACACCGTGCCCGCAAGCGAAAGGTCGGGAAGGGCATCAAAGGTAAGCGTCGCTTTGTTGCCGAGCGCCACCTTCGCCGCATCTACTTCGTTCAGAGTCACCTCGGCAAGATCCCCTTGCGTCACCATGCTCACAGCGGGCGACGGCACTGTTGTCCCCACGACGGCAGGAGTGGCGGAGATCACCCCGCCGATCGGCGCGCGGATGGAACAATACGCGAGGTTCTGCTCCGCGGTCGCAAGCGCATTTTGCGCGCTCTGGATGCTGATCTGTTGGGAAAGAAGGTTAAGCTGTGTCGGGCCCGCGACCAATTCCGCGAGCGTCTCGCTCGCCTGCTCAAGCGAAAGCTGGTTGTTCTCAAGGGTATCCTTGTCGTTCGCAATGCCCACGATAACGTTCTCTACGCTTGAGACGTTGTTGTTGACCGTGCTGATGTCGTTGCCGAAGGTCGTCTGGAACGTGGTCGTGATCGTGGGGAGCGGGGCAAGCCGGTTGTCCTTCGGATAATTGTTCACTATGTAGTTTAGGAAATCATTAATCGTCTTCACGCTTGCGCTCACGAGCTGCGTCGTGTGATAAGTCTCCGAAAACAGCGCGTCAAGCGTGGTGCGGTCCGAACTCCGTGTGGCGGTATGATAGTCGGCCAGGTTTTGCTGGTACGCGGCGAGGGCGGCGCTGTAGCTCGGCGCGACCGCGTCGCCGTACGACTGCGCGCTCACCTGAAGATAGGTCGGCATAATGCTTACGTACGCATCGGCATTTTGCTGGTTCTTGTTGATATTGTTCCCAGTCGCGAAGTTGCCTACATCCGTAATGACGCTCTGGAGGTTCACGAACACGGACGAGAGCGTGTCAAAGCCGTTCTCATAATCCGAAACAAGCGTCGTAGAAGCATCAAGGGCGCTTTGCTGCCCTTTTATCACCGCGCTCTGGTCCTGGAGCAAGGTGGTCGTGGATATCTGCTGCAGCTCTGCAAGGGAAAGCTCGGCCGACTGGAGCGACAATTGCGCCTGATTCACCGCCTTTTGCTCGTTGGTCGTATCCAGCTGCACGAGGAGCTGCCCGGCCGTCACGTGGTCACCCACGCCCACGTACACCTTCGTCACATTTTCGGAAACCTGCGGCTTAATGTCTATGGACGTCACCGCCTGAACCTGCCCGCTTCCCGTGACCGAAGAAACGACCGTCCCCTGCGCCGCATTCTCTATGACATACTTGGTCACCGTCACCGTGCCCCGCGAGGAAGAATACCAGTAATAGGCGCCGCCAACCACAAGAATCACCACGATGGCGGAGATCACCTTATGCGCGTATATGCGTTCTCGTAATTTCTTGAACATGGAACGTGATTTAGTTTAGCTATAGCTGCGGTTGTGGCTGTCCATCGGGCGACGGGGACGACGGCGGTACGGGGAGAGAAGACGACGACGCGAAGATGCGGACGAATTGCGCTTCAATTTGTCCGTTTTCGTTCGGCGCGCCGATCACGACTACGCCGTTGCCCACGCGCACGTCGGACAACGCAACGGTTTGATCGGATTCCCGAATCACCGTAGCGGGCATGATCACGACCGAGGATTCGTCGCCGTCGGCATCCCGCACCGAGAGCGTAGAGCTTGCCACGTCAATCACCTCTCCCGCCACCCCGTGCCCATTCACCATACGTCCTGGCGGAAATTCACCAAAAAAATTGCGGTAGTAATTTTCGCCGAACCGGCCAACATAGAAAGCCCCGTGATATCCTACGAGCACTCCCGCACCGAACACAAGGAGTACCACGATGGCCGCCCCCAATATCCAAAGGATTGTCCGCGTTTTTGAAGATTGCAAAAGATCTTTCATATTGTTTCAGATTTTTCCGCTACGACAGCATTGAAAACATATGCCGCCCGCGCATAGACACCATCTCGCCTATGAAGTGCGCTGCCGACCATACGGCGACAAAAATCCCGGAGAGGAGGACCGCAGCGGAAAACACCGGAAACGACTCCACGGCGGAAAGCACGAAGTCGGAAAAGCTTGCGAGCACCGCGGAGGAATCGGAGAACAAAAGCGAAGCAAACATCACGAACCCCGACCGCGATGCCTCTTGCACCACGTCCACCGCCCCATATACGATGAGCGCGACGGAAGCCGCAAGCAGCACGCCGGATGCAATGGTTTTTATCATCAGGCGCAGGCGCTCTTCTTTCTCAATCCGAAGCAAAATCCGCCGCGCCAAGTCGGCGGACGGCACAAGCGTCTCTCCTTCAATGCTCGAAAAAATCTTCTTCATCTGCTCATCACCCATAGTTATTGCTACGAAACAACGGCTCTTTTTGGTGCGTGTTTCCTTTAGGCGAAACTTGACCCGGTAGCGTCTCCCAAGATCACCCGCCGGAGGAGTATGATCCCCCGCCGGTGTTTACTTTTTACCGTATCAATGGGTTCCCCCAACGTTTCCGCGATCTCACGAAACTTAAGATGATCGCGGTAGCGCATGGCAAGCACCATCCGATACCCGGGCGGGAGAGCTCCCAGGGCGCGTTCAATGTCCGCCGCCACCATCTTGCGTTGAAGTATGGTGTCGGGAAGCTCCTGCGCGCCAACGTACGGAGCTAAAAGCACGTCAAGCTGGTCGTCATCCTCGTTGATCTGCGAGAACAAAAGCGGTTTCTTCTTTTTGATAAGGTCGAGCGCGGCGTTCTTTGCGATCGTAAAAATCCATGTCTTGAAATTCTTTGTCGTATCAAACCGTTTGAGGTTTCTCCACGCGCGCACGAACGTTTCCTGCGTCACATCCTCAGCATCCTCGCCGTGGCGGAGGTAACGGTAGGCAAATCTATATACCCCGTCCATATGGCGCGCCAAGAGCGCGGGGAATGCATCCTTATCCCCCGCGAGAACCGCACGCACAAGCTCCGCATCTGTTTGCTCCATAGTAATAGTATTGGTATCCTGTCCCTAATTCTCGCGCGCATAAAGCCCGACGAGCTCCGTCTCCGCAAGAAGATGCCTGCTCGTTGCTGCTTCAAGTTCCGCCTTGCCGGAAGTACTTGCAAGGTGAAGCACGGCATCCAGCGCGTAAAGATGAAACTCGTAATGGTGCGTCCCCGATGGCGGGCAGGGACCGACATACCCCGCGCGCCCCGCGTCGTTTCTTCCCCCCACGCTTCCTGGAGGCACCCCATTCTCCGCAATGGCCGTCGTCGCAGGATTGATGTTCCAAACAACCCAATGGGTAAATCCACCCGCGCGCGGCGCATCCGGGTCGTGCATGATAAGCGCCAGACTTTTCGCGTCCGTGGGCACTCCTTCGATTCGCAACTCCGGACTCGTGCCGCTCCCGTCGCATGTGAACTTCGCGGGAATCATCCCGCCGTTTTCAAATGATGGACTGGCAATAATCATCGTAGTTATTTTCGGTTCTCTTGACCCTTGCCGCGACAATGCCCAAAGCGCTACCGCGCCGAGTGCCGCAAACAAGATCACCGCAATTATAATGTTTTTTCTCACGCGCATCAATCGCCCTCCCCTCCTTTAGATACGAACTCATCGTACTCTTTGCGCACGAGGCCGATCACGACGGCACTGCGCGGTTTCGTGATGCCGGGGTAGCGCCATGCGCTGATCACTTTCCGCTGCGAGCCCTTGTCCTGCACCATCACCCAAATTTCCTGCGTCCATGTTTCCTTTCCTTTCATGGATCTTTTGAGCGATGCCGGCTGCATCATCGCAACCGTCTTCGGCGCCACGCCCTCCTCCACACGCGTGGGCGAATTGAGCACACGCCGCACCCGCCCCTGCGACAACCTGTAAAATCCCATCTTCGCCTGCGCATGGAGCGTCCAGGAAAGGACGGCTGGTTTCGTCACTGCCGGCATACTGGCATTATATACCAGCCATTGTTAAAAAATCATAAAAACAGGAATAACAATACCCTTGAAAGGGACGGCGTCATTTTCTCCGGCGGGAAAATGCGCCTCTCTCTCGCCACGGCAAGCAACCTGAAGGTTGCTTCAAGCCGCCGTGGCTCCGAGACGCCCTTTCAAGAGTATTGTTATTCCTTGTTGTTCTTCTTGGCTACGAAAGTTTTTGAATCAAAAATCTCGCAGGTGTGTTGCCACAATGCACTGCGGGATTGATGACTATCTTTGCCTGGCATCCCCATTCCAGACGATCTGTCATTCCACACGTCGTCTGCAAATGTCTAAGCCGTTTGCCGGAAGCTGGCGATGGCTCTGTCCTCGTCGTCATACACCTCGAACAACGACCGAAATTTGGTGATCTGGAGAAGGTCATGGATCTTTTTTGTGAGTTTCAGCAGTTTCAGCTTCCCTCCGCGGTTTTCCGTCGCCATCAATGCAGAAACGAGTTCGCCGGTTCCCGAACTATCCATATAGGTACAATCGGCTAAGTTCAAGATCCAATTATGGTGTCCTTGCTCAAGCAGTTCGCGAACCAGTCCCCGCAACTTTTCACACCCTTCTCCCAGTGTGATGCGACCCGACACGTCAACAATCGGTAAGCCGTTCATTTCTCTTTTCAAAAGGTGCATATTCACTACCTCCTCGCACGAATGGGATTCTGAGAGTACGATCTTATCCTAGGCAATAGTGTAATCCAATGACGCGGGTTTATCAACCTCTCATGTAATGACTCGATAGCTCGGAATCCCCTCCCATATCCCCCTCCAATCCTGTAATTCCTTGAGTATCTGGTTCCAACTATATACACAAGGGGCTGCGAAATTAGAACTGCTCCGCGGCGCGGCGGTAGTTGCAATAGTCGCAGGCTGGCGCGGGATCGGGCGCCTTCGACTCATCTAATGTTTTTCGCGCGCTCATAAGCGCCTGCTCCACCCACGAATCGTCGCCTGCGAGCGGCTCCACGAAAAGATCAAACGCGAGCGCCGCCGTACCATTCCCAAATCCCTTCGCCTTATCTACGCGCGCAAACACAAAATAACCGACTGAAGCAACGTCAAATTTGTTTTGCCGCAAGAGCCACTGGTAAACTTCCATCTGCCGCCGATAAGAATCATAAATCTTGTGCTCACGCGCGCCGGTTGCTTTATAGTCCACGACAATGAGCTCCCCTTTGGGATTCATCCAAATATCATCCACCGCGCCAGTGACCAAAAAATCGGTCGGCTTGTGATGGAACTGCACACCGGTGAAATTGTGGCGCCACTGATCCAGTTTTTCGTGCTGGAACGGGATTGCATCAATTTTGTTTTTCTTCATCACCGGATGCGGCGTTCCCTTCGCGCGATGCACGTCAAATTCTTCTTTCAGCAAAAAGTCTACGGCATTGTTGAGCGTGAAGGGCATGCTCGGCGGCCGCTTAATCCCTTTGTTAAGATCCAGCCAAAAACATTTCCGGCAATCAGTGAACAACTCCAATTTTGAACGGGAGAGTTTTGTCATTGAAGAACAATGTCACTATTATAACCGAAATTTATCCTGCTGAAAAATCAGAAAATTTACCGGTGGCTTCCGACCATTCCGCCTCCACGCGCTCCACTTTCGCAAACAACGGTCCCTTGCGGCACCATGCGAGAAATTTCTTGAGCGCTATCTCCTCTCCCTCCGCCTCAATATGAACCGGCCCGTCCGGATCGTTCTCTGCAAATCCAACTATGCCTAGTTTTTGCGCCTCGCTCGCGGCGGAATATCTAAATCCCACCCCGTGCACACGTCCGTAAATTCTAATCGTTACGCCCTTGCCAGTTCGCATGGACAAAAAAATTCATGCGGCACCCTTTCGTAGTACGACTATTTTCCCGCCGCTCACACTTACCACCGTTGACGGCTTCGCCGCCAACCGCCCTGCATCAATATAAAATTGCACCTTGCCACCGAAATATTTCTTTGCTTCGCGGATCGTCCTCGCCGGCGGTTTGCCTCCAATATTTGCGCTTGGCGCGACGAGCGGACCCGTTTTCCGAAGCAACGCCCGAAGCCACGTTGGTTTGGGCACGCGGAACGCAAGCGTTTTGGTTCCGCGATGGAGATAGGCGAACTTTTTGGAACGGCACGGTAAAATAACGCTTACCTTCCCCGGCCATACTTTTTTCAAGATTTTTTTTGTGCGCACGCCGGGCCTTACCCCAAAACGCCGCACCTCATCCGGCGCCGCGATAAGAACAATCATCGGCTTCTTAGTATCACGCTTCCGTAAGCGATAAATCCGTGCTACCGTTCCCAGCCGGAGCGCGGAGCCAACGATTCCGTAAATGGTATCGGTTGGCATCACGCCCACCCCTCCCCCCGCAAGCACGTCAATGATCCTCCTCTTCATATCTCTATAATATCATCACCACTATCGTCCGATAAAAGAACGCAGGCGAAGTTTCTTGTGATAGCCGATTGCGAATCGGTGCGCCTCGTTGCGTACACGAATAAGCGTTGTTTGTTGCACGCCCTTCGGAACGGCGCCAACGATATCGTTGCGCTTGCGCTCCGGGCCCTTCGCAATGCCCACGATCGGAATGCGCAGTCCGGCCCGCAGAAGCACGCGATGCGCGGCGTTCGCCTGGGCGATGCCGCCGTCAATTAAAATAAGATCCGGCAACCGCCACGCCTCACAATCCCGCAATTGGCTCGGCATCTTGCCGAATGGAGAGCGTCCGCCGGAAAAATGTCTGAAGCGGCGTTCCAAAACCTCCGTAAGCATGCCGACGTCATTCGGCTTGAAGACCGTGCGGATGCGAAATTTTCTGTATTCGTTTTTATTTGGCTCGCCATTCTCAAAGACCACCATGGAACCGACCGCATCAGTGCCCGAAATGTTTGAAATATCATAGCCCTCAATGCGATATGTCCCACCGCGAGCGTCGGTTCGGCCCGCCACGTGGACCGCCCCGCCCGCGCGGCCCATTGTTCCCTCGGGCGCAAACACCTCGGAATCGGAAATAAGCGCTGTGTCGCGGATGTGCCGGAGCGCAAAAATCTGCCGCCGCAGTTTTTCCGCCGCTTCAAATTCCAATTTTTTGCTTGCCGCGTTCATTTCCCTTGTAAGCGACTGGAGCAGACGTTTTTTCTTGCCGTCTAGAAACAGTTTCAACCGATTGATGTTCTTTATGTAATCCGCGCGCGTGATTGCGCCCACGCACGCACCCGGACAAAGGCCGATCTCGTAATCAAAACAGGGCCGCGCGAACTTCCCGAGCCGTTCCGGATCATGCATGCTCCATGGGAATATCTTCCGGAGAATGCGCAACGCTTCCCGTACGCTTGATGCGGATACAAAGGGACCGTACCGTCTTCCCTGCTTGGCGCCATGTTTCCCAACCTTAGAAAAACCGGTGTCGCGCCCCCGCACCAAAAGCACGCGCGGAAATTTCTCTTTCGTTATCTCAATATACAAAAAACTTTTGTCGTCCTTCTCACGCACGTTGAACGGCGGCACCAACTTCTTGATAAGCTCTGCCTCCAAAATGAGCGCCTCAAGCGCCGTGTCGGTTTTCCGATAATCAATCTTCGCGATCTTCCGCACGAGCGTTTCAATCCGCACGTCGTGCGGCCGCTCAAAATAACTCGCGACGCGCCGGCGTAGGTTCCCCGCCTTCCCTATATAAAGCACGCGGCCCTCGCCATCTTTCATCAAATACACGCCCGGCGTCTCCGGAAGTTTCTTATAGTTGATCACCCTTTAATTTTTAGCAGATAAGCGGCTAACTGCCCAGCAACACGTACACCGCGCACTTGCCGATCGCGGGCAGGAGGCCGCCCTCTATCGCTTCACTTACTTTCTCCAAGGGAATTTTTTCGTTGCCGCCGTAAGAAATCAAATGGTCACCCTCCATGTACGCCAGCTTGTGTCCGTCCTCACCGTACACAAAATTCGCTTCAAAATAGCCAAGTTTTTTCCCATCGTGCGCGCGGATGTGGTCGCCATCAACCCACCCTACCTTCTGCCCCCCGCGCCAGATGTCATTGCCGACGATCTTGACCATAGATTGATCATAACAAATCCAAGTTAGTTCTGCCATCGAAAGATTGCACAATCCTTGACCGGAGATTAGGATAAAGCCATGTCGGCAGAACGATGGCTTATCCCCGAAGATGCTGGTCCCGAGGTGCCGGAGACCAAGTTGCAGCGGGAAAGCAGAGAGAGGGAAAAAAAACGAAGGGAATTCGAGTCCGCCGCTAAACGATTTTCACGGCGTGTGGGATCGGCCGCGCTCAGCGCCGGACTTATGGCTGGTTCGGCGCTTGCGCAAGAACAGCAAAAGCAGGAGCATCAAAAAAGCGCTCCACCCGGCACAGAGACTTCACAAGGCCAATCTGCCAAGGAAATCGCAATCCATAACCTGGAACTATTGAAGAAGCAACTGGCAACGGAAAATCACAAAATGATTGACAAGATAACCGACCTGGCTGGCAAAAAAGACAAAACAGCTGCAGAGGATGCGGAGCTGGAAAAACTTTGTAGGGAATTCGATGATCTCGATGAGAAAATTCAGGATGTTGAGAGGAAAGTGGAGCTATCGAAGTATCAGCCGGTGGATGCCGCGACGCTCGCTAAAGTGCAAGCGCTGGAGTCGCTGATCTTAGACACCAAATTATCGGAAAAGGTAAAGAGGATTGAAAGTCTCGTCGGGCCTGATAACAATATCTGTAGACCATATGCCTATGCACGCGAATCGGTAAACAGGATGGCAAATAATATGTCAGAGTCAGAGAAAGAACGCATGGGAAATCCAGAGGGTGAAGTTTCTTCTCTCTCTGTCGCCGATCTCCGGCTTATAAATATAAATCATAACCGCCACCGAAGGCTCGCAGATCTTTATGACGTCTTTGAGAACCCCCACGCCCTTGATGTGCAGGCAAAGACAAAAAGCGAGGAGCCAAGATTTTCCGGTTTTGAACAAGTAAAATACTACGACGAAAGCCGGCTCGCAGCCCTTCTGTCGCACCTCGGAATCCGCAACTACAAGGGGAAATTAGAGCCATTGCTCAAGTCACTCTTGGAAGAATTTCCACCGGAATTCTATGCTCCCGTGACCGATATCCGGTATGTAAATCGTCATGACGATGACGATGTGGACGTTATCGCGGACGCCCCTGATAGTGGTGGTTTTACGTCCCTTATAAAGGGCTCTAAAAGAATCGCGGAGGTTGAGTTTCTTTGTCATAAAAAGTTGCCGTGGCAGTCAGAGGCAAATATAAAGGCCGTCCTCACGCACGAACTCGCCCACCATTTGGATTGGACTGACAGTGACCATCTTACGTATAGCGAGAGGATTGATTTTCTCCTGGAGATGATTGACCTCGTCCAAAAACCGGTAAAACAAAGACCGGACGATTATTACATTGATGTGGACCTCCCAAGAGAATTCATCGCAAAGGAAGAAGAACTAAAAGCCAGCGACAGATTCAGAACTGCTTCCGAGGAAGAGAGGCGCATGATGCTCGCTGGCTTAAATCAGGAATTATTGTCCCGCCAAGCTCAAGAGTTCTGGGCTGACCTTGTCGAGACCTACGTCAATTATCCGGAAAGAATGATCCACCATCCCTCTACTTTTACGTTTGTAGAAAAGTGGCTCTCGGCTTCCGGGATCGATCCAAACAAATTTAAAAACCCATACACGTTCCGTGAGCGGATGAAGCAATTGAAGCAGAAGCGGCGCGGGAGGTAGCACTGATATCGCTTCCCTAAGACAACACCTTCCTCAAATACTGCCCGGTGAAACTGTTTTTCTTGCGCACGATCTCTTCCGGCGTGCCTACCGCAACAACGCGGCCGCCGCGCTCGCCGCCTTCGGGGCCAAGGTCAATCACCCAGTCGGCGGTTTTGATGACATCCAAGTTGTGTTCAATGATGACAACGGTGTTCCCCCTGTCCACGAGCCGCTGAAGCACTTTCACCAGCTGATCGACATCGGCGAAGTGCAGACCGGTTGTGGGTTCGTCCAGCAGATACAAGGTCCGGCGCGTGTCGCGCTTGCCGAGTTCGGCGGACAGTTTAATTCTTTGCGCTTCGCCGCCGGACAAGGTCGTCGCCGACTGGCCGATTTCTAAATATCCGAGTCCTACTTCTTCCAGAATCGTGAGCTTCTCGTAAAGCCACGGAATGTCCTCAAAGAATTTCACCGCTTCTTCCACCGTCATCCGCAAGATGTCGTAGATATTTTTCCCGTGATACTCCACCGCGAGCGTCTCGCGATCAAAGCGCTTCCCCTTGCAGACATCGCAGGTCACATAGACCGTCGGCAAAAAGTGCATCTCAATCGCAATCGTGCCGTGGCCCTCGCAATTTTCGCAGCGGCCGCCGGGCACGTTGAAGCTGAACCTGCCCGGCTTATAGCCGCGCACACGCGCATCCTCCGTTGCCGCAAAAAGATCGCGGACGTGCGTCCAGGCGCCCACGTAGGTCGCCGGATTTGACCGCGGCGTGCGGCCGATCGCTGACTGATCAATGTTGATCACGCGGTTCAGATACTCCGTACCGAGCATCGCCTTGTGGCCGCCCGCGCGGTAATTTGCGTGATTGAATTTGTCTGCGAGCGTTTTATAGAGCACATCGTAAACTAAGCTGGACTTGCCGGAACCAGAAACACCGGTCACTGCAACCATCCGGCGCAATGGGATATCCACGTCAATATCCCTCAAATTGTTCGCGTGGGCGCCGCGGATTTTCAAATAATCCTGTTTCGCGTCCACTTTACGCCTCTGTTTCGGCACTTCAATAAACTTTTTCCCGCGCAAATATTGCAATGTGAGCGAGTCCTTTTTTGTGTCTTTGATAATTTCGGGAATCGGACCTTGGGCTACAATGTGACCGCCGTGCACGCCCGCCGCCGGCCCGATGTCCACCAAATAATCGGACTTCCGAATCGTTTCCTCGTCATGCTCCACCACGATGATCGTATTCCCCAGATCGCGCAGATCGTGGAGCGTCTGGATGAGCTTCGCGTTGTCGCGCTGGTGAAGCCCGATCGTCGGCTCGTCCAAAATATAGAGCGTGCCGACGAGGCGCGAACCGATCTGCGAGGCAAGCCGTATCCGCTGCGCCTCGCCGCCCGAGAGCGTCCCCGCTTTGCGATCAAGCGTCAAATATTCCAAGCCGACGTCCGCCATGAATTTCAACCGGCTCTTGATCTCGCGGAGCGGCGCCTCGGCGACTTCTGTGAGCGACGCGCTTCGGAATTTTATGCCGCTTATAAACTTGTACGCTTCTTCAATGGAAAACGCCGTCACGTGGTTGATGTTTTTGCCGTCAATCAAAACACTCAAACTTTCCTCGCGCAAACGTTTTCCGGCACAGACCGGGCAGATCTCTTCCGACCAAATGTCTTTCGTGCCCAGACCGTGGCATTCCGGACACGCGCCATAGGGGCTATTGAACGAGAACAACCGCGGCTCAATCTCGGGAAATGAAAATCCATCGTGCGGACATGTGAACTTTGATGAAAGCGAAACTTCCTTGTCGGTGATGATCGTGACCACGTCGTTCCCGTATTTCAAAGCCGATTCAATCGCCTCCGCAAGGCGCAAGCGATTATCTTTTTCCTTAAAATTCATGCCGGCGGGTATGCGATCAACCACAAGCTCAATGGTGTGCGTTTTGTAGCGGGAAAGCTCCACGCGCTCGCGGAGTGAATGATACTTGCCATCAATACGCACCTCGGAGAATCCGGCGTTCAAGAAATCGTAAAGCATCTGGTAATACTCCCCTTTTCGGCCGCGTACGACGGGCGCAAGGATCACCATGTTCTTCCCAACTGTGCCGCGTGCAGGGGCGGCATTTTTCCTATCGTTCTCATTTGCAATGTCAATCGCCACGTCCACAATCTCCTCATTCGTGAGCTTTTTTATCTCGCGGCCGCAGGTTGGACAAAACGGTTTTCCGGCCCTTGCAAAAAGCACGCGGAGGTAGTCATAGATTTCCGTGATCGTAGCGACCGTAGAGCGCGGGTTGGATGAATGGCTTTTTTGGTCAATAGAGATCGCAGGCGAAAGACCCTCAATATCGTCCACATCCGGCTTGTCCAGGCGGCCCAAAAATTGCCGCGCGTAAGCGGATAAGGATTCTATGTAGCGGCGCTGGCCTTCGGCGAAGATCGTATCAAATGCCAAACTCGATTTCCCCGAACCGGACAAACCCGTGAAGACCACCATCTTGTCCCGCGGGATCTCAAGATTGATGTTCTTTAAATTATGCTCGCGCGCGCCCTTGATGATTATTTTATCGTGCGGCATATGCGTATCCCAATCGTCCCATACGAAAACATCCCCCGAGCCGCGCTCACTAGGGGTACAGAAGAAAGTTTAGCGGCGGGTGCGGCGAAAGTCAACCGATCGTTCAAGGTACACAATGATGGTGGATATTTCATGAAAAACTATTATGATATTCCCATGAGCACAGTGCGCGGTCGAAAAGCTCTCTGGATTGTTATAGTACTCATCATCGTGGGCCTCGGAGCAGGACTCTATGCGTGGATGACATACACATATACGCCGGCTGTGGCAGCCATAATTGTAGTCTCACCGAAGGGCGGCGAGGCATGGGACGCCGGAAGCACCCATACCATTTCATGGACGACGTCCGGCATTCCTTCAAGTGATAAAATCTCGGTGACCATCCGGCGCATACCGCCGCCGCCATTGCAAATTGAGGGCCAGGAATTTGATCCTATCGTTTTTACCGACCTGCCGAACACGGGGAACGCGGCGTGGACGATCTCCGACATGTATCCGTCCGGCACCTACGTGCTTGGGCTCAACGCGTACGAATCCGTCCCCATCACGAATGAAATTTCCGCAGAGAGCGCAGAGTTCACTCTCTCGCGCCAAACGCTTAGCCAAGTCCTCTATCCCCTCTATAGTGACGCGAACTGGGAGGTACCGAAGGCGGAAACCGTGACCATAGGCACCTCCACCTATTCGGGAGCGAGTGTAAGTTCCGTGCCGGTCACGGGCACGATGGATCCCGGAAGCATCTTTACACCTTTCCTAAACTATTACGACAGCAAGCTCAAAGCGCTCGGGTGGAAGGTAGACAACTACCTCGCCGCCGGCGGCCATGTGGGCGGCCAGACGGGGTATCGCAAGGCGGATGGGCTCATTCTTGTCCGCTTCTCTTTCCTTTATCACACCGTGGCCGAAGCAGCTCCTTCCGAATGCCCGTGTGACGTTACCTTTTCGCTTTTTTCGGAAAATTAAAACTTGCCAGATTTATTTATCCCCTTTCCCACCTTCCTATATAACTCCTTTATCTCGTCCCGTAAAATGGCGGCGAGCTCAAAGTCCAAGTGCTTCGCGGCCTCCCTCATTTCTCGTTCCTTCTCGGCGATGAGCTTCTGCATGCCGGTCTTTGATTTGGGAATGGGCTTGGTCTCCAGCTTCAAAATCTCGTCAACATTCGGGAGAATATCCGTGATGGCCTTCACAATGGTCGTGGGTGTTATGTGGTGCGCCTTGTTGTAGGCAACCTGGATCTTGCGCCGGCGGTCGGTTTCTTTGACGGCGCGTTCAATGGAACCCGTAATCTGATCCGCATAGATCAATACCTCCCCTTCAACGTTCCGCGACGCACGACCGATGGTCTGGATCAAAGAAACTTCGCTGCGGAGGAATCCTTCTTTGTCCGCGTCCATGATCGCGACGAGCGAAACCTCGGGCAGGTCCAGGCCTTCGCGCAATAGGTTCACGCCCACGAGCACTTCTATCTTCCCCCGCCGGAGGTCCGTCAGAATTTTGATGCGATCAAGCGTCTTCACGTCGCTGTGGAGATAATTCACTTTCATTTTGCGCTCCTCCAAGTACGCGGAAAGATCTTCGGCCATCCGCTTCGTGAGGGTCGTCACAAGCACGCGCTCCTTCTTTGTCACGCGCTCTTCAATGCGCGGGATGAGGTCGTCCACCTGCCCGCGCGCGGGGCGGACGGTGATCTTCGGATCCACAAGGCCTGTCGGACGGATAATCTGCTCAACAATTTGCCCCGAGCCGGTCTTGGGATCGCTCTCGCGGCGTTCGTATGGACCGGGCGTGGCGGAAGTATACATCGTTTGTCCCACGCGGTTCACGAATTCCGGGAATCGCAGGGGCCGGTTGTCCTTTGCCGACGGTAGGCGGAAGCCAAATTCCACGAGCGTCTTCTTGCGCGAGGCGTCGCCTTCAAACATGCCCTGGAGCTGCGGCACGGTCATGTGCGATTCGTCTATGATAGTTAGAAAATCGGGCTTGCCGTCTTCGGTGTGCGGGAAATAGTCCAGGAGCGTGTCCGGCGGCTCCCCCTCACGGCGGCCCGAGAGATGGCGGGAATAGTTCTCAATGCCGTGGCAGTAGCCCACCTCGCGCATCATCGCGATATCAAACTTTGTGCGGCGCTCCAGCCGCTCCGCCTCTAAAAACTTTTTCTCTTTTTCAAAATATTTGAGTTGGTCTTTGAGCTCTGCCTGGATCGCCTTGATCGCCCGCTCGCGCTCCGGCGCTTCCGTAATAAAATGCTTTGCCGGCGCAAAAATGACGTCCGGCACCGTTGGCGTCTTTCCCGGCTGAAACCCTGCGACCGGATCTATCTCGTAAATCGCTCGGACCACGCCGTTTTTGACCTCAAAGTTGTAAATCACCTCGCGATCGGCCGGCATGATCTCCCAGTTCTCGCCGCGCAGGCGGTACGTGCCGCGCTTCAGGTCGCTATTCGTCCGCGAGAATTGTAGTTCAACGAGCTTCCGCGCAAAGTCCTTGCGCTCAATTTTATCGCCAACTTTAAAATGGAAAATGTTCTTTTCGTACACTTCCGGCGCGCCCAGGCCGTAGATACACGAGACGGACGCCACAATGATTACGTCGCGCCGCGTAAGAAGCGCGGTCGTCGCCGCGTGGCGCAGCTTGTCTATCTCATCGTTAATGAGCGCTTCTTTGTCTATATACGTATCGCTTGAAGGGATGTACGCCTCCGGCTGGTAGTAGTCGTAGTACGAGACGAAATAGTTTACCGAGTTCTTCGGGAACAATTCGCGGAACTCGTTGCAAAGCTGGGCGGCCAAAGTTTTATTGTGCGCGATCACGAGCGCCGGTTTGTTCGCCGCCGCGATCACGTTCGCAACAGTGAACGTTTTCCCGGAGCCCGTCACACCGAGCAATGTCTGGTCGCGAAGGCCGCGCTTTAAGCCAGCGATGAGCTCGTTGATCGCCTTCGGCTGATCCCCTGCGGGCTTGTTCTTTGAAATCAGTTCAAAATGGTCCATGGCCATACACCAATCCCCCGCGGGTCGGGCCCTAAGGGGTAGCCATCACACTCTACGCCCCGTGGTCCACACCGTCAAACAACAATCAAACATATAACGCAAAAACCGCTTCTCGCCTCACACGAGAAACGGCTTTTGCTCCGTTAACCTAACGTTAACTACAAGAGTGATTGTAGCAAATCCCCCAGAAAGGCCACTGTGGATAACAACTAGCGGTTTACGGGCGTCCAGATTTCGTTCCACCAGCTGGAGGGTTCCTCTTTCATGATCGCCCTCGCGAGCTTTTTTGCGCTTTTTGACTTCAGTCGCGAAAACTGCACATTTTCCTTCTGGCCGCTCTTGCCCCGCAGCCATATGCCGGCTTCCTTGTTTCCCTGCCATTCATACTCCCGGAGAAGCAAAATCTGATCGAGGAGGTCGGCATCTTTCGCGACGATCGCCTCTTTCGTCTTCCGCTTGTTATATTCAACGGCGAGATCCTTAAGACCCGGATAGGGCAATGAGCCAAGTTGTTCTTTCACAATCTCGTCGTCAAAGACCTTCACATATTTTTTATGAACATAGTTGTGGTCGCCGCTCCGCGCTTCTGCCATATCATGCACAAGGCACATCATAACGGTCTTATAAAGATCGGCGCCTTCGGCTTTCGCCAGATGCCATCCTATGAATGCCACGCGGTAGGAATGTGAAGCGATGCTGTCCGACATGTCGTCCGTAAGGAGCGTCTGCCGATGCATTCGCATCAGCTTCCGCATCGTCCCCACTTCAAACAGAAAATTGGCGATCTTTCGTTCCTTATTCATATCACAAAGTATAGCAAACTTTAGAGTCGCGTGGCCTACTTTGGGATGGGTTCTCGCTGACCCCGCGAAGTGCCTTGGTAAGCGGGCACGCAGCGTGGTTATGCGGCCGCGCAGTGCAGTACCTGCGACCGTATTCTATCAAAAGATAGGTTGCGCTGAACCACTGCGGTTTTGGAATGATGGCCATAAGGTCACGCTCTATCTTTTCCGGAGTTTTCTCGCGCGAAAGGCCAAGGACATGCGCAAGGCGCTTCACATGCGTGTCCACGGCGATCCCCTCTACCACGCCGTAGGCATTGCCCAAAATCACATTCGCGGACTTACGACCCACGCCCGGGATCGTGACCATCTCCTCCATCGTCCGCGGCAGCTTACCGTTGAATTTCTGCTTCACCACTTTTGCCGCCGCCAGGATATTCCGCGTCTTTGCGCGATAAAATCCGCATTGGTGGATGTCGCGTTCAAATTCACGCGGGTTTGCGCGGATATAGTCACCCAACTTCCGATATTTTTTGAAAAGCGCCGGGGTCACCTCGTTCACTTTTTTGTCCGTGCACTGCGCGGAGAGCTCCACCGCAACGAGCAATTCCCAGTTATTGCGATAATGAAGCGCGATGCGCGCGTCCGAAAAAAGTTTCTTCAAAACCGAAAAAATGCGCGCCGCGCGCCGCCGGAGCCGCGGAAGATCTTTTTTCTCAATCATCTTTCCATTATACCGGCCCCCTGTTAAAATAACAGGAATGAGCGAACAAAAACCGAGAGTCGGCGTTGGGTTTGGCGTGATGCTTCTTAAAAACGGCAGCGTTCTCCTCGGGAAGCGGCATGCCGATTCCGCGAAAGCCGACAGCGAACTTCACGGGGAAGGAACGTGGACCATGCCGGGAGGCAAACTTGAATTCAAGGAAACGTTTGAAGGCGGCGCTCTCCGGGAAGTTCTGGAAAAAACAGGCATTAAAATTAACGAGAAAAAAATTACGCTGATCAGCGTAAGCAATGATAAGGTTGAAGACGCGCACTTTGTAACGATCGGATTCCTTTGTGAAGACTTTGAAGGTGAAGCGCAGATTAGGGAGCCGGACGAAATCACCGAATGGAAATGGTTCCCGCTGGACCATCTGCCAGACCCTCTTTATTTTCCAAGCGAGAGGGTGATTAAAAATTACTTGGGGAAAACGATTTATCGCTAAGGGCTATTCCTCTATCCGATAGCCGAAGCCGTGGACGGTCTTGATCAGTTTTTTCTTGAAGCCCTCGTCCATTTTGCCGCGCAGGAAACGGATGTGCACATCCACCGTGTTCGTGAAGGGATCGGCATTCATGTCCCAGACGTGCTCCAAAATCATCGCGCGCGTCAAATTCGTCCCGGGGTTTCTCATTAAGTACTCAAGCAGCGCAAATTCCTTTCGGTTAAGCTCAATGCGCTTCCCGCCGCGCCTCACCGTGCGGGTGTGGGTGTCCATTTCCAAATCGGCGACCGCGAGGATCGGCCCCGTGATCTTTTTCTCGCGCCGCAGGAGCGCATTCACCCGCGCCAAAAGTTCGGCGAACGAAAATGGCTTTGCCAAATAATCGTCCGCGCCGAGATTGAGCGCCTCTATTTTCGTCGTCACATCCCCCGTGATGGAAAGGATGATGATAGGGAACGTCTTCCCGCGTTCGCGGACGGCTTTGCACACTTGGAGCCCGCTCTGCGCGCCGGCAAGCTTGATGTCAAAGATTCCCACGTCATACGAGTTCACCTTGGCCCACATGAGCCCTTTTTCGCCCGTTTCGGCCCAATCCACCGCAAACCGCTCAGCCTTGAGGCTATTCGCGATGTAGTTTCCCATATCCTTTTCGTCCTCCAGAAGAAGTACACGCATGATGGTGTACCCCAATTATGCCAAATCAATCATTAAAAAATTCTAAAATCCAAACCGCCCAAAATCCTTGACAGGATTAGGTATTCATATTCAAATTTCACCCTATTTTTGCCGTCTATTGCCCTGCAGAGGTTGAAGATGGCACTCCGTTCACCGATAAAAGTTCAACGGTAAAATGCAGCGTCGCGTTCGGCGGGATATTCGCCTGCGGAACGCCACTTGCTCCATATCCGAGTTCCGGCGGAATGGTAAGTTCCCGCTTCCCGCCGACCTTCATGCCAACGACGCCAAGATCCCATCCTTTAATGACCTTACCCGCGCCAAGTACAAATGTGAACGGCTGGTTGCGGTCGTATGAACTGTCGAACTTCGTACCGTCGTCCAACGTGCCCACGTAATTCACCGTCACCGAGTCGCCGTTCTTGGCCTCGGCGCCGGTGCCCACCGTCACGTCGTTTATTTTGAAATTTTGCATGATCGCCGATTGTGTCTGCTCCGCGGCCGCGCCCGCCTGCACTTCGGCCGCGCGCATCGCTTCATCGGACTTTGTATTATACCACAGCGCCACGGCAACGATCCCGGCGGCAAGTACTACGAAAATAATGATGGAGAGAATTTTTCTCATGCTTGGATATTTTACGATACTTTTGAACCCGGTGGAACAGGGCTCTTGGGCACAAGGAGCACTGGCTCGCTATCCTCGCCGTGCGCCGCAAGTAGCATCCCTTGGCTTTCAAGTCCCATCAGCTGCCGCGGTTCAAGGTTTGCGACGACTATAATTTCCTCCCCGACCAAATCCTCCGGCGCGTACGCCTTCCCGATACCCGCAACGATCTGCCGCGGCTCGCCGCCAAGATCTATCTGCAGTTTAACCAGCTTTTCTGAACCCTCCACCCGCTCCGCGGAAAGAACCTTCGCGACGCGCAACTCAACACCCTTGAATTCATCTAAGGTCACAAGAGTATTATAGCACGCCCCACGTCTGCAGCTCGTCGCTCTCCGCAAACCACTTCGCGCCGATGTCCGTCCGGTAGAACATGTTCTGCAGCATGATGTTGTCTATCCGGCGGTAGGCCTGCCGGCGCGCATCGGCCACCGTGCTGTTGGATCCCGTGACCACAAGCGCGTAGCCGCTCTTCCCTGCCAGTTTCCAATCGTTCTCCACCATCTTCACGTCCCCCAGATGAATACCGTCAAGGTTTGATTTCTTGAACAAAATAGAAATATCTTTGTAGATCTGCAGCATTTTCTCGTCGCGGTACGGAAACGGCGGCACCGCCACGACCACGCCCACCTGAAAGCCCCTTTGAACCTTCAAGGGATATTGGTCGCCTTTCGCGATAACATACAAAAATTCTCCCATCGGGCTCTGGATGCCTTCCATATGGATGCTGATCGTCGGATACCCGAAGCGCGAGGTGAACTCCAGGGGATACACGCCGCGCGCGTTCGCGATGCAATTCACGTCAATATAGCCCACGTACTTGCACGCGCGCAATTTCTCCAACATCTTGGCAAGCGTATCTCGGAAAAATCCGTTGGGCTCCGCCCAGAACATGAGCGTACCCATCTCCCCCGTCGGCGGCCCAATGTCGCCCGGGAATAATTTCTTGTGTTCAAAGTTGATATTGATCGGCGTGATAAAGTCGTGCCCGTTGAAAAACGCGCCCACCGCGATCTCCGCGCCCGACGCGACTTTCTGCAGCTGGAACCGCTTGATCCTCCGCGACCAGCTCTTGCGGTTATGCTCCAGCACTTCCAAGAGATCCTTGCCGTCCTCTTCGTGCCCGATAAAAAGCAGGTTCTTCATGTGCCAGTCCAAATCGCCCTCGGACGGCTTGAATACGTAGCGGCCCGGGTTCGCTTTCAAAAATTCTATCGCGTCGCCAAAATTGTCGAAATCCCAGTGCGCAAGGACAAGCATGCCTGCGGATTTCATTTCCTCCTGCCCGAACTCGCGGTCTATCTCCAACCGGTCGGTATACGCGCTCCCGCCGACCACAAGTTTCCCCTTCACCCGCAGCTCGTCCGCCATTTTTCCAAAACCGTTCTCTCCCGCAATCACATCGTCAAAGACCACCACGTCCGCCCAATCAATGTTCACCTTCCAATCGTCCACTTTGTCCACGAATCCGTCGCCGATGTCCTGGTCGGCTTCATTGCCGACATACATCTTTACCTCGTTTCCCTCCTGCTTTATTTTCCACGCCAAATCAACCGAGAGCGCTTCATCGGTCACAAAAAGGAATTTTTTGCTGAATTTCGGTTCCGTAACAATTTCCTCTGTAGGAATATTGTCGTCGCTTCCATTCGTCGGCTTCTGATTTTGATCGTTTTCCATGCGCACGTGACTTCCCCGTACTTTTTATCTTACTTCTTCGCTACAGAAAAAACAAAAGTCTTGTACCACGAGGTAGGGCAAAATTTATTTTTGAATGCCGTAAGCGCTTTTTCTCCTCCCGCCATGTCAACCTCCCCATATCCATGCTGTTTCAACCATACCAAGTCCTCTAAGTACAACATTGATCCCAGGTCCTTCACTGAATAATCATGGATGCCCACCGCGCCATAATAGCGATCGCTATTCGGAATAGGCCAGCCTCCATTGATTCCCGCCGCCCTGCCGTCAACCATAACTACGCGTGCCTCGGTCATGCCCTCAAAATTCCCATCTATTACATTGTGATATTCCGCCGCCCATGCGCGATCATGGGCGTTACGCCTTTTCCGCCAATCGCGTATGATGGCATGCAACGTTTCTTTGTTGGCATAGGTTTTTGCATCACATACCGCAACGGTATGCTCACGATAAAATTTGTGCTTTTCCTTGCGCAGCGCCTTATAGTGCCCACCAGGAAGCTCAGGGTCAAACGTACGGAGATCCGTCACTGGCCACGTGAGCGTATAGTTGATCGGTCGGGCTTTCAAATGGTCCGGCAAAAGGCGCAAGAAATCCCTTCGCAGTGGGGCTTCAAGCTCAAGCCAGACCTTGCGCGTATCCGTATTTGAAAAAATATATTCCGCGTATTCAACAAGGAGCGGCGCGCGCCGCTCCGGAGGCGCAACAGGGCTTGAAAATACGGTATATTCGTGCTTTGCCGGATCCTCCTTTGTGAGCAGCGCGCCTTCGTCAGTTTCTACGAAGACATTCTTGTCTCCTTCTTCGGAGCTGAAGCGATACCACCAAAAATGATGTTCCGGAGCATACCCATACCGGCGTATTGATTCCTCTACGCGTGTCCGTTCCGCTAAAATATCATCATAAAATTTCATGCTTAAGAAAAGTATAGCCAATTGTGATATATTTTAACAATATGTTCTTAATCACCGATACGTCATACATCATAAAAAAAATAAAAGGGAAAGGGCGTGGTGTTTGTGCGACGCGCGACATTGATGCGGGAACGGTGATCGGCGATTATCTTGGAACCATCGTGCGGCCAAAAGACGCCGACGAAAAGAAGCATGGCCTCTATGATATGGCGGGCGGAGACAAGTATGATATCTTAGGCGATCCTCGCGTTCCGGGAATTCATCTCATCAACCACTCCTGCGCCGAGAACTGCGAGGTGTATCCATACAAAGGACATATCCTGTGCTTCTCCCTACGCAAAATCTTCAAAGGGGAAGAATTAACGGTCAACTATGACCTTTATGCCCCCGATGAGAAGGAAACTACGTGCGATATGCACACCTGTTCTTGCGGAAGCAAGATCTGTATGGGCACCATGCACCGCGGCCTTTCGCCCGCGGACGCGGCATGGGAAAAATTAAAAAAGAAAGAATTCGGACCATTTTATCACAATAAGATTCCCGGGAAATACGGCACCTTGCTTCGTCCGCTTAAAAAATATCCGCATTCTATTCACGATCACGCGAATCTCTACAATGTGTTCGGCACCGAAACAAGGCCACCCGCTCGCTATGCCGACCGGACGCTTCCGGCCATCGGAGAGTTGCGCAAGAGAATCCGCAAAACCGGCAAGCAACTTGCGCTTCCAAAATTACACTTGCAAATCTACGGCGTAAGGAACGGGGTACTCATAGCAACGCGAATCAAGTAATCATTACGATATTGCCGCATTATTTGCCATGGCACTTCTTATACTTTTTCCCGCTGCCGCAAGGGCAGGGATCATTGCGGCCAATCTTCCCGGAACGTGATACACCGTGAGGTGATTGGAACGCCGCGCGGTTCGGATTGGCGACGCCGGGAGCACCGCCCGCCGCCTGTGCGGACATATTCAATAACTTGAACGTGTTCGCAAACACCATCCCGTTGAAGTTGTGCCAGAAATCCTTGAAAAGGCGGCTTGCTTCGTGGCGGTATTCCACGAGCGGGTCGCGCTGGCCGTAGGCGCGGAGGCCGACGGATTCCTGCAGTGCTTCCAGGTCCTCAAGGTTCGTCATCCAAAGCATGTCCAAAATGCCGAGGAGCTGGTTTTTAGCGAGCGAATTCTCCGCCACCCTGGCCGCCTGTTCTTCCAAAAACTTCCTCGCATCATCTGCGGTCTTCAGATTTTCAAACGCGATGTCTCCCGCGGCACCGTTCGGAAGGAGTTGCACCTCTTTAAAAACCTTCGCAATCCCCTCGCGTTGCTCCTTCAATCCCGCCGCGCCAGATCCTTCTTCAAACACCGGCGCGAACGCCGCATCAAAATGCGCCATCACGGCCTCCGTGATCGTCTTCGCAACGTCCGTTTTCGTCATCAATCCCAAAATTTCCGCGCGGCGCTTATAGACCGCCGAACGCTGCTTGTTCAGAACGTCATCATATTCAAGCAAGTGCTTGCGGAGATCAAAATTCGCGCCCTCCACCTTCGCCTGCGCCTCGGCAACCGCCTTTGTCACAAATTTGAACTCAATCGGCTGATCGTCCGGAACGTCAAGCCGTTCCATCATATTCTTCAACCGGTCGCCGCCGAAAATTCGGAGAAGATCGTCCTCTGCGGAGAGAAAAAATTGCGTGGAGCCCGGATCGCCCTGCCGCCCGGAACGACCGCGCAGTTGATTATCAATGCGCCGCGCCTCGTGCCGTTCGGTACCCACGATGTGCAAACCGCCAAGTTCGCGCACTTTTGCCGCATCTTCCGGCTTCGGCGGATTGCCGCCCAAAACGATGTCCACGCCGCGTCCGGCGACATTCGTCGCAACCGTAACGGCGTGAGGACGCCCAGCCTGCGCGATGATCGCGCCCTCGCGTTCGTTGTTTTTCGCATTTAAAACCTCGTGCGAAACGCCCGCCTTTGAAAGCGCGGCGGAAAAAATCTCGTTCTTCGCGATGGAGGTCGTTCCGATAAGAACCGGCTGGCCCTTCTTCTGCCGTTCGCCTACATCCTTCGCCACCGCATCCATCTTCACCATGAAATTTTTGTAAATAAGGTCGTTCGCATCGCGGCGCACGAGCGGCCGGTTCGGCGGGACGCTCATCACCTCAAGGTTGTAAACTTTATAGAACTCCTCCGCCGAGGTCTGCGCGGTTCCCGTCATGCCGGAGATTTTTTCGTACATGCGGAAATAATTTTGGATGGAGATTTTTGCGTAGGTGCGCGACTCTTCCTTTACGTTCACGCCTTCTTTCGCTTCAATCGCCTGATGGAGTCCCGCCTGATAGCGCCGACCGATAAGCATCCTTCCCGTGAATTCATCCACGATGATCACTTCCCCGTTTTTGACCACATAGTCGCGGTCGCGTTGGAAAAGCGCCTTCGCCTTTACGCTTTCCTCCAAATAATGCACGAGGCGGATATTCTCCGGCGCGTAAATGTTCTTGATACCGAGCATCTTTTCCACTTTTTCCACGCCTGCATCCGCGATCGCGACCGATTTCCGTTTTTCGTCCACTTCGTAATCATTTTCTTTTTCCAAAAGCGCCGCCACCCGCGCAAATGCTTTGTACGCGTCGCTGGACTCCGAATCTGGCGCCGCGATGATGAGCGGCGTCCGCGCTTCGTCTATCAAAATGCTGTCCACCTCGTCTATGATCGCAAAGTAATGCTCACGTTGGACGCGATCCTCCAAGCGATAGACCAAGTTGTCGCGCAGATAATCAAAACCGAACTCGTGATTCGTGCCATAGGTAACGTCCGCATTGTACGCTTCGCGGCGTGGCACCGGGCGCAAGAATTCCTGCTGTACCAAGAAACTGCCGGTTGTGTCCCGTTCTTTATCCAATAATTTAGATGTTTCGGGGTTTTGAGAAGCAACGCCCTTGCCCTCCTCGGGAGCCTTATAAAGCGGGTCGTACATGAACGCGGCGTTTGGCACAAGGCACGCCACGGAGAGGCCGAGCGCGCGATAAATCTGTCCCATCCAAACCGCGTCGCGGCGAGCCAGATATTCGTTCACAGTGACAATGTGCACACCGAGTCCCCTAAGCGCATTGAGATACGCGGGCGCCACGGCCGCAAGCGTCTTCCCTTCGCCCGTTATCATCTCCGCGACCGCGCCCTTGTGGAGCACAAGCCCGCCCAAAAGCTGCACGTCAAACGGGCGCTGGCCGAGCGTCCGCTTTGCCGCCTCGCGCACGAGGGCAAACGCACGCGGGAGGATTTCGTCAAGTACTGCCTTGTCCATTTCGCGTTCAGTCGTCTCCCCCGCCATCCGGACTTTTAATTTTATGCTCTCCGCCATGAGCCCTTCGTCGCTCAATTTCGTAATCTCCTCCTCAAGCGCATTTATTGCGTGCACCGTTTCGGCGAGTTCTGCGAGCGACCGCTTCGCGAAAAATTTTTTGATGGAACCGAGCATGTGTAAGGATTATAGGTACTCCACCAAAAAATTGCCAGAACCCATAACGGGGAAAGGTTGGACAAAATAATCATATTATGATAGAATTATTTCTAGCTGGGAGCCCTACCCTAGGGGTTCCTGGCGGAGGTGAACATTGACACCACGAACCAACCGCGTTGGACCGAGGATACTGCTCGTGATGGTAGTATTCGCATCGGCCGCACACGCTCAAGTCCAGCAATTCCGACAAAGAACGCCAGAGGAAACGAAAAGGGATTCCAGGAAACTGGATAACCTTTATAGAATTTCCCGGCTGTATCTCAGCGTCGGAACCGGACTGGACGGATTCAGTACCGCCAGGGGACTGAACCACCCCACGATAGCGCACAGGACGGATCAATCCGTCTTGGGGTACTTTTATGGTACGGAGGTTGGCTGGGCAGGCTCCGTCGTCGGGAAGAGGAATACGAGCGCCGTAGTAGCGGCGAACGTTCTTCTGAACTTCGGCGTAGAACGACTCAGTCGAACTCTCTATCGTAAAGGGGGGCGTTGGCGGCTTCTCGCCATTGGGCTCTGCCTGTGGAAGGCAACAGACAGTACCGTGGCAGGAGTCGGCAATTTTCGATTCAACGCGGGGATCGATGCAAGATTACGTACTGCAACGGGCTATCAGGGAAAGATTATCTGGTCCCACTAGTGGGGCCTAGAGATCTGAACCGATAACCCTGCGCTTTGGCTGGCGACTGAGGGGTGGCTCCCTTCAGCCGCCGGCCCATTTCACCGAAGCCACAACACAATTCAGCCTGGCAAGTCAATCCCTTGACAACTGGGAGCGTCCTGCTAAACTGAATCTAGGTCTTGTTCTTTCAGTGGTGGTCGTCCTGCAGCTGCTGCTGCAGAAGACGACCCTAGGGTACTACTGAAAAGACCGCAAAAATGAAGGAGGGTCGGCCACCTAGCCAGGTGCAACCACCCTCCTTCTAACTTTTTTGGGGATTACTTTTTCTAGGAACTTCCCCGTTTTACTCTTGCAAACTTCGTTTTATATTTTTCAATCTCCAGCCGCAGCGTGTCCTTCGTCCGGTCAATCGCTTTGCGAACGTCATCCGCATACTCCTCGGCGCGGAGGATCTTGCGCGGCAGGCGCAGGTCCGCGACCACAAGGAACACTTCGTCGCCTTTCTGGTGGTGACGCGTGGTGCGGGAAATCTCAAGCCAAATTTCGGCTTCACCAGTTTCATCAAACTTCTTTATGAACTTCGCGAGTGGCACAAGTTTTTCATCAACATAGGTACGGAGCGGCGCCGTAAGATCAAGGTTGGTTTTTATGTTGATTTTCATAAGAGTTATACGATTTGCACTTCTTCTTCCAACTCCACGCCGAATTTTTCCTTCACGGCGAACTTTGCGAGCGCGATGAGCTCCTTCACGTCGGATGATTGCGCGCCGAGGACGTTCACAATAAAGTTCGGATGCTTGGCGGAGATCATCGCGCCGCCAGAACTTACCCCGCGCAGCCCTGCTTCTGCGATGAGCTTCACGGCATAGATCACGGGGAAAGGGTCGGTCTTTATGGAAAAATGGGAGCCGCGGAAATGGAGTTTTCCTTCCCGCAACGCTTTCTTGTATTCCGCACTGCCCTTTTTATGAACTGCCGCGAGCGGCACATTCTTAAAAATGCTGCCGATATTGGGATAGTCCAACGGGTGGTTTTTCGCGCGATGGTCTATCTTTTCTTGGATCGCAGCGGCGATTTCTTTTTTATCTCCTTTCTTTAGTCGAAGTGTCGCCGAAAGGACGATCTCCCGGCCATCCTTCTTTTTGAAAATGCTCGCGCGATAGCCGAACGCGCATTTCGCGAGAGGCCGCTCAATTATCTTCATCGTCTTCGTGTCAAAGCTCCGCACCGATTTCACCACATCCTTTACCTCGCCGCCGAAGCAGCCGGCATTGCCGCGGATCGCCCCGCCCAAAGTTCCCGGCAGGCCGCCTGCCCATTCAAGGCCGGAAAGCGATTTCCTTGCGGAAAATTTCAAAAGTTCTTCCATGGACACCCCTGCGCCCACGGTGAGCTCCGTCCCCGCCGATTTGAGCGTGAGGAGGTTCGGCCGGAGCACGAGCCCGTCAAACCCGCGATTGTCAATCAAAAGGTTCGTCCCTCCGCCCAAAATAAAAATGGGCAGCCTTCTCGCTTTTGCCTCTTTCACCGCCCATAGCACCTCTTTCTCGTTTTTGGGCGCAAAAAAGAAACGCGCCGGACCGCCGATCTTGTAATTGCTGTAACGTGCGAGCGTCACGTTTTCCTGAAATTTTGGCATATTCTTGTTTTTGAGCCGCACGTTGAAAGCCCACTCCACTGCTTGAGTGAACGGAGAACAGAAAGAAATTAGAACGGCCGCTCCACCCAATTCTCAAAGAGTTTTACGAACCACGCGCCGCGAGGGGTGCGCTTCCTGCTTTAAAGAACTGGGTGGAGCGGCTGTGGTGACCTCCAATTCTTTTTGTGGTTGAATGAGTGCTCTCCAGCCGGCTCCGCTATCAGTATAGAATATGCACATTAAAAAACAATAAAACCGGCCTTTAAAACCAAAAGTCCCCTTGCGGGGGCTCCTGGCCAAAAAGAATTGTGTGGGATTTTCCTCAGTCGACGTCGTCGTTAAGGAAAACTCGCACCCATTCACTGGCATTATAGCAGATACCCGGAGAAAACGCAAGCCCCAGCCGTACGTTCGGTTGCCGAACTGCGGCTGGACAATGCCCTATGTCCTTGTTGTGGGTTTTTTGAATACCACGTATTTGTACCCCAGAAAGTCCCAGAGGAAGCCGGACGCTACCCCTACCATGGCCCCGATATTAGCCCAAAGATTCGCGGAAATCGCCGCCGGACGCGCGACACCGCTGAACACATAGGACGCCACGCCTACATTAATGAGGAAACCGCCGATTGCGACAAGATAAAACTTGATGGTTTGTGATGGATTCGCCGGTTCACGGGAATCAAACGTCCAAAACTTGTTCCAGAAAAAGCTGTTCGTCGTTGCCGCAAGGAAGGAAACCGCTTTAAAAACCCGATAGGGCCACGCCGCAGGCGTTCCAAAAGCCAAAATCTCAAGATTCAAGACACCTATATCAACGAAGGTGTTCAGAACTCCCACCGCCGCAAACTTCCCGAATTGATAAAGCACCGGCAAAATTTTCCCCACAAGATAGAGGATAAAGAGCGCGAGCGGCGCAAGGATCGCAAAGCCGAGAAACACAACCATGCGCAACGTGAGCGTGAGATTCAGATTAAATGAACCTGCGACATTCGCAAGAATCGGCTGCGAAAGAAGCCCGACCGCTGCCCCGATGATGACGATAGCCAACCAATCACCTCGTTTCATGGAAAAGATTAATTAAGTTGGTAGGTAATACTCACGTCGTCCGTGATGTCCTGCGTGCCCGGTTGGATGGTGGGTGCGGTGATCTCTTGCATACCGCCCGCCGCCAACGGCGCGCTTGCGACCATTGACACCGGACGGACGGGAATATAGTTGCTCTCCGCGACGCTCACCGCTTTCCCTAACGAAACTCCGGCTTCCGCGGCCATCTCCTTTGCCTTTGCGAGCGCTTTTGAAAATGCGTCCGCACGTGCAGCCGCAAGCACTTTCTCCTCATCCGCAAAGGTAAACGTAATCCCACCCACCTGATTTACGCCGAGTGGCGTAAGCCCGCCGATTACCGGAGCTACCTTGCTCAAATCGCGCACCTTCACCTCCACCGTCTGCGTGAGGGTATAGCCCGTTATGTAATTACGCTGGGTGTTTCTGTCCCATTGATAATTTGGCGAAAGGTCGTAGTTCGTCGTCGTGATGTCGGTATCCGCAATGCCCTGCGATTTTACGAACGTGAGCACCGCGTTCATTTTCTGATTGTTGTTATCCGCGAGAGTGTTTGGATTTTGTCCTTGCGTGACGACCGAAAACGAAATCTCCGCAAGATCGGGACTCGCTGTCGTCTTTCCCTCCGCCGAAACCGTGAGGGTCCGTGCCGGATAATACCCGTCCCCTATCTTCTGCAACATCGGCATCACAAAGAACACGACGTTTATGACCGCGACCGCAACGAACACATCAAGTAAAATCCAAAACCACTTTTTGCCATTTTCCATCATGTAGTTATATGTTGATTATTATTTTTTTGAATTCTCCGGCCTTTATGCTTGCGCCCCCGACGAGAACGCCGCTTACCTGGTTACATTGTACATAATCGGCAATGTTTTTGCTGTCCACAGAACCGCCGTAGAGCGCCCGCGGAGCAAATTTTTTGATGGCGTCCGCCATGAGTGCCGCATCCTCCGGACGGGCGTTGCAACCCGTGCCGATGGCCCAGATCGGTTCATAGGCAACGATCACATACGGCAGCCGCGCACGAGGAACGCCGGCGAGATCCTTTTTCAACTGACCTTCCACAAACTTTCTCGCAGCAGCAGTCCCCTTTTTCCGAATCGGGAGCGATTCGCCGACGCAAAGTATTACGCGTAAGCCATCACGCAATGCACGCCGCACCTTTTTGTTGATCATCGCATCCGTTTCTTTAAGCCACTTCCGCCGCTCCGAATGGCCGACGATCACGTATCGCACCCCAAGCGATTTGAGCATCCGCGGCCCCACCTCGCTCGTGTACGGACCTTTCTCTTCCCAAAACACGTCCTGCGCGCCGAGGACGACATGCCGTTTTTTCTCACGCCTGCGTACATCGGCAATGCACTCCAAATAGATAAAGGGCGGACATACGACAACTTCAACTCCGTTCACGGGCTTTATCTTCGCCACGGCGCGGAAAAGCGCGAGTGCCTGCTTCTCGCTTTTCGGGTTTTCCTTCCAGTTTGCGACGACGAGCTTCCGCATATGCAACCATTTTAACATGTTTCAAGGAGCGACGGCCGTGCCATCGTTATGATAAAGAATGGGCGATTAAAACTATCTTAAATGCAAACAGGCACTATTGGCGCTGGTTTAGATACCCACTTGCAGCCGTGGTCGTCCCGAATTCTAAGGTTGCCCAAATGGCATCGAGATTCTTGTTTAATGCGGCCGAAGACGAATCTGAAACATTAGATGCTTTGGCGATTCCCACCACAAAGGGAACACCATTCTGCTCGAAGCTAATATAGGCTTCAGTTTGCTCTCCTGCAATAGAAAATATTTCCTCGGCAGGATATCCAAAAAGCACGGTGGAAGTTACGATAACAATGTTTTTTCCATCATTGAGAGTCGAATTCGCTGCCTGCTGGAACACTGGTTTCTCGCCGTTCGCCCACTCCTGAGGCGTCATTGTACCGGGTGCCACTGTGATAAAATATGGTCCTGTATTCCAGAACGGAAATGAATCTGGCGTTGAAGGTATGGGTGCGATAGATACATCTCCGCCCGCTCCTGGAGAAAACACCATTCGAAAACCAGAAGGAAGAACTATTGAAAATTGTCCGAGAGAGGAAAGCAGCTCTCCGAGTGAAACTCTTTGACCTTGACCCTCAACAGCCGTTTGCGATGGAGTTGCGGCCATTGGAATAGACTTGATAGCCACCAGCCCCACGCAGTCAATGATGGCCAAAAGCAGGAAAAAAGTAAACGTAACGGCAAAGAAACGTTTTCTGTTCTTCAGATAAATAACCAGAAATACAAGGGCGACAATGCCATCGATGACCGCTTCAATAATGACCTGAAGGCGGGCATTAGGAGAGAAAAGATAGCCATGCGCAAAAATGCCGTAATATCCAAACGCCTTCAGGAATATGTACGCAGCCAGAACAATGTAGCGCCATAATCCCCGCCGCCCCGACCTCATATTCATAGCATCTTCAACTTTCTGTTGAAATGCCGGATTGGTCATCGCAGCTGCTTCGTAATGAGCCTGCGTCCTTCCTGCCATTGCGATGCCGATGATGATTCCGATGACAGGGAATAAAACTATTATCCCGAGGCGGGCAACGAAGCTGCTATTTTCGGAAGTCCATCCAAAGAGATAGAGAATGAAAAATGAAAGAAGGAAACCAAGGATAACTCCGGCGAGACCGAGCATAGCTTTCCGAGCAATGGGACTAAACATGTTTTTATTTTAACATAACCTAAAATGTGGCGTTTCAAACGCGTTCTGCTTACCTCCAAATGAACCGCCATCGGGATTTTCACGTCGCTCGCCGCTAAGACCGGCTCGCTCCCCGGAAACCTCTCGGTTTCCGGCACCTTCCTCCACGGGGAAACTACCGTTTCCCCGACCCCCTTCCCGGTTCAAATCCCTCCATAACAAATACAAGCAATGTGATGTGCTCTTTTGAGAGGATCTCGGAGGCGATTCGCGCTTGGTATCCGCCGAAGGCGGATGCGAATCGCCGAGAGCCAGCGGGCGTGCGCCGCAGGAGCGCGCGAACCGCGTCTCTCAAAAAAGCACATCACATTGCTCGTACCGCCATCGGGATTTGAACCCGAGTTTTCGCCGTGAGAGGGCGACGTCCTAAGCCAAGCTAGACGATGGCGGCATTTACCTGAAATCTTAACGGGATCCGCACTGAAAATCAATTCTCTGTAAACGGTCTAAAGGCGGTCCGGCGGAATGTTCTCGTAATTGATGATGTACTGGGCGAGCTCCTTGAACGCCGGCACGACGCTTTGCGCAGCGAGTGACGTTGAGGGCAACGTGTTCAAACGTATGAGCGCGATGAAACGCGGGTTGGAGGTAGGTCCGAACCCCACGTATGAGTCAATCAAATTATTGGTGTAGCCGCCGTGCACGAGGTCGGGGATAAATGCGCTCCCCGTCTTCCCCGCTAAAGAATAGCCGTTGATGTTTGCGACCTGCGCCAGATCCACCGCATTCACCATCATCTGGGTCACTTGCGCCGCGGTGCTCGTACTTATCACCCTTCCCTGCGACTCCGGCGAAAGCGCCGCGTTCAGGTAGGGCCGCATCATGAGACCGCCGTTCGCGATCGCCGCAATAGCACTTACGAGCTCCATTGGCGTTACCGCCACGCCCTGACCGTATGCTGCCGTGTCAAACGCGACCTGCCGCGACTTCGGATTAAGCTCGCTCAAATTCCCCGCCACCTCTCCCGGCAGATCAATCCCCGTCTTTTGATCCAGGCGGAATTTTTTCATGTAGCTTGTAAAAATGTCGTTGCCCATTTGATTTTCAGCGAAGATCGCACCAGTGTTGATGGAATGCTCAATCACCTCGGTTATGGTGGTGCCCGGACCGTACGGCCCGTGCGTCGTAAGATCATAGTTTGTGATGTGGGCGCTATTCACATTCACGTATCCCTTGTCGTCATACGTGGTGCTTGGCGTGATCTTCCCCGCATCAATCCCCGCTGCCATCGTGAGCACCTTGAAGATAGACCCTGGCTCATATACCGCCTGGATGTCCGGATTCAAGAAATTCGCAATGGGCGAAGCGCTGTAGTTGTTCGGATCAAAATTCGGATCACCCGCCATCGCGAGAATTTTTCCCGTCCGGGGCTCTTCCACAATGACGCTGCCGCCGGTGGCACCGTTCTGCGTCACAAGGTCATCCAACACTTTCTCGGCCTCAATCTGAATGTTCGGGTCCGTGGTCAAATTGATGTCGGTAGCATCCGCAAGCGTGCTCTCGTAAAATCCTTCAATGCCGTAATGGCCGCTCTCGCCGTTGTCCGTCGCGTTCGGACCCACGTACCCCAAGACCTGCGATGCCACGGTCCCCAGAGGATAATAGCGGTCAGGTTCAAAGTCGGCGTACACTCCCTTGAGGTTCAGGTCGGTAATCTTCTGTGCCGCTGAGGGATCCGCCTTGCGCATCAAAAGCTCGTATTGGTCGTTCGGTTTTGAAAAAAGTTTTTGGAGCGCGGCTATGGGCATGCCAAGAATCGGCGCCACTGTGTTCGCGGCCTCCGCTGCGTCCGCGATCGCCGCGGGAACCGCGTAGATCACCGGGAATTCCTGCTCAATGGCCGCCGGCAAAAGCGTGCCAGTATTGTCCGTAAAATAAATGGATCCGCGGCTGCCGCTTGTGCCCTTTGCCGCCGTTATCTCTGCCTGCGCTTTCGCGAAATAATAATCTCCTTTTGTGATCTGCAGCTCGTAGAGATGGAATCCCAGCACAAAATATGCCGCTACGAGCACTACGATGATTATTGCGAAGCGATAGGCCATTGCTGATTGGCTCTCACGTATTGCGGTTTTTGTTCTTGCACAAGTCCCTCCTTTGCCGCGAGCGCTGCCGCATCGCCGCTGCCCAGTAACCCCATAATCGTATTATTCAAATTGGTATTTGCCGCACCCGTCGCGTCAAGCTGCGCTTTCGCCGCCGCGATGCCGTGACCAAGGTTCACCGTGGCGTTATAGAGCACCACCATCCCAAACACTTCCGCAGCAAGCACAACACCGAACACCACGAGTATGGCATTCACAATGTATCTCTTTTTGTTGGGCTGGATAAACGTCATGGTTATTGCATGCGGGCTGCCCGCAACTTCGCTGAACGGCTCCTCGGATTTTGTATCACTTCCTCCCGTGAGGCCGTGAGTGGTTTTTTTGTCAAAATTTCTATCTTTTGTTCCTTTGCCAAAACTTGGAACGACTGTTTCACGATGCGATCCTCAAGCGAATGGAAAGTAGCGATCACAACGCGCCCGCCCGGTTTCAAAATCTCCGTCAAATGGTGCAGCACGCTTTGCAGATTGCCGAGCTCATCGTTCGCCACGATCCGCAACGCCTGGAACGTTCTTGTCGCAGGATCAATCCGCCCGCGCTCGTAGTTTTTCGGCACCGCACCCCGCACGACCTCCGCAAGCTCCCCGCTGGTTGCAATCGGCTTTTTCCGTCCACGTTCCTTGATCGCCTTTGCAATCCTCCGCGAAAACCGTTCGCCGCCGAGTTCAAAAATAATGTTTGCGAGTTCTTCTTCGCAGAGCCCCCGGAGGATTTCCGAAACCGGCGGCCGCGTATCGTCGTAGGTCATGATGAGCGGCTCGTCCCAAGCGTCTTCGCTGAAACTGAATCCTTTTCCCGAACGCACGAGTTGCTCCGAAGAGAATCCAAGGTCCAGGAACAAGCCATCCGCCTTGCCCAATTTTTCTCTTGCAAGGATTGCGGACAGATCTGCATAATTTCCCTGCACATATCGTTCGCGTCCGCCGTAGATACGATGGGCTTCGCGCGCCTCAATCATTCCCCTGTCCCAATCCACGCCGAGAAACAACCCACCGGGCATTATTTTTTTCACAATCGCTTCGGCATGCCCTCCGCCATCCACTGTGCCGTCAATAATGAAATCGCCGGGCTTAGGATCAAGATAATGAAGGATTTCTTTTAAAAGAACGGGGGTGTGCATGCTAGTAACAAGTTACCGATAACTGGTTACTAGATGCCCAGCTCGCCCAATTTTTCCGCGATTTCTTCCGAAGCACTTTCCGTTTTTGTCTTGTAGGACTGCCATGCGGCCTCATCCCAAATTTCAATGCGATTGTAAAGCCCCGCAATGACCACTTCTTTCTTGAGGGCGGCGTACCTGCGAAGATAGTCGGGGATCAGAATCCTCCCCTGGTTGTCTATCTCCACGTCCGAGGCGCCCGCGAGCATGAGCCGCACGAATGCACGCGAGTTCGCTTGAGCAAGCGGCAACGCAATGAGCTTTTTTGCGAGCACTTCCCACTCGGCGTTCGCGAACACGAAAAGACAATTGTCAATTCCGCGCGTGATGATGGCTCCGGCCGATAATTTGTCGCGGAATTTTGCCGGAATCGCCACCCGACCTTTGATGTCCAAATTGTGTTGGTATTCTCCGAGAAGCATGGTTTTAGAGAAGTATGGTTTTATGGGTCGCCGTCCCGAGTTCTGCACAGAAAGTGGCACTTATCCCCAGAATTATCCACAACTCACCACTTTTGTTTAATTCTAAACCACCCTGGTAATGTGTCAAAAATGATTTTCCCGCGAAAGAAGCGACTCGGGAACGTTGTCCTGTCTACATTATTAAAATAAACATCCACCAGATATTCACAACTTGTGCAGTTCCAACACAAAGGCCGCCTTCCCCGCCGGAGAAACAGGTTATTTCATTATCCGCGCAAGAAGTCGGCGGTAATAGTTCGCGTCCTTCTTGCCTTTCTTGACGCGCACCGTCTTTATGCCAATCTTGCGGGCAACGGATATGGCGACTGGTGAGTCGTCAAGCAACAAAACATTGCCGCCATACTTCCCAAAGAACCATTGCAAATCTTTTTCCTTTCGGCGATTTTTCATAACCACCGTCGTTTCAAAAAATTTTCCAAAGCCTGTCTGGTTGAATTTTTTCAACTGGAAATCCTTGTGCCCCCAGCTTAACAGTATGAGCCGATATTTTTTTGAGAGCGTTTTCAAAAACGGCACAACGCCCGGAAAATTATACGCCTCCTTTTTTTCAAACAATTGCCAATATTCGCGAAGGGCGCGCCGGCGCGAGAGACTGTCGGGGATTACGGCGTGCATATGCGGCACAGGATGATAAAAACCGCGGCGGATCACTTTCCGATAAGCTTTTTTTGAGACAGAGGCGCTCACCCCAAAACGCCTTAGAATACTTTCATGCTCCCGCTTGACCCTTTCGGTATCTATAAGCGTATGGTCCAGATCAATGAGGATAACTTTTTTCATCGGTGGGCGTTGCAGGGATCGGACCTGCGACCTTTCCGATGTGAACGGAACGCTCTACCACTGAGCTAAACGCCCCTTCGCGGGTGAACTTCCATTTCGCCTCCTGCGAAGACGAAGTCGACAAAATGGAAGTTCACCCACTTCAATCCTTCTGCTTATTATACTACTGAATCTCCGCCTGAGCGCCTGCGGCTTCAAGCTTCTTCTTGATCTCCTCCGCTTCCTCTTTTTTCACATTTTCCCTGACCGTCTTCGGTGCGCCCTCCACGAGATCCTTCGCCTCCTTAAGTCCCAAGGTGGTCACTTCGCGGACTGCCTTGATAGCGTTCAACTTGTTCGCGCCGCCCGCTTTAAGGATCACGTTGAAGCTGGTTTTCTCCTCAACGGCGGCCGCACCGGCTCCCGCGCCCGCCGCAACCGGCGCCGCTGCCGAGATACCGAATTTCTCCTCAAGCTTCTTCACGAGCTCCGCGAGCTCCGCCACGGTGAGCGACTCTATTTTTGAAATCAACTCGTCAAAATTTGCCATAACATTAATTCGCTTGCGTTAGCCCGACCTTTTTGCCTTCTGATCCAGAAGATACATGAATGATCTGATCGGAGACGCGAGCATGCCCAAAAGCTGCGCGAGGAGCACTTCGCGCGGAGGCAGCTTGCCAATGAAAACCACCTGCGCCGCATCTATGGGAAGATTGCCTGTGACGTCATAGCCGCCGAGCATGTGCTTGACCCATATTTGTTTATCCCCTCCTTCCGGAACCTCAAGCCCTGAAAAAAACCTAAACGCCGGCCCCGCAACCATATCAATTCCTTTTTCGGAAAAAATGGTTCCTACGGAGATTTTAAATTGCTTCAAATTAACATCAATCCCCCGCTCTTTCAAAAGCAAAGCAAGGAGCCGTTTCTTGATCACGAGAAAATTCGCGCCAATTTTCTTGAGTTCGGCACGGAATTTGCGCACGTCTTCCGCACTAATCTTTGTGAAGTCAGCGAAAATAAGCGCTCTGCTCTTCAGAAGCAGCGCTTTAGCTTTTTTTAATTCTTCGGTTTTTTGCGCTTTTGTTTTCATGACGTTCTAAAAACAAAAAAGGGCTTTCCAAAGCCGTATGCAGATTGCGTGAAAATGCCTCAAGGCGCCTTCCACGCATTCCTCGGCAGGCCTTATTCCCTTTTCTGCACTAACGTGCGTGGGATGCCTGCGGTCTTTGGAAGCGCCTTCAGTATAATGCGCCCGCAAAATTTGTCAACTTGCTCACTGACTCGCGCCTTGAAGAGTTTTCAATTGTGCCTGGAGCGCTTGCAGTTGCGCCTCAAACTGCTGCAGCGTGGCTGCGGCTGCGCTTGTGCTTGCGGCATTCGCGGATTGTCCTCCGCCATACAATGTATTCAGTGCACGTCTTGTTTTCGCACCCACCACGCCCCATCCGGTCGCCACAGGACTTCCCGAGCACACGATGTTCTCGTCGCACTGGAATTGCTGGACCGCTTTCTGTGTCAGCGTCCCGAAGAAGCCGGTCGCGTAGCCGGAATCAAGATACCCTTTCTGGATCAAAAACGTCTGCAAATTTTTAACGTCGCCGCTCCGAAGGCCAAGGAGCAGCGTCGTTGCAAACGTTGCCGATACCGACGTTGCAGGTGCCGACGTCGCGGGTGCCGACGTCGCGGGTACCGACGTCACAGGCACTGACGTCACAGCAGGGGAAGCGACGGGGGCGGCGGATGCGGCTTGGGCCGCCACCGCGGGCGCGGTCACGCTTGTGGTTGCTGCAGCCAGCTCCGGCTTCACGGCCAATGTCCAAATGCCATACAGCGACGCTTGCGCGGAGACATTGCCTGCCGCGTCGTAAGCGTCGACGGCATAGTCGTAGCTTGTGTGAGAAGCAAGGCCCGTATCCGCATACGAGGTAGAAGCTGTAATTGCGATCTGCGCCTCATTCCGATACACGTAATAGCCCGCCACTCCCACATTGTCGTACGAAGAAGACCAGGCAAGATCTATTTCCGACACGGAAACTGGTTTCGCGGAGAAGTTAAGAGGTGCGCTGGGCGGCGACGTATCCGGCGGAAGCGTGGTCCCCTGCACCGGATAACTCTCGCTGGAAACATTCCCTGCGGCATCGTAGGCGGCCACATTGTAGAGATAGCTCGTGGCGGCGGCGAGGTTCGCGTCGTTATATGTCGTTGTCGAAGAAGAAACGGTTGCAACCCGCGTCCCGTTCCGATACACGTAATAGCCCGCAACTCCCACGTTGTCGGAAGAAGCCTGCCACGTGATATCAATCTCACTTGACGACTTAACGGTCACGGAAAGCGAGGAGGGCACGGAAGGCGGGGTAATATCCGAAATCGTCGTTACGTTCACCTGGCTGGAATAGGAAATGTTCCCTGCTGCATCATACGCCGCAACCTTATAGGTGTAGGTGAATCCCGGCGAGAGGCCGGCGTCGGTATACGTAGTTGCGGTAAACGGGTTTGCGATACCGGGAATTTGGTTACCGTTGCGGTAGATATAATATCCTATGACGGCGACATTATCGGTGGAAGGATTCCATGAAAGCACTACCGACGAGGTGGCCGGCACAGCCGAGATCCACGTGGGTGAGGAGGGAGGAGTGGTGTTTTTTACGACCGAAATTGGAGGAGATGGTGTAGAGAGGAAAGAGACATTTCCTGCGGCATCATATGCGGCAACGGTATACGAATATACTGCCCCGGGGATAACCGCGTCCGTGTAACTTGTGTTTTGGATATTTGCGACCAAGGCTCCGTTGCGATAGAGGTAATATCCGGCGACGCCGACATTATCGGTAGAGGCGCTCCAGGAAACGCTTATCAGGTCATATTGCGATAAAGAGGCCGAAAGTCCGGCAGGAACGGAAGGCGGGCTTGTGTCCGTAGACTGGGCACGAGCAACGCCGGTTGCGATAAGCAGGCCAAGGAGAAAAGGGATTATTACATGCTTCCCTCTTTCCATTTTCATCATTGCTTTTTATCATAACATAACCCTGCGGGGGCACTAGGAATCGAACCCAGGTTAGCGGTTTTGGAGACCGCCGTCCTACCACTGAACGATGCCCCCTTACCGGTAATGATACTATTTTCCGGTAATCCTCGCCTCCTTGTGCACCGTTTGTTTGCGGCACCACTTGCAAAATTTCTTGAACTCCAGCTTCCGCTCCACGGTCTTCTTGTTCTTGGTCGTATAATAATTCCGCCGCTTGCAAACGGAACAGCGGAGGGTGATCAATTTGTCGGCGCGTTTTACTTTCGCCATGGGAACTATTCTAACGGATAGCGGGAAAATTGGCAAATCGCGCCCGCGTGCCACCCTGAACCACTTTGAGCCGATGGTCGGATTTGAACCGACGACCTACTCCTTACCATGGAGTTGCTCTACCGGCTGAGCTACATCGGCACCGCTCCTAATATAACCTAAAATCAAATTTTCGCAAAGTATTTTTGCAGTGCCCGAAAATGCCCGCTTCCATCGTCCAGTTTACTGATCTCTACCTTACCAACCCATTCGTATCGCAAATGCTCATCAGATAATTTTAATTCGCCACCTCTGATAGAACACCTATACCCAACGAGAAACACTAACTTCCCTGCGTGCCGATGATTATCGGGCAGGGCAAAACTCCACACCACAAAAGGATCGTAGATAATGATAGAAAGCCCCGTTTCCTCAAGCACTTCCCGCACCAACGACGCGCGAAGGTCTTTTTCTCCCTCTTGAATCTTACCACCAGGAAAATCAATTTTGTCTCGCTCGTTAAAAATGACTAGGAGTTTGCCGTCTTTTTCAATAAAAGCTTTCTGCCCCACAAAAAACAATTGATCTTCTTTCATGAGCCGGAGAGAGGAATCGAACCCCCGTCCTCGCTTTACAAAAGCGTTGCTCTTCCATTGAGCTACTCCGGCGATTTTTTACAACCTACCTATATTATAAGACCTAAATGATTCTGTAAATAAGGTAGCGGGTCGTTTCGCTAGATTCACCTTTATGGAGCATCCCGGAGCCACGGCGGCCTGAAGCAACCTTTCGGTTGCTTGCCGTGGCGAGGGCGAGCGGCGTTTCCCCGCCGGAGGAAACGACCGCGTCTCCATAAAGGTAAATCTGGCGAAACGATTGCTATCTTTTTAATCAATTTTTTAGTATCATATAAGGGAAATTAAATATTTATCTAATGTTCTGCATCCTCGCTTGCGAGGGCAACATAAAGAACAATTATGTCCAAATTCGTCCACCTTCATACGCATTCCCACTATTCCCTCCTTGACGGCCTATCCAAAATCGACGAACTCGTAAAGCGGATTAAGGGGCTCGGCATGGATGCCGTTGCGCTCACCGACCATGGCGTACTCTACGGCGCCGTGGAATTTTATAAATCGGCGAAAAAGAGCGGGATAAAACCGATCCTCGGCGTGGAAACCTATGTGGCGCCCCGCGACCGATTCGCAAAAGAGGCCACCGAAAAGTACTATCACCTTGTCCTTCTCGCCGAAAACCAAACAGGGTGGAAAAATTTGATCAAGCTCGTTTCCAAAGCTCATTTGGAAGGTTTTTACTATCGCCCGCGCGTGGACAAAGATCTCCTGCGCGCGCACCACGAAGGAATCATTGCGCTCTCGGCCTGTCTCGGCGGCGAGATCGGGCAGGCGCTTTTTGCCGGGCGACCCGACGAAGCAATGCGGATCGCGCGGGACTATGAGACGATCTTCGGCAAGGGAAATTATTTTTTGGAAATCCAAAAACACCCGCACGTTCCCGAGTCGGAAAAGATAGAAGCGGGGCTCATTGCGCTTTCAAGGGAAACGGGCATCCCGCTCGTCGCCACCCAGGACAGCCACTATCTTCGTTCGGAAGACAACGAATACCACGACGTGCTCCTTGCCGTGCAAACCGGCAATAAATTGGCGGATGATGACCGCATGACCATGAAAATGGACGACTTCTCCTTGCTCTCGCCGGAAGCGATGGCGGAAAAATTCGCTGGGGTGCCGGGCGGCGCCGAAGCGCTTGAACGCACCGCAGAAATCGCTGCGCGATGCAACGTGGAGCTTGAATTGGGGAAAGTGCTCCTTCCCAGCTTCCCAAAGCCGGAAGGGAAAACGGCAAACGGCTACCTTCGCGAATTGATTGAGGAACGCTTGCCCAAAAAATTCCCGCCTGAGGCGCGCACGAAGGAAATGCGCGACCGCCTGGAATATGAATTGGGCGTCATTGAAAAAACCGGTTTCGCAAATTATTTTTTGATCGTCCAAGACCTCATCACGTGGGCCAAAGCGCACGGCATCGCCGTGGGGCCGGGCAGGGGTTCGGCAGCGGGCAGCTTGATCTCATACGTATTAGACATCACCGACCTCAACCCCCTCACCTACGGGCTGCTCTTTGAGCGGTTCCTGAATCCCGAACGTATCCAGATGCCGGACATTGACATTGACTTTGCGGACGCGCGGCGAGACGAAGTGCTTGCATACGCGCGTGAGAAGTACGGCGAGGACCGCGTAGCGCGCATCATCACCTTCGGAACGATGGCGGCGCGCGCGGCGATCCGCGACGCCGGCCGCGCCATGGGCTATTCCTATACCTTCTGCGACCAGATCGCAAAACTGATTCCGTTCAATCCTACCCAGGGCATGAAGGAGGGATGGCTTGACGAATGCCTGAAGCGCGTGCAGGAACTGAAAGCGCTCTATGATGCCAATCCCGAAGCGAAAAAACTGATTGACACCGCCCGCCACTTGGAGGGCGTCGCGCGGCACGCGTCAGTCCACGCCTGCGGCACCGTGATCGCAAAAGAGCCGCTTATGGAGCGAGTGCCCTTGCAATTCGCTCCGCAGGAAAAAAACATCATTATTACCCAGTTTGAGATGCATGCGATTGAGGATCTCGGCCTTTTGAAAATTGACCTTCTGGGACTCAAAAACCTCACCATCATTGAAGATACGATTCGCCTCGTAAAAGAACTGCGCGGCGAAACAGTAACCATTTCTCAAATACCGCTTGACGACAAGAAAACCTTTGCACTGCTCCAGAAGGCCGATACGACAGGCGTATTCCAATTTGAATCGAGTGGGATGCGACGTTACATGAAAGAAATCGACCCTACGGTATTGGAAGATCTCATCGCGCTTGTGGCACTCTTCCGCCCGGGGCCCATGGAACTTATCCCTTCCTTCATCAAGCGGAAGCATGGAGAAGAAAAAATCGCCTATCTGCATCCCAAGCTTGAGCCGATCCTCAAGAACACCTACGGCATCGGCGTCTATCAAGAGCAAATGATGCAGATCGCCCGCGACCTTGCGGGCTACACGCTCCCCGAAGCCGACACGTTGCGCAAGGCGATCGGCAAAAAAATAAAGTCGCTCCTGGACGAACAGGGCGCAAAACTCGTCAAAGGGATGATAAAGAACGGTATCCCCGAGAAGACCGCGAAAGCGATCTGGGAACTCTTCCCGCCATTCGCGCGCTATGGCTTCAATCGGAGCCATGCAGCGTGCTACGCGCTCATCGGCTACCAAACGGCATATTTAAAGGCGCACTACCCGGAAGAATTTACTGCGGCGCTTTTGAATGCCGAGGTAAGCGATATTGAGCGCATTTCGTTCTTCATTCAGGAAGCGAAGCAGTCGGGCATTGAAATTCTCGCGCCTGCCATCAATAAGAGCTTTGTCAGCTTCACGCCGGAAGGGGAAAAGATCCGATTCGGGCTTGAAGCGGTAAAGAACGTCGGCTCCGAAATAACGAGGGCAATCATTGAGGAACGCACGCGCCGCGGGCCGTTTAAGAATTTTGAAGACGTCCTTATGCGCATCCAACATAAAGATCTGAATAAAAAATCCCTGGAAAGCTTGGTGAAGGCTGGCGCCTTTGACTCGCTTGGCATTGAGCGCAACCAGGCGCTCACGAACATGGACGACATCCTGCGATTTGCGAATGCTGCGAGAAAGACGGGCAATCAACCAAATGGTGGTTCGCTCTTCGGCGATACCATGCCGGCGGCGTCGCTCAAATTGAAACCGGCGGCACCCGCCACGAACGCCGAGAAGCTCGCTTGGGAAAAGGAGCTTATTGGATTCTACCTTTCGGAACACCCGCTCGCCGCGCACACGGAAAAACTGAAGGCCGTGGGCGCGAAACCAATCGCAGAACTTATAGCCGTCAAGAACGAACGGCTCATCGTACGCACCGCGGGCGTCATCACAAAAATACGCAAGATTATCACAAAGAACGGCCAGCCGATGATCTTCGCGACGATTGAAGACGCCTCGCGAAAGCCGCTGGAGGTCGTGGTGTTCGCGAGCGTTCTCGAAAAGACCGCGCCCGCGTGGGTGGCGAACGCCGCGGTTATCGTCCAAGGGAGAATCTCTCCACGCGACGGCGAGGCGAAACTGATCTGTGATAACGCGAAGCGGCTTAGCTAGCTCTCGTACTACAACGGTTGCGATATTTCGTGGGCCCATAGGGCGCGAGGATCGCAAGCTCCACATGCCAATTGAAATCCGAGAGGTGTTGTTTCAAATCTTCTTTCAGCGTCTCTTGATCGTATCCCAAGGCAATTGTGTCGGGGCGGTGGCCCTTCACCACCCCGTAGGTACTAATCTCCGCATCACCGGGGACAACGAGGTCAGCCACCATCTCGGCTTCGAGTGCGTCAATTCTCGCCTCTAGATTGCGGCGCGGCGGATGGTGTTTCAGCCGCTCCACAACCTCGTCCGGCGCAACGGCAACGATCAAATGGTCGCCGTATGCCCGCGCCTGCCTCAAAAACGCGCGATGGCCTTCGTGAATCCCGTCAAACGTCCCAAACACCAAAACCTTCCTCATGTATGAACGCTATTTCTTTGGCCGCATGAGCGGGAAGAACACGCATTCGCGCATCGGCCGATCCATAAGCACCGCGAACAACCGCTCGGAGATGCCGAATCCGCCCGCGGGCGGCATGCCGTACGAAAGCGCTTCTAAAAAATCCTCGTCCAAAAATTGTGCCTCCCGGTCCCCCGCCGCGCGGAGCTCCATCTGCTCTTCAAACCGCGCGCGCTGGTCAACTGGATCGTTCAATTCCGAAAATCCCTTGCCGAGCTCTGTGCCCGCAGCCATAATCTGGAACCGTTCCACCACTTTTGAATTCCCGGGCTTGCGCTTCGCAAGCGGCTCAAGTTCCACCGGCGGATCCACGAGGAAGCACGGCTCAACCAAATGAGGACGCACGGTTTTTTTATAGATCAGATCAATCAGGCGTCCTTTGCCGAGGTTCTTTTCCGGCTCCAGTTTCAATTCCTTCGCTTTTTTAAATAACGCGGCGCGCGACGTGGCAGCCGGATCAACGCCGTTCGCCGCTTTGAACGCTTCAACATAATCCACTTTCTTCCATTTTTTTGACCAGTCAATCTTTTTGCCATCACGCTCCGTCACAAGCCCACCGCATGTTTTTTTGATAACCTCTTTATAAACTTTTTCAGTGAGCGCCATCGTATCGTTATAGTCGCGGTACGCCCAATAGAACTCCAGTTGGGCATAATCCTGCAGGTGCTCACGGTCAATGCCCTCGTTCCGGAAAATGTGGCCGATCTCAAAAACCTTCTCAAAACCGCCCACGAGAAGACGCTTCAGGGGCAGCTCAAGCGAAATGCGAAGATAAAAATCCGTATCCAGCGCGTTGTGATGCGTTTTGAACGGTTCCGCTTCCGCGCCGCCCGGCAACCGTTCCAAAACCGGCGTTTCCACCTCCAAAAATCCTTCCGCCCGTAGCGCATTCCGGAACGCTTCCCAAAACACCGTCTTTTTCCTAAACAGCTCCCGTAACTCAGGCGTCGCGATAAGATCAAGATAGCGCTTTCGGAGCCGAAGCTCCTCGTCTTCCACGCCCGCCCATTTGTCGGGCAGTGGCAGCAAGCTCTTCGCCGCCATCGCGAGTTCCCGCGCTTCCAAACTTTTTTCGCCGCGCTTCGTCTCAAAAAGAACGCCTGTCGCAGAAATAAAATCACCGATGTCCAGCACCGACCGCCAGAACTCCAAGCCGCGCACATCCTTGAGCGCATCTTCCTTCAAAACAACCTGGATCTTCCCGCTTTCATCCTCAATATCCGCGAACACGATCTTCCCCTGGTCCCGCAAACTCCGCAACCGTCCCGCAAGCGACACGCCCTTTTTTGATTTCTCCAACTTCGCAAAATCGCGCAGTGCCTCCGCAATCGGAAACGTCCTCGCCACCCGCGCGGGATAAGGATCCATCCCCGCCTTTCGTAAGAGCTCCAGCTTCTTCCGCCGCTCCCTGATAATGTCTTCCAGCATCCTTTTGATGATACCATCCCCCACTACTTTTTAAAACTTTTTAACCATTCACGTGGAATGATAGGTAATTCAATGGCAAAGAAAAACATTTTCTCAGCGTCTACGCTAAAAAACCCTCCAATAAAAGAAGGGTTCCTTAGCATGCCTGCTGTCAACAATATAACATCGACAGGGACAACCGCCCCGCAGGCATAGTTTCATATTAGGACGCCATATCCTAAAGTCAAATACCTTTTAAGAATTTTTTAATGAAAGTCAAGCGCACGGGCCTGGACGATCTTCGAACAGCGCTAACTATGCATAAATAAAAAAGCCGTCCTCCTAGGATAGCTCGAATACTGTGGGGAGAGGGAGGAACAAGGTCTCGCCATATTCCGCCCTCTCCTTCCACGTCGCCTTCAAGGGTCAAAAAACCCTAGGGCGTCGTAATCTGGTGGACCCCTCAGCCGGGCTCGTTGGCCATTGGGTCCGCATCACCGTTGTTGGACGCAGTCACGCCGCTGGTCGCCCGTTTCGATATAGTGTGGGCCAGCGTGGTATGAGTCATATTGGCATTCATATGGGGTAAGTCCTCCAAGATAAGTGTAGTGTACCGCAGCGCGCGGACATACTACTGAGATTATCCGGACGCTAGATCTAATATAGCATATCCGGGAGCTTGTTGCGATTGCCCCGCCGCCAACTGACTTAGATTACCCCCCCACCGCTTATAGATTCCTGTGTTCGAAATCAACGGGATCCTCTGTCCTGGAAGCCTTGATTTTGCTCAATCGTGCGCGGGCCTGGATTCGAACCATAATCAAAAAGTATATAGCTGCCTGCCCGCCTTTTGCGAACCGTGCGGAGGCTGAGTTAAAAATCCGCGAGCGAACAGGAAATCCGCCGGGTGCCCCCGCCGAAGGCGAGAGGGCGGCGGATTTCCGTCCATGAGCGGGCCGGATTTTTGCGAGGCCGGAGAGGGTTCACAAAGGCAGGCAGGCAGCTATTCTATCTTCACGATTTCATACGTCGCCGCCCCTGCCGGCGTCGCAACCTCCACCGTCTCCCCCGCTTTCTTCCTCAAAAACGCCTTGCCGAGCGGCGATTCGTCGGAGATGCGGCCTTCCTCCGGCTTCGCCTCATACGATCCGACAATCGTGTACGCCACCGTTTTTTCCCCCCGCCGAGCCGTTACCGTGGAACCCACAACCACGGTGTCGCTCCCTTCCGTTTTTTTAATTGTCACCGCCTGCTTCAAAAGGTCCTCAAGCTCGGCAATCCGCGTTTCCACGTTCGCCTGCTCCTCGCGCGCTTCGGCATACTCCGAATTCTCGGAAAGGTCGCCGTATTCCTTCGCCTGTTTCAAACGTTCGGCCACCTCCACCCGCTTTTTGTTCTTGAGCGTTTCCAATTCTTCCTTGAACTCCTCAAGCCGCTCTTTCGTAAGATATTGTTTTGCCATCGTTAATAGCTACTAAGGATACCCTACTTGTATTTTCCTGTCCACAACCACCAGCGAACTCTTGCCATGTCCCGCAAAAACTGCAGGCCGCCCGAGAATTTGACGTGTGATTTTGCGTCGTTCACCCAATGAACGGGCACTTGCGCGATCTTGCATCCCATCGCCTTTGCAAGCGCAAGCGCTTCAAAATCAAATCCCCAGCCGGGGAGCCGCGATTTTTCAAACACTTTCATCGCGGCGTCCGCCGTGAAAGCTTTGAAACCACACTGGGTATCCCAGATGCCCGGGAGGAGCAGGAGCTGAACGAGGAGGTTCAACGCCTTCCCGATAAGCTGCCGCCACCACGGTTCCGGAGGGTCAAGTTTGGCACCTGCGACCACCCGCGAGCCGATCACCACTTCATATCCTTCCTTGAAAAGCGGGATCATCTGATCAAACTGATCAATGGAAGTGGAGTTGTCGGCGTCGGTAAAAAGCCGGACAGTGCCGTTTGTGAGAAGCATCCCCTGCCGCACGACGCCTCCCTTGCCCTTATTCTCTGTGTTGTCTATAAGTTTCAAATTCCTCACAAGCTTTTTCATCTTCTCCACAACCTCCGCCGTGTTGTCCTTTGAGCCGTCATTCACCACCACAATTTCGTAAGAGTACGGCGCGTGCTCCAACCGCTTGTCCATGTCAAGCAACGTTTTCGGGAGCCGCTCCGCCTCGTCGTATGCCGGTACGATAATGGAAAGATAGGGTTGCGCCATTGTGGAAAATTATAGCACGAATTACGCAGTGAGGATTCGTGGGCCGTTTTTTGTGACTGCCACGGTGTGTTCAAAATGGGCCGCGAGCGACCCATCGGCCGTAGCCCAGCTCTCGTCGCGCAATTGCCTGAGAGGTGGACGACCCAGCACGAGCATCGGCTCAATCGCAAGCACGGTACCTTCCTGCAACTCCTCGCCCTCTCCTTTGCGGCCCACATTGGGCACGGTCGGATCTTCGTGGAGAGAGCGGCCGATACCGTGTCCCGTAAGCCCGTCCGCAACGGTGCATCGGTTCTTTTTCGCAGTCTTTTCTACTATGGAGCCGATGTCGCCCAACGTCTCACCGATCCTTGCTTCCGAAGTCGCGGCGAGAAGTGCTTCCTTTGTGGCCGCAACGAGCCGATCGGCGTCCCTGCCAATCCTGCCTACCGCCACCGTAAGCGCCGCATCAAGATAAAATCCTTTGTACAAAAGGCCAAGATCCAGCTTCACGAGATCGCCATCTTTCATAACGTAATCGGATGGCTGGCCGTGCACGACAACGTCATTTAATGAAGTGCAGAGCGAATACGGATAGGCGCGGCGCGCGCCGGCGGGGCGGTAGTGCAAAAACGCCGGCTTCGCTCCGGAGGCATGGATAAGCTGATACGCAAGCCGGTCAAGGTGCTTTGTGGTTATACCCGCGCGCGTTGCTTCCGCGAGGCGCCGCAGCACCTCCGCGAGCCGCCGACCGCCCTCCGCCATCACCTCAATCTCTTCGGGTGTTTTAAGAATCATAGCGGCGTAGCGCTGCGGCAATTCTCGCCCATACTTCGGCCCGCGTTCCCATACCGGAAATTTTTTTGAAAGTATATTTCTTTTTGAAAAACGCCTTGACGCGGGAAACCTGCGCTTCATAATACCGCCACCGATTTCTGATCGCCCGCTCTTCGTCATCGCTTCGCTTCACCAGTTTTCCTCTCACATACTCCCGCCGCTTCCTCGCCCGTTTTACGGTTTCAGACCTGGGAACGCTTAGATATAAAACCAACGGATCGCTCCGCCCATTCTGCTTGAGCAATCGGGCAACCAGTTTCGCTTCCCCGATCATTTTAGGAGTGCCATCAAAAAGGATGCCCTGTTTGCGGGGAACGGCAGGGATCGTGCGCAGATAAATATCCCGTACCAGCCACGTTGGCGTCAGCTTCCCCGCAGCGTTGGTCCGCACAAAATCATATCGTGCCCGCACGGCGGGCTTCCTCAATTCCCGTCCCATATCAAAATCATAGAAATGGTATTTCGCGACGAGCCGCGCGGCCTGCGTAACCTTCCCAGATGCCGGATCGCCGAGTAAAATAAGGTTAAGCGGTTTTTTACTCGTATTCTTGTTCATGCGTGGCGTTCCCCTGCGATCCCGAGGGCGGCGTCAATGCTTTTCTCAATCTCTTCAATAGAGGGACATCCGTCAATCGCGATGAAGGTCGTTTCCTTTTTCAAATAATCAGTCACTGGTCCAATTGCTTCCTCATAGGCGCGGAGGCGCTCGCTGATGGCCTCGGGCGTGTCGTCCGCCCTCCCCTCCTTTTGGGCGCGGAGCAAGAGCCGCTTGAAGGTCTCTTCTCTTGGCAGTTCAAGGAAAATAGTCACCGGCCTTTTCCTTTTCTGGCCTTTGAGAAAACCAACCAAAAACTCCGCCTGCCCCATCCGCCTTGGGATACCGTCAAAAACGACCCCTTGGTCGGCAGAAATGGTCGCGAGCTTCGCCTTCGCAACTTCAATAATGAGCTCGTCGGTAAGCAACACCCCTTGGTCCATGACGGAAAGCTTCTTTGCAAGAGGAGTATCCCCCGCCTTTATCTCCCGAAGGATCTCCCCCATCTCCCAAAACAAAAATCCCATCTTCGCGGCCAGTAATTTTCCCTGCGTCCCCTTCCCCGATCCCTGCGGACCGAGGACAAGTACCGTATCAAAATCCATGCTACTATCATAAAGATGAATGTGGCTCCCGTCAAAACCAGTATTTTCAAGGAAGGAAACGACCTCCTAGCCTTTATAAAAAAATACGTGAAAGCGCTCCCCGAGCGGTCGCTTCTTGTCGTCACGTCAAAAATCGTCGCGCTGGCCGAGCGCCGAACGGCAATTGCGAAAACAGAAAGGGAAAAGGGGCGGCTGATCAAAAAAGAAAGCGAATGGGCCATGCGCACCAAATATGTCTGGCTTACCATCCGCGACAGGATGGTGATGGCGTCGGCGGGCATTGACATGTCCAACGGGAACGGAAAGCTTGTCCTTCTGCCAAAAGACAGCTTTGCCACCGCCGCACGCATAAGGAAGCAGTTGCAACAGCACTACGGCGTGAAAAAACTGGGCGTGATCGTGAGCGACAGCCGCGCCTTCCCGCTCCGCAGCGGCATCGTGGGCGTAGCATTGGGCTATGCCGGGTTCAAGGGCATAAAGAACTACTGCGGGAAGCCCGACCTCTTTGGCCGCAAGTTCCTATATTCCAAGGTGGATATCGCCGATAGCATCGCGACCGCCGCCGTCCTCACGATGGGCGAAGGCAACGAGCGCCAGCCGCTCGCCGTCATCAAAGACCCGCCAGTGGAATTTACGGACCGCCTCTCCCGCCACGACCTGGAAATAAACCTCGCCGACGATCTCTACCAGCCTTTCTTTGAAAACATCAAAACGTTGCGCCTGAAGAAGTAAGCACTACCCTCGGTATTTTTCAAATTGATCCTTGTAAAGTTGAAGTGCGCGTACAACGCCCTGGTGGAGCGGCCGCGGCAAAGCGTTCAGGCGGAACCATCCGATCTCGTCTATCTTTTCCCGCTCGTTGTTTTTCACCTCTCTTGGGTCAACTTTGATAAAGAAAGGGATAAGAACCCAGTGCGTCTTTTTCCCATTCCATTCCCTCACCATGGAATATGGCGGAAGTTGTTCCTGAATAATTCCCGTACAGCCATATTCTTCAAACAGCTCTTTCAAGACATTTTCTTCGGGCGAAAGACCGAATTCCAACTTTCCGCCTCCCACTTCCCACCGGCCGTGCTCGTCCCGCGTTTTATTACTCCGCTTCTGAAACAAAAAATTTCCCTTCCCGTCGTTGCAATAAAAAAGGGTTGAAATGCCCGTATAATCAACGCCGATTTCCATGCGGTTTCAAACACTATACCACACCCATCGTGCACAGGCCTGGACGATGTTCGAACTGTTTTACGGTCTTATATGTGGAAACAACTCTTTGCTGATGGTTTTTTCTTTATTCCCCGCCCATAACCCCCGGACCGTACCGTTCAAGGTAACCGATGTCCCTATTAACCGATTCTAACTCTTTGGAAGCGTCTTTGTTCCCTTCTTGCACGCGGCGTTCTAGTTCTTTCCTCCGATTATAGTAAGCCCGCACCTGGTCGGGAGTCAGCGTCCCCTTTGGGGCTATCATGCCGAGATATTCAAAGCCAGTGTCGGTGCGCCTGATCCATGCGCCGTCTGGCCTCTTTTCCCATCCATCAGCAGCAGGGTCGACAAAACGTTTTTCCGGGGCTTTCTCTGACTGTCCTTGGGACGATTTCTCAAAAGCACCTTTCATGGTTATATTTTTTGCCTTTATCCCATTTTTGTCAAATACAGCGCGCAGGACAGGATTCGAACTATAGATAGTTCGCAACGGAAGATTCGCGAGTGAATACGAAAGAAAAGAGCACCCCTTTCCACTTTTGAGGAATCTAGCGGAGTGGCGAGGAAAATAGAAAAGGGCATAGCTGCCTGCTTGCCTTTTGCGAACCGTGCGGAGGCCGAGCTAAAAATCTGCGAGCGAATAGGAAATCCGCCGGGTGCCCCCGCCGAAGGCGAGAGGGCGGCGGATTTCCGTCCATGAGCGAGCCGGATTTTTGCGAGGCCGGAGAGGGTTCACAAAGGCGAGCAGGCAGCTATTCTATCCCCTCGTATTCACGCACGGTCAACTGCGAGTCCACCTGCCGCATTGTATCAAGCGCCACGGCCACCACGATCAGGATCGCGGTCCCGCTGATCGTCAAAACCGCCACGCCGGTGACCGCCTGGACGATGATCGGACAGATCGCCACAGTGCCGAGGAAGATCGCACCCCAGAACGTGATGCGGTTCACGACGCTCCCAAAGAATTTCTCGGTGCTCTCGCCCGGGCGGATGCCCGGCACGAATCCCCCGCTCCGCTGCAAATTTTTTGCCACCTCTTCCGGATTAAACGTGATGGACGTATAGAAATACGTGAATGCAAACACCAGCAAAAAATAGAATATGCCGTACCAAAGCTGGTTCCCGACGAACGCCGTCGCGAACGCATTGATCTTCAATCCCCATGTCGCGGAGAAAATGGAAACGATCCACGCGGCGAACTGCGGGAAAAGCAAGACCGAAATTGCGAAAATGAGCGGGATCATGCCCGCCTGGTTCACTTTCAAAGGCAAATAGCTCTGTGCGCCGCCGTACATTTTGTTCCCGCGGACGCGCCGCGCATAGGCCACGGGGATCTTCCGTTCACCCTCGTTCAAATACACGATGCCGCCGATGAGGAGCACCGCGACCACCGCAAATCCAAGATAGGTGGTTAAAAGCGACGGCGTATAGGATACAAGCGCCGTTCCCACAAACGAAGGGATGCGGGCGAGGATGCCCGCCAAAATGATGAGCGAAATCCCGTTGCCCACTTTCTGCTCGGTGATGAGTTCTCCGAGCCAGAGCGCGACCATTGAACCGCACGCAACCACCGCGATGTTCGTCACGAAGGCGAACGGTGCCGGACGGTCAATGACCCCCTGCGAGATGAGCAATGTCAAAAATCCGTACGCGTTCACGATGGCCAATGGCACGGTGAGGAGCCGCGAGTACTGGTTGAACTTCGCCTGCCCGCGCGCCCCTTCTTCGTAATACATCTCTTTGAAACTGGGGAAGATGATCGTCAAAAGCTGCATGATGATCGTTGCCGTAATGTAGGGGCCAACGCCCAACATCATGATGGAAAGGTTCGCGAGTCCGCCGCCGGAGAAGAAGTTCAGAAACCCGAAGAGTTGGTTGGAATTGAAATAGTTCGCGAGCCGCGTCGCGTCCACGCCCGGGATCGGGATCGCTGCGAAGACGCGGTAGGCCACTAGCAAACCTGCGACAATCAGAACCTTGTTCCGAAGGTCTTTAATTTTGAAAATTTGCAGAAATCTGTTCATAATTCTTTACTCTCTAGTTTCTAGCAACTAGTTACTAGGTTCGCCAGCGTTACCTCCTGCTTTCTCAATCTTCTTCCTGGCACCCTTCGATACGCGCATGCCCGTGACGCGCAAGGGAATCGTTATGTCCCCTCCGGCAAGCAGCTTCACTTCGCCGGAAAAATTCTTCTTCAAAAGTCCGGCCGCAACGAGGAGAGCCCGATCAAGCGTGAGGGGCGCACTCCCTTGCGCAAACGATTTGAGCGCGCGCGAAAGGTCTCCCACATTGAAGATCGCGGGATTTCTCGCCATTGGCATGTTCCTGAACCCGCGCCGCTTCGGGATGCGCAGAATGATGTCCCGCTCTGCCGGCCGCATCCGCCGCCCGGCGCGGGATTTTTGGCCCTTCACGCCGCGCCCGGAATAGCTGCCGCGCTTGCCGCTGCGACCGATCCGCTGTTTCCTCTTTTTAATTGATTTCAATTCGTGAAGCTGCATGGAGGCGTGGAAATTATGCTTTCAACATTTTGAGCGCTTCAATGGTCGCCATCGCGTTCGTGAGCTTGTTCGGCGTGCGCCCGAGACACTTCGCCGTCGCATCTTTCACGCCCGCAAATGAGAGCACGAAACGGACGGCGCCGCCCGCGCGAAGCCCGTGTCCCTGGCTCGCGGGCTTCACAAGCACTCTCGCCGCACTGTATTTTGCTATTACCTCATGCGCGATCGTGCGATTGTCTTTCAGATTCACTGTGATCATATTCTTCTTCGCCTCGGTTTTTGCCTTCGCAACCGCCTGTTGAACATCAAGACCCTTTGCAATGCCGATGCCCACGCGCCCCTTCTCGTCGCCCAGGACGAGCGTGCAGCGGAAACGGAAACGCTTGCCGCCCGCGACGACGCGCGTCACGCGCCGCATGTCAAGCACGCGCTCTTTGAATTCTTCTCTCCTCGCCGGCATCATTCTCCGATCGTGCCTTGGTTTTGGGGGCAATGGCATGGGATTATTATAGCTTATAGGGTAAGGCCGCCCCTTTCTGCCCCTTCGGCAAACTGCTTCACTCGACCGTGGAACTTCGCCTCGCGCCGGTCAAACACGGCGCGCGTGATCCCCTTCTCCAGTGCTTTCTTTGCAAGGGCTTCTCCTGCGGCGAACGCTTGTACGCTTTTGGTTTTCTTTCCTGCCGCGTTGCTTTTGCCAAAACTTGAGACGGCCGCAAGTGTCTCGCCCTTCGCATCGTCAATCAATTGGGCGTAGACGTAACGGTTGCTTCGGTTTACCACGAGTCGCGGCATGGAAGCGGTGCCAAAAATCTTTGCACTCACGCGTGCCGCCCGGCGTATCCTTTTTTGATTGAGTTTTTTACGTTGCTTCATATTGCTAAGTTTTTGAGTTCCGGGTTTACCAGTTACTAGGCTATGCTGTTGCTCCGGTTGTTGCGGCCTTTTTCCCCACTTTCCTGCGAATGACCTCTCCCTGATAACGAATGCCCTTGCCCTTATAGGGCTCCGGCTTTTTCAATGCGCGGATCGCAGCCGCCGCGCGTCCCACACGATCTTTGCTGATGCCAGATATTTTGATCACGTTTTTTTCAATAGCAAGGGAAATTCCCTCGGGAACTTTCATGCGCACCGGTTTCGCATAGCCGAGGTGGAGCACCAATTCATTTCCTTCCAAAACCGCGCGGTAGCCGACGCCTTCTATCTCCAACGATTTTACGAACCCTTCCGTCACGCCCAGTATCGCATTCCGCGCAAGGGCCCATTCTGTCCCGGAGGATACCCAAAGATTTTCTTCCATGACCTTCGCCGTGCTCTGCGGCGGAAGCTTTATTTTTTCTTCCCCTTTCGGCCCTTTGACCACAAGAAAACCGTGAGCGGCGGCGGCAGTCACCCCCTTCGGTATCGTTATTGGTTTTTTCACAAGCCGGCTCATGGTATTACCAAATTTTGAACAAATATTCGCCCCCGATTTTTTGCTTCTTCGCTTCCCGGTCGGTCATAATTCCCTTTGAGGTTGAAAGGATACCCAAGCCGTGTCCCTGCATGACCGTCCGCAGACTGCGGTAGTCCACATACCGATGGCGGCTGGGCTTGCTTACAAGCGCAAACCCGCTCGTCGCGTCCTGTTTCAGAGGCGGGGCGAGGCGGATCGCGATCACGCTCTTTCCATCCATCGCTTCCTTCTCCGCGCTTTTCACGTATCCCGCATCGGCAAGAACCTTCAAGATCGCGAAGTCCATTCTTGAGAACGGCACGGATATCTTCCCCTTCCGGGCCCGCATCGCATTTTTTATTTTCGGCAAAAGATCGTAATACATAGCGGTTACCAGCTTGCTTTTTTTATGCCCGGAATTTCTTGGTTCGTCGCCATCTCGCGAAAACAGATCCGGCAGAGGCCGAAATCGCGCATATATCCCCGCTTGCGGCCGCAACGGAAGCAGCGCCGCACGATGCGGGTCGTATACTTCGGGCGCTTTTTGCTGCGTGCAATGACGGATTCTTTTGCCATGTTATTTCTTCTTGAGCGGAACGCCCTGTGCGCGGAACGCTGCGATGGCTGCTCTCCGGTCTCTTTTGCGCGGCACGATGGCAATCCCAAGCGAAAACGAAACAGGCGACTGCTCGGGCGTCACTTCGGGAAAGACAAAATGCTCCCGTATGCCAAGGTTCAAAACGCCGCCCTCATCAACGTTTTTAAGATCCAAGCCATTAAAGTCCCTCACGCGAGGCAATACTATAGTAATCAATCGCTCAAAAAAATCAACCATTTTATCGCGGCGGAGCGTGACGCGCAGCCCCACGATCTGTCCCTCGCGTATCTTGAATCCTGCAATAGATTTCTTCGCGCGGCGCACCTCGGGCTTCTGTCCCGTCACAAATCCGAGGTCGCGCATAACCTGAACAAGCGCTTTCTCTTCAAAGCCGGGCGTCTGGCTCAAGCGGCCGACCCCCGCATCAACGACGATCTTCTCCAAAAATTTTCTTGCCTCTTTTCTATCCATGATACATATTAGGTAATTGCCTTACATTTTTTGCAGTAGCGGGCCTTTCGCGGGCCATCCGTGCGGAAGCCCACGCGCACCGGATTCTTGCAATTCACGCATACGAGCATCACTTTGGACACAGGCATTGGCCGTGGGACATTCACCACCTCGCCTTTCTGCCCCTGCTTCTTCGGCCGCGCGCGCTTTTTAAATATGTTCAATCCGTCAATGATGATGCGTTCTTCGTGAGGATACGCATGCAAAACCGTCCCGGTCTTCCCGCGATCTTTTCCGGACAGAATTTTTACATTGTCTCCCTTTCTTATATTCATGTAGGCATTCTTTTAATTGCTATGTTTCCCGGTTACCAGATCTACCGGATTTTCTAAACAATTTCCTCGGCCATGGTCATCAATTTCTCATATCCGCGTTCCTTGAGCTCGCGCGGCAAGGGACCGAAGACGCGCGTCGCAATCGGCTCTTTTTTCGCATCAATGAGAATCACCGCGTTCTCGTCAAAACGCACATACGAGCCGTCGGGACGGCGCATCGCGTTCTTCGTACGGACTACGAGTACCTTCACCACGTCTTTTTTCTTTACGGCCTTCCGCGGCTCCGCCGCCTGAACGGATGCAACGATGACGTCACCCACGCCCGCGTAGCGGTGCCGGGTGCCGCCCAAGATGCGGAAACACCGCACGGTCTTCGCGCCGCTGTTATCCGCCACTTTTAAAATGGAGCGTTCCTGGATCATGGTTATTGTAAAATCTTTCCGACGATCTTCCATCGCTTTCCCCGCGACAGCGGGCGCGTTTCTTCTACCACCACGGAGTCGCCCTTCTTATATTCGTTCTTTTCGTCGTGCGCCTTGAACTTCGTCGTCACCCGATAATATTTCAAATACTTGGGGTGTTTCTTAAGACGATGTACGGCAACCACGCGCGTTTTCTGCATCTTGTCGGAAACCACGACGCCGGTTATTCTCCGCTTTTTATTTTCCCTGTTTTGCTCGTTCATGGATGAAGGTTTTTATCCTCGCCACTTTTTTCTTGAGCTCGTTGATCCCGCTTATATCTTTCACTTTTCCCGCCGCAAGATCAAATCGAAGCTTCCGCAATGTTTCCTGCGATTCTTTCACCACATGCTCGAGTTCCACGGTCGGACGGTGCTTTAATTCCTGGATGTCTTTTTTCTTCATGGGTGTTGCGCCGTAATTACTTCGTGATGATCTTACTTTTCACCGGAAGCTTGAAAGAGGCCAAGCGGAGCGCTTCCTTTGCGGTCGCTTCGGGAACGCCGTCAATCTCAAAAAGGACGCGCCCGGGACGGACCGGAAACACGTAATGGTCCACGCTTCCCTTGCCGCCACCCATCGTGGTCTCGGGGGGACGGAGCGTGACCGGCTTATCGGGAAACACGCGGATCCAAAGGCGCCCGCTCCGCTTCAAAAAATTCGTGATGGTCTTCCGCGCGGCCTCAACCTGCCGCGAGGTGAGCCACGCCGCCTCAAGCGCCTTGATGCCGTAGGCGCCGTACGCAAGCGCAAGGCCGCGCGTTTCAACCTGGCGTTTCCGCGAGCGTCCTTTTTGCCACTTCCTGTGTTTTACTTTCTTTGGAATCAGCATGGTTTATTTTTCTTTCTTGTCTTTGTCAAAAATCTCTCCTTTATAGATCCATACTTTGATGCCGATCGTGCCGTAGGTCGTGAATGCGGTCGCCGTCCCGTAATCAATGTCGGCGCGGAGGGTCTGGAGCGGAAGCGATCCGCGCGTGAGCCGCTCGCGGCGCGCGATCTCGTTCCCGTCCAATCGCCCGGAGAGAAAAACTTTCGCTCCTTTCACTTCTTTGTTCTGCATCACCTGCTCAAGATACTTCTTCATGGTGCGGCGGAAGGACATGCGTTTTTCCAAGTCCCACGCGATCTGCTGCGCCACGTACTGCGCCGCGATCTCCGACCGCTTCAATTCCTCCACGTTCACGGAGAGCGCAACCGGCGCCTTGTTCTTGCGCACCTTGCGCACCACATCCGCGATCGCCTTGTTCAATTCTTCCACGCCTTTCCCGCCGCGGCCAATGACGAGCCCGGGCCTTGCAGCCTTGATGAAGATGCGCAGGTTGCCTTGTGTGCGTTCAATTTCCACCGCGGAAACTCCCGCAAGGCCGATCTTTTTCTTGATCACGTTGCGGATCGCCTCGTCCTCTTCAAGATGCTTCGCGTATCCGCCCTTAATGAACCAGCGCACCGGCCAGTTCTTCGTAATGCCTAAGCGATATGAAAGTGGGTTAATTTTCTGTCCCATGATTATTTGGATGCGCGTGATTTCGGATTGAACATCCGCTTGAAGAAGCCCGGCTTCTTATTCTCCACGACCTCCTGCGTGGGCTTCTGCTTTTCGCGCTTGCTTTTCTTGGGCCTTTCCTCTCCGGGCGGCAGTTTCACTTTCTTCGGTACGACAATCTTGTACTTCGGCGTTAGGTTTTCATTGAGACCGAGCACGAGCGTCACGTTGCTCATTTTCTTTTGGATCGGTGATGCCGAACCGCGCGCGCGCGGCAAATGCCGCTTGAGCATCGGCCCCTGGTCCACGCGGAAATCGGCAATATAAAGATGGTCCGCGTTCCACCGTTTGTTGTTTTTAGCATCCGCGACCGCCGAACGCAAGAGTTTGAGGAGTGCCTTCGCCGGCCGGCGGCGTTGTGCCATAAGCTGCGCCTCTGCGTCGTTCACGGACATTCCCTTCACAAGGTCTGAAACGCTGCGCACCTTCCGTGGCGCAATCTTCAAGTAATTCAGCTTTGCGGTCTGTTGTTCCATATTAGCAATTTATTTGGACGGCGCTTTTGCGGCGGTGGCCTGGGCTTTTTGCGTTTCCGCGGCCTTGATTTCCAATTCCTTCTGCATCTTGCCGCCGTGTTTCGTGAATTTCCGCGTCGGCGCGAATTCGCCCAAGCGGTGTCCTACCATCTCTTCCGCAATCTTCACCTCCACAAAAACCTTGCCGTTATGCACGCCGAATGTATATCCCACCATCTCCGGCGCGATCTCCGACGCGCGCGACCACGTCTTAATGACCGGCGCGTTCTCCGGCTTCGCCTTGGAAATCTTTTGGAGAAGCCTTGGATCAACGTAGGGACCCTTTTTGAGCGAGCGAGACATTGGACCTATTTCCTGCGCTTCACAATAAACTTACTCGACTTTTTCTTCCGATTGCGCGTCTTGTGCCCGCCCGTCACCTTGCCCCACATCGTTTTGGGCTTCCTCGTGCCGCGTGGTTGGCTGCCTTCGCCACCGCCGTACGGGTGATCCACCGGGTTCATTGCCTTGCCGCGGACGGTCGGCCGGATGCCGAGCCAGCGCGAGCGGCCCGCCTTTCCGATCGAGATCAAACTCCATTCCGCGTTTGAAACCTGGCCCAGCGATGCAAACGCTTCCCACTGCACGCGCCGCACTTCGCCGGAAGAGAGTTTGAGGTCGGTGTAACCGTCTGCATTCGCAAGTACTTCCGCATAGGAACCCGCCGAGCGCGCGAGCTGACCGCCGCGGCCAGGCGTGAGTTCTATATTGTGCACCTGATAGCCGACCGGAATGTTTTTAAGTTTCATCCGATTGCCGACTTTCAACGGCGCCGATTCGGCAGCGAGAATCTCCGTGCCCACCGTCATGCCTTCCGGCGCCAAAAGATACGCGCGGAGCCCATCGGCATATTTCACGCGCGCAATGAATGCCGTGCGGTACGGATCGTATTCCATGGTCTCTACGGTCGCTTTCGCGTTCAAACGATTCTGCTTAAAATCAATCACACGGTACAATTTTTTGTTGCCGCCGCCCTGATGGCGCACCGTGATGCGGCCCTGCGAATTGCGGCCGGCGTTTGACTTCAACCGCTTCATAAGCGGTTTCCACGGACGCACGCCTGAAAGCCCCCGGTAATCGGAACCCGTCATGCTACGCCGTGATGCGGTTGTCGGCTTGTAGCTCTTCATATTATTGTATGTCTATTTTCTGGCCCGCTTTCAAAGTGACGATTGCCTTCCGATACCCTTCCTGCGAACCTTTTATGTTCGCGCCAAACCGTTTCCGCTTTGGCGGACGGTTCACCACGTTCACGGCGACTGCGTCCACCTTATAAATTTCTTTCACCGCTTTTTTGACCTCCTGCTTGGTCGCCTTCGGCTTCACAATGAAAACGTATTTGCCGAGCTGCGCGAGGCCGGTTGATTTTTCCGTCACCCAAGGCTTTTTGATAAGAAATACGTCGGTCATGGCAATTGTTAATTTCCAATTTTGTAGTGCTTTGCAATGGTTGCGACCGCGTCCTTCTCAAGAAAAAGACTCTTATGGTCCAAAACGTCTATGACGTTCAGTGATGCCGCGTCAATTGCTTTCGTCTTTTGCAAATTAGCCGAGGCGCGGAACAGGTTTTTGTTCGTCACGGCATCCACCAAGAGCACGTCGTACCGCTTGGCCTTCTTTTTCATATTTAAAACTGTGGCGAGTGCAGAAGCCAGTATTTTTGTTTTTGGCGCTTCAAGCGCGAACGATTCAAAAATTTTCATTTCGCCGTCTTTCATTTTCCGCGAAAGCGCAGAGAAAAGCGCGAGGCGTCTCATTTTTTTGTTTACTTTTTGCGAGTAATCGCGCTCCTTGCGGGGCCCGTGCGCCTTGCCGCCGCCTATCCACAAGGGAGACCGGATGGAGCCGTGTCGCGCGCGGCCCGTCCCCTTCTGGCGCCATGGCTTCCTGCCGCCGCCGCGCACTTCGCCGCGTCCCTTCGCGTGCGCCCACGGGTCCCGCGCGTTTGCGCGCTGCGCGTCCACCACTTGCTTCACCAAAACCGGACTCCATTTGGCGCCAAAAACATTCTCCGGTAATTCCACCGTTCCCACTTTTTCGTTATTCAAATTGTAGACGTCGGCGTTCATGTTATTTCCTTATCTCAAGCAGGCCGCCGCGCGCGCCCGGCACCGCGCCGCGGAGGAATATTAAATTTTTTTCTTTATCAACGTCCGCCACCACAAGATTCTTGATCGTCACCCGATCCGTGCCCATGTGCCCCGCCATGCGGCGGCCGGGTACCACGCGTTGGAACGCCGTGGAGCCGATGGAACCCGGCGCGCGGAAGCGGTTCTTCTGCCCATGCGTTTTCGGCCCGCCGTGGAAACCGTGCCGCTTCACAACGCCTTGGAACCCGCGCCCCTTCGTAAGCCCGCTCACGCGGACTTTTTCGCCGGCCGCGAACGCTTCCACCGTCACCGCATCGCCCACCTTAAACTTTCCCATCTCGATCGGATGCCACTCGCGGTTTCTAAATTCACGTTTTGTCTTTCCAGCCAAAATCTGAATGGCTTCATAGCCATCTTTATCCTTACTGCGTACCGTAGTCACCTTGTTTGGCTCCGCATGGATCACGGTCACGGGAACCACCTTCCCGTCCTTCCAAATCTGCGTCATTTTAAGTTTTTTGCCGAGAATAAATGACATAGAACAAAAACTCCGGTTTTCACCGGAAGTTCATGCAAATATCCGACCAAACCCTGCCCTTAAGCCGGGTCGTCCTTCACGAAAACGAATTTCGTCTTCCGAAGCGCGTGAATATTGGCATAAAACTTCCGAGGAAACCTTAGTGGAAAGTATAGCAAAACCGCGTATTTCCTGTCAAACCTACTCAGCCCTTAGGTTTTGGTATCGTGCAAACTGGGCAAGGTTATACTCTTGCCCCCGTCAGATTCGCGCTCTCATACCGTCGCACCCCGCGGCGCAAAACGAAAAGCGCGATCAGAAACCACGCTACCGCAAGCACCCAAACTATCCCAACTTTGAAAATATCGAGATTTGCGACCGCTTCAACGGGCAAGCCGCCAACAGCGATGCTCGGAATGACGACGAGGAAGGCGAATCGGACGATCCCCTGGTACATGCCAGAGGGATACATGCTGGGCCCGAATATAATTTCAAACGCGTCCTGCGAGAGCTGCGCGGAATCGGGCATGTAGAATCCGATGCAGGAAGTGATGAGGGCGAAATTGATAAGAATGGTTGCGACGGGCGGCACGAGAGAGACCAATAAAAGAACTTGCGTGAGCGACAAATGTGCCATATAGGCATATATGCCCGAAAGAAGGATTCCGAATATCATATCCCCGATGGCACTTGTCGTCGCAGTGACCGTGAGAATGCGCAAGTAGAGATTTTTAGGCGTCAGTAGTATTGAATCAAATGTGCCATTGTTGATAAATAACTCCAAGTCGCGGGAGCCATTAAAAAATGCAAAGGCGATCCCGAAAGTCAAAGCAAGAAAACCTTGTAATCCGATAACCTCTTTCCCCGACCAGCCATTGATAGTTCCGAAAGCATTGAAAAACAACAACCACACCACAACAAACGAGACGTTGTTGATGATCATTCCCCCGACTTGCATGAGGAAAGAAATGCGAAGCTCAGCCGCGGCCGCGAGGTTGATTCTGATATACTTTCCCATTACCGAAAGCTCGGAATAGATTTTTTGAAGGGTTGTTTTTTGAGAAGTTCGTTTCATGAGAGCGTTAGCCTCCATTTATTGACAACCTTTTCTGCGCCTTTGAAAAAACGATTCTGATAAGCACGAAAAAGACCGCAACCCAAAACAATTGCACAATTAGAAGCATCGGCCAGCTTGATAAGAATCCCGGGTTGAACATCTGCGTCGCAAACATGGGTGCCCCGAAAGGCGTCAGGCTGGCGAAAGTTTGAAACGACGAAGGAAGAAGTGCAAGCGGAATATACGCCCCGCCGAAAATGAGTATTGCCTTGTCAACGACCCAAAAGAAAGGCCGCGCATCGTTGATCCACAGCGAAGGAAGTGCGATCAAGATATAAAGGCCCGCCGACACCATGGTCCCCCCTGCGGCAAGAATAAGAGCGTAGAGAAAGCGAGGAGTGGAGGTCGTTGAGGGAAAGCCGTGTGTGAAAAGCAAAAGAATCGGCACGGCAACCACGGCACTCATAACGAAGTTTAAGAGTCCCTTACCGAACTGCTCCCAAAACTTGTAGGCGAGATAGTGATACGGCTTATTGAGCTGTAACTCAAAAGTTCCTTTTCGCACCTCTTCGTCAATCGTCCTGAAAACCCCCCTGAACTGCATGTAAAGAAGCAAGTGATAAATGGCAATGCTCCATACGGCTATCGCGACATCAATGCCGTTCACGCTTCGGCCGATATAATGGAAGGCGTAGGTATAAATCACGAGCATCATGAGAATGCGAAACGGTACGATAATAGCACTGGTTTGCAGTTTTTTCGGATAATACAAAGCTTCCTTTACGGAAAGGAAATACGCATAGAGATATTTTGACATCCGGCTGAACCAGCCGCCATCAACGCGTCTTAGCTTCATAGATTTTGCCAATGACCTCCTCGAGGGGAGGGTCTTCAATAGTGATGTCTTGGATGTCTTTCCCGTGGATTATTTCCTTGAGCACCTCGTCTATTGGGATCACGCTAGTATCAACGACGAACTTCGCACCACCGCCTTTATTTTTGAGGATCTCGATCCCCGGAGGCATCCTTTTTACATCAAGCATGTCTTTTTCTTCCAGGGCGATGCGCACGATTTTTTTATTGAGATATCTTCTTTTGAGGTTGGTGGTTTTATCATCAAAGATCATTTTGCCGTGATTGATAATGATGGTCCTCTTGCAAAGCGTTTCAATATCGCCCGCATCGTGTGACGTCAAAAATATGGTCGTTTTGAGCTCCTTATTGATAGCCTTCAGATTTTCTCGGAGTCTTCTCTTTGCAACAATATCAAGTCCGATCGTTGGTTCGTCAAGAAACACAATGGGCGGCTCATGAAGAAGCGCGACTGCAATTTCCGCTTTCATGCGCTGGCCCAAGGACAATTTTCGCACTGGCTGATCAAGAATTTCCCCGAGGTCAAAAAGTGTCACTAGCTTTCCCCGCTGCGCCGCATATCGTGATTTTTCGATTTCATATACCCTGGCGAAAAGATCAAATGAATCGCTTATCGGCAGATTGAAGATAAGCTGAGAGCGCTGACCGAAAACGGTTCCGATATTGAGCGCCAATTCTTTTCTTTGCTCTTGCGGATCAAACCCAAGCACCGAAACGTTGCCGGAAGTAGGCCACAATATGCCCGTCAATATCTTTATCGTGGTTGATTTTCCTGCGCCGTTGGGACCAATAAAAGCAAGCGATTCCCCTTCTTGAACGGAGAACGAGATGTCATCCACTGCGGTGATAGATCGCGATTGCGGGGAGAAGAGATTGCCGAGAAAACCCTTGTCTGGATCTTTGACGGGGAAAGTGAATGCTTTCGTGAGATGCCGGACTTCAACCGCATTTTCCATATTTCATCAGTATAAAGGGTAAAACGTTTCTCTCCAAGAAGAGGCACAAGCGCAACCAAAAACCGCCTTTGTGAGGCGGTTCTCAGCGTTCGGAGCCCGAAGGCATCCGGCAAGCTCGTCAACTTATCTTCCATAATACTCCAATCTGTGGAATTGTCAAATACAATGTCAATGTGGACCGGCGGAGAAGCGAGCTCCGAACTGCAAGTTGACGAGCTTGCCGTGATACCCTTTCACTACCGGCCCCATTGACCGGTGAATTCTAACAAGCTGCCGATTAAATCTTTCTTAAAAAATTCGGAAGGGGTGTTAGATGCGCGGTCCACTTGCTTTTGCAAAACCGTGCGGAGGCCGAGCAAAAAATCCGCGAGCGAATAAAAAATCCGCCGGGTACCCGGGAGCGGCGACCAGGGTGGCGGATTTTTGTTATGAGCGAGCCGGATTTTTGCGAGGTCGGAGAGGGTTTCGCAAAAGCAAGCGGGCTATGCACCAAAAACTCCCGCTTCGGCGGGAGTTTTTGTTATACCATCTTCACTTCCACATCCACCCCGGCGGGAAGATTGAGGTTTGTGAGCGACTCAATGATCTTCTGGCTCGGATTCAGGATCTCCACAAGGCGCTTGTGCACGCGGAGCTCAAATTGTTCGCGCGAGTCCTTATGCACGAACGTGGACCGGTTCACGGTGTAGTGCCTGATCTCCGTGGGCAGCGGAATCGGACCCACAACCTTCGCGTCGTTCCGTTCGGCGGTCTCAATGATCTGGCGCGCCGAATTGTCAATCAGCTTGTGGTCGTAGGACTTGATCCGCAGCCGGATCTTTTGTGGCGTTTCCGATTCCTTCTTCGCCATGTTATTTGACGATCTTCGTAACCGCGCCCGCGCCTACGGTGTGGCCGCCTTCGCGGATGGCGAAGCGCTGTTTGTCCTCAAGCGCAACGGGGGAAATGAGTTTCACCGAGAGCTTTACGGTGTCGCCCGGCATCACCATCTCCATGCCCGTGGGCAAGGTCACTTCACCAGTCACGTCAGTTGTTCTGATGTAGAACTGCGGCTTGTAGCCCGAGAAGAACGGCGAGTGCCTGCCGCCCTCCTCTTTGGAAAGCACGTACACCTCTGCCTCAAATTCTGAGTGCGGCGTGACAGAACCCGGTTTTGCGATGACCTGCCCGCGTTCAACATCTTCTTTCTTCAAGCCGCGGAGCAGGGCGCCGATGTTGTCGCCCGCCATGCCTTCGTCCAAAAGCTTGTTGAACATTTCAATGCCCGTGACAACGGTTTTCGTCGTGGGTCTCAAACCGACAATCTCCACTTCTTCATTCACTTTCACTTTTCCGCGCTCCACGCGGCCTGTCACGACCGTGCCGCGGCCTTCAATGGAGAAAATGTCTTCAATCGGCATAAGGAACGGCTTGTCAACGTCGCGGACCGGCGTCGGGATGTAATCATCTAACGCCTTCACGAGATCCAAAATCGGCTTTGCGTCCGGATCGTCCGGCGACTTCGTGTTCAGCGCTTTCAAAGCGGAACCACGGATCACCGGAGCGTTGTCACCGTCAAAGTGGTATTTCTTCAAGAGCTCGCGCACCTCGGATTCCACAAGGTCAATCAATTCCGGATCATCCACCTGGTCGCACTTGTTGAGGAACACGACAATCTTCGGCACGCCCACCTGATACGCAAGCAAAATGTGCTCGCGCGTCTGCGGCATCGGGCCGTCGGTCGCGGCGACCACAAGGATTGCACCGTCCATCTGGGCGGCACCCGTGATCATATTCTTGATGTAATCCGCGTGTCCCGGCGCGTCAATGTGCGCGTAGTGGCGCTTCTCCGTGGAATACTCGGAGTGGTGCAATGCGATCGTGATGCCGCGCGCTTTTTCTTCGGGCGCGTTGTCAATCTGATCAACGCCCTCTTCTTTCTTGGCCAGACCCTTCATGAACAAAATGTGCGTGATCGCGGCGGTCAAGGTCGTCTTTCCGTGATCCACATGCCCGATCGTGCCCACGTTCACGTGCGGCTTGGACCGGTCAAATTTCTCTTTTTCTGCCATGGATTTTTATGAAGTTTGATTAAGTTTATTTATAACGATGCCCTTTCTCCCTCGCAAAAAAGCAATAGCCAATCGACCTAAAACGCTCCTTCACGAAGGATGACAAAAACCATTGTACCCCCTGTGCCCCCGCGCGTCAAATCCATTATTAGACTTTTTTAATCCGAACCTCCGTATATTGCTGCCGATGTCCTTTCTTCTTGCGAAACCGCGTTTTGGAATGATACTTAAAAACGATCTTTTTTTTCTCGCGCCCCATGCCGAGCAATTCCGCTTCCACCGAAGTATTCGTAAGGTAAGGAGCGCCGATCGTGACACGGCCGCCCTCCGACCGCAAAAGCACCTTATCAAAAACCACGGCGCCGCCTTCGGCGCTTGTCTTTTCTATTTTTATTTTCTCCCCGGCGGAAATTTTGTATTGCTTCCCGCCGGTTTGGATCACCGCGAAGTCCTGTGCCATGCCATCAATTGACGTTAATGATAGCCGCAAAGCCGATAAAAAGCAAGATGGCGAGGACGAGGGTGACCGCAGCGGCGCCCTTCCCCCAAAAGCGGCTCCTCTCCTCAAGCTCAAGCGCGATAACGAAATCCATGAGGACGACCGCGATCCCAAACGCTGCGATAAAGATAAAATTCGTCGGCGTGCCGACGGCGGTGATTCCCTCAAGATCGTTGAAGTGAACGATCATCGGAGAACTCATGGCAGTGGCATGCAGCGCGAGGCGCGACCACAGCGCGCCGCCCGCCACAAAAAGAAGCGCCGCAAGCGACATCGCGCTAACCTCCCTGTGCTTGAGTATTTTCTTCCACATCACTATTACAATGATGATCTGATCTTTTTCCCTCGCAGCACCGCGGCAGCGGCGTCCGGCGGAATGACATTGATATTCACGATGGTGGATATCTCGAACCCGCCCGGAGGAGAAATCACGTCCACCGGCACGACTTCAATATGCCAGTGGTGATGTGGATATTTGCGACCGTCCACGGGGGCGTCGTGGATAAAGAAATTGAGGTCTGGATCGTGGAGATATTTCTTCATGCGGCGCATCACGGACTGCAGCAAGCGTGCGGTATCTCTAAGAACCGCATCCGAGGTCAGGGTGAAGTATGGCGCGTGGCGCCGCGGAAGAATGGTCACTTCAAAGGGGCGCTTTGCCGCATAGGGAACGAATGCGACTGCATGACGGTTCTCCGCCACTATCCGCGTTTTCTCTTTCCGCTCCTCCGCGACGATGTCGCAGCGCACACAGCGACCGTGCCGCTTGAAATATCGCAGGGCGCCATGAAAGGATTTCGTGGCGTGCGGAGGAATGATCGGCAACGCAAGGATCTGGTAGTGGGGATGCGAAAGTGAAGCGCCCGCCTCCCGTCCCCAATTAAAGAACGCGGAAATGTATGCGCTGCACGCATCCTTTGCGATTGCCCGATACCGTTCCCGGATTGCCATAAAGACATCGCACGCTTCCCGCGCGGTGAGTTCCGAAAAATTTTTCCGATGGTCGCGGGTGATGACAATCTCGTGGTCTCCCACGCCAGTCTTTACATGATACAAACCGCGCGAGACGTCCATAGCGCAGCTCGCGCCATGCGCGAGCGCAGGGTACTTATTGCGGATGATGGCGATCTTCCAGTGCGCTTCGTCGGGATACAGCGCAATTGGCGGCCAGTTTCCAGATTTTTTTAGATCTTCGAACGGACACCCGCGCTTGGGCGATATCTCACGCGGCTCTCTGCGCGTGAAAAGTTCTTCCGGACGCTTGGCGCGCCCGGGCGCAATAATGGTCCAATCGCCGGAAACGGGGTCTTCGCGAAATTCACTCATGGAAAATTTATTGGTGGACGCCGGGGGTGCTGCTCGGCGAACCGAGAGCCGGCTGCGCGACGATCCTGTTCCAATAATACCAATTGAGAACGTCTTTTGCTATCGGCACTGCATTCAAGCTTCCTTCCTTTGAATTTTCAATAAGGACGAGGAGGGCAATCTGCGGATTCTCGCACGGCATATAGCCCACAAAAAACGCGTTCTCCTGCTGGTTGTTCGCTACCTGCGCGCTGCCAGTCTTCGCGCACGCGTCAATCGGCAAATCATGCAACGAATACGCCGTCCCTTGCGGCGACGTTACCCCTTCCCGCATCCCCTGTTGCACTTCCCGTATCTGCGGAAGAAGACCAGTAAGATCCTCGGCGACCTGTGGAGTGGAAGCGGCGTTAAGAAACGGCCGGTAAATCTTCCCGCCATTGCCGATGGCGCCGATGTAATCCAAAAGCTGGAGCGGGTTCACGAGCAGGTCTCCCTGCCCGATGGAAACATTATAGGTATCCCCAAGGAGCCATGGCGTTCCCATGCGTTCCTGCTTCCAGTCCGGCGTGGGCAGGAATCCATCCGCTTCATCCGGCATATCAATGCCGGTCGGCTTCCCGAGGCCGAACGTTTCCCACCATTGATACAACCGGGTAATGCCGAGGCCCGAAACGCCGTAGTCGCTCGGATCGTTCAAAAGCGGCGTGCTTGCCGGCGGCGAACCGCCACCGACGATATAGAAATAGACGTCCGACGATTGCGCGAGAGCGGCCGCCAAGTTTACGCTTCCCTGATAACGCCAATCCAAGTACCGGCTCGGCGTTGAAGAATTGTATGGATTCGGCACAAGGAGATAGCCAGGAGAAAAGATGGCGCGCTGCGGGTCAATCACGCCTTCTTTGAGCGCCGCCACGGCATCCAGGGGCTTCACGGTGGAACCGGGATTGTAAAACCCGCCGACGGCTCGGTTGAAAAGCGGCTTGTCGGAGGAAGAAAGCAAACGTGATATCTCCTCCGCCGTCCCGCCGGCGCCGGATTGCGAGAATACATTGTTGTCAAAACCGGGAAGATTGATGAGCGAAAGTACTTCGCCCGTCTGCGGATCTATCGCGAGGCCCACGCCCACGGTCCTCTTGAGCGACCGCAAACCGCTTGCGAGGCGCGAATAGAAATACGACTGCAGTCCCCCGTCAATCGTAAGATGAAGCGAGCCGCCGACCTGCGGCGTGGACTCACGTTCTTCGCGGAGCAACGCACCTTGCGCATTCCTGTATTGCACTGTCACGCCGGGCTTTCCGCGCAACGCATCGTCGTAGTACGCCTCAATGCCCATTTTGCCTATAAAATCGGCGCCATTTAAGGATGGGTTTGCCTTTAGGTCGTTTCCGCTCACGCGGCCCGTATAGCCGACAACCGAAGAGAACACGGGCCCTTGAGAATAGTCGCGGATGAATTCGCTCTCCACTTTGATCGTCGTAAGGTCTGTTGCTTGGAGATTCACAAGCTCGTTTTGTGTAAGGTTTTCCGCAAGAACGACCGGCGTCGCGAAATCCTGCGCGGCGGCCTGATTCACAAGGTTTGTGAAATCGCTCGAAGAAATGCCGAGCACGCTTTGCGCGATGCGCGCGGTATCCGCGCGAAGCGACTCGTCGTTCACGTATGCGCGCGTGTCAAGCACCGCCGCGAACGCCGCCTTGCTTTCCGCGAGCACGTCGCCTTCGCGGTCGTAGATCGTGCCGCGCGGCGCTGGCGCCATTTTATATTCCGCCACGTTGTCTTCCGCCCGCGCCGCGTAGTACGCACCGCTTGCCCAGTTGAGATACACAATCCGCGCCGCGACCGCGAGCGCGATGCAAAAAACGGCTGCCCCAAGCCAAAGAAACGGCCGGCGTCCGATGGGAACCTCCGCCACGTCCAAATCGCGGCTCCAGTCGTCGTGCAACGAATCTTCAAAAGCGACCTCGCGGAAACGATCCTGCTTCATTGGTTCTTAGCATAGAATCCATCGCAAAAATAGGCAACGGCACTACGCTAATCCCTCCCCCACTGGTGGAGCAGGAAGAAAACGCACGTGCCGAAAAGCCAACCTGCCGCGAGATCCGGCAAAAACAGCCGCCATGATGCCCAAAACGCCGCGGGCGCAGCCGCGATGGCAAGCGCAAGGAAGCCGAGAAAGATCGCGACGAGGTTTAGAAACCACGGCTGCGAGCGGAACGCATTGCGCAAAAAATAGACTGCGAAAGGAAACAATGCGAACACGAGTATCTCCGCACTCACGGCCGGCTGCCAATTGATAATAAAGACCGCGACCAAGACAAGGAATGCCAATTCCCAAAATCCGAATACCAGCGAGAATGCAATGAGCGCGGCGAAAGAAAAATCAAAATACACGTTCGCCGCGGCAAGCGAGAACTGGAGCGCAAGCGCGATGAGCAGGAGCACGAGGCCAGCGAGCAGTTTTAGGGTCATCGGGCGATGGCGACGACTTGTATGCTGTTCTCGTCGTAAGCGAACGTGAGGGCCGCTTCTTCAAAAAGATTGTCTGCGGACGTGCTCGTGCCTTGGACAACGGCGACCGGAAGCCCGTACGGCAATCCCTCCGCCGCGGCATAGACGATATCGCCCGCATGCACCGTGGCACTTTTCGCCACGGAAGCAACCTTGGGAGATGCGCCGCCTGTGAGCAAGCCGTCATCCCCTGCCGCGCCGACGCGCACCGGTATTTTAAAATTACCATCAAACACCGTCTGAATGAGCGAAGAGTCAGGAAACGTTTTTAAGACGACGCCGACGAGGATCCCCTGGAACACAACTGCCTTGCCCTCCGCGACGCCCTCGTTCGCTCCCGCATCAACAAGGAATTCATTTTTGAAATTAAAGGGATAGCGCGAATACACCATGGCGGGCAGGTACGCGGGCGACGAACTGGGCAATTGCGCGGCGACGCGCGCGAGCTGTGCAAGCTCGGCTTTCAACTCCTCGTTTTCCGCGACGAGAATGCTACTGATCGCTTGGGGCGCCGCAAGAGGACCGAGCCACGCCCGCACGCGCGCGCCGTACTGCGGCGCGAGAAACACAAGTACGATCAAAATGACAATGCATGCTACGAGAGACCATCCGTCGCGCTTCTTCACATTAGAAGAAAATTAAAGGTTGATTGACAAGGGTTTCAAGGGATTATCCAAAAGTTCGCGGTGGGCTTCAAAATCGTCCACCATCTGCCCCAGGCCGCGCGCAACGCAGGTCAGCGGATCTTCCGCGATGCGGACCGGAACGCCGGTTTCCTTTTCCAAAAGCTCCCCAAGCCCCCGGAGAAGTGCGCCTCCGCCGCAAAGCGCGATACCCTGCTGAAGGATATCCCCCGCAAGCTCCGGCGGCGTTTCCTCAATCACCTCCCGTACCGCCTCCGTGACGGCACGAAGGGATTTCGCAAGCGCCACGCGCGCATGATTGTTTTTCAGACTGATCTCGCGCGGCAAGCCGCTCGTGATGTCGCGGCCGCGGATCGGCACCTCCAACCGCTCATCCATCGGAATGGCCGATCCCACCGCGATCTTCGCGAACTCCGCCGTCGGCTCGCCGATCGCCAAATGGAACTCGTCGCGCACGAAATGCATGATATCTTCGTTAAACCGATCGCCCGCCAATTTGAGCGTCCGCGCGACCACGGTGCCTCCCATGGAAATGACCGCGACATCAGTCGTGCCGCCGCCGATGTCCACAATCAGGCTCGCAACGGGAGCCATGATGGACAAGCCCGCGCCCAAGGCCGCCGCCGTGGGCGATTCCACAAGATACACCTTTGAGCATCCCGCGTTCAGCGCCGCGTCCTCCACCGATTTCCGTTCCACTTCCGTCAAATTGTTCGGAATCGAGAGGATCGCCCGCCGGTACGATGTGATCGGGCTCGCCTGCGGCCGGCGCAGGAAATGTCGCAACATCTCTTCCGTCATTTCAAAATCGGAGATCACGCCGTTCACGAGCGGCCGCACCACATTGATGTGCGCGGGCGTCCGGCCGAGCATCTTCTTTGCTTCGTCGCCCACCGCGAGAATATGGTTCGTTTTTGTATTCACCGCCGCGACCGACGGCTCGTTCACCACGATGCCCTTTCCCTTCAGATAGATAAGGGTATTGGCCGTCCCGAGGTCAACGCCGATGTCTTTGAAAATGTTATTGAAGAAGGCCATTTTCAGATAATTTTTTCGTCACTTCTTTGATATCCATAATCTCTGCGTTATTTTCGCCGCGCCGCTTGACCTCAACTTTTGTACCAAGCTTAGGGCTCACGACCAACCGCCACGGGATGCCGACGAGGTCCGCTTCCGCGAACTTTTCGCCCGCAGAGAGGCTCCTGTCGTCATAAAGTACTTCAATTTTTTCATCCTGTAAAGCGCGGTACGCCGCATCGCCGTTAGCGCCGTTCAGGGCAAGGAGATGCACACGGAACGGAGCGACATTCGCGGGCCAGACGATGCCGCTCTTGTCGCTCATGACCTCCACGATCGTAGCCATCACGCGACCAAGCCCGATGCCGTACGACCCCATCACTACGTACTTTTTTCTTCCCTGTTCATCGGCAAATTGAAGGTTGAACGCCTCGGAATATTTCGTGCCGAGCGGGAAGATATTGCCGACCTCAATCGCCTTTTCTTCGCGTATGCCAGTGCCGCACTTCGGACATTTACCGCCAACCGTGAGCTTTGAAATCTCCTTGTTTTCCGCATATTCGCATTTTTCGCAAAGATAAATCGTATCTTCGCCGACGTCCGCGACCACCTGGAACTCGTGCGTGTTGCTTGCGGTGAAATCGCCGCCCGCGGCAAGCGTGTAATACGCCTTCAAACCGCATCGCGCAAAGATCTTTTGATACGCCGCGGCCACGCGGTCGTAATATTTGAAGAGGTCCTCCTCGGACGTATGGAAACTGTAGAGGTCCTTCATTAAAAACTCGCGGCCCCGCAAAAGCCCCGACTTCGCGCGCGGCTCGTTCCTAAATTTAGTTTGGATCTGGTACGCCGCGAACGGAAGATCTTTATAGGAACTCACGTACTTCGTGCCGATCTCCGCCATGATCTCCTCGTGCGTCCAGCTGATGTTGAAGCCAGGCTCTTTTTCGCCGGCATCCTTTCCGCCCGAGACCACTTTGAACACCACGCCGACGTCCCAGCGTTTCGTCGCCTTCAAATAACGCTTGTCGTGCAGCGCCGCCATAAAGAGTTCCTGGCCGCCGATCGCGTTCATCTCCTCGCGGATGATCCCCGCGATCTTCTGGATCACTCTCCAGCCGAGCGGCAGGAACGAGTACACTCCCGCGGAATTTTTATAAATAAACCCGCCGCGCGTGAGGAGCTCGGCGTTCAATGCCACTTCGTCCTTCGGCGCGGCCCGCGATACCTTCGTAAAAAGCTCCGATTGGCGCATTACCCATAGGTTATCACCGAAACTTCCGATTGGCAAAATAATCAGCCGGCATTTCAAGAGCGCAAACGCGTCTTCATTACCATGTTTGAAAGCGCACGGGCCTGGACGATTTTCGAACTCTTCTCCTGACGGCGCAAAGAAAATAAAAAAGGCCCTTCGGTGGGGTCGTTTAAAAATGTCGTGAGAGGAGGGGGAAACAAGTTCCGCCCTCCCCTCCCGTGATGACTCCACTTAGTGGGGTCCTTCATTGGTCCCCCTAGAGAGTAACCGAGGCGAAACCCAAACCATTTTGCGCCATCAGAAAGCAAACGCCAGACTCGTCAACCACTATCCGAAGGCTGCCGATGACAATGCGGTTGCGCCTGAATTCCACATTGATCTTGAGGTAGGAATAGCCTTTTCGCGGAGAACTCCGCCCTGGTGCGATATTACAGACCACAAGGAGTGAATACGCCAAGGTCTTTCGTAGGCTTTCCGCCCTGTGCTCCCCCTCTTCAAACAATTCAGCATATTCATCATTGCATTTGGAGATTATTGGGCCGTACGTCGGATCCGAGGAGAGCTGTATCAGATGAGCAACGAATTCCGTCGCCGACCGCATTGCGCCGCCTCCCTGGGTCAGCGATTGTAATCTGGGATCAGAAGGATGAATAAGCCGGCGATCAATCGAGGTTACTATCCTTTGCTTCATGCTTCACCTCTCAATTATGCCTTCCCCTAAAGGGTAAGGTCTTATTCTACGCAAACTCTAGCACAACGATAACCGCACATCAACAGCGCACAGGCCTGGACGATCTTCGAACAAAATCAGCCGAACATCAGTTTATCTACTCCCAATGATCAAATCGAGTATTTCCAGAACGATTGCCCGGTCTTCTTCGATCATTTTCTCCTCTTTCTCAACCTCGTTTTTTGAGAACCATCTTCCTCCCTGTCCTTCATACGTTTCGATCGTGCTCTTGAACGTGTCGTCCACTTCGCAGTAAAAGATATGTTTTTCATTTGGTATTGAGTCGTAGCGGACGCCAAGATAAGTATAGGAAGTCGGTAGGATGCTGAGTTCTTCTCTGATTTCCCTTACCAATGCTTCCTCTGGTGTCTCTCCCCCCTCAATACCACCACCCCAAAAGCTATAGATATCAGGGTATTGTTGCGCGTTTCTTGAGCGAAGTGATAAAAAAACCTCTTTGTTCTTCAAAAAGCATGGTATGAGACATGACTTTCGCTTTACGATCTGCATGATGAAAATTATAATAGCCTTTTTCAATAGATACAGTAATCTTAGAAAAAGATTGACAAAATAAAGTTATCGTGATATTATACTTGCAGTACCGGCAACAACCAGTTAGCCGCGAAGGAGAAACAGAATATGTCAGTCAAACAGAGAGTGCGGTTCATCGTCGAGGTTAATCCTCAACTGGCGGAGTCCGAGGGTCTGCGCAAAGCCCTTTCGATTCCCGCATATGTCATGGAAACGGCCTATTGTGGCGAATCCATGCGGCAGCAATACCGTTCTGACGAACAACTCCAATCGAAAAAGATGAAAGAAATGGGGTCTAGCCTCACCCCCGGCACATCGGCCAATGATAAGTTACTGGAAAGACTCCAGCAGGCAACCATCGTTTCATTCAAGATATACGCCCGCCCAAGCGACGAGTTTCCTCGCCAGATTGAAGAGAGGGTTGTCTTACGCCGCGCCAGGGAGGTTATCTGGAGTATGACCGTAGTGTTCGAGCCCAACGGCGGCCTTTTCTTTCATTTGCCCGTTGACCCCTATTTCAAGATTATCCATCGCGCCGGCAAGCTCGTAGCGGTGGATACCCGTACTGAAGAGCAGTAAGAGGACTGCCATCGGGGATCGCATGGTACACCCTTGCGATCCCCACATTACCTGAGCTTAGTATTCTAAACGTTAGTAAGTTGAGGTAATCAAAAATTTCGTGCACAGGCCTGGACGATTTTCGAACAATTCTGGCTTTTAGCCAAAAACAGGCCTGTGTTGCAGCGGCTTGACGGTGATTGATATGCCTTTGACGGCGCAGAGGAAATAAAAAAGACCGTTCTCGGTCGGCGAGCTACTTTTCAGTAGCGGACTGGAATTGTGCCGTGCTTACGGTATCAGATGGCCGAAGTGACTTCATACCGAAGGAAGAAAGCTCGCTCTCCCTCTTCTTGGGGCCAGTCGTCTCCTTCCTTGGCGAACCGAGTGGTAGCTTCCAACCGATTCCCACCATTGTCGTACACACCTTCGAGTTTCAGACTGAGACCCGAAGTGTCGCCGAGGACGTTCTCGATGATTTGCATGAGCAGATATGCCTGGTTGATATCCTCCCTCACATCATAATTGGTGACCAGTGCCGCAGGAAGTTCATCTGTGTCTCCGGTTTTTACTCGCACGATACTCCCTTCGTTGCCCAAGCCTCGATACTCTAGAACCTCCCCGATCTCCAGATTTCCGTATACACCCTTCATAAGCTGCCTCCTCTCACAAAGTCTTCCACGGCAGATAATATCACTAACTGATTACTACGTCAAGCTGCGCACGGGCCTGGACGATTTTCGAACGGCTCTACTGACCCAACTCATCTAAGGCCGTTTTAGCATAAAATCGTATCTTCTCACTGATACCAAATTTGGGGCCATCGAGTTCTTCCTTGGTAAACCACCGAATTTCTTCACTTATCTCAGTTTTTCCTTGCTTGATATCCACGCTGTCGGTTTTCGCAAAATAGACCATCGAAATATGTTCATGGGTATCGATCACATGGTGGCGGTTCATAAATCTCGGCACGATAAGGTCTTTACCATCTCTTGGGTTGGAATATGTTTTCGCTTTACCGATCAATGATATGTCTAATCCGACCTCTTCTTTAACTTCGCGTATGGCTGCCTGATTCGGATCTTCATCCAGTTCAATATGGCCACCCGGGCTGAGCCACATGTTATGTTTATCGTGTTTCCGCAAGAGAACTTTATTTTTGTTGACGATAAAAACATCGGCAACGAAGTCTACTTTATCGTGAATATGAGGCATGGAATCAGTATACGATACTGCGCACAGGACAGGATTCGAACAATCCAGTTCTAGTGTCTGTTCGCCCGCACAAAAACTAGCTTGATTTATAAGGTTAAAATCGGTGCGCGGGCGATGGGATTTGAACCCACGACCTTCCCCGTGACAGGGGGACGCTCTGCCAGGCTAAGCTACGCCCGCAATTTCAATGCTTTCTCAAAAATCTTATACCCCCTGTCTCAATAAATCAAACCGTCTTGAGAGGGCTACTTCAGCATCGCGAGAAATTCTTTCTCATCTATGGTCTTCACGCCGAGTTTTTTTGCTTTCTCGTACTTTGATCCAGGTTCGGAGCCCGCAACCACGTAATCGGTTTTCCTGCTCACGGACTCGGACGCTTCGCCGCCAAGCTCGCGGATTTTTTCCTTCGCCGCTTCGCGGCTCATGGATTCCAACCCGCCCGTCAAAACAAACGTCTTCCCTGCAAGTTTACCGCTCGTCGCGCTCCGCGGTTGGGCTTCAACTTCAACACCTGCCTTTTCCAGCCGCGTGAGGAATCTCACATTGCGCGGCTCGCGGAACCAGTCATAAATGCTCTGCCCGACCTTCGGCCCGATGTCTTTCACTTTTTGCAGGTCTTCAAGCGAGAGCTTTTCAAAAACTTTCAAAATGTCTTTGATCGCCACGCGACCGGCTGCATGCGGGAAATCAAAACTTTTCGCAAGCAGCACGGCGGTCTCCTCGCCGACATGGAGAATGCCGAGGGCATAGAGGAACCGCGCAAGCGGTACTTTCTTTTTCTCGGCGATTTCCTGGACGATGTTTTCCGCCGATTTTTCGCCGAATCGTGCGAGGGCGGCGATATCCCCTTCCTCGAGCGTGAAAATGTCGGCGGCGTCGGAGATAAGCCCCTCGTCAAGGAATCGGTCAATGATCTTCGGGCCAAGCCCCTCAATGTTGAACGCGCCGCGCGAAACGAAATGGTAGAGAAATTCACGGTGTTTCGCGCCGCAATCCTTGGACGAACAACGGTGAATGGCGCCGTCGCGCGCGACCCGCGAACCGTCCACCGGGCAGCGCTCGGGCATGTGAAACGCTTTTTCTTTCCCCGTGCGGAGTTCGGTAAGCACTTTCGTCACCTGCGGTATCACGTCGCCCGCCCGCGAAACGATCACCGTATCCCCAATTTTCAAGCCGAGCCGCGCGATCTCGTCCGCGTTGTGAAGCGTCGCATGCGTGATCGTGATGCCCCCCACGGCGACCGGCCGCATGACCGCGACCGGTGTCAGGGCCCCCGTCCGTCCAACCTGCACCTTTATGTCCTCTACCACCGTCGTCGCTTCGCGCGGGGAGAATTTGTATGCGATCGCGGCGCGCGGCGCCTTCCCGATGATCCCCGCCCGCGCAAAGGTCGCATTATCGTTCACAATGACAACCGTCCCGTCAATTTCATAATCAAGCCTCTCGCGATGCTTCGCCCAATGGTCCCGAAACGCGAATATCTGGGCGATGGTTTCCGCCGGCCTGTTATTCGGATTGGCTTTGAATCCGAATGCTTTTAAAAGCAAGTGTGCTTCCTCGTGATACGTTTGCCCAATGTCCGTGACAATGTCGTATTGGAACGAATCCAGGCGTCGGCTCGCGGTGATCGCGGGATCCAGTTGGCGCACGGAGCCGGCGGCGACGTTCCGCGGATTCGCGTAGGGTTTAAGTCCTTTTTCCTCCTGCGCCTTGTTCATCTTCACAAACTCCTTTTTTGTAAGAAACACTTCGCCGCGGACAATCAAGTGCTTTGGGTTTAGGACGTATGGTTTCGGGCTAAGAGATGTTTTTTTGAGATTCGCTGCTATTTCGTCCGGCTCCAAAAGCTTGAGCGGGATCGCTTCCACCGTCCGGAGATTCTGCGTGACGTCCTCGCCGATCAGTCCGTCGCCGCGCGTGGAGCCGCGGACGAAAATGCCGTTCTCGTATTCAAGCTCAATCGCGAGCCCGTCTATTTTTAGCTCGCAATAGAATGGGGCCTGCCCAGCACCACTTTTCGCGCCTGCGCGAAAAGTGGTGCTGGATCCGAGATAATTCGTGAGCCGCGTGAACCACGCACGCATGTCCTCCGGGGAGAACGCATCGTTAAAAGAGGTCATGCGTTCCGCGTGCCGCACCTTCGCGAATTCCTTGAGCGGCTTTCCCGCCACGCGCTGGGTCGGCGAATCGGGCGTTACGAGGTCCGGGAATTGCTGTTCAAGATCAAAAAGCTCCTTTTTGAGCGAATCCAGCGCAGCGTCGGAAAGGCCCTGCGTATCAAGCACGTGGTAAAGGTAGCGTTCCCGATTGATAACCTTTTTTAAATGTTCAATCCGCTCGCGGGCCTCGGTTTTGTCCATATGAAAGTGGTTTAGAACTACGGCGCTGCCGCAGGAGCGTTTCCAAGGCCCAGGAAAAAGGCGCGCTTCGCGTCAAGCGAGGTACCCTTTGCGATGGCCGAGGCGGCAGCGGCAGTCGTCGTAGCATAACAGGTTGTAGTGGCAACGCCGGAACTGTCGTAGCAGGTCACGTCAACCACTGCGCCATCCCCCAATGTGCCCGGCGGATTCCCGGGAAGCGGGGGAGGAGCCGCGCACCGCGCGGTCGGCCCGCAATAAAAACTGAAAAGCGCCCATTCTACGCCCGAATCCGCCGCAAAGACTGCCTTCGCCGAGTTCTCCGAATCCGTCGTCGCCCTAATCTGGTAGAGCATTAAAAAACCCGCGATCGTGGTCGCGCCCAAAATCGCCCCTCCGAGCGCCAAGATCGCGAGGAGCATCGCTTGCCCGCTCCTTTCGCTCCCCGTTTCCATTCTCATCTTAGTGATTATAACACTCCACGGGCGCTCACGGTCGTTTGGAGATTAAGAACATCGCTTCGCAGCGTGGGATCGGTAGAGTTCGGCGCGACGCCGATTGAGATCGTAATGCGCGGACTCCATTGACCACCTTCGGCATTCCCAAACAGCGTGAAGACCAAATACGGAACGGTGACGTTGCCGCTCGTGATGGGCTGCGCCGGGCTGCCGTTTTCGCTCCTCGCAAGGGCGTTATCCACGAGGGAATACCCCACCGCCGCGCCCGACGCATTTTCAAAATTGAGATCGGAGCAAGTCAATACAAATCCAGTGAGCGAACAAGAGCACGTTAGCGCGCCGGAGGAGTCGTGGCAGAAAAAATACCCGGTTCTTATCTCGCGTGCCATCTGCTCCAGGGCGAGACCCGCATTCGATTGGGCGGCGATGAGCGCCGCGACCTCACGCTGCGTGCGGAGCGCATTCGTAAACCCGCCCACCGCAATCGCGACGATGATGGAAAATAAGCCGATGGCAACCAACAATTCCATTAGAGTGAATCCTTTTCTCATGGGCATGATTTCATGGACGCCAATTATAAAAGTGGTCTTCCAGCATGATAGTTTGCCCGTTTGGCCAACCGACAATGGAGGTAACCACAATCTCATTCCCTTGTGAGGCCGCTGGCACGGCGACCCGGACATCGCGCGTGAAACCGGTCACCACGAGGTCATCGGCAGCATTAGAGAAATTATAGCCGTAGAGATGGGCCGTTTGGTCAAATATGAGATGCCTGCCGCCGTAGGCGGCAGGAGGACAGCTTTGGCCCTGCGTCAATGTCGCATAATCAACCTCGTAATCCCCGCTTCCGCCGACGGGGATGGCGAAACATGCTCCCCAGCCGTTCCCCGCGTACACGTCGTGGTCAATGAGGTTCTTCGCGAGCTCAATCCCCTCGGAAGCGAGATAGGTCGCGGTTAGCCTGTCAGAGGTGGTACGGCTTAAGAAAAACGACTGCGAGAGAAGCGTCATAATGCCCAAAAAACCCGTCATAAGCACGCCGAGGGCGATCATCGCTTCAAGAAGGGACTGGCCTTTTCGGTCCGGGGCTTTCATGCGGTTCAAAAGTTGACCTGCCCTGCGGCATTCACGGAAATCGTTGTTGATGCGCTACCGTCGGCAGTGACAAGATGGACCTTTGAAGTCATGTTCTGGGTCAAGGCGGGGTCAAGAAAATTTTGGCCATCGCGGCTGATCAAAACTGCGGGATCAGGCGGGGAGAAGAGCACGAGCGCGAGATCGTTGCCGTTCCCTCCCGATTCCATGCGGACGCCGTTCGCGAGCGAAACATCCCAAGAACTCTGCGAATACTGTCCCATCTCGCCGGAAGAAATCCCCAGCGCGGTGGTAGACGCTACGCTCGGACAGGGCGAAACGGCACCGTTGTATTTGGAGGGGTCGGGGTTGTAGGCGAAGAGCGAATAGGCATTATTCGCGATATCAAACGATGCCCCGTATCCGCAGGTGCCGGGGGCGCTGTTATAGGTTGCAATAGCAAGACTTTTCGCGCGGAGAATAAACTGGGCGACCTTCGAGGTTTCAACCGAAAGCGCCACTTGATTTCTCGCGATGCTCGTATAGGTTATGGCGATCGCCGAGAGCATCGCGGAGATCGCGACGATGACAAGGAGTTCAATGAGGGTGAAGCCCTTCATAACCCTATTATACGAAAATACCATCCAAGAGCGGCGGCACCGAAGAAAAAAATGGAAGCGGCCCCAAGCGCGAGGAACGGCGCGAAGGGCAGGGCGCTTTTCATGGTTTTCTTCTTTTCGAGAAGCAACGCAACGCCAACGAGCGCGCCGATCACAAAGGCCGATCCGTAGAGAAGAAGAATGTCCGGCCAGCCAAAAAGCAAGCCGAGCGCGAGGCCGAGCTTCACGTCGCCTACCCCCATTCCCTTCCCGCGCGTTATGAGAACCAGTACGCCGAAAAATGCCCCGCCAAAGAGCGCGCCTGCAAGATGGCTTGCCCAAAAACTATTCTGCAAACCGAACGGCGCCGCATAGGGGCCAAGAAAGGAATGGTTCGCCGGGCCAAGATACCCGACGGAAAAAATGGCCGCCAAGATGGCAATGATCACGAGCATGCCATTCAGTTCGTCCGGTACGATCTGGAGACGGATATCAATGTAGGCGACGAGAAGCAACGCTTCAAATGCCGCGATCCAAAGCGCCGAAAGGAAGAAATTTTCCCCAAGCCAGAGCGGCACGAACACAAAAACAAGCCCCGAAAGTAATTCCACAAGCGGGTAGTGAAGCCCGATGGGCGCCCCGCAGTGCTTGCACTTCCCCCGTTGAACGAAAAAGCTTGCGACGGGGATGAGTTCGGACCAACCGAGGGTGCGCCCGCAGTGGGGGCAGTGCGAACGGCCGCCAATCGCCTTCGGGTCAAATAAAAAATGCCCGCCGTCATACCGCAAGGCGAGAACGTTCACAAAGCTTCCGATCGCAAGGCCACAGAGGAAAAGGATGGCGGAGGAGAGCATGATGCTATTCTACCACGCATGCGACGCAAAACCTCATCCCTAAAAAACTGTCAGAGCGAGATGCAATAGGTAGCTCCGCTGCCGTTATTCGTAGGCTGCCCGCTGCAGGATGCATTCGGGGCGATTGCACTGCCGCCGTTCGGCACCCAATTGTAGCCAGTGGTAACCGGCGCATTGTAACCATTCAGCACGCTGTTGTTCGCGTTCTCAAGCGCCGCGCCGAGCACGTACGTAGTATTGCCCCCGTTGTACGCGTACCCATACGTCCGATTTGTGCTAGGGTCAGATGGTATTGAACTCGCGCTAACGCCAATGTTTGCGTTCCCCAGCGCACTCGTGAAACCGTTCCAATCGGTGCCGGGACTGCCCGGCGCGCAAACACCGCCGGACGCAGTGCCTGGGTAGAAACCACACTTATAATAGAAAAGCTCAAGGGCGTTTTGCGCTTCCCGGAGGTCGGATAGTCTGCGCGCATCGCGCGCTGTTTGCTGGGTTGGGCCCAAACCGACCAAAACCACTGTTGCCAAAATTGAAATAATGGCAACGACGACCAGAATTTCGATGAGGGTGAATCCTTGTTTTTCTCTGCCAGCCATCAGTTCTATTGTAACAACAATGGCGAAGCGTTCTCTGTGGATAACCAATCCATGGGGAAAGGCTAATGGATGTTCACTGACAGGCTATAAATGGGAATAAGAATGGAGGCAAAAAGGAGTCCGACCATAATGCCCATCCCCACTATCAAGACGGGCTGAATGAGTTCGACGAGATTATTTGAAACCAGATCGGTTTCCCGCATATAAATGCTTGCAACTCGAGCGAACATTTCCTCGGTTTTCCCGGTCGTCTCGCCTACCGCAACCATTTGGGAAACGACCGTTGGAAAAAATCCTGGATGGCTCGCGATGCTTTCGGAAAGGAGTTTTCCCTCACGCACGTCGCCAGCAATGTCGTGGATGATATCTTTATAAAGCGTGTTCCCTACCATGTGGCTGATGATCTCAAGCGACTGCGCGATGGGAATGCCGCCGCGGACGAGAAGCGCCGCCGCATTCCCGAAGCGCGCCATGATGACCGGAAGATATATTTTTTTCGCGATGGGCAACCGGATCTTCAGATCATCCAGAAGCGCTTTCCCCTCGGCAGTCCCAAGATAATCAGCGAGGACCACCGCAAGAACGATCGCGGCGATCACAACGACGACCCACCATTGCGCCATGAAATTCCCAACCGCGAGGAGCGCCTGCGTATACCATGGCAGTTGCACATTATTCTGGGAAAACACCGTCCCAATAGACGGAAACACAAAGGTGACGAGGATGAAAGCGACCACGATAAAAAGTGCGACCACGATAGCGGGATAAATGAGGGCCGAAACCACTTTGCTCACGAGGGCCCCTTCCTTCTCGGTATAATCGGCGAGGAATCCTGTGACTTCGTTCATATTTCCGGTCACCTCCGCAGCCCGCACCATCTCTACGTAAAAATCAGGGAATGTTTCCCCTTGCCGCTCCATCGCCTGGGAAAATGAAAGGCCAGCGTCAATATCTTCAGAGATCCGCGCAACCACATCTTTGAGAATTCTGTTCGCCGTCTGGTCGCGGAGGGTCTTCAGGGCATTATTCAAAGGAACCCTTGCCTCAAGGAGCGTCGCGAGTTGGCGCGTGAAGACGATCATATCCTTGCGGCGAACGCGGTTCAATAATGCGGAGGCTCGGTCAATGAGACCTATCTTTCCTTCGGGTTCCACGCTCAAAATAAAGAGATCGTGGCCCGTGAGGATACTCACGGCGCCATCGCGGTTCCCTGCTTCTACGAACCCGACCTGCGTCTCCCCCTCCTTGGTTTTGGCCTGGTACTTAAATCTCATTATTACGTCCGTTCAAGAAGAATCCGAAGCTCCGCCGGATTCAATGAATAGAGCTCGGCATTCTCGAGCGTTACTTCCTTGTTTTTTACGAGATTCGCGAGCGAGCGGTTCAGCGTCACCATGCCCTCCTGCAACGAAGTCTCGATCACAAGATCAACTTGATACGTTTTCCGCTCGCGGATAAGGTTCCGGATGGCCGGATTCACGATCATAATTTCCATGGACGGGATGCGGCCGCCGGAGATCCTCGGCAAGAGACGCTCGGAGACGATCGCGACCAAGGTTGCCGCGAGCTGGGAGGTCACCTGCCCCTGCTGCTCGGCCGGAAAAGAGTCAATAATGCGATCAATCGTCTGCGATGCGGAGTTCGTGTGCAGCGTGGAAAACACCAAGTGTCCTGTCTCCGCCGCTGTCATCGCGGTAGCAATGGAAACGGCGTCGCGCATTTCGCCGATCATGATGACGTCCGGGTCCTGCCGCAGCACGGTGCGCAGGGCGCTATGAAAGCTCACCGCATCGCTTCCTATTTCACGCTGTGAAACGATGCACTTGTCCTGCGTAAAAAGATATTCAACCGGATCCTCAATGGTAATGATGTGGTCGGCCCGGGTGTGGTTCACTTCGTCAAGGACTGCCGCGAGCGTTGATGACTTTCCGTGTCCCGCGGGACCTACGGCGAGGATGAACCCCTGCGACAGTTTGCTGAAATCGTGGAGGAGGGGCGGGAGGTTCAGCTCCTCAATCGTCCTGATGCGTGCGGGCACGAGGCGTAGCGCTGCCGCGAGGTAGCCGCGCTGGTAATAGACATTCACGCGGAACCGCGCCTTGTCCTCAAAACTATAGGCGAAGTCAAGCTGCCGCTGGACAACAAGTTTCTCCTTCTGCTCGGCGCTCGTGAGCTCCGAAATGATGCCTTCCGCCGCCTCGGGCGTCATAACAGACTCTTTCTGAAGCGGCACAAGGGCCCCGTCCATGCGCAACGTTGGCCGCCGTCCGACCGCGAGGTGCAAATCGGAAGCGCTCTGCTTCGCGCACGTCGTCAAAAGATCGTTCAATTTCGCCTTATAATCTTCCGCCATGGATAGCTCTTTTTCTAAAGTATACCACAAAGGAAAGTGCTGCACACGGACCTGGACGATCTTCGAACGATCCTGGCTATTAGCCAGAAACAAGCCTATTTTGCCAAGATTTGACAAATATAGATATTTCGGTTATACTATGTATGGTCAGTATCCGAACGAATTCGACAGCCCATAAGGAGTGCTATGAGTTATCATCATTGGATCGCGTTGGCCTGCATGGTGGTTTGCTTCTTCCTGTTGAGCATACGCGCCATTATGTCCTTCAGGAAGAAGAACTGGCGGGGAGCGATTTTCTCGTTGTTCTGCGCTTCGCTTTTTCTCTACGCAGTGATTGAAGGGTGTAGGGCAATGATCTTACACTATCAGAACCTAGCGCACTAAACGGAGTGGGTAAATCACGTCGGCTCCCACAGAAAGGATATCCTGCTGTTCGGGAGCCTTTCTGTTTTTTGCGCAGGGGCCTGGACGATGTTCGAACGATTTTGTGGTCTGATATGACGCTATAAAGGCTTTGAGGTGGTGAATGTATTGAGTATGACTATTAAGTCCCTCAGCTCTGAAGGGGTGAATGTTCCCCTGTCGATGTTCGAGGGATCAAATAATGTTGGATTATTCGGCGTTGCGATATAGGCGAAGGGGCCGGTGTTGCTCGCAAAGATACCTTGAGCGCCTTCGTGATCTGACCAGAAAAGATAATAGTCCAGACCATTTTCATTGATTCCATGAATCATTTGATAATTTTGAGGAGGAATACATGCATCGGTTGCTCCGGCCAAGCACCATGACAACACATTTTGAAGAGGGGTACCGCTTCTATTAACACCTTGAGGCGAACTTAAATTTATGCCTACTCCCGATGGCCAAGTGATTCTTAATCGAGGCCATGCCTCATGACTTGGATAACTAATGGTTAAATATGAAGGATAACAAAAGGAAATCCCGGCTTCTTGGGATGAAAAAGTATTTGTTGCTATAAAAAGACTATAGCTACTAGTTACCACCGGGTCGCCATAAACGGATGTGCTTGTCGCTAAATTTGAGCAATCAGCAACTCCATATTGAAAAGAAGTTGTTGTCACGGTCGGCATAGCAGTAGATGTTGAGACCTTCTGTGTCGTAGTTAAGCTGCCAGTTTCTGCAGAAACTGGATTTGGAATTGAGGCGGTTTTACTTTCATTATAAAAATAAAAACCCATTAGAACGATTATCATCCCAAAAACAATTCCTACCACTAACTCAACAACACCAAAACCTTTCCGGTTCATGGTTTAATTATAACAAAATAAAAAATCTTTGCGCACAGGAGTGGACGATCTTCGAACACTCCTTATGGCAATTGACGTTGCGGTATGAATATGCCATCATCCCTTGCGGAGGTAGCCGATGACCCCTATTGAAATCAAAGGAATCTGGCAGCTCTGTGAGCTGAGACGGGCCTGCAAGAAAGTTATCATCGCTCTGTGGATTCTTGCTCCGCCCATCGCACCTTGTTCTTTCTATTTTTCCACCAAAGCACATCTCCTTTCGCTTCCTAGCTATATCGCTTCTAGCATCATCTTGCTCATAACAGCCCTCGCAACCGCAGCAATTTATTTCAAGATGCGTGGCATTGACAAGGTCCTGCGGAAGGCTTTGAGTGAGAACACACCAGCCAGAATCGTGTAGCGAGACGCTTCTGCCCCACCTCAGCGGAAAGGGAGTTTCTGCCGAAACAACAACAAGGGCTACCCCATAAAGGTAGCCCGCGTCATTTTCGTGCACGGGGCAGGATTCGAACAAAAAAGGCAGCGGCGCATGAGCGTTGGTTTTTGGAGCATCCCGGAGCCACAACGGCTTGAGGCGACCTTCAGGTCGCCTGTTGCAGCGAGGGCGAGCGGCGTTTCCCCGCTGGAGGAAACGACCGCTCATGCGCTAGCGCTTCTTCCCCTCTATAATAAGCTGCGCCACATTGTTGGGCGTCGGCTCATAGTGATCAAATTCCATCGTGAACGAACCGCGTCCCTGCGACATTGAGCGGAGCTCGGTCGCGTAGCCGAACATTTCGGAAAGCGGGACTTTCGCGTCAATCACCTTCAGCCCCGGCCGGTCGCCAAGCGATTCAATGCGGCCGCGCTTTGAGTTTAATTGGCCCGTCACTTCGCCCAAGAAATCCGGCGGGACGAGCACCTGCAATTTCATAATTGGCTCCAGTATCACCGGCTTCGCACGCCTTGCGGCCTCCTGAAACGCGATGGATCCCGCGATCTTGAACGCCGCCTCCGACGAGTCCACTTCATGGAACGAACCGTCATACAAAGTCACCTCAACGTCGGTCACCGGATAGTGCGCGAGAATGCCTTTATCCAAGGCCTCCTTCACTCCTTTCTCCGTCGCCGGAATGAATTCATGGGGAATGATACCTCCTTTGATCTCATCCAAAAATACGAACCCCGTGCCGCGTTCAAGCGGTTTCACGCGCAGCCACACATGGCCATATTGTCCGCGCCCGCCGGATTGGCGGATGTATTTTCCTTCCGCTTCCGCTTCACCCAAGATTGTTTCCTTGTATGCAACTTGAGGCCGACCCACATTTGCTTCCACGCCAAACTCCCGCTTCATGCGGTCCACAATGATCTCCAAATGCAGCTCGCCCATGCCGGAAATGATCGTTTCGCCGGTATCCGGATCCCCTGCCACACGGAAGGTTGGGTCCTCCTCGGCGAGCCGGTGCAGGGCCGTACCCATCTTTTCCTGATCAACCTTCGTCTTCGGTTCAATGCGAATGCCAATCACGGGCTCGGGAAAAGTGATGCGCTCCAAGACGATTGGCGAATCAGGATCACAGAGTGTGTCCCCCGTCGTCGTATTTTTGAGGCCGACAATTGCCGCAATCTCGCCCGCATAGACCTCCTCCACCTCCTCGCGATCATTCGCATGCATGCGGACCACGCGCCCGATGCGTTCCTGATTATCTTTGGTCGCATTCAAAATATACGAGCCGCGCCTCAAAACGCCGGAATAATTCCTGAAATACGTGAGTGTGCCGACGTAGGGGTCCGTTGCGATCTTAAACGCAAGTGCCGAGAACGGTTCTTCGTCGCTTGCGTGGCGCGTGATTTCCGCGCCCGTTTTTAGATCATGGCCTGTGACCGGCGGCAAATCCGTCGGTGCCGGCAGATACTCCACAACAGCATCCAATATGAACTGTACCCCTTTGTTCTTCAAGGCCGAGCCGCAGAACACCGGAACGATTTTGTTCGCGATCACCGCCTTGCGCAGCACGCGGCGAAGCTCCTCAATGCCAATCTCCTTTCCGTCCAGATACGCCGCCATCGCCCCGTCGTCGTTTTCGGCAATTTTTTCAATCAGCTTGTGGCGGTGCTTCGCAATGTCCGCCTTCATCTCGTCCGGGATCGGGATTTCAACTATCTTCTCGCCATGCTCGCCTTCAGACCCAAACGCCTTGTTCAAAAGGAGGTCCACGATCCCCCTGAAATTCCCTTCCAAACCGATCGGCAGCTGCACCGGGATAGCATGCGGCGTGAGCCGGTCAAGAATTGATTGAAAACTCCCCATAAAGTTCGCGCCCATCCGATCAAGTTTGTTGATAAAGCAGATGCGCGGCACATTGTATTCGTCCGCATAGCGCCAATTCGTTTCCGACTGCGGTTCAACGCCCGCGACGCCGTCAAACACGACGACCGCGCCGTCCAAAACGCGGAGCGACCGCTTCACCTCAACCGTGAAGTCAATGTGTCCCGGCGTATCTATCAAATTGATGCGATGTTCAAAATTTTTGTCGTGATTGCGGTACGTCGGCGTCCAGAACGCGGTCGTCGCGGCCGAGGTGATCGTGATGCCGCGCTCGCGCTCCTGCTCCATCCAATCCATTATGGTGTCCCCCGTGTGCACCTCGCCGATCTTGTGCGAAACGCCCGTATAAAAAAGCACCCGCTCCGAGACGGTCGTCTTTCCGGCATCAATATGGGCAATGATGCCGATGTTTCTTACCTTTTCAATAGGATATTGTCGAGGCATGCGGTTCGGTGCGGATTATCGTGCGAAGTGCGCGAAGGCACGGTTGGCCTCGGCCATGCGGTGCGTGTCCAGTTTCTTTTTGATCGCGGCGCCTTCGTTCTTTGCGGCAGCGATCAATTCTTCCGCAAGTTTGTCCGCCATCGGCTTCCCTTTTTTCGCGCGGGCCGCACCGATGATCCAGCGAACCGCAAGGACGAAGCGCCGTTCGGGACGCACCTCCCGCGGCACCTGGTAATTCGCGCCGCCCACGCGCCGCGACGCCACCTCCAACATCGGCGATGCATTCTCTATCGCTTTCTCAAATACCTTGACGGGGTCTTCTTTGGTCGCCGCTTTGACTTTTTCCAGAGCACCATACACTACCCTCTCGGCCACCGACTTCTTCCCGTCCCTCATCACATAGTTGATAAACCGGCCGAGCTCCACGCGCCCATGCACGGCATCCGGCTTATGATATTTTTTATAAACGCGCTTTTTTCTCATTGGTTTCCTAGTTACTAGTTACCAGGCCAGCTATGCCTTCGGCTTTTTCATACCATACTTAGACCGCTGCTGTTTGCGATTTGTGACGCCGGTCGTGTCCAGGACCCCGCGCACCACGTGGTACCGCACGCCCGGAAGGTCCTTCACGCGGCCGCCGCGCACCATTACTATAGAGTGCTCCTGGAGCGCGTGGCCCTCGCCCGGAATATACGCCGTGATCTCCATGCCGTTTGTGAGCCGCACGCGCGCCACCTTCCGCAGCGCCGAGTTCGGCTTCTTCGGCGTCGTTGTGAACACTTTGACACACACCCCTCTCTTGAAGGGTGAACCGGAATCCACCGGCCGGTTCTTCAATGAATTAAAATAGAACGACAAAGCCGGCGCCTTGGTCTTGGACTTCAAGGGCTGCCTTCCCTTCTTGATCAGTTGCCTGATGGTCGGCATACGTTAAGCAATTGTAGCGGAGACGGCCCGAGGTGTCAACAAAAAATGAATTCCCCGCCCCCAGGAATGAAGAATGAAGCTGGTGGTGGGGCGGGGTGATATGATTCCGCCGCGCGGAGTGGGAATCCAGAAGTGTGCTGTACGAGTGTGCGCACACAAAGGAGAGGAAAACCCACTCCGCGAGCGTTTGTCCTTGGTTTAATAACAAATTACCCCATCTTTCATTTTCTGTCAAGCGCTATTACAATGAGATTGACAAAGGAGGGCCTGTAGCTTAGTGGCAGAGCAGCCGGTTTGCATCCGGCAGATAGGGGTTCGATTCCCCTCAGGTCCACCAGGAATAACGAATACTCTTAAAAGGGACGGTGTCGTTTCCTCCGGCGGGGAAACGCACCTCGCTCTCGCCACGGCAGACGACCTAAAGGTCGTCTCAAACCGCCGTGGCTCCGAGATGCCCTTTTAAGAGTATTCGTTATTCCTTATTGTTCTCTTGGGGAATCAAACGAGGAAAGGGGTCGGGGAAACCTTAGGTTTCCCCGTGTCGGAAAGAAGTTGAGAACCGTGGGTTCTCAAAGCGCAGGCCGGTCTTACCGGCCGAGCAGTGAGATTCCCCTCATGTCCACGGAGAACAAGCAAGGCAGTGAGACTCCCCTTAAAAAGGGAGCCGCAGTGGCTCTCTCGTGGCAACACACTGCGGCCCAACTCACGGCAACAAAAACGGCATAAAAATGCGTTCGCTACCCAGGAGTCTTTGCAGATAAAGATGGCGTAGGATCGGCGGATCGCCCACGAAGAACACTTCCACCGTCATCTCCCCTTTTCGACTTAACTTGGTAGCACAAAGGGATTCAATCGCCCTTTCTCCTTCCTCCACCTGGAGAAGTTCGAGGGCAGTGAAGAGTTCGCGACGGAACTCAAGAGCGCTCGGCGGGATCATAATGACCACTATTTTCCCGCCGCGGGCAAGACGAAGCTCGTTTCCATTCAGTATCACGTTCACCTCCAGTAGAACGATTCAAGAAAAAAACCGACTATATCATATCATAAAACAGAACCATCACAACCCGAGCGGTTGGCCGGTGAAAATAAGAAAAAGAAAATTGACGAGCGGCATAAGGAGCTGGAATCCAAAGAACACGAAAATAAGGACGAGGAAAAGCCCCCAGCGTTCCAAGAAATACATCACGCGGTAAGTTGCCTGCGTTTGCGGGAGCGCGGCGAAAAGCACGCGCGAACCGTCCAGCGGCGGAATGGGAACGAGGTTGAAAATGCCGAGAAGGACGTTGATGAACACGACGACCCCAAGGAAGGAAAGAAATGCATCGGAGACAAAGGGCAAATAGCTCAATATGCGAACGAGAATCCCGAAGATCACGGCGATGAGCAAGTTTGTTCCCGGTCCCGCGAGCGCGATTTTGACCGAGCCGGTTCGCGGATTCTTAAGATTGCGTGGATCATAGGGCACCGGCTTCGCGGCGGCGAAAAAGAATGCTCCGTCGGAGGCAATGTAAAGGAAGATAGGCAGGAGAATCGAACCGAAGGGATCCAGATGCTTCAAGGGATTGAGCGTGAGGCGTCCCGCGTTCCGCGCCGTGGGATCCCCCAGCCGTTCCGCCTCATAACCGTGCGCGATCTCGTGCAGCACCGCCGAAAAAAGCAGGACGATGAATTCAAACACAACGATTGCGACGTTCATTGGAATAAGTGTACCATGCGGAAGCGAATTATTCTGGAAAATTATGAAGTGGCGTGATATGCTCTATAAAAATATTCGATAGCTTGCCCTCGTGGTGAAACGGATATCACAACTGCCTTCGAAGCAGTAAGTGGGGGTTCGACTCCCTCCGGGGGCGCACTTTGGAGATTAAAAAAATATTAAAGAACCTTTGACTTTCCGGCGGGTTGCATCACACTGTGAACATGGACAGCAACAACGAACCGGTTACGAAGGCTATGTTCATAGAAGGGATGGCGAATCTGAAAACGGAACTTAAGACGGAACTTACCGCAACGCTGACCGCGGCGTTTACCGCGGCAATTACCGAGGCGATTGATGGCCTCGCCCGCTTGGTGAACAAGGGATTCGCGGATATTGAGGAAAGGATGGCGACCAAAGAGGAACTGCGCGCCGTGGACGGCCGCCTCTCGCATGCCATCGGGCAGGTTGACAACCGTCTCTCGGTGGCGATTGATAAAGTTGACATGCACCTTTCGGCATACGCCACGCAGTGGAACAGGGAATTTGAAAACGTAACTGGGCGGCTTGATGAACACGATGGGCGGCTGCGGTTTTTAGAGAAACGACGGGTCGGGTAATGGCGGCGGTGCGAAGCGCTGTGAGCGCGGCTTTGCCAACAGACCATTGTCCACAGGCGTCGCTTTGCGCCACAGCGGCTTGTTGTATAATAGAGGGAACGATGAAGCTTGAGAAAAAGACGGCGGTTTTGATCATAGTGGGGGTCATAATCTTCGCGGCCATCATCCTGTATGCGTATCTCTACGGGCCATCATGGCCGACTTCGCCGCAGGCGACCGGCCCCGCTCCCGTCCACGCCCTGCAGGGGCAGGTGGTTGCGGGTTTCCCCCAAGATCTCATCTTGGACAGCGGGGCGCAGGTGAATAACAGCTACTCCGTCAATTATTCCTCAAGTACGAACCAGTATACCGTGCAGTGGAATTCCTCAAGCGCGGTGGCACGCATCTATAACGACTACCTCGCGTACTTCCCGACGCACGGCTGGACAGTCACGAACCGCTTTACCACGCGTCCCGACCTGCGCGGCCTGTACGCCGTAAATGCCTCGTCATCGGCCAGTGCGAATGTTACAATCGCAGTGCAGGGCGCGGGGTCCGAGGTGAGCGTGAGTTACGCGGTGACGGAGAATCCCATGGTGAAATAAAAAAATGAAGAAGAAAAAAAATCTCGATTGGTTTCCGGTTTTGGCGGCGCGTGTTTGCGCGCTCGCCGCGCTGGGGGTTGGCGGTGCGTTTGTGGCAATGTATCTGGCAAACTCCCTGCCAACGCATACAGCCTTAGCTGGCACAAACAAATGTCCAGCGGGGCCCTTTTGGACACTTGACCCAGGAATCTCCGTAAGCGGTTCCTTCAGTTCAAATACGCTCACGTTTTCCGGTACCGCACAGGGAGGCGAACAGTCGTGTAACTGCGGCGATTTCAGTTACGGTACGCCGGTAACTATCGGATCGGACCAATACACTATTACAAATTCGTCCGGCACAGTAGTGGCTCGATCAGCTTTGCCAAATTGGTCCCTTGCGCAGGGCCCTGCGAGCAGCCTATGCACCAGCGTCTCTCCCGCTAATGAAGATAGTTATAGTTTCGGGCCCGGTACGGTGAATACCTCCGGCTGGGCACCGGGCGTTTATACGCTCACCGTGACGATTGGTGATTCCTGCGGAGGTCCATTTACAAACTCGGGCTATACATGCCCTCCACCGCCAACGGACACTTATGTTTTCACCGTGACGGGCGGCACTATCTCTGTGCTGTCGCAGAATGCCGCGGGCAATCCACTAAGCTCATCGTGGGGCTTCGTCGGCCCTCTCGGCGGCCCCTGCGAGGGCACTCCCCTTTGTTCGGGCACCTCCGGCATCTACAACAACCAGCCGCCCGGCACCTATTCCCTATCTCCCGGCAGCGCCCCTTCGGGTTACAGCGGCTATACCATTTACTTAAACAACAACTATAACCAAGCGTGTTCTGTCACCTCCTGCGCGGGGACGCTCCAGAACGGCGGCACGTTAACTTTCACTATTAAGTGGAATCTGATAGAACCGGCCATCGCCGCGTCGTGGAACACCACATATCTTGTGCAATCCATCGCAACCACCGTGCCGGCCGGGAGCAATCTGAACATCTCCGATTACATAAGAAACATCGGGCCGACAAATTCGTCGTTAGATTGGATTTGTAGTGTGCACGGGCCAGCGGGATGGACTGGAACGCTGAACTATGGTCTATGCCAACAAGGCCAGCCCTTGAGCGGCGGCGCGTCGCCGTTCCAGTAAAAGCAAAAGGTTGCAAAAGCAAAGGGCCCCGACCAAAAGGAAGGGGCCCGAAGCTTCAATCTCAATTATCAAAGAACAGTGTGCTATCGCGGTTACTGCGGTGATGGCGTCCAATCTGCGAGCGCGGCCTGCGTGCAAGTTGTGGTGCCGCACATAGTCGTACCATCAGAGCCGGTTCCCGCAAAGACATAGTGCACAATGCCCTGCTGGTCCGCGTACGACGCGAGGTCGTTCCAGACGGTGACGGATCCGCCGGGCGTGTTGGTTTGGTCCGCGCGCATCGTCCAGAGTTCCTGTGCGGGACGAGAGGTACCGGAAACGGAGATGGCGCAGGCGTCGGTCTTCGTGAGATCGGCGCTGCCAATGCGAGAGCATGACCCTGCCACCGTGAGTCCAACCTGGCTTCCCAAATTCAGGATTGAACTCATGGCAATGTTTACGCTTGAAGCGCCCGTGCCGGTGCCATTGTCTCCCCACCAGACGTACAGAATGGTCTGCGACCAGTTGCTGGGGTTATCAGGATTGACGGCAATGGTGAAGTCCTGGTTCGTGGCGCTCCAATACGTTGAACATCCCCACAACACCTGGCCGGTCCCGCTGTTGAACAACCGGCAATTGTAACTGTGATTCCCGGCAGCAACCTGCCCGGACATAAGCGGCGTGCCGGTGAGCGAATAAGGGCCTTCGGCCCAACCATGTATCAGGTTGCCGCCTTTTTCCCCCGTGCCGATCGTCCAGAGATGATCGGGGAACATAGCGACTCCGGTTACTGGATTTGTGAAGTTCGGGTCGTCATCATAGCCGTTCACCGCGAACGGGTCTTGTTGCATTACTCCGCTTGCGGAATTCAAAACCACTATCCAGCCGCCGCTGCTGTACCAGCCACTTTGCGGATCCTGCAAGCGGTAGTCGGAGTTCGTTCCGACATAGAGAGCGGAACCAAGGATGTTGATGGTTTTTGCTTCGGTGCGCACGCCGGGCCCGGAGGTAGGCAGTTGGAAATCGGCGAGCGCGAGAACATCGAGTGTGTTGCTCGCCAAGCCAACTTGCCAAACCATTGCGGAGCGGGTTGCGGTGCTGTTGGGATCCAATTGCTGCCAGCCCGCCGCGTAGGCAACCATGCCGTCGGCGCTAATCACTATTTGGTTGATTTGGCACGCCGTCGGCGAGTTGCTCCACTTATCGAGCAAGTTGTGAGCGTTGTCGTAAAGTGCAAGCCCACAACTTGTTGCGGTAGCGTCTGCCATAATGCGCAACGCACCAAGAGCGGTAACCGCCACGGCCGTTGCCTGGTCGTTAACGTTCTTGCCATCCACTTGGGGAGTACGGTATGTGAGGTGGTTGAAGTTCACCACGAGCGTAGCCCCGTTCAGGCTGCAGCCGGTCACCCCGTTCGGGGCGTAGGTCCAACCCGAGCCACTGATGGTAGTGCTGCTTTGTGTTTCGCCAGTCACAGTGGTACCAGAAACGGTGGCCACCGCGGTGTTGCCGGAAACGAAGCTGCCGCCCGTGAAGCCCGTGGGCGCCGAGGCGGTGCTTGTTCCATTCACCGTAATGACGGCGGGCGTGAGCACCACCACATTGCCTGTAGTAGGACAAGGACCAGCGCTTACCACGTACTTCACAGTCGCGGTCTGCGGGCTGTTGTCGGCGTTGGGATCAGCGACGCTGACCGTACAGGTCGACGTGCCGACGCTTGCCGGAGCAGCCACGGTAACCGTGAGCGCAATGCTGCCACCCACGGCGACACTACCAGAGGTCGGTGCCACATAGCACCAACTCTGGCCGGCGGCCACTGTCCAATTTAAGCTGGCCGTGCCGGTGTTCTCTACCATCAGGGTCTGCCCCGACGGTGCCGTTCCTCCCATAATTGCGTTGAAAGTGAGTGTCATGGGAGAAAGAACGATGTTAGGCTGGGGCAGCTGCCGAGTAGTCCCTCCCCCGCCGCAACTGGTCAAGGTCAGCCCTAGGAGGCTGACCAGAACCACCAATAAGCACTTCTTTTCTGTATTCATCTTACCCTCCTGTTGGTCAACCTCCTACGGCTGACCTCATATTCAGCTTACAGCCCGGGTTCCCTCAATCAGCGAAGGCTACCCGTTAGCTACCTATACTATACCAGTTTCCGCGTAAAAACGCAAGGTTTGGACTGGACCGAACTCAAGCGATCGTTCAAACGATTGGAAAAGCCGAATTTATGGTACATTAACCATACAAACCCATGGACTGCATCTTCTGCAAAATAGCAAAGGGAGAGGCGCCCGCCCACACGATATGGGAAGACGAAAAACATTTGGCATTCCTCTCCATTTTCCCCAATACCGAAGGCTTCTCGGTGGTGGCGACGAAGGAACACTTTCCGAGCTATCCCTTTGATCTCCCCGACGAGGTACTGGTCGGGCTGGTCTTGGCGGCAAAGAAAGTCGCGAAGCTCTTGGACGAGAAGCTCAACGACGTCGGGCGGACCGGCATGATTTTTGAAGGGTTCGGCGTTGACCATACGCACGCGAAACTTTTTCCCATGCATGGCACGAAAACGCCGGAATGGAAACCGCGTCAATCAAACGTTGATAAATATTTTGAGACGTACGAGGGCTATATTTCGTCGCACGATTACAAGCGTGCCGATGATGAAAAGTTGGCGCGGCTCGCAGAGAAAATAAGGGACTGATTTTGCTAAATAGGCCCGGGTGCCGCAGGCGACCAGATCTATTCTTTTCGGCCCCTTTTAAAAGCCGCGGATTAGAAAATTGTGCTAAAATCATTTCAATAATCAAGCACTCCCATCCGAGTACATTCTGCACAAGCAGCTTCAAAGAAGTCCCATGAAAAAGAACTTAGAATATTTTAAGTCCCTTAGAAAGGCGAATTGCCATTTGCACATAACCGGTTCTCTCAGACCACGAGACCTAAGACGTCTGGCAAAGATCGCTCATCGCGATATAGCCCAATACGAACCGCTTGAGGAACATATGAAATTTTATGATCCAGTAATTTGGTCAGCAGCAAAAGAGATAACCTCCACCGCGGAGGGCCTTTCCGAGGCAATTAAAATTATATTGACGCGCGAGGCAGAAGATAATGTTGCGTACGTTGAGTTTACAATAAACCCAGCAGGCATGGTGCGTCGCGGCATGACAAGCCAAGATATCGTCGTATCAATTAAAAATGGTTTTGCACATGGAGATACTCTCGGAATCACGAGCAAAGTAAAATTCGGCGTAAACCGAAAAGATGGCCCTGATTCAGTTGCCATTGTAAAAGACGTATTTAACGCGACGCCCGAGAGCTGGAGAGTGTGTATCGACCTTAATGGTGACGAAAGAATGTTCCAGACATCAGATTTTATTAGGCCTTTCCTGCAATTGGCTTCCGAAAACATCCCCGTAAGCATCCATGCCGGTGAATACATGGGTCTGTGCAACTCATTAAAAGACGCGATTACAATGAATCCTCGGAGAATTGCTCACGCTATCGCAGTCAACGAAGACGAAAGCATAATAAATTCTTTTATTGAGAACAACATAATTTTAGAAGCGTCGCTGATGTCAAATTTAAAAACCGGCGCCATAAGTGACATAACGAAACATCCGATTAAAAAGTTTATCAACTCCAACGTTCCGATCGTTTTGGGCAGCGATAATCCAGCTTTTTTCGGAACAACCGTTAGCTCAGAGCTAGTATGTCTCGCTAACGCAGGTGTAGGTATAGATGAAATAGAAGAATTAAACCAGCGCGTATTTAAGCTGGTCGATATGACGAAATGATCGCTCCCGCACCATTGGCTGAAATAGAGAAAGCCCTAAACGCCAAGGTGATTAATATTGAGAGGGTAACCAAAATCTACGGCTCCGATGCAGATAGTTTTCTGATCAAGGTGGTTTCTGCCAAAAACAAAATTACTATGTATTTTCTTAAATTTGAAGAAAAGAATCGCACTAACCAAGAAATAGCGGGGATTCGCTTCATTGAAAAATTTCTACCTACCCCAAAGATTATTGTTACCTCGCGCGGAAAATCACTTTCTCCAGGATGGATTCTATTCGAACACGTTCAGGGCAAACTTATGGCCGAAAAATATCTCAAGATTAAAGATGAAAATGAATTTGAATCGTTTTGCAAGCTTGAACAACGAAAGGAAAAACTCCTTGGGGTCCTTTACTCTCAACCAACAATCAAAATGAGTTATAACGACTATATCAAATTGCCGGCAAACCAATTGTTTCGTGAAAGACTATGTGGGAAGAGATATGGGGAGTTCTTCGGAAATAAACAAGGCAATGTATCGCAGTATTTTGATCGTCGCATCTCAATCAATAAATGTAACTTCCCCTCCACGGTAAATCAGATTTTTGAATCAATTAGAAAAAAATATTCTTCGCGAAAGCATGAGCTAGTTACCGCCCTCATGGGTCAGGGCGATGCTCACCACGGGAACATTATCGTGAACAAAGGGATAGAATTCATTGATAACGAGTACGCGGGGTTTATGCCACCCTTTATGGAATTGGCCAAGCCTTACTATAACGATTTTATTGGCACGTTATTTTTCCACCATCACCAAACCCTAGAGCAACATTTTCAGATTCGTAGCTTCAAGGATACGGGCACAAAACTTCTATTCGAAATCAAATCTCCTCAAAAAATCACCAGGCCTATCAAAATAACTCAGATCAAATTATTTGAAAGGAAAAAGTGGGTGAATGAGGCGACGGATGATTTCTTGTCTCTAAACGACTACTTAGTTCTTTCCCATGCCCTGACGAAAAATCCAAATACTTATCCGCCGAAAACCAAATTGTTGTTTTTGACTTTCGTCGCAATATTGGCTCAATTTGACCCACTGGATCCGGAATCCCTATACCGCCTCTTCTAAGTAGAGTGTCTTCGGTTGCGACTAAATCTCTCAACCTTCCTAAATACGTATGCGCCGAACTTCTCAATGAAACGATCAGCTTGCATCACTAGCTCAGAGATGTCTTTTTTATCGTTGAGATTGTGCCAGTTCTGGATCGTTTCCTGAGCAAGTTTTAGAAATGTAAAGTTGTATGAGGCGAAAGTTTTTCTCGCTTGATCCAGAAGGGGGGTTTCCTCGGAGTACTCGCCGAAATATTGGATAGCCAACTTAACGATCGTAAGAGACGCCCTAATTTCTCCTTTAAGTATTTCTTTCAGTCCTATCGCCTCATCAGCAGTAAAACGCCCCGCAGCAGTGAGATCTCTCCTGTTCTTTCTAAAGAACATCCCGATGTTTGCCAAGCTGTACTCTCTAGCTTCCTCTGCGGTAGGAGTATAGAACTTGCTGAATCGTCCCTTTTTTACATATACAAGCCTGTCAGGATGGCGCTTCAGCTCCACCAATGCCTGAAGCGTCTTGCCATCCAACGATACAATAGGAAGATTGGGATGTACGACTTCCTTTGTAGTGACCACATTGATGCCATAGTGAATCTTGGTTTTTCTCTCTAGCTTCCTTGTCATTCCAGCAATATTGTTCTTTGTCTTGATATTCATTCTCTCTACCACTAACAACAGATCTACATCGCTCCATCCATCGCGATATACTTTTCTAGCAGCGCTTCCGGTCATGACGATAGCCGCCAAGTTTGATGCAAGAGTTCCTTTCAATGCTTTAACCGCACTTGTAATAACCCTGTCCAATCTTGGACCCCCGCAGGGGTGTCTGTCGAGCAGAAAGAGGCGCCGTGCCTCGACCAGATTATCCCTATCAAAGGTAATCTTTTTCAGAGCATCTTGAAACGCAAGCCACCTCGCCGCGACGAACTCCTCGGCCCTAAGGGGAAAAATTTTCTTTTTATTAGTTGAACAAAACACGTACAGATGAACACTCTTTTTGTGAGAAAGGATATCTCCACTAAGAGTAAAGGTATAGTTACTAATCCCTACCTTGCCTACAAGCTGCGGATTCACATTTAATGAAAGTTCTTCTTTAACTTCCCTGACTGCGGCAGCTTCCGGACTCTCTCTCCTTTTAAGGTGTCCCTTCGGAATCACGTATTCCCCTCTCAAATTTTTAAGCAACGCCACATATAATCGATGGCCTTGTGGTCTCTGAAAAAACAAAAAACCTCCGGCTGATTCATGCATCATGCTGTTCCCCTTCTTTTTGATTTTGTCATCTCTACTGAAATTCACAGTTCTATATTACTAAAACCCCTTTAATTATAAAAATCGGAGGCCCTGAGAAAGCAAATTTCGAACAGGGCCTCGTCTCACTCCCGGTGATCAGCAACGGTAGCGTGCGATCATCGCATCAACGGCGGCATAAAGATCTTCCAGAGTGCCAGAGTTGTCGATGACTTCTCCGGCAATCTCCTTAAGGGCTGGAATGCCTGATTTTGCTTTGATCTCATCGCGCGGCAGGAGAATCAACTTCGCCTGTCCGAAGTCCGAAAGCCCTTCCCGAATCATCTGGCGCTGAAGGCGTATCTCAAGTGGAATTTCAACGTAGACGATGCAGAAGTGGTCAGCCAGCCGCTGCCTCAGATAGAGTCCCAGTCCTCCTCCATAGAGGCTCTCAATGGACGCCATAGACGTTTCGAGGGTCTCCATCTCTTGGAGAAGTTCATCGAGAAAGACATCCCATAGGGCATATGGATCACTTGCTTCGCCCTTGTTCACCCATCCCCTGAGGTCCTCATTGGAATCTGGCGCTAGTCTTTCCTTAACCTTTCCAAAGAGGCGTACGATCTTGAGACGCCTAACGCCCCTCGAATCAAGGTACTTGCCCACGGTGCTCTTGCCACACTCGCTCATACCCGTGAGTGCAAATACCATCTTGCCTTGAAAGTTCTTCTGGTTTTTCATCCTCTCCTCCCTAAAGAGATCATCCATCAAACAGAGTTCGCGTTCGGCTGAGCGCAAAGAATCCGGCACGTGAGCAACATTCTTGATCCAATTCTCGGAATACTTCCCCCGCATGCCGTTAGGATATCGCCCAATAATATCCCATTTCACTTTGCTGACGGCTCCGATTCCTTCCACCCTCAACAGCAGGACGGTTCCCGAAGAAACCCAATTGACTACCTCTGTGAAATAAATTTCCTCTCGCTCCTCTCCATACAACTTCTCTACTAGGTGCTGGGGAAGCTGCATCCGAACGCTGTCGGTCACTCTCAGGCCGTTCAGGCTTAGGTTAAGGAGGATTTCCCCAACCAAGCCCTTAGCGATGCCGTCCGGTTTTACTATAACAAGCGTCTGCTCAAAAAGCATCATGGGGATCCTCCTTCTAGCCAATATTCAGATGTTTATGAACTATAAATCTATAAAAGCACGAAGACGGTGTCCTGTCAAACCATTTTATTTCTTTGCTAATACCACCCAAATTGAATAACGGAAGAATTTGAATGGGTCACATCCCTTTATGTTGCCGACAACTTGAGGAATTGAGAAGAAATTGGCTGCCACCTTATTGTCGTCAGGGATCATGCTCTTTAGCTCGAAGATTGTCGGCAGATGAGCATAGCCGTCGGGAGCCCCTAAAACTTTATTGTTTTTATACACAATATCGCCCGGCAAGAGGTTTGAATATTCTTTTCCAAACAACTTACAACCCACCATCATTAGCCGTCGCCAGATGTCCCGCAGGATATTCTTTAGTGGCACAAGGAGACCGCGGCCAACGTATAGTTTATTGAAACTTTCCACAAAAACAATACCGTTCGGTTTTATGACTCTTAACATTTCAGCTATTGCCTTTTTCCTCTTTGCAAACGTTGCTACGGCGTTAATGGAAAATCTCGGGCAAAACACATAATCAAAAAATTCGTCCGGAAATGGGATGGCAGTCATGTCCCCCTCAATAAACTTCGCATCCCGGGCACCCTCATTAAATGCTTTTTTCTTTGCCTCCTGTACGGCCTGAGGCGTTATATCTATCCCTGTCACATTAAATCCGTGCAGCGCGGCGTTCACTGAAAACCTTCCCGATCCGCAACCGAGATCAAGGATCTTTGCGCCGCGAGGGAGATCGTCTAATATTTTCCTCTCAACCTTACGAAGAGGTGCTGCCGCATAGTACGAGGTTTCACCCGCATAATGGGCAATATTTAAATTTTTTATTCTTTTGTAATATTTTTCTTCGTCAATCGCTTGGCGGGTCATTAAGCGTAACTCTAAACAAATCTTTCTAAAACATCAACGTTAGCAGCCACACCAAAATCTCATACAATAAGTTAAATATATCGCCGTCGCGCTCAATGTTAGCTACGTCCGCCGTTTACGCGCTTATTCTGCTAAACTGAAACCATGAAGCTTTTAATCCTTTATGGGCCTCCGGCAACGGGAAAATTGACGGTGGCGAAAGAATTGTCGGCGCTGACCGGCTATCCCCTTTTCCACAATCATCTCGTTGCCGATCTTGCATCATCCATCTTCCCTCTTGGCACCAAAGAATATGCCGCATTGTCGGAAGCAGTCCGCCTTTCAACCATCAGGGCGGCGGCGAGAAGTAGCGTACCGGGAATGATTGTCACGTTCGCCTACGGCGTTGAGACCCTCGGCGGCAAAGACGATGATGCCCTTCTTAAAAGAATGAGCCGTATCGTTAAGAGCGCGGGCGGAAAAACTTATTTCGTAAAATTTTCCGCTTCTGATGCGGCGCTCCGAAAACGCATCACGGCCACCGCAAGGAAAACATTCAAAAAGTTGAGAAGTTACAGGGCCCTACAAAAGCTGCGAGTCAGATACCGCATGGACGCGTCCGTACCGTTCGCGAAAAGCATTGTGATCAACACCACAAGCATTACCCCGAAGTCAGCGGCCCGGATGATTATGAGGGCAGTTCGGTTGTAAGGCCTCGCTATACAGACATATGTCGAGTGCCGGAGAAAAACCCAAGAGCAAAGCGGTCGGTTGCTTCCTTGAACACGAGGGCCAGTTTTTGATATTGCAGCGGCGCCCCGAAGAACATCAAGGCGGAAAGTGGGGCTTGCCGGCCGGCGGGGTTGAGCAAGGAGAAACCGAAAAAGAGGCCGTCATCCGGGAGGTGCGCGAGGAAACGGGATTTTTAATTCCGCCGGCGAAACTGGAATTCCTGCGGGAAATCGTATTTGAGTTTCCCGAAAAAATAACCGACTTTTTCGCCTATCGCGTAAATCTTGATTCAAAAATTGCTGTCGCGCTTGATTCACACCATCAGGCCTACGCGTGGGTTACCGGAAAGGAGTGTTATGCGCGGGATGATCTCATCAAAGGCGTTCACGGCACGCTGGAGAAAACGAGGTACGCGCCAAACGTCGCTCATCACCGAGATCGCAAAAAACATTCCAATTTCCCGCGGGATGAGATTAAAAAATCATTAAAGAACCTTTGACAATTGGGGGCGCTCCCTTACGATGACATTATGACGATTGACCAAATGGCGGCCGCGTGCCAACTTGAGTTCGCCGCGATACACGAGAAGATTGACAAGCTTGCCGCGGAATCTTCGTCCATCCGCGAGGAGATGAAGAAATATGCCACCAAAGAGGACCTTGCGAAGGGGCTCCTCTCCGTGGAAACCACCCTCCTCCGCCGCTTTGACGATTTTGAAACGCGGATGTTTGACTGGATGCGCGGCATTGATCGCCGCGTGACCGCATTGGAACTTCAATGCGGAAAACACGTGTAGGCTTATCGCGATCATCGGCGAAAACAATGAGCATGTAATTGAGTACGCTCTTGAGGGTTTTGGAGTACTTGCAGCAATCGGGAATACCCCACCGGAGACCGAACGGGGGCACAAGGACGGTTGAACGCGGCCGGATTTATTGACCGGCCATTTCATGCCTGCGGAAAAGGAAGAGATACGAACCGGACACAGGCGGTGGCGCGTATCGCAAGGTGGCCGCCCCGTTACTGTCGGGCGATGACGCAATCGGCATTGTCCCATCCGCCTTGTTTTATGCACACCTCTGCGGGCCGTTTACAATGCTATAATGTACTCAATGGATAAAAGGCATTTTGTTCTCATTGCCGCCGCTCTCGTAGTGCTAGGCTTCGTTTTGATTTCTCCTCGTTCTGCCTTGACTCAAAGTTCTCAAGGGGATGGCAGCATTTCTCTTTCCAACGTCGTGAGCGGCACTTATACGATCGTGGTCACGGGGCAGGACCCCTCCGGCAGCTCCGTCGGCACGACAACGCTAACGGTGACCGTGACCACGCCGCCCTCCTGCCCCACCTCAAGCAATACCGTCACCCTCACGCCTTCCACGATCACGGTCGGCGGGACGAGCATCGCCTCGGCTCCCGCGGGCTTCACGGGCGGCAGCTTCTCTTCTAATAACTCCTCGATAGCCAGCTCCCTCCAGGTGAACCCCGCCCCCACGGCCCACATCGTCCTTGCCCCCGCAAGCTTTTCCTTCTCTGGCGTCTCGGGCGGGGCGACGCCCGCGGGCAAGACCATGGCTATAGAGAACACCGGCACGGCGACCCTGACCTCCTGGACGGCGACCATCGCATCCTCCACAAGCTGGTGCCACGTGAGCCCGGCATCGGGGAACAACGTTGCGGCGGGCGGTTCCCAGAACGTCACGGTGTCGGTGGATGCGCCCACGAACACCGGCGCCTTCTCCTGCACTATCACCGTCGCCGGCAATGCCGACAACAGCCCGCAGAATGCGACCTACACGGTGACGGCGCCCAGCATCTCTCTTTCCCCCCAAAGCTTCTCCTTCTCGGGCGTCTCGGGCGGGGCGACGCCTGCCGGCCAGACCATGGCCATTACGAACACCGGCACGGCGACCCTGAACTGGACGGCGTCAGGGGTGCCCGGCAAGACGGGCACCTGGTGCCACATAAGCGATGCCTCGGGCACCGTTCCGGTGGGCAAAAACTGGCAGGAGAGCGAGCTCGTCACGGTGACGGTGGACGCGCCAACGAACATAGGGACCTTCACCGACTGCGGCATCCGCATCACCGACTCCCATGCCGACAACAGCCCGCAGGATGCCACGATCACCTACACGGTGACGGCACCCCTCCCTCCCTCCTGTCCCACCTCAAGCAACGCCGTCACCCTCACGCCTGCGACCATCACGGTCGGCGGGACGAGCATCGCCTCCGCTCCCACGAGCTGGACGGGCGGCAGCTTCCTTTCTAGTAGCTCCTCGATAGCCAGCGTTTCCGGCACCACCGTGACCGGCGTCGCCGCGGGCAGCGCCACAATCAGCGGATCGGGATGGAAGGCCCCCAACGGGGCGACGGGCTGCAGCTTGAGCGGGGCCGCCCTCACGGTGACGGGGCAGCCCACGCTTGTCATCTCCCCGCCATCGACGTCCACCACGGTGGGAGGCACGGCCTCGTTCACGGCCTACTATGATCCTGACGGTTCCGGGCCACAGCCACAGCAGAACGTGACGGCGAGCGCAAGTTGGTCCTCCTCTTCTTCCACGATCGCGAGCTCGCAGGGAAGCGGCCAGTTCAAGGGGGTGAAATCGGGCACGGCAACCGTGAAGGCTATCTACGGAGGCCTTACGGCGACAGCCATCCTGAATGTCAATGCCGTGGGCACGCCGGACTTCTCCCTCACGGTTTCCCCCCCGAGCCAGTCCATCATGCAGGGCACAAACGGCACCTACATCGTGACGGCGTCCAGCTCGGGTGGGTTCAGCGGTTCCATCAATCTTTCCGCCACCAATCTTCCGTCAGGCGTGACCGCGACATTCTCCCCCGCCAGCATCACGCCGGGCAATTCCTCCAATCTCACCCTGACCGTGGGCAGCGGCGTGCTCCCGGGCGCGTATACCTTCTACGTCAAGGGCACGTCGGGGTCGCTGATCCACAGCTACCCGGTGGGGCTCACGGTCACCGCCGCCCCCACAGCCCATATCGTCCTTGTCCCCACAAGCTTCTCCTTCTCGGGCGTCTCGGGCGGGGCGACGCCTGCCGGCCAGACCATGGCCATCAAGAACACCGGCACGGCGACCCTGAACTGGACGGCGTCAACCATATATGGCTGGGACCAGTTGAACCCAACCTCGGGGAACGTTACGGCGGGCGGTTCAAAGAACGTCGCGGTGACGGTGAGCCCGCCTTCGAACGTCGGGATCTTCCCCGATACTATCACCGTCAGCGGCAATGCCGACAACAGCCCGCAGCAAGCCTCCGTGACGTACACAGTGACAAGTTCCTCGCCGCCCACCTCGCCCTCGCCCACTCTTTCCCTATCCATCGCTCCGGAGGAGATCGCGCTCGGCCAATCAGCGTCCCTCGTCTGGTCAACGGCGAATGCGACTGCCTGCACCGCCTCCGGCAACGACCCGACTGAATGGTCGGGGTCGCAAGCGATAGGACAGAACCAGCAGGCTGTCATGTCGCCTTCCCCAGTGGGGACCTATACCTACACCCTCACCTGCACCGGCCCTGGCGGGAGTACGGCGCAGTCGGCGACCCTCGTGGTAGACCCCGGTTACGTCGGCGGCCCCACGCCATTTGGTTGCACATGTACGGAAGTTTCAGACCTTAGCGAAGTCACCTGTCCTCCCAATTGTCCCTATCCGTCGCTCGCCGCCTGCCAAGCGGCATGTTCAGCCTCCAATCCTCCCGGTCCCTCCAATCGGCTTACTATCTCCCCCGCAAGTCTATATCTTTCTGTTGGCGGCCAGAGCGGCAAATTCACGTTGACGTACAATGGCATCGACGTAACTACCGCCGCCACCTGGACCGCCGGCCAACACACTACGGTATCAAATGGTGTGGTAACGGCAGTCTCATACGCCGTGTGGGACCCTATCATGGCGAACTACCAAGGAAACTGGACGGAGGGTATTGTTTACATATATCAGTCGCCATCCGGTCCGTCTGGGCCGTCCGGCCCGTCCGGGCCCACATGCCCGGGTGGAAATGGCTGCCCGCCTCCGCCCTCCTGCACCTTCACCGCCAGTCCTTCGGAGATCATCGCGCCGCAATCAGCAAACCTCATCTATAATTGCAGCCATGTGACCACCTGCAGCATCACGGGATCCGACGGTTCAACCTACCCTGTTTCGGTGAGTCCCTCCGACCGTGCGAACGGCACCCGGGCGATCGCGCCAAGCGCGGACACCTCCTACACCTTGAGTTGCTACGGCGAGGAGGGATCTCCGTACAGCAACGCGGCCTACGATTCGGTCACGACCATTCAAATCAAAGTCAACAACAATCCCCATCTGCACGAGGTCAATCCGTAAACGGTGCGTTAATGGATTTTTGGAGGAAAAATCGGGGCCAGTCGCTTATTGAGGCCATCATCGCGGTTGCCGTCGGCGCGGCATTTTTCATCGCCGGCGCGGGGATCATCGCGCCCGCCCTCAAGACGAGCAAGCAAACGCGCGTCATCCAAACGCAGACGGAGCTCGCAAAGGAACTCTTGGACGACGCAAAAGTATGGGCCACGGCGAACTGGAATAATCTCCTCGCGCTCGCCACTACCTCGGCAAATCAATATCATCTTCTGACCGTGCAATCGCCATACTCCCCGGCAACGGGCACCGAGACGGTGGCCATCGGAGCCCCCACGAACGGCCTCGTCGGCTGGTGGACATTTGACGAGGGAACGGGATCAACGACGTATGATTCCTCGGGGAACAATAATAATGGGACGTGGTACGGGGCGGCATCGGGTACCTCCGGCTACTACTCCGCAGGCAAGGTGGGACCATGGGCGGGGTACTTCAATGGGAGCAATGACTATCTCCAAACACCGAATCTTTCAGCTATTAATTCTAGTACCCAACCATTTTCCGTAGCAGCCTGGTTCAATGCCAGTGCTGCGGGTGTAATTGTCGATGAAACTGGTCAGACGAGCATAAATACTGGCTGGCATGATAGTTGGATAGAACTTCTATCAAGCGGAAGTGTTGGAGTAAGAATATGGAACTGTACATCCACAACAGCTGGGACCGCAAACCTTAATGTATGGAATCACGTAGTACTTACATATGATGGTAGCAATCTCCATGGCTACTTGAATGGAGTAGCAAATGGCTCTGTGGCGTGTGCCAGATCTAGCCCGGGAGCTAGCGGTCATGGGGAATATCTTAATTTAGGTGGAAACGATTCGACTAATCTTGGCAGCGGTGCTTGGTTCAGTGGAATAATAGACGATGTCCACGTCTACAACCGTGCCCTCTCGGCGGCGGAGGTTCAGGCACTCTATAGCAGCTCCGCGACGGCTTACCAACGCTATTTCTATTTGAGCGACGCGTATCGCACCGCGGCGGGGAACCTCACCACGACCGCGAGCGGAAATTATTATGATCCCTCCGCAAAGCTCGTGACCGCGGTCACGACCAACACAAGCACCAATTCTCTCGCATACGCCACGACGACCATGAGCGAATATCTCACCCGCTATGCCAATAATATTTATGATCAAAGCGATTGGTCGGGCGGCTCCGGGCAAGACACTCCCGTCACGGTCGCGGGCAACACCTTCGCGACATCCACCAATATAGTCACCAATACCGCGGGGCAGCTCACGCTATCAACGGCACCTAGCGGCCTCGTCGGCTGGTGGACCTTTGACGAGGGGACCGGCACGACGGCGTACGATTTAAGCGGAAACGGGAACAACGGAACGTTTAGTTCACCCGCGCCCACTTGGACGACCGGGAAGGTAGGGAGCGGCGCTTTGAGTTTCAATGGTACGAGTAGTTATGTAAGCGTACCTTCGGGTCCCACGCTTACCTATAATCCGATTACGTTCGCGGTATGGGTTAATGAACCAGCAAGCACACTCGGAACTTTTATGATCGGGAAATCGACGTACGGAGGATTTTTGCGGGATTACGGGAACGGTCAATACGAATGGGATATATACTCAGGGAGCGAGCATAATATCTTTGCGACGATCCCGTCTTATAATCAATGGCATTTTGTTGTCGGCACCTACGACGGGAGCGTCCAAAAATTGTATGTTGACGGCACCCTCGCGACATCGACAAATTTATCCGTCACTCCCCAATCGACTACCGACTTCGGCATAGGCGCATGCATATTTTGCGGTCCTGGTCAATTTACACATGGGTTGCTCGACGACGCCCGCATTTATAACCGCGCCCTTTCGGCTACCGAGGTTCAGATGCTCTACAACGCGAGCGGTACGCTGGATTCGGCAACCTTTGGAGCGACCGCGGGAGACCAATTGAACTCGGTTACGTGGCTGGGAAGTACGAGCACAAGCAACGGGACGGTAAAATTCCAATTCGCGGTGAGCAATACGAGCGCCTCAAGCACGCTGCAGAGTTTTCTGGGGCCCGACGGGACCTCGCTCTCCTATTTCGGCGGGACGAACGGAGCCACCGAGGGCACTCCCGTGAACCTCTGTTCCACTTCCACTTCCAACGGCTACTCCCTTTTCAGCGGCTACCCATACTTCCGGTATCGCATTACCCTCTTCTCAAACGCGTCAACCCCCCCCATGAGCGGCCTGGTCGGCTGGTGGACATTTGACGAGGGGACGAGCACGACAGCCTATGATTCCAGCGGGAATGGGAACAATGGGAGCTGGTATGGGACGGCTGGGGGAACGAGTGGATACTACTCCGCGGGCAAGGTGGGACAGTGGGCGGGGCATTTCGACGGAACCGACAATTATATACTCATGGCTAGTAGCAGCATACTTTCGAGTTTTTCTGTTGCGGCATGGATAAACCCCGCCTCTCTTACTAGTCGGTCTGAGATTCTTGGTTACGCCGACATCTTTTTTAATATACAAAATGGAAAAATCTGTCAGTATGTCGCGGGAGTAAACTCAAGCTATTTGTGTGGAAATACATCAGTTCCTACTAGTAGTTGGTCGTTTGCTGTTGCGACATGGGACGGTAGCACCGAGAAAATATTTTATAATGGTTCACCGGATGGCTCAGTAGTTCTATCTGGGACTCCGGCCAGCTGGAATACCCCCAATATTGGTGTTTGTGGCTCTGGATGTGGATTCTTAGGTTATTTCCCAGGCCTCATCGACGATGTCCGCATCTACAACCGCGCCCTCTCCCCTACCGAGGTTCAGGCACTCTATAGCAGCTATGGCAGTGGCAGTCCGACGGTAAATCAGGTTATCATAAACTGGAGTCCGTGACCGCCCCCATAACTTAAAGGCTAAAGTAGCTGCCTCTTAAGCAGTAAATCCAGGTTCGAGTCCTGGTGGGGGCACAAAACACCTATCCACAGTCCTACCGCTCTGTCCAGGCGGCTCTGCGTGGTATAATTTCTGAAAAGGAAGGGATTAATCAAAGGCCGGAAAATAGCAGAAAATAAAAACTTAGCAATAAAAATTATGAAAAAAACAATAGTTTTCGTGTCGGTGCTTGCCTTGTTCGGAAGCGGTCTTGGTCTTGCTGCCGCCCAGGCGGCGAGTTCTTCTACTCAGACACTCCTCACTGATGGCGTCAAGATTACCTTCCCCAGCGGAGGATATGAAATCTGGCTACGCAATTTAGGAGGAAATGCATCGCTACAGATGGTAGATGCCGTAACGGGGCAACCTGTGCCGTCTGGGGAGTGGGACATCAATCTTGTCAGGCCCGCTAACTACGTCCCTGTTCCGGCCCTGAATCAGTACCAGACCGCAGTGGACCTTATAGTAAGCTCTAATGATAATAGCGGAAATTTCTCGCCTTTGGGATGGAATGCATCTCTTAGTGACAATGGCGTGGTCCCCGGACCATGGGTGGCGACCGGGATAGAGCCAATGGGGGTGAGCACTGGATCCGGCACTGCGTCCTGGCCTGCCGGCTACACGAGCGGAGAGCGGATCTCGGCAACTTCCAACGTCCTCTCGAACCCCATTCCCCCTGCCCCGTATCACGTGACCATCTCTCCCACGACCCTCAATTACTCTTTCATCCCCTCCAGCGGGCTGTCTGTCTCCATAACAGATCCGTCCGGCAACCGGCCGCCCGATGGTGTCTATGGGGTGTGGTTTGGACAGCCAGGCGGTACGGATGAATGGCAGATAGCGGTATCGAACGGTGAGGTACCGGTTTGGAACTGCTGGCGTTCTGATGGTACGGGGTTCATAACTTATCCGGCTGGGGAGTGGGCAACGGGCGACAACATGGCTTGTCAGGGCGGCGCCCCCAATTATGGCTGGGGAGCGCTTAGTCCGGGCACCTACCAAGTTGGTTTCGTAACGCTCCCGAGTAATTCGTCAACTACGGGAAACTGGCCGGGCGGAGCAACGGTGCCGGCAACCTCCAATAGTTTTCAGGTAGCCGCGACCGCGGCCAGCTCCGGCGGCAGCGGCTCCGGCACTGGCGGCACCTCCTCGCCGACCTCGGGAGCGACGAAGCTTCAGCAGACCATGGACACGCTCTCGCAAAAGCTCACCCAGCTCTCGCAAACCAACGCGGCGCTCTACACGCAAGCCCTGGCGATCCTAAACCAGCTCATAAGTCTCTTAGGGGGCACCGTCGTGTGCTCCGGCGGGAGCTGTGGCGGCCCCGTGTCAATCACCACGCCCCCCCCAAGCGCTTCGTTCAGCTACACCTGGAACACGGACTTGCAGTACGGCATGTACGGCAATCCTGACGTAAGTGCGCTCCAGCAAGCGCTCACCCTACAGGGAGTATATAGCGGCCCCGTGAGCGGCAACTTCTTGAGCGCGACGGAGGACGCCGTGGTGCTCTTCCAGCAAAAGTATGGCATCTCGGGGACGGGATACGTTGGGGTGCTCACGCGCGCCAAGTTGAACGCGCTGTACGGCGGCGGTCCATCAGCCACCACTCCCACTCCGCTTCCCATTTCCGAGCCCACCGGCAGCGCTAGCGTTGCGTCTCCGCTTTCCGTCTCTTGCTATGGCACCGCTTCTGTGAGTGGGACGAGTGCGGTGACGAATGTGGTATGGACGGCAACGGTAGCGGGCGGCACTCCGCCGTATACCTACTACTGGTTCAGGGGAACGAGTGCGGACGGAACCATTCCACCGGGGACGTCTAACTACGCTACCAGCAACTTAGGCAATGGAGGGGGCGGCCACTCGGTCACGGCGAATTACGGCCCCTGGGCCACGTCCCAGACCGCGTATGTCCAGGTAAAAGACGCCTCTTCAAATCAAGCGACGTCAAGCTGCACGGTGGCCATGCCTCAATAGAGGAAAGAGTGTGCTATACTATGGGCACGCATGGCACCGCTTGCCCTTGATTCTCCTTTGTTTGAGGTTGTGGGCGCTCGGGTCCCGCTCCTTCGGCAACTGGAAAAGCTCGGCGTCACGACCGTCGGCGATCTTCTCTATTATTTCCCGTTCCGCTACGAAGATTTTTCAAAAATCTACGCCATTGCGGACCTTGAGCCCGGCCAGCAGGCGACCATACAAGCAACCATTGAGGAAATCTCTTTCCGGCATACCTGGAAGAAGCGGATGAGTATCGTAGAAGCAATACTTGCGGACACCTCCGGCTCCATCCGCGCCGTATGGTTCAACCAACCCTACGTGGCAAACGTCCTCAAAGTCGGCCGCCTCGCGAACTTCGCGGGGAAAGTTTCGCTTTCCGAAGAGGGCGAAGTGTATTTGAGCCATCCGGCGTACGAGGTGATCCGCCGCCCCCTTGGCACGGCATCCGCTGCGGATGCCGAAGTGGTGCTGGACAGGCAAACCAAGCACACTGCGCGGCTCGTGCCTATTTATCCGGAAACGCGCGGCCTTACCTCCCGCGGCATCCGCTTCGTCATGCAGTCGGTCCTCCGGCGGACGCCGCTGCTCACGGAGTGGATCCCACCCGCCATCCTCACCGAATTCCGCCTTCCCGAGCTCGGCGAGGCAATCGCATCGGTCCATTTTCCAAAACATCTTGACGACGCCCTCGCCGCAAAAAAGCGATTTGCGTTTGAAGACCTTTTTCTTCTCCAGCTTTTCAATCTCCAGCAGAAACTCACGCTTTCCCGGGAACGAGCGCCGGCCATCGCCGCCGATATTCCGAAAGTAAAGAGGGTGCTTTCCGCGCTGCCGTTCATGCTCACCGCGTCGCAGAAGAAATCACTCTGGGAAATCATGCAGGACATGGCACGGCCGCGGCCGATGAATCGCCTGCTCCAGGGAGACGTGGGTTCCGGAAAAACCGTCGTTGCGGCCATCGCCGCAATGAGCGCGGCCACGAACGGTTTCCAGACCGCCTTCATGGCGCCCACGGAGATCCTCGCGCACCAGCATTTTGAAACCATGAAGAAGCTTTTTGATGATACCGCAGAGCATGGCACCGCGATCGGCCTTCTCACGGCGAGCGGCGGCACCGTCTTTTATGAAAACGGCGTTGAGGCGAAAATGCCGAAACCCGCGTTGCACGCGAAGACCGCGCTGGGGGAAATTGCGATCGTTTTCGGCACGCATGCGCTCATCCAAAAGTCGGTGTATTTCAAAAATCTTGGTTTTGTCATTGTTGACGAGCAGCACCGCTTCGGCGTGCGCCAGCGCGCCGAACTCTCCGCAAAGAAAGGCGGTCTCACGCCCCATTTCCTAAGCATGTCGGCGACGCCGATCCCGCGGACGCTCATGCTTACGGTGTTCGGCGATCTTGATCTCTCGCTCATTACGGAACTCCCGGCGGGCAGGAAACCGATCGCGACGAAGCTTGTCCCTCCACTTGAACGGGCCGCCGCCTACACCTTCGTGCGCGGCGAGATCAAGCAGGGCCGGCAGGCATTCGTTATCTGCCCGCGCATTGAACCGGCCGAAGTGCAAGCAGGGCAAGCGGGACAAGCGGGGCAAGCGGCAAAAACCGGCGAGCGCAAACAAATAAAAACGCTGGAGCTGAAATCGGTGAAAGAAGAATATGAAAAATTATCAAAAAACGTTTTCCCCGACCTCGCAATCGCAACGCTCCACGGCCAGATGAAAGCAAGTGAAAAAGACGGCGTCATGCGGCAATTCAGGGACAAACAATTTGATATTCTCGTCACGACCTCCGTCGTGGAAGTCGGCGTGGACATCCCGAACGCGACGATCATGATGATAGAGGGCGCCGAACGGTTCGGCCTCGCCCAGCTCTATCAGTTCCGCGGCCGCGTGGGGCGGGGCGAGCACCAATCCTATTGCTTCCTCATGGCGGACTCAAACGCAAAAACCGCGCATGCGCGGCTCAAAGCGATCCTTGAAGCGAAAAACGGGTTTGAACTCGCAGAAAAGGATCTCGCCCTGCGTGGCCCCGGCCAATTTTTCGGAGAAATCCAGACGGGGCTTCCCGATGTCGCCATGGAAGCGCTCCGCGACCCGGAGCTTGTAAAGGCGAGCCGCGACGCGGCGATCAAGACCATCCAAGCCGACCCTTCCTTAAAAACCCACCCCTTGCTCAAGACGAAGCTCACGAAGTTCCGAAACAGGATTCATCAGGAATAATACCTTACTGCCACCACTCAACGATCACAATGCCGGTGCCGCCGGTGCCGCCGCTCGCGCCAGCGGTGGTGGTGGCGGTACCGGCGCCGCCGCCGCCGCCACCAGCGGCGGTGCCGCCGGTGCCGCCGGCGGTGCTGGCAGGACCGCCGACCTTGGCACCGGTGCCGCCAGCACCGCCAGTGCCGCTACCATAGCCGCCATAGCCACCACCGCCACCGCCACCACCGCTGGCACCGCCGGCACCACCACCGTTAGGGGCACCACCAGCACCGCCATTGCCGAAAACACCGCCACCGCCACCGCCAGCGCCAGCGACGTTGGTGGCGGCTGTGGCGGCGGCGCCGGCGTTGTAGCCGCCGCCACCACCGCCACCGTAGCCATAGATGCCGTTGCCGTTACCCCCGCCAGCGCCACCACTACCGGCGACACCGCCAGCACCGCCACCGCTGATGACGCCGGCGCCGCCGCCGGCACCGCCGCCATAGCCGCCACCGGTGCCGCCGCTTAGGTTGGCGGAACCAGCGCTGCCAGCACCGCCACCACCGCCACCGCTAGCCACAACAAGCGTCCCAAAAGAAGAAGCAGCACCTGAACCGCCGGCGCCACCGGCACCGCCACCGCCACCGCCGGCGCCGACCGTAACCGAAACACTACTACTGGTTGCCGCAACAGGATAACGCACATAACACACGCCGCCACCACCACCGCCGCCGGGACTACCTGAATATGCAGCTGCGCCGTTGCCACCGCCGCCGCCACCGCCGCCACCACCGCATACCGTTACCCACACCGTAGACGTCGCTAAAGAAGTCGTCCACGTGCCACTCGCAGTGAAGATCTGTATCTGCGGCGTTTTCCCGCCGCTTCCCGCGAGAATGGCGGTATCAACATACGCCTTCGTTGCCGCATCACTGGATGCCGTCGTCGTCGTAAGCCCCGTGATGCGGGCGGGAATCGTGATCACGCCGCTCACGGAGGCGTTCACCTCGTTCAGGCGGCTATAAAGGTAAAGCGCCGCCGCGAATGCGACAATCGCAAACATTGCAACGATGAGAATCTTGTACTTCGTTTCCATTGCTGTGCAGTATTCGTTCTTCTTTAGTGTAGCATCCCCAGAAATGAGTCCCCTGTGGATAATCGAGGCACCGCGGGCCCCACCGCGACGTCCACCTTCCCCTTGAAATCGCCGGCGCTTGCGAGGCCGAACCACGTGCTGTCAATGCTCCCCGCCGGATTGTTTCCCAGGACAAGATAGGCGTCGGCCAGAATGATGCCGCCCTGATCGCCCACATAGAGCGCGAGCATCCGATCCGCGGCATCCGACACGAGGTAGGTTTCCCCTTGCGCGTTCACAAGCGGCGCGCCGTTTATGAGGATGTGCCACCGGGAGCCGCTTTTTTGGAACGCGAGCGTATCTCCCGGCACTCCCATCACGCTTTTCACAAGATCCTCCGGCCCGCCGTAATCGTAATCAACGATATCCCCGCGCGCCACCGCGTGGCAGGCGTAATAATTTTGGAGCACCGTGACGCGCTCGCCGTCGGAGAGAATTCCCTCCATGGAAGTCCCGCGCACGGTCACAGTCTCTTCCCGCACCGTGCAATTCGCAGTTTGCGGCGACGCGCTTGGCAGGGCCGTCGCGGCGGCCGACGCCGCACTCGCCGCCGCGGCCGAAAACAGCTCGTCTCTGCCGTTTTGAAGCGCGAATGAATTTCTGAAAACGACCAAGGTAACGAGCGCGAGCGCCGCGCCTACCGCGGCGCCGAGCATGCTACATTTCGCTGCTGATGTAAGAAATCCGCGCATGAAAAATCTGCGCATGGGCCGAGCGCTATGGCTTCGCGGGAACCAGGAGCCCCGGCGTAGTCGCATCATCGGAAGCGTTGGGCCATTGCTGTGAATCAAACCGCGGCGCGGTCAGGCGGTAGCTCGCTTCAAGCGAACCCGGAGCCGAAGCTAGCGACGAAGCCGATGAACCGGGAACGCCGTACACGGTCAGGCGGTCGTTCGCGGCGTCCTTCTCGTACCACACGGCACCGTCAAACGACGGCGTGAGGAGCACCGACAAATTGCTCCATCCTTCGCCGAAATCAGTCACCTGCGAAAAGAGCCAGAGGTCGGAGCCTTTTTCCAAATCGCCGAAATCAATCACCGCCTTCCACGTACCGGCAGCCGTCGTACCGCCCGCCGCCGGTTGCATCCGGAGCACTCCCGTCGTTTCTTCTTTCTGCCCCGTCATCCCCGCGCCGTAGGTGGCATACTTCTCCCCGCCGATGTTGTAGATCGGATCGTAGGTGCCCGCGGTGATCTTACCCGCGCCGCCGCCGACGACCACTGTGTCACCCGCGGCGGTGCCGAAGCGTGCCGTCGTGGAGCCGCCGCTTGCAACGTCAAACTCATACGCCGGAGTCAGGTTATTAATACCGATATTCGTGCTGCTGCTCACGAAATCAATGATGTTGTTCAGGGAGGCCCATAGGTTGGTTTGGGTTCCCAGGCCATACACCCCCGTGGAAGAAGGCACGACGGGTGAATCAAAGGTCGCCGCGGAAACCCGCGCGATGGACGTCTGAAACGCTTCCGAAAACGCCTGGAGAAGATTTGACGGGTTATAGGTCATCGTGAACGCGACGCTCAATGTGTCGTGCGACGGAGGGTTTGCACGCTTCGTGAATGAAAGATTGGTGACTGCCACCTTGGGGGAAGTGAGCGGCTGCAGCGCGCCGCTCCCCTGTTGGAGGTACACCGTGCCGCTCGAGAGCGTAAAGTACGTGGGATCCGACGAACTGGCCGCCACCCGCAATTTCAATGTCGTGGAGGACGTGTCCGGCGGCATCTCAATCAAACTGGACTGCTGGACATAAAACTGGATTTTCTGCAAGAGAAATTGGCTCTGCGCTTCCACTTCCGCGGCTGCGGTCTGGTTCGTCTGCACCCGCATCACGGAAACGAAGGCGCCAACCGAAACCACCACGACCGCGGCAAAAATCGCCGCGTAAAGCAAGATTTCTACTATCCCAAATGCCTTGTTCATCTCTTATCTTTATTATATCATCTGGCGCCCTTTTCACTTGTGGACAAACTTCCACCCCGTCCTTTGGGCGTTACCCAAAAACCCAAACGCCACCGCCCGCCGAGCATGAGCCGCGTTTGCGCTTCAAGCCCGGGGAAGGCGCCGAAAATAATCAGCGTGAGCGGCATGAAAATCCACTGCAAAAGATAAACAAGGTAATCGTGCCAGCGGAGGCCGCCGGACGGCTTCGGCGGCAGAAGAAGAATGGCGAGGATCGCGGAGCTCGCGATACCGATCATGGAAAGCGAGATGATGAACCGCGTGATCCGTGGCAGGCTGTAGGAAAGCAACGTGTAACCAAAATGCTGTCCGCCGAGGACAAGCGGCAGCCATCCCAGCGCGAAGATCATAAGCGAGTTCGTGGCCCACGAATGGAATCCTTCAATTACATTGAATGTCCAGTAACGTTTTTTCGCCGGTGGAATCACGGGGTCGCGGCGGAATCCCTGGAGCATATAGGGGATATTCTCCGCGCCCCATCCCCACCGCCGCTGCTGGCGGTAAAGATTTTTCATTGTGGCCCAAAAGGTCGGCGCAACGTTCGCATCCATGGAGACCGGGTACAAGAGCGGCTCCACGCGGAAGTCGCCGTGATAGCGGAGGTATCCCTGCCAGAAGATCCGTGAATCCTCGGATACGATGTCTTTCTGCCAGAAGCCGACGTCCAAAAGCATCCGGAACGGAATAGATTGCGAAGAAAAGGACGTCAGGCGCTCCGGACGCGACTGCTGCATCATCTGCCAGAAGGTCGTGGAGAACGCGACGACGCGGGCAAGCGCCGGTGCCTCGTGGATATTGTTCGTGAAAAGCGGAATGGGCTGGTAAATGGCGCGCAGGCGATTTTCGGCGTTCAAAAACACATAGGTGAGCCGCCCGAAATATTCCGGGAAGACCTGCGTGTCCACGTCAAATACCGACACGAGGATATTTTCATACCGCAATTGCAACGGGTCAATGAGCGTTTCTTTTGCGCGGAGCGCCGCCCACGTTTCATTGGAACCCTTGCCGGGAATCTCGCCCGGCAAGTCCGTGGGATGCACCGTGAGAAGGAAACGGAAAAACCGCGCGCCAAATTCTTTTTTGATCCGCTCCCCCACCGCGCGCGCCGCCTCCCCGCCGCGCGCCTCAACCGCGAGCACGACAAGTAATTTTTCTTTCGGATAATGCGCCGTGGCGAGCCGTGCGAAGCTTTCGCGCACCACCTCGTATGGCTCGCGATACATCGGAAAGACGACCACATGATACACGTCTTCCCATGCAACAACATTCTTGTTCGCCTCGGGATTCGTCTCGGAAAGCTTCTCGCGCCAATTGACGCCCATGTTGCGCTTCATCGCGGAAAACGCCGCGCGGAGATGGAGCGACAGATACACGGTCTTCAAAAGCCAATAGATGTCAAAAAGGATGATGAAAACGGAAACCCACACGGGCAGGAACCGCGAAAGCAAAACCATAAGGACGATCGTCGCCCACGCAAGACCGCCGGGAAGGATCTCAAAAAACCGGTTCACAATCCAAAGAGGAACAACCGGTCCAGCGAATAGGCCCCCGCGCCGTTCAGCGCAAGCACAAGAAGGGCCGCGAGGATGAGAAGATCAAATTCCCATCCGCCCACAAAGGGCTGCCTCTTTACGAGCTTCCAAACGACGATCGTCACGAACTGAAGCGCAAGCAGGGCCGCGATAGTAGGGGTGAAAATCCCGAGGAGCAATCCGATGCCGCCGCCCGCAAATTCAAGGAGTGCGACGATCGTCCCCCAGAAAAATCCAGGCTTAAACCCCATCCCATCAAATGCCGCAGCCGTCTGTTTCAGACTTTTTATTTTTTGCCAGCCGTGGACAAGGAAAATGAGCGCGAGCGCGATGCGCAGCGCAAGGATCCCCATGCCACCGTAAAAGAAAAAAATGGAAAGCATAATAACGGTACAAAAGCAGACAAAAGCGAACCGACCTTTCAAAATGCGCAACGCTATTATATTATAGCAAGCGTAGTCCCCGCGCGCAGCTGCGGCGGCCTCATCGTCTAATGGCTAGGACGGCGCCCTTTCACGGCGTAAATCCGGGTTCGATTCCCGGTGGGGCTACGGGCAAAGCAAAAGGGATTTGAAAGGAGTACTCAGAAGGGCTCCTTTCAAATCCCTTTTGCTTTGCTTTGTCTTCTATCGGGAATCGAACGAGGAAAGGGGTCGGGGAAACCCTAGGTTTCCCCGTGTAGGAAGGTCGCGCGTTGCGCGCGACAGTTCGGCACCGAGGGTGCCGAAAGCGCAGGGCGCGAAGCGCCCGAGCAGTGAGATTCCCGGTGGGGCTACGAAAATCCCGTAGATGCCAGAAATAAGAAAGCTGCGGGATCTCTTCAGACCCCGCAGATGTAATCCCTAACTCTTGGCAGCCAGTTTTTCAATCTCGCGATCGAGTGCTGCTTTCTTCTGTTCCGCCTCACGAATCGCTTCGAGCCGTTTGTGTTCCTTCGCTCTCAAATCGTACTCTTTGAGGAACCAAGCGGCCTTTGAGCCGACATAGCACGCCTCGTCGATCGTGGCAGCCAGGCGGTTCTTCGTTACGGGATGGTACGACGTCTTGAGTTCATTGCGCAAGGCGATCTCTTTGAGTTTAGCGAGACATGCCTCGTCAAGCTCAAGTATCCACTCCCTCAACACATCGATCCTTTCCAACTGGGCAAAGACTTCAACCATCCAGGGCTTCGCCGCATCCACCCGAACGCGCGTTGCGGCGATACGTTTTTCTGCTTCATCTTTCTTGCTCGCGTCGTACCATTGCGTACCCGGCTCTTTCCATTTCCAGATGAAATTCGCCAGATTCAGTAGGAAGTCGAGGGCCTGCTGCTCGTTGTGAGACTGTTCCTCGCGATACGGAAGATTGCGGATTTCCACGCCATTGTCGAACCGTCGTTTCTCGACCCTGAAGAAGTTCTGGATGATTGGGAAAAGCCGTTCGGAGACAACCGTTCCCTCCCAGAACTCGTTAAACCTATCACCATAACGGCCTCCTTCCAGAAGCTCCGCCTTGAAAAAATTCAAACAGAGCATGTCGAAGGCTTTGCGCGCCAACTGATGGCGGAGGTCGCTCTGCGTCTTTTGGATGCGTCTTCCGTTCGAGTCATACCCGAGATCGTACTCCTTACTCCCATCGGTTGGGAGCTGGAGCAAATAACGGTCCGCCCAGCCGTCGGCAATGATGAGATAGAACATGATCCGATCAATGCGGTCATATTTTTTCTCCCCGTCATGCCGTTGCTCAAGCGAAATACTGAATCCGACATGGAGCAAGCTCTCCATCCACTGGAAATCCTCTGCCCCCTGCCAGCGTGCAAGAAACTCGTGCCAATTGCGAATCGGTCGAATTTCCCGCGTAAGAAGCGTGTGAATCGCAACTTCGTCTTTCTATGTTTGTGTAGGCACGGTGTGCCTCCTTTTTGGGTTATGCCCCGCACTGTGACGGGACGATACAACTACCCAAAACTTACTCTTGCTGCCCGTGTTGTCAAGCACCACAAAATCCTTCAATACATTAGAATTGCTTGTTGTACTGCCCTCCACCCCCCATTTCCCTCATAATCCGGTTCCAACTATATCCCGGTGGGGCTACGAAAATATTTTGAAACAATCAGATCTGAAATCGCAATGAGTTTGTAAGCTCAGATCTGTGGTGGACGGCTCCTCGGGAACCGTCCACCAAACCATTCTAGGATTCCTCCCTGCAAAGGTCAGGCAAGGATTTCATGCTGGGACGCAGGTGCTAGGTAAAGGCAATGGCCAGGGTTTAGCCGGTGCCTGGGAGTCATGGCACAGTACCAATCCCCGTGAACCTGAACGACCCAAAGCTTTCCTTCCTCGTCAGGCCCGCACCCACAAGGGAGCGGCATTTTTACCCTCGGCGAAACTTCACACACCCGCTGACCTTCAAAATACGAGCTACAAGCGCTCCGCCATTGATCAAACGTCATGGCGGGCTTCAGAGTGCTCGTCAGCATTGACGTTTACCTCCTCATCTTTTTTATGGCCAATGGAATCAAGCCTAACGCCAATGTACAATATGAGAAATCTTTCCGCAAGAATAATCCCGCTCGTTGTTCTACTGCTAGGAAGGGATACTTCGTGCTTCTCCTCATTGGATGGTCTGCCACGAAACGACGCTTGGCTGGCCTGTAGTGGTATTTATCGTAACGACGACGTTTATTTTCCTCGTGTGGCCCGAAACCGTAGCTGTGGAAAGAATGGTCGCAGACCCGGCCGCCTGGGTGACGCTCACCGTTGCCGTTGAACCCCCCACCGCCACTTGATAACTGCTTGTGGCGAAAGCGGAATTACGGTCAAGCTGGAGCAGCGCGTCTTCCGCCCCCGATGTAGCTACCGCCTCTGCCTGCGCCGATGCCTGATAGCCATAACCGGTGTCAACGGAGGAATTCGCAAGAAACGCAAGGGTAAGACTGACGATAATAACTATCGCGCCGATCAAAAGCATGAATGTCAAAAGCACCTGGCCACGATTCATCTCGTTGATTATACCATCTCAATAGCTCACGGCCCCGGACGAAGCAACGGAAATAGTGGAGGAAAGCGACGCGGTGCCCCGCGAGTAGAGCCCAACGCTCGTTGCAACCGAAGCGGCGCCGGTGACCTGCGAAAACGTGATGTTGATCGCCGCGCCGGAAGCGAGCGTCGCGGTAACATAGGCGACGGACGACGGCAAAGGGTAATACCCCACGATCGCGGACTTAGCGTAGGTGGAGGAGGCGAAAAGGGCGTAGAACGGCGTGGTCGCTGTCGCATTCTCAAGATGCACGCCCCACGAAACGCCTTGTTCCTGCGCCATTGAATCGCTTTGCGCTTCGCGGAGCAGCGCCGCGATATCTTCCGTGGCGCCATTCAGATCCGCCTTGTTGCGGCTTCCAAATAAATTGGCGGTGCTGAGCAGGGCAATGAGAGCGACGAAGAGCGCAACCGTGACGAGAAGCTCTATGAGCGTAAACCCCGCACGAAGGGTTTTCATTTCCTTTCGCTAAATGGATTTTGCCCGATACGCTTTCGGCGCTTTACGCAAAAATTGCATGAGCTTCGCTTTCGTGAGTAATCCCGTCTGCGCCCCGAAGAACTGGACCACGTGCATGGATTCAATCGGCGCCCAGCGCAACGCCTCGTGCACCGGCAGGCCGTAGATGAGAGCACAGAGGAAGCCCGTAGAGAACGCGTCGCCCGCCCCCGTGCGCGAAATCGGCGGCTTGGGATCCGGATACGGCGGCATAAAATACCGCGAGGTCCCGTTGGAGGCGTAGGCCCCATTGGGCCCATCCGTGATCGCGACGATCTTTGGGCCGAGTTTGTGGAGCGCTTCAAAGAGCGCGCGGATGTCGGCGCCTTCCTTTTTCTTTGCCACGAGCTCCGCTTCTTCGCGATTCACGAAAAGCACGTAGGTATGCTTGTAAACATCCTTCAGCTTGTCCGCCCCGAAGCGCAGCTGGAACGTACCCGGGTTGAACCCCATCCGCACCCCGGGATGCCGCTTCATATACGCCGCAATCTTGTGATGCAGCGGCAGCGTATGTTCGCCGATGGAAGAGAAATAAAGCCAATCGGTCCGCCGGTCCAACGCGCGCGGATCCACGTATTCGTAGTCCTCATGCTTTATCAAAATCGTCCGCTCGGCTTTGAATGTCAGCACAAAATGATAGTTCGTCGGCTTCTGCGGATTTACCTTCACAAACTCCGGCGATACGCCCTCTTTCCGATATACGTCAAGGATCTCCTCGCCGTAATGATCCTTCCCGATGGCGGCGAGCATCGCCGTATTAAGCCCGAGGCGGCTCGCGCCCACGGCGACGTTGGAAGCATTGCCCACCGCCGGCGCGACAACGAGCGACTCGTACGGGATCTTGTCCGCGAACGACATGCAAAGTTGGCAGCGCTCGTGGTTCAGATCGCAATGCACCGACGCTTCGTGCAGCTGGATGAAGGCGTCAATCACCACGTCGCCGACGCACACCAGGTCATATTTTTGCTTCATAATACTTTCATTATACCCCATGCTGGACAGTGACGCGCTGTGTACATTTGGAGTAAAATGGAGCTATGCCGAAGGAATCACTTTCGCCACCCTCGCCCCATGAAGAGGATCGAAGCCGGGAAGAACGGGAAGAAGGTGAGCGCCTTTATGCTGAAAAGAACAGGGAGCTTGAAAACCGTGGATTTGAAAATACAGAGCAAGGCTTGTTATGGTTACACTCCCGGGAAGCGGCGCATCATGAAGCAGCGATAGAACGCGCCGCCAAAGCGGAAGAGCTTGCCATCACAGACGGACTTACCGGACTTCTCAACCGCCACGGCTTTGAAACAGCCACGGAAAAAATGCTTTCTCCGAAACCCGTCCCAAGGATCGAACAAAGAAAAAATCCCGCCAGGCGACCGCGTTCCTTCTCCGTGCTTGCGATCGATATAGACAGTTTCAAAAAAAAGATTAATGACCAGTATGGCCACCCGGCAGGAGACGCTGCCCTTAAGGGAATCGCGGGCTTTTTAAAGGAAAATCTTCGGGAAGGAGACATCGCTTCCCGGCCAGGAGGAGACGAATTCATCCTGCTCTTCCCTGACGCCGCACCGAGGGATATCAAAAAACGTTTTGAAGGCAAAGCGATTGAGGTAGAAATTCCGCAAAATGAAGGGCTGAAGAAAAAAATAACCGTAACCTTAAGCGGCGGGCTGCGAGAGTTCAAGCTGGGAGAAAATTTTGCGGCGGCATGTGCAGCGGCCGACGATGCCCTCTATGACGCAAAGGAAAAAGGGGGAAATAAAATAGTGATCGCGGGCGAAGCCGGCGAGTAACTCGTTATTTTTTCCTTCGCAAAACTTTCTTTGCGGCAGATACGATATCCTTCACGCCCATGCCGTATTTTGTGATGAGCGCGTCCGGCGGGCCGGATTCCCCGAATACATCGTGCAAGCCGACGAACTCCATGGGCACGGGCGCGTGTTTCGCGAGTGCTTCCGCAACCGCGCCGCCCAGTCCCCCGCTCACCTGATGTTCTTCCACGGTCACGACCGCGCCGATCTTTTTTGCAAGCTCGGCGATCCTCTTTTCGTCCAGCGGCTTTATCGTGTGGCAGTCGAGAACGACCGTGCCGATTTTTTCCTTCTCCAATTCCCGCGCGGCGACGAGCGCATTATAGAGAAGCCCGCCGCAGCCGACAATAAGCACCTGCGGTTTTTTTGATTCCCAGAAAACCTCTGCCTTTCCGGGCAGGTAGGGCGTCTCCTCGGTCGTCACGATGGGCGTCCTCTCACGCTCAAAGCGAAGATACACCGGGCCCCAGATCCGCGCCGCTGCGAGCGTCGCTTTTTTCGCCTCCACCGCGTCGCACGGCACGAACACTTTCATGTTCGGCATCGCCCGCATCATGGCGATGTCCTCCGTCGCCTGGTGCGTCGCCCCGTCAGCTCCCGTGGAAACTCCCGCATGGTGCCCCGCGATCTTCACATTTGCATCATTGTAGGCAATCGTCGTCCTGATTTGTTCCCAGTTCCTGCCCGGCGAAAAAGTAGCGAAAGACGCGATAAACGGAATCTTTCCCGAAACGCCGAGCCCCGCCGCGATCGCCGCCATGTTCTGCTCGGCAACGCCCATTTCTATGAATCGCTCCGGGAACTTCTTCGCGAACGCCTCGGTGCGCGTGGATTCCGTAAGGTCGGCGCACAGCGCGACGACATTCCGGTTATCCTCCCCTGCCGCGAGCAAGCCGTCGCCATACCCGTCGCGCGTCGGTTTCCGTTCCACGTCGGCATCAAACAACTTCGGATTCAGTTTTGCATCGGGATTCAACATTGCTTTATCTTTCCGCGCAGCGTCCGCCCAGCACTATTTTTCGAGAAAAATAGTGCTGGACTTTACTCATGCTCGGATTTAATCTTTCCTCTCATGGTCCGGAGTTCGGCGAGCGCTTTTTGCGCTTCTCCGGACTTGAAGGGCTTCGCGTGCCAACGGTAATCATTTTCCATAAAATCCACGCCCTTGCCGGGAATCGTGTGCGCGATGATACAGGTCGGCATCTCATAAACAGCCTTCGCTTCGTTCACCGCCGCGATGATTTCTTCAAAACTGTGCCCATCAATTTCCAAAACATGCCAGTTGAACGCTTCGTACTTCGCGCGCAATGGCTCTAACGGCATCACGTCCTCGGTAAACCCGTCTATCTGTATATTGTTGCGGTCCATGATGACGGTAAGGTTGTTTAAACAATGCTTCCCCGCGAACATGACCGCCTCCCATGTGTTGCCTTCCTCGTGCTCTCCGTCGGAGGTCACACAATATGTCCGCCATTTTTTGCCGTCCATTCGCGCCGCGAGCGCAATGCCCACGCTCTGTGAAACGCCGGAACCAAGCGGACCGGAAGTCGTTTCAATGCCGGGGAGCGCAGTGCGGTGCGGATGGCCCTGCAATCGTGAACCAAGCTGCCGCAGCGTTTTCAATTCCTCCACTGGATAATATCCCGCGCGGGCGAGCGCGGCATACTGCACCGGGCAAATGTGGCCATTGGAAAGCACCAGGCGGTCGCGCTCCGGCCAACCGGGCCGCTTGGGATCATATCGCAAAATATGGAAATACAACGCGGTGAAAATTTCGGCCATGCCCAAGGGCCCCGCAATGTGGCCGGAACCCGCATGCGAGACCATTTCAATCACATCCTCGCGCAGGCGGTTCGCCATACGCTCCATCTCAAGTAATTTTTCTTCGGTGAGCGGCTCCATATGTGCATTGCGCGCATGCGCCTCAACCGTCGCGCGATACCATTCCGAACGCGGAAGGCGGACATGCACGAGGTCATCATACGCCGCAGACGGATCATCGCTCCCAAAAATGTAGCTTCCCGCGACCACAATGTCCGCGCCGGCGGTCTTCACGCGCCGCGCAGTCAAGGGCACGACCCCCCCATCCACCTCAATGATAGCGTGAGGCATCTTTCGCCTCAAAAACCTGATCCTTGCGAGCATGAGCGGGAGAAATTTCTGTCCTGCGGGACCGGGATAGACCGCAAGCACCTGAAACCGCGTTACTTTCCTGAAATAGGGTTCCAGTTTTTTTACGGAGGTCTCGGGATTCAGCGCGAGCATCACCTCCGCGCCGCGCGCCGCGCATTTCTCGCGGATCGCATTGAATGTTTTTTCATTTACGGTTTCTACATGCACGATGAAACGCTTAGCGCCCGCCGCGAGCCACCGTTCAATGTACGACTCCGGCCGTTCCACCATCAGGTGCACTTCCAGATTGAACGGCGCGCGGAGATTCGCCCATTCCGTGGGGTTGGCCCACGTCTTGTGAAGCGTGAACGCCCCGTCGGCAACGTCAAGATGAAAAAACGTGCCGCTCTCCAAAAATGCCTTTGCGGCTTCTACCCTCTCCCGCGCGCACCGAAAATTTGGGCAATTGATGATGGGGAGAACCTCCATATCAGTGATGTGCTTCTATAGCCCTAACCTTTTCCAGCCGGCGCGCGTACTTTTCTTCCTTCGCGAACGGCGTTGTGAGAAATACCTTGACAATCTTCATGGCGGTTTCTTCGTCCACAAAGTCCGCCGCGAGCGCGAGCACGTTTATATCGTCATCATGGCGGCCTTGATACGCGTGATCCGGCGAGATCGCAAGCCCCGCGCGGATGCCATCCACCTTGTTCGCCGCGATATCCACCCCAAATCCCGATCTGCAGATCACAATGCCGCGGCGCTGCGTCGGATCCTCACTCACTTTTTTTGCCACCGCAAGCGCGTAATCGGGATAATCGTCGTCCGGTACTATGGTCACCGCGCCGCAATCCGTAACCACATACGCCTCGTCCACAAGCACCGCCTTCAGACGCTCTTTTAAATTGAACCCACCATGGTCTGTGCCGATATAAATCGTCATGAAAGTTCCTTACAACAATGCCGCGATTTTCTCCACGTGTCTCACAAGCGTGGAAACGTATCCGGCTTCGTTGTCATACCAGCTCAACACCTTTACGAGATCGCCGTCAACCACTTTGGTGAAATTGAGGTCCACGATCGCACCGTAGGGATCACCCACGATGTCCGAAGATACAATCTGGTCGCGCGTCACTTTCAATATCCCCTGCCAGCGGGGTGACGCGGCCGCGTCGGTGAGGATTCTATTGATCTCTTCCACGGAGGTTTTCCGCTTCGCCACAAACGTAATGTCCGAGATGGAACCCGTGACGGAGGGCACGCGGAACGCCATGCCGTCAAACATCCCTTTGAGCGACGGGATCGCGCGCGTGACCGCGATCGCGGCGCCCGTCGTGGATGGGGAAATATTCTGCGCCGCCGCGCGCCCGCGCCGGTAATCTTTGCCCCCGCGGATCGGCCCGTCCACAATGCTCTGTGTCGCCGTGTAGGAATGCACTGTGGAAAGCATTGCTTTCGCAATGCCCGGGTCCTCCCCAAGCACTTCAATCACGGGCGACGCCGAGTTCGTGGTGCACGAACCGTTGGAAGTAATGGCGCAGGTCTTTATATCCTCCTCATTCACGCCCATCAATATCGTTTTCCCGTCCGGCCCGTCCTCGTCCTTCGCCGGCGCCGTGATCACCACGCGCTTCGCGCCCGCCGCAAGATGCACCTTATTCGCGGCGTACGATTCAAAAATTCCCGTAGACTCAACGACAATATCAACATTCATCGCCTTCCACGGGAGCTGCGTTGCGTCTTTGATTTGCAGAAAATCAATTGCCGTCCCGCCGACGATCAATTTTCCATTTGGAAGGTCGGCGCGCACCTCCTTATCGTACCGGCCGTACACCGTGTCGTACTTCAAAAGGTATGCCAAGTTCTCCACGTCGCCCAGATCGTTCACCGCCACGATCTCCAAATCCGGCGACTCAAACGCCGCCTTAAAAAACAACCGACCGATCCGCCCGAACCCGTTGATCGCAACGCGTGCTTTTGCCATACCTTTATTATATACCATTAACGCGGCGGGGCCGACGCCTCAACCGCCGAGCGGCCCAATTTGTACTCCGTCTCCTACCTTTATGTTGTCCTTCGCAACCGTTCCGGCGATCACTTCAAGCGCTTTGTCCGTGCCGCCGGGCGAGTTATAGATAGTAAGTCCCCACAGCGGAACGCCCGGCTGCGGCATGGCGTTTTGGGCAAAGCCAAGCACCTCGCAGCTGCTCTTGCCGTCTCCGTTTTTTCCCGCGCCGATCCAGATTATATCAATTGGAAAATTCATGTCCTTCATCCAAAAGCTTTGGATGGACGGCGTAGTAAAGAAGAAAAGCATTCCCTGATTTGCTTCCAGACCCGCGCGGAAGGAGAGACCGCGTGCTTTTTCCGCCGTGGTTGAAGCGATTTCCACTTCAAAGGTCGCCCCGTTGATGCGCACCTCGTTTTTCGCAAGCAGCGGATTCGCTTTTCCAAAAATAAAAAAGCGCAAAACGACCGCCACCGCTCCTACTACTACGATGCCGAGCAAAACCCAGAGCATCATCGCCCACTTCAAACTCATTTTCCTTATGGTACCACAAAGAAGTCGTTCGCGTTGTTGTCGGTATCTATCGGCGCGCCGTCCGCCGCGGATTTTCTTTCAAGCACATGGCTTACCTCGGGATTCGTCGGATACGCCGCGCCTTCCACGTATTGATTGGTCCCCTCGCCCCAGGCGACGGCATCAATTATCGTCCCCTTGGCGTCAAGGAGCGCCACGCTGTTATCCGCCGCGAGCGTCGCCGTACTTGTCACGTTCGCGGCGACGGAATCGCCAAAACCGTTTTCAGAATTCGCCCACATGAAATACCCGTGGGAAGACACGGAACTCCCATCGGGAAAAACGCGGAGCGAATAGTCGACACCGCTTTTTGATTTTTTACGGAGCTTCCACCCGCTCACGTCCACCGCGCCCGCCGTCGGATTGAATATTTTCACGAAATCATTCGTGGTGGACGCGCCCGCGATCTGAACTGCTGCGATCACGATATGGCTCATGGCAGTGGCAGTTGTATTCGCGTTCGCGCTTGTACCCGCGTTCACACCCGCATCCGTAGATGACGCCGCGGTTGTGGTCCCAGTCGTTGTCGTTGTGCCAGCGTCGGTGTCGGCGCTAGTACTAGTGTTGGTGTTGGAATTCGTACTGGCACTAGTGGTAGTCGTAGCATCTGCAATCGTGGCGGCACTTCCCGATGTCCCCGCCGTCGCAATTGTCGCAATCGTTGTAGTCGCAATCTGCGCCACCAGCGCGGAATTTTCCGCCTTTGGCGTGCCGCCAGGCGCCACGCTCGTATGCCACCCTAAGCCGTCCGCGTCGCGCTCAAGCGTCTGTTTTGTTTCATTGTTTCCCGCCGGCCAGCCAAGTGACGCATCCAGAATATCCGACGCGCCGCATACGACATCAACAACCGCGAGCACGGCACCTGCATTGGAAAGCGCGCCGGAATACGTCGCATCCGCCAACGCCCACGGAACCGCGTCTCCGCGTTCAAGGAGCGTGAATCCTCCCGCGGGCACAATCGTCCCTATACCAAAAATGATTTTTATGCTTCCCTTCGCATCAAGAACCTGCCAGCCGGAAATATCAAGCGCGGCACCCGAAACATTTTTGAGTTCCATCCATTCGCGACCGCTTGCCGCAAGGGCGCTTTCCCCTATCCGTTGCGGCGATCCCATCCATGCAATCTCATTGAAAATAAGTTTTCGCGAGAGCGGTGCGGACACGGCTACCGTGCACACCGCAGGCGCGGGCGCGTCGGCAACGGCTGGCGTCCCGGTAGCGGCGGAACTGGAGTCGGTCGCCGCGTCGCTTTGCGTCATACTGTTCTGCGCGCCGCTCTCTGCCGCAGAAGTTCCCATATCAAATATGACCGTCGGACTCGCGGGAGCTGCCGGCGCAGGAGATTCCGGCACGGGAGCTTCCGACGCTGGAGCGGCAAAATCGGAATCGGAAGAAGACGTACCGTCCGATCCAAGGTTAATCTCCGCAACTTGCTGGTCCGGCGGACCGCCGAAGGTGTCATTCCATGATTGCGCGACGATCGCGGCGGCGTTCGTAAGCATTCGCGCGGGTGCGGACGGGAAAAATACCCATGCGGCAGCCATCGCCACAATAGCCGTGCCCACCGCAACGCCGATGAAAATCCTTTTTATGCTGATAGGGCTTCTTGTGCACATGCGCACCGCATCCTACCACGCTGCCCATTAAAACCTTCTTAAAGGAAACTTGCGCGCGGGAATTTTGCTACAATGGACATATGAAAACCGACTGGTTGAAAATGACATTTGTTGTCCTCTCCGCTGCGGCGCTTGCCCTCGCCGTCCTCGCAGGTTTTATTGTTTTCTATCCCACCGGCTCTTACCAGCCCGTCGTACTACAAAATCACGGTGTCGCTTCTTCTTCCGCTTCTCCCGCGGTTCCGTTACCCTCCTCAACCGCCTCGTCAACAAGTCCGACTTCCCAAACGCCAGCACTACCCGCAACCGCCAGCGGCTTCTCAAGCGAATATTCGTCGCCCTACCCCGTCCAGTGGTCCGAGGGCGGCGAATCGTTCTCCATCACCGGCGCCGCACTCCAAAATAACCAGCTCACGCTCTCGCTCGCCATCAAAATGGGTGCTATTTCGGAATGTGTGCTGGTTAACCTCCACCTCGTCGCGGACGAATTTGGAACACTCCGACCGCCGAGCACGCCGCCCGCGAGCACATTCACGTTTCCCGATACCCAATCGTGCGACGGCACGCCCGGCGCAACGTATAGCGAATCTGTTGTCTTCAGCATTGACTCAATCCCCGCCCCGTTCCTCCTTGCGACCGGCGGCGCATCAAATGTTTTCTTCAACGTTGCAACGGACACCACGGGCGGCGTGGACGTCACGCTACCGTCGCGTTCGGGATAATCGCCCTAACGCAACCGTGCCGCAGCGGCACTGGGACGCGGTGCACTGCATAAGGCCAGGTACCGCTTGAAACACGACGCGCTTCTGCTACACTACTATCGTATTCCGGCGTAGCTCAATGGTAGAGCGGCTCCCTGTTAAGGAGATGGTTCCAGGTTCGAGTCCTGGCGCCGGAGCACCTAGTAAAAGTATCCGGGAGACCGAGAGGTCGTAGTCAATTCGATATACTTAAGATCATGGATCAAAAGAAGATTGCTCCTATTATTGTCATTGTCGGTGCTACCGCCATGCTGGTCGGGGCACTTGATCCATTGGAAGGATCGGTCGTCATCCTGGTGGGCAGTGGCTTGGTGGCACTCGGCACATTCCTGAGCAATGCTAGCCGACGCTTGCGTGTTTACTGGATATGGACTTTCCTCCTGATAGCGTTCGGAGTCGGCGTGATGTTCGGAGCGAGCGCGATGGGAGGTTTTGGCGGCACTACCGGACGTTCGATATGGTGGGCAGTTCTAGTTCTGCCCTATCCTGTTGGCTGGGTGATGGGTGTCGTCAATCTGTTTTTCAGACTTAGACGAAAACGCGGTTATCGAGACAAGGGCGTTTTCCCCTCTCCCCCAGATTCTCACTTCGTCCAGTGAGCGGAGCGGAGAAAAATATAGTGAGTAGCGGGGTGGGGTAACTTTTTAGGTTAAGCCACCGGTTGCAAATCCGGTATATAGATATGCTGATTTTCCTCTAATGCCTTGCAAATTCTGGTTCTAACGTCGTCCACGATGCGGAGCGGACAACATTTTTTATCGGATAGACCGAGAGGCCCCAATTTTTCAAGATTCTTTAGAACCGAGGCAGGAGGTTCTAACGTCGTCCACGATGCGGAGCACCTAGTTAAAGTATTGGGGAGACCGAGAGGCATCGGTTTGGCAGAAGCAGAAATCCATGCTATGTTCATTGCTGGAAGTTGGGTTTCAAAATTCTTTATTGGGGGTGGTTATGTTACCAGGGAATCGGGTGCGAGTACGCGAAGAAAAGCGAGATGAGCCCCTGCTGCGAGGGTTGCCTCCCGTCCCTCCAAAGGGCTATGGGGTAGAGAAGGTGGTGAGTGACCCAGAGTGCCCCTTGGGAACGCAGGCTCAAATCCTCATAAAGCTGGATGGCGTAACAGATTTGTTGCCAGAGGTTCTTTTCCGTTAGGCGATGTGCCGATCAAATTACCAAGATGGGGTCGCGTCTGGCCCCATCCCAACTTAAACCTACAAAAAGCTTGCGGTTTTAGGTTGGGATAAGGTATTGATGGTGGTTCTAACGTCCTCCAGCCGCCGGGACGCAATCCCGAAATTGGAAATGGGCAAGTCGTTTTCGACCTGCCCATTGTATCCGCCGATAGCATCTCGGGTTTCATCGACCCGTAGCGCTTGAAGGCCTCGGCGGGGGCCTTTCTTCCAGCAAACTAGAGGTTATCGTCGATCGCGATTGCGCTAGCGGAACGGACGCATCTTTTCCGTACACTTCCCGCAAACGACGACCCGCTTTTCGCCCTCGTCGGTCGCCATAATCCGAGATGCGTTCGGATAGTGGTGACACTTGTGGCACTCGCCGTCCGAATATGCCGCCCTGGGAAGCTTGGAGTAAACAATGCTTCCCGTGCCGACCGCGGTGCCCGCCTTCACCTCCCGCGGAGCAGGAGTGCAACCTCCTTTGCCGCGCCCTTGGCGGCGCAACTTCTTACGCATCCATCCCTTGCTCTTCCACGGATGGCCGCCATTGGCAGCCGTGTAGTCGATGTAGTGCATATACGCCTCCCTGGGTCCGAGCTTACATCCGACGCGGTGCAAAATGCAAACATCCATCTCGGGAAATCTGCGAACCTGATGCGATTCTTACGTCATCCATCCACCTGTGCACCTCAAAACAATAGTGAGTGGCGGGGTGGGGTAACCCTAGACTAAGGCTAATAATCCCCTGATTTCCCTCATAGCAAGAGTGGGATCGGGCAAGGCTGCCTCCCACCCAAAGGTTCGAAAGGCGTCCTGCCAAGCGAGCACCTAGTAAAAGTATCGGATAGACCGAGAGGGGCAAAATAGTTCGAGCCGACCGTTGGTGTCATCGCGGGTCGGCTCGACATAGGAACTGTTCCATGCTTGGCGAGAAGTCGGCCAGGCTCGTGGTGTCAGAAGGTGAAACAACCCTTGAGGATGGTGGCAAAAGTACCATCAGCGGTTTCGAGGGTGACATCTCCCCGAATCGTGTGCACCCCAGGTCCGGCAATCCCCCCAGTCACGATCGTTTGCCCGTCATAGGAGACAAGGCCAGGCACGACGCTGAAGCCCCCTTCAAAGCCCATTATCCCAAAATAGAAATCCATGGGCTGGTTTTTGGGGAAAGTGCCATAAATCGTAAAGAATTGGTACCCTTGAGCCGTCGTCGCCGTAACTACGTGATCGATGACGATCGGTCCAACCTCACCCGACGGCTGGGTCCAGAGAATGTATGCCGTCAGACGTGCATTTTGGATCACCTCGCGGGTCGTCATATCATGGAACGTTACCAGGAAATCATAGCGTCCGTACTGCCACCCCTGGAACGTATCAGTCGCGAACAGTTTGGCACTATAGAGCTGGATGCTCGGGAAATAGCCTGGGGCGCTCTCGTTGGCGCCTCTTGCTCCGATGGGTCGAGCCCAAATGGGGCTGGACGCTGACCCATAGTAGTACTCCTCCACACTCACCGACACCGGATCGGTGATAGCCTGCAAAGCTTGGTACCAGAGTTCTATCGTGGATAGAGGCTGACAGAACTTACAGCTCTGGTTAAGCAGGAAGGGCGGGGCCGAAGTGCTCGTGGCAGCCGAATTGGCCTCGCTGGCTGACGCTTCGTCCACTTTTCCTTCGTGGACTAAAACCATTTTTGGCTTTTGGAACCGCGGTTCTCGGACCATGCTTTCCTGCCCGTAAGTCACCATACAACCGAATACAAACACGACTCCAGCGAACCCTACAATCCCACACAGTTTTCTCATACTCTGACTTCCTCCTTGTGATCTCTTTTGTGAAATGCGAACTCCGGCGACATCATATGACATTTAATCTTAGTTTGTCAATAGTTCGTAATGGTTCAATAGCTTGGAACCACCCCGGAAATATTTCAAGCTATGTATATGGCATATAACAATAATCCCGAACATCCGCCGGTAATCAATTAACCAAATCTGACCCTGTGTAGATGATTTTGCCCTAAAACAATAGTGAGTGGCGGGGCGGGGTAAATCAATCCAGTCGTGGTAATATAAGGTAAAGGCCGTTCACTAACAAATCACCACTTATTACTATGAACTCCTTATACGTTGTAGCGTTCGTTGTGCTGTTGGTAGCCGTCGTAGTCACCGTGGATATCCTGTTCTTCAGAAACCTGTTCTGGGAACGGCTGATGGTGAATGTTGGAATTGTCCTGATATTCGCAGCGTTCGGCTTGAGATTCCTGAAGCATCTATGAAACCCGCGTGGGTGGGGTAATCAAACTTTCACTGCTTCCGGCCTCAAGTCAGGGATGTAAATATACCCCTTTTGCTCCTCAATTCTGGTTCTAACGTCCTCCACGCGCCGGAGCGGCCAGGAGAAGTATCGGGGAGACCGAGAGGCATCATCCCTTTTGTTACGGTCACACTCGCACGATCCAGACTCTCTGATTTCAGAAAAAAACAAGGGCATACGCCTGTTGCGTCGCCCTTTCTTGGATCCCCCGGAGGAGTGGAGAAGCTGCCGCCTGTACGAACTCGCCTCGTACCCTTGCGAGCACAATGCGGGTCCGTGAAGCGGAGCCTCTCTCACTTCCTTCGCGGTTTGAGAGCAAATGGATGAGGAGTATTTCCTGCCGTGAGGCCGGATCGGATTGTTGCTACCGCTTGCGCGATAGCCCGCCTTCTTGGAGTTTCCCATAAAGGATACTCCGCAGAACAGTGCCGAAGAGCACGCTCTCCGTCACCGGGAGATCGCCTCCCGAGGGTTCCGCTTACGCGGAACATCCCGGATGGCCCCGAATCCTCCACATTGCTGCGAAGGAGATCTCCATATGTATCTTCTGGCTGTTGCGCCAGATTCTCCCCATTCTGTCTCCGTGGGTTCGCAGCGACGGTTCCTTGCGGAACCTTTTCTCTCCCTAATCGCTAGGCAGAGCCGTCGCGCAGCACATCGTCCGTCGTGTGATAACTCGACCTTATCGGCCAAGTCGTCCCTCGCGGATCGCTTGCCGTCGCCAAGGCTTTTTGCATCCCTTGCGAAACACTGAAGCGTTTGGTAAAACCCGCTGCTCTCATCTGACAAACTCTGACAATGTACGTGATTATCATTCTATAGGTGTCACGGGGATGGTCAATGCTCAAAAGGCTAAGAAACTGAATAGGCTGTGGAATGCTTGTGGGGAATATGGATTTATATAGCAATCTGCCTCAAGAAGGGCTTCCCCAGCCAGATTCTCCCATCCTCCAGCCGCCGGAGCGGCTAGTAAAAGTATCGGGGAGACCGAGAGGCGTCGCGCTTGCTATAATGAGCGTGAACATCATGGAACAATCACCTTCGAATTTCTGGAAAAATATTCCCAAGAAAAGAATGGGGACGGGCGCGCTCATCTTTAACGAGAAGAGTGAGGTATTAATTGTGAAACCGACCTACAAAGGTCATTGGTCCGTTCCTGGTGGCGTTGTTGACGCCAATGAGTCTCCGCGTGAAGCATGCATGCGAGAGATTAAGGAGGAAATCGGACTGATCATGCCAGAACTTCACTTTATATGCGTCGCATACCAACGCAATTCAGGCACCGAGAAAGGAGAAAGTCTTCAGTTCATGTTTTACGGCGGCGTTCTTATCCAAGACACAATTGAGCAAATTGTCATCTCAAAAGAAGAAATTGCGGAGTTTAAGTTCGTGGATATGAAAATGGCATTGTCTCTCTTGAACAGTGCCCTCGCCAATCGCCTGTCGCTCTCAATGGAAGCGATCAAGAAAAATCAACCTTTCTATCTGGAACGAGAGAATGCGGATTCTTAAGCAGAGGTTCTAACGTCGTCCAGCCGCCGGAGCAGACAGGTTTTTGCTATAATCGCTTTATGATCAAGGCGGTCATATTCGACATGGACGGTCTCATGATTGACAGCGAACCGATCCAATCGAAATCATTCGAGTATGTTCTCAGGACTCATGACAAAGCGCCGATTTTCAACCCCAACGGTTTGATCCAGACGATAGGCATCACCGCAAAGGATAATTGGATTCTGTTAAAAGAAAAACACAATCTTACCGCCAGCGTAGCGTCCCTCTTGGCAAAAAAAAGAAGTGTCTATGGGAAATTACTGAAAGAGAACGTCAAACCACAAAAAGGACTGTTCTCCCTTATCAAAAAGTTGAAAAAAGGGGGGTTCAAACTGGGCATCGCCTCTTCGTCCAAGTTAAGCAATATCAAGCTGGTGTTGTCCTCTCTTCATTTGAGCCGCTCGTTTGACGTAATACTATCCGGAGAATCACTCACCCGTGGGAAACCGCACCCTGACATCTTTTTGGAAACAGCGAGGAAACTAAGCGTGGATCCAAGCGACTGCGTTGTCCTCGAAGACGCAGAGAGCGGGGTGGAAGCGGCGCATCGCGCGAAGATGAAGGTCATTGCGGTGCCGAACAAATTTACCCGTGATCATGATTTCAAAAAAGCGGATCTCGTCGTTTCCAGCCTGGGGAAAATCACACCAAGAACACTCCGGAACAGGTTCTAACATAGTCTAAGCGCCGGAGCAAATAAAGTGGCCAGCACATCGGTCTGGCCACTCGGTTGAACTTTCATTAAGGGAAGGAGCGAGCATCATGCTGACATCGTGGCGACGTCGGTATCCAGTTGCGCCTGGAGCAGAGATCCCCCCTCCCTGTAGGCCGACTCGTACGCTGTCTCGTCGGTGCCGAAAGATACCTTCCCTTCGGAGACCTTAGAGCCTAGAGCCGAAACTGACGGCACGAAGCCTTTCCCCAGGAAAGAATCCACGTGCGCAATGCTAAACTCGTAGATACTCTCGGTTGCTACGATATCGGTGCGATTCTTCTTCCACCTCATTGTCCTACCTCCCTACGGGAACGAATGCCCGTTTTTGGTCGTTGCGACATAAGGAAGGATGCGAATCGCATCTCCCCTTGTCCTTCCCTTACGTATACCCGAATCTTGAGGTTGCTTTGGAATGCGCTCCGTCTCAAGTAGGAGAGTTTTCGGGACCCGACGCGGTAGATGTCGTGCTTGATTCCTTGACTATCGCGGATATCCCGCAAAACATCCTCCTCAGGTAACTCCCTAGCTAGTGCCGCATTAGTATTGGCATCGAGCGGCTCTACAAACCAATCGTACGTTCGTTTCCTTTTTCCCATAGAACACACCTCTCTTCCACGAAAAGATGGCTGGCTATCACGATATTCGCAGACAACGCACTAGGTGTCAATCCGCGCCAAACAGGTTCTAACGTCCCCCAGCCGCCGGAGCGGATAGGATTTGCAAATCGTTTCAAACTTGAAACCATTACAACTGTAGTGAGCTCAAGTTTACGCCCGATCCATTAGCCTCCTTTCTGGTTGACTAATCGGGCGTTTGATTTAGAAGGAACTCCGCCCCGATACCTCATTGCGCAGTCGTTGGAGAGTGTCCCTCACCTAGCACTGTGGTGAACCTAGGACGAAATCTGGCCTGCCACCATCGGTCCCTTTTCCGGAACCACTCCTCCACTTCTTTCGGAGATCTCCCCTCCAGGGTTTCGGCGAGTTGCATGATAGCATACTGCACAACGAAAGACCTCGAAGCCTTGTGATACCCTTGTCGCTGAAGCGTTGCCTTAATAGCGTCCAAACTTTCTGCCTGATCCTGGTAAAGACTGATTGCCCGTATCACGTATCTTCGTTTGGACATATTCTTACCACCTTCCTTTCGATATGAATGTGCAATTGCAAGTTATAAGCCTAAAAAGTGTGATTGTCAACAAACGCCATCAATCGGAGGTGGCATAATCCTCACCAGAGAGGTTCTCACCTCCTCCAGTCGCCGGAGCGGATAGGTTTTCACACCGCAAAGAGCCGAAGTTTGCACATCCCTTGATTGTGTGTCTATACTGGAACCAGGACTGGGAATTATCCCAGCATTTAAAAGGAGGGTTAGGCCATGAAAAGACTGTTATGGGTTGCTACCGCGCTAGTGGCAATTTGTGTATTCATCCAGGCACCAGTTGTGGGACAAACGGACAATGTGACGATCGCACCCCAAGCTCCGGTGGCAGAGCATCAACTGCTGGAAGCGAAGATCGACGAGAAACTCCTTCTGCCGGGCGAGAAGCAATGTTCATTCTTTCTCCTCACGACGTTTGGTGGCAGACTGAAGCCGGGGATTCGTTTCCAATTCCTCGACAACGGTCCTCCAAAGAAAATCAAGGTGGAGATTGTTCCCGTCACAAAAATCCGCGTCATCATAGATGAACAGAAAAGTCTGCCCACAGCCGAGAAGGTCGAGAATGACAATGGAGAGTTCATCTGGTTACTCCGGTTGAGTACTAAGACTTACGAACCTTGTAAGGATTGCCTACCAGAGCCGACCAAACCACCGGCATCCCCACAAAAGTAGCGCCGATTGCTTTCAGTTCCGGGCGCGCAGCACCGGCATCGCCGATGCTACCTCCGCCCACTCCCCCAAGATCGGCAACAAAGGTTGATGATTTTAGGTGAGACAACAGGTTCTCACATCGTCCAGCCGCCGGAGCGGAAAGTTGATGCGGACAAGAACTTTTTCTGGTATGCTAGAGCTTGATATATGATCAAGTTTGTTTTTCATGGCGGCGCTACGAGAAAACCTCTTGAAGGAAATAAGCGGTTTTTTGCCGAAATGGTTCGGGGCCTCCGCGAGCCTATTAAGATATTGAATGTCTATTTCGCGAGGGAGGAAAGTCGATGGAACGAAGCGATGGAAGATGACAAGCAAAACTTTCGGAATGCCGCACCGAATATCAAAATGGAGTTTTCCTTAGCGAACCCCGAATCTTTCGTGACACAGGTCAAAGATGTGGGCGTGGTCTATGTGCGCGGCGGGAGTACTCCCCTCCTCAAGAAGGCCTTTGAACCATTTTCTCAATTTCTCACACTCCTCGATGGAAAAGTCTATGGCGGCTCCTCTGCTGGAGCCGACGTTCTTGCAAAATACTATTGCTCTAGAGAATCTGACGAAATCCTAGAAGGACTTGGCCTCCTGCCCATCAAAGTATTCCCTCATTATGACGAAAGCGAGCGAGAGAAACTGGAAAAACTTAAGGCATGGAAGGAGGATCTGCCGACATACACCATAGCAGAGGGAGAGTATTTTATTTACAAAAACAGGTTCTAACGTCGTCCAGCTCGCGGAGCGGGCAACATTTTTTATCGGACAGACCGAGGGGCGTAGCAAAATATCTTGAAGCTTCGTTTGCTACAATTGAGGTATGAATAAGAAAGGATTTGCGACGCTCGCGATCGCGTTGATTGTCGTGGCCATTCTGATCGCTGGCGGTGTTTGGTATTACATGAAAAACATTTCTTCACCGACCCAATTGGTCGCTTGTACCCAGGAAGCGAAGGAATGCCCCGACGGTTCCTACGTTGGGCGCACCGGTCCCAATTGCGAATTTGCCGCTTGCCCGGGCATGACAACAACTACATCCTCAATACCGTTGCCAACAGCCTATGTGAATGTTCTCTATAACGGTTTATTGCACATAGCGACTTCCAATATCTCAACACTGGGCCAGTTACCCCCGGGGCTATCACTTGTCCCGATGGAACATGGTTGCGTACCGTCTGAGCCACAATGCCCTCAAAATGATTTTTATCTCCACGGGCAAGCTACGCAAGCGGGAACATATGCATTCAGTGTTGTATTTTCTATTGACGGCGATCAAATTACCCAATCCTATCACATACAGGTCTTACCACAAAATCAGGAATCGGCACACAATACCTGCGAGAGCAATTTTGATTGCCCCGCAGGACAAACGTGTATGGTGACCGGTCCGATCATAGCGGGTAGAACAATCCAAAAAAATTGTTATCCAGCAGGACAAGCGGCACCCCAATAGGTTCTTACGTTGTCCACACTCCGGAGCATCGTTTAGTGTGCTATAATAAAAACATGCTTTGGACAATCATCATCGTTCTATTCGTTCTTTGGTTATTGGGATTCGGCTTCAAAATTGGAGGGAAATTGATTCACGTACTGCTCGTGATCGCTCTCATTGTGATCATCTATCGGCTTTTGTTCTAACTGATGAGAAAGGCTATTGCGCAGCGTCAGTGAAAACGACCAACCTTTGGGTGTAGCTTAATTGGGCCTGATTCCAAGAACCTTCACAGGTGATAAGGTTAAGATGGGCGCCGCCATCAGTAGAGGTAAAAACATCAATGGCGTCCGCTGATGGATCGTAACTACGGCTCTCGCGAACCGTGAAAGTGGCGGACTCTCCTTTGTCGTTTAAAACATACAGTTTGTCTCCCGCGCTCAATTCGTTCAAATCATTAAAAACGCCAAGCTTCGTGACTACCCCCTTGCGTATCTGGGCGATATGTCCGGTGATAATGGCAACGCCCCTCTCCCCTGGACGCGCACTGCCCGTAAACCACCCAACGTCATAAATATTGCTTGGCACCTCCATTGTGCCATCGGACTTGAGACCAGTATATTGAAAGCCTGCGTCGATATTGAGCTTTGGGATTATGAGACGCACCGGGGACCCATCTTCGTTTTTTGCAATCATCGCACCCGTCGTTCCGACTGTAGTGGTCGTTAATGATATCGTCTGAGTTACAACCTGTATTGCCTGCGTTGCAACCATGATCGCTTGTTGTTGCTGCGCAACCGACAGGGAAGTATTATTCTGAACCGATACGATAAGCGATAGTGCCAACTGTAATATTGTTGATAAAATTGAAGGCATTGTAATAATCATAACAAAAATAGGTCTAGCATCCTCTTTAGTATCGGATGGACCGAGGCATAGCCCTGGGTATGGGCAAAAGAAAAAAGCGCCCCGAGAAAGGCACTCTTTTCTTCTGGAACGAGGTACTTACATCTTCCCTTCGTGCGTTGCCCAACAACCGCAGGATCTCTTACCCAGCTTCAGACATCCCGCGATGATAACAAGAATCGGCCAGATGACGTTGACGAATCCCCACGTGAGGACGCCGAGCGATCCGAGCAAGAAGTCCAGCCCGAAAAGGATGACGAGGATCGGCATGGTCTTATGGCATCCGCACCCGCACGTCTTCCCGCCCATTTTTATGCCGTCATTTTCCATGGTACGTAGTTTTGTGCATACTCGACCTTTCGCTGATTATGTTTTCCATTTCATTATACCTCGTCCAGCCGCCGGGGGCAAAACAAAAACCCGCAACAATATGCGGGTTTTTGCGGTCGCGCGAATAAGATCGCTATTGCTGCGCCGAGGTCGCCGGAATCGAGACATCCCTCACGATCTGCGCAGTGATCGTTCCGCTTGCGTTCACGCCCCAGACACGAACGTTGTCACCGCTATTGATGCTTGCGAGGGGAAGCGTGATCCAATTCCGATTAACCACTTCGGCGCCGGAAGCGACATTCACCGTATCAGCCACGCCATTCACGGTTAAGGTGAACGAGCTGCCGCTCAGACTGCTTGCCACGCCGACGTAGTTCCTCGGCGTGCCGCTCTTTATCGTGGTCTGCGCCGATTGAATATTCTGCTTCTGCTCCTGGACTGTCGCCTGACGATAGGTCCAGTCACGCACGAGCGTGGCATCGATTGTCCAATTTGCCGATTGGGAAACCGTTCCCTGGACACCCACGAAATCGCCGGTCCTGAACTGGGCGAGGTCGTTGCCTGCCGCTACAGGAAGCACCTGGGCAGAAGCCCCGACATTCACCGTCCAGACGCCACCCCAACTGTTCACGGTGAGCGCGCCGCTTGTTGCGGAAGCAAGGGTGCCCCGCATGAGAACCTTACCCGCAGGACCGATCTGCAAAATCGGCTGCTCAGACGCGGTTGTCAGAGCCGATGCGGCGGCTGGTGCCGTCGTTTGGGCGGCTGCGATGAATGCCGTCGCCACCACCGCAACTCCCGTTGCGACGCTTGCGATACATAATATCTTTTTCATTTGAATATCCTTTATGTTCTCGACCTTTACGCTCTTTGCTTACGCCCATTATACGAAATTTGAAGCAATTTGGTTGCTATAAGGATCGCTTGCGTCGGTTGACGGCTTGCGGATATCGGATGGGTTTTTCGACTCTTTTTACCATACCAAAACTGTTCAGGAAGTGGGTGGATTCCACACCCTGTCTTTGCGGCCGTTCCCGTTCGGATCGTCAAACTTCATGCCCGAGATCAACCCGAGCCGAGCTTGAAATTGCCGAAATTGTCATTCTTCGAAACTTTGCCCGCGGTCAAGACAATGGTATAACTTCCGCTTGCAGGATAGGTTTCCACCCAGCCCGGCTGCTCAACTTCGCGGACGACGTAGGTTCCGGCGGGCAGGTTCAAGAAACGGTATTCGCCGCACTTGTTCGTTACCGTGGACGGGTCACCGGGATCCAACTTTCCGTCATTGTTCATGTCGAGATAGATGGTCACTCCGGCGAGCCGATGATGATGACCGTTACCTTTCAATGTACCGCTGCCATCCCTGTCCACGTACTTGGTACCGCGAATCTCGCCGAGAAGCTTGTTGCTCGTGTCCGTTATGGTGCAGGTGTCGACTCCTCCGGCGGTCACGACGACCGCGGAGCAATCGCTGTCGGTCTGCGTCCAGCCCTTCGGAATATTCTTTTCGGTGATGGTGTAGGTTCCGGGAGCCACGTTGTTGAAGATCTTGCTGCCCGTACCCGACACCGTCGTAACGCTGAATGCACCCAAGCCGTTATTGCCGGTAAAGGTGAACGTGCCGTTACCTCCGATCGTGTCTTTGTTCACAACGAGCGTTCCGGTGTAGGTGACCGGAGGAGATACAGGAATCGGCCCGAAGCTCACGGCGATGGTGTGGTTGGCAGTTACATCGGAGAAGGTATAACTGGTGGTCGTCGCTACGGGAGCACCGTCCACCACGAGCGTATTAATTTGATCGCCGGAACCAGGAGTGATCGCGAAGGTCTGACTGGAACCGCCGGCCACAGAAACCGTGCCAGAGGGGCTGATCGAACCGTATTGTGGGCCGACGACAGAGGTGGTAATGGCATAAGTCGGTGCGGGAACCGAAGTGGTGGTGGGAACGGTAACGGTATTGGCAATGAGCGTAACTGCGGTCTGGGCGAGTGCCCTGCCGTTCAGTACTGCGCCAGACTGCATCGCAATATTTGTGTAATCCAGAATAGTTCCATTGACAACGGACGATGGGTGAATTGTTGTCGCGCCAGCGACCGCCCAAAAGACGTTCTGTGCCCGTGCACCACCACTGAGAACAACCGCCGCAGGCTTGGCCGTCGCACCAACGTCGAAAGTCCCTGGTATTTGGAATATCCATACATCGTTTGCGCCGCCCGAGAGGATGAGATTTGTTGATATGGTCACATTCTTCCCAGCGCCAGTAAACGTATAGACGCCGGGGGCGAGCGTCAGCCCACCAATCTCTCCGGCAGTTCCAGGGTTAGAAACACCGGTTGCTCGTGAAAGAGCGTCAGTGTACGCGGTTTGCATGTTGCTTACCGCCGTGGTGAGCATGCTAGGAGTCGGAGCCGCATAGTTCGCCGCATAGACTTTTCCAGTCACAAGAGTTGATCTCGAAAATGTACCCGACCAATCCCGCACCAACCCGAATCCCGTTATGGCAGTACTACCGATTGGACTCACGCCAATATTCCCAACAATTTTGGTGACTCCCGTCGTTGAGATCCCTGCTTTCGAGAGAATCGCAAAATTACCTGCCGTTCCAAGATTTACTGTTGCCGGACCGGCTGCGAACGCAGCAATCGGCCCACTGAGGCCGAGCATCAAGGAAACGGCCACTACGGTTATAGTTGTTATTGAATTCCTATTAAACTTTTTCATGTATTATTGTTATTAGTTAATTTTAAGAACGTTATTTATCTATTGGATCTAACGTCATCGACCGACCTCAACGTTGAGACACCACAATAGGGTGCCGTTCCTATGGCCGGTTCATTACAGCGCAGGGTATGGCGAGCGGCGGGATGGGGTTAATCAATGCTTATGCGCAGTGGTAGAGCAACTTCAGTTTCTCAAGTCCCCGATGCGCCTGCACGGCAAGAGCATTTTTTGATCGTCCGGTGATAAGGGACATCTCTTTGAGCGACAGATCTTGCACGTACCGCATCCGCATCACTTTTTGGTAGGCGAGCGGGAGCCGTTGAATCAAGAGAAGCGCCATTTTGCCGTCCAAAAAATTAGAAAGGTGTCCGGGATGGCCGCTGCTTGGTTCAAACCCTTTTTCCATAAGGACATCGAGCGAGGTCGTTTTGCGTTTTCGATATTCGTCCACGATAAGGTTATTGAGGACGTGATAAAGAAATGCCTTCATCACGTCAATCTTCCCGCCTTTGACAAGATAACTCCATGTTTTCATAAAGGCGTCCTGCACCAAGTCCTCGCCGGCCGCATGGTCATTTATCTTGGAAAAGGCATATACATTAAGCTCCCTTTCGTAGTCGTGGTTGGCTACCGTGAGCGCTGCTTGCCGTTGTTTCTTTTGTTTTAGGGTCATTACTTTATACCATGCCCGAGCTTTAAGTATGGCACATTATGCATCTTATAGCAAGTTGTTTGTAATAACTCAGGCGCTCGGACGGCTTCTTAATTATGGAAAAAACCAAAAGGTCCGTCGGGACTGATCTCGCTGAACGTTTATGGAAAGAAAGCTGGGCCTATATCAAAACCGTGGTCGATACTGCGCGAGAACCCTTTCTCATTCTCGATAAAGATCTTCGCGTGATGGCGACCAATGAGTCTTTCTATCGGACGTTCCAAATTGAACCGAAAGATGTCGAGAACAAGATGGTGTATGAACTCGGGAACGGCCAATGGGATATTCCAGCCCTGCGGAAACTTCTTGAAGATATTCTGCCTAAAAACACCTTTTTCAAAGGTTTTGAGGTCATTCATGAATTTCCTGCCATCGGACGCAAGGTGATGATCTTAAATGCTCGCCAGATCCATTTCAAAGAGGATGCCGACTTTCCACCCATCATATTTCTTGCCATGGAAGATGTCACGGAAATGATGGCGGTCGCTGAAACGCTTGCCGGTCACGCAAATCACCTAGAAGCCAAGCTCGCGGAACGAACACGGGAACTGGAGACGTATATCGGAAGATTAGAAAGAGAAATAAACGAACTCAAAAAGAAGTTATAACACCCAGGGGGTATAATTGAACTCTATGGCACAAAGCGACGGTTATAACAATGATTTTACGGATAAAGCCAGCGCATCGAGCGACGGAGCGATCGAAGAAAAGGAAGACTGGCTCAATGAGCACGGCCAGCCTGATTTTGAGTATCTTCAATCCCTCGCGACGAACGGCAGCCCGGGCGCATTGGAGAAGTTAAGGTCCATCGCTGAGGATCTTAATGTGGAATACGATCCTAGCACCTCAACCGAAGAGTTGATCGGAAGGATCAGATCGGCCACCGAACGGAACGAGGACGGAGGGCCTGATGCTACTACTTAACCATTATGCGCGCGTAACGTTCGTGGCGTTCGGGCCCTTGTCGCTCTGGGCGACATCGAAAGTGACGGCATCGCCAACTTTAAGCTCGTCAAAGGTAACTCCCCTTAACTCGTTTGAATGAAAGAAGAGGTCTTTTGTTTCGCCTTCGCGAGCAATGAATCCGAACCCCTTCTCCGTGAGCCGTTTAATAGTTCCTTTCATGTTTTTGTTTTTTTGCTTTCCAGAAATTCGACTAGATTTCTTAGTTCCCGTATCATCTCCTTTTTTCTAATGGGGAAATAACCCGGCTATTAAACTTTTGCCGCGCTTTCCGGTTGCGCTTGATCCTTGTTTTTTTGCCGCCGCGTCTCATTTCTTTATCATTTTCATTATACTCCTCGCCGCCCGTTCACTCAAGTCGGTGACCTTAAGTTATTCTGCTCAAAGCTCTGAGGATAATGATATGAAAAACAACCTATCAGCCCTGCTGTCCTGCCATTGACATAAGCTGCTTCACCAGGTCCTCTTTGGAAAACCGCTCGTAGTTTATGGCAATGCTGCCGTCACTCACGTAGGTGATCCTATTTCCGAAGACAATCAAGGTAATCTGTAACTTCTTGAAATTGCTGCGCCCAATCCGCTTGGCCGTTTCCTCAAATGCATCAATGAGTTTCCACAACTGATACTGCTCCTTGTCTTTGCCTCGGGAGATGAATCCCGCAAAATCCACATTGGGATAGCGGATTACCAATTGCTCAAGGCTTGAGATGGTGGAAACTGCGCTGCGAGGACCTTTCCCCGTGGCCGACGCGTCACGAGCCAACATCTTCTTAAGATACTCCATGACAAGCTCTTTCTGGGCACGGGGAAGAGAAGAAATCCTCGTTATAACTTCCTCAAAATCAATTCCCCTATCTTCATAGTTTGGAGAGTTCACTTTTGTAGTATACTCCCGATTCTCATATCGTCCAGCCACGGGAGCAGGCGAATGTATACACGTCGTTTCGCAAAAGCTATATACTTTAAGGAATGATCAACGGCGTGTTGTATTCGCATAGACACCATGACCCTCCGCGTCAATAATCTAGGGTACAACCTGACCGATCTCGCCCGTACGCTTGGCTATCGGCCTCTTGGCTACACCGGGAAGGGCGAACTGAACTGCGTCCGTCCGCTGGGCGCTGCCTATCCCCGCTTCCATGTTTATATGAAGGCCACTCCCGATGTCCTCACGCTGAACATTCATCTTGATCAGAAAAAGGTTTCCTACGAAGGCGCCACGGCGCACAGCGGCGATTACGACAGCGATACGGTGAAGGAAGAAGTGGCGCGGATCAAGGAGATCATCTTCCGGATGCACTAGGAGCTGACTCAATGCCTTCAAGTACCCTGACGAGTGTTTCTGCGATAGCCGGCGCCACATTGACCTCTTCCACGCGCCCACCCGTGGAACCCTCGTATTCGGTTTCGTAAAGCCCCCGCGGCCTCGTGTTGCCGAGCCAAATGGCATCAAAGGGCTGCGGTTCGTTATAGGGAAACAGTTTCATTTTCCAGCCCGGAGAGCAAACAGGGTGGGTTGCCACGAGCCGGACGCTCTTCGCTCCTATTTCGCGTAGTTTGTACGCCGTCATAACGGCGGTTCCGCCGGTATCCACCTCGTCTTCCCGCATTATGACGTTCATACCGCGGAGGTCGTCCACCTCGCAGGTCAGAGGAGCATCGGCGCCGTATCTCTTGCGGATGGCGTCCAAAAAATCTTTGCTTTCCATCGCGGTAATGCGTCCATTAATGCGCTTCTTCGGCGTCGCGACTACCGCAATACCGAGCTCCTTCGCGAGCGCGATCGCCCGACCCACCGAACCGAAATCCGGCGAATAGATCCGCACCGTGTCGGCTCCCCCCAACGTCTCTACGACGCCGCGCAATTTCTCCGCAAAAAGTTTCGTAGGGTCGCTTATGTAAAGCTCCAATCCGAACTCTTTGCAATATTCTTCGGTGTGATCCACCGAGTGCGGCTCGCAGACAACGAGCTTCGTCGCACCCCAGTGCTTAAGATTGCTTATGAACCAGCGGAGCCGCGTTATTTCGTAGCTGTTCTCCGGCCGGTCCTGCCGGCGGTAGCGGAGGAACGGCAACACCACCGTGACGGAACGCGCTCCGTATTGTTTCTTCGCGCCCGTCACGAGGTCCATAAGCTCGCTCTCCAGTTTTGTTGTGACAGGAGAAGAAAAAATGATCACGTGCCGATCTTTTATCCGTTCCGGATCCTCCGGTCGGAATCCCGGTTCCCCATCCGGCCAGACGTGATACCACAAATGGCTGAACCGGATGCCGAGGCCAGTCGCAGCATTCACAAGCTTCAATATTTCATCGTCAAGCTTATGGTGACCCGTACCCCCATACACGATGAATTTTTCTCTCGGCGGCATAGAACATATGATAGCAAAAAGCGAGGGCTGTTGCATCGTCATGCTAACAACCCTCCACAAAAGCAATCTTCAATAGTGAGCCAGAATGCCCACCTTGCTGTTACCTCAACATTCAAGGTCGGCTGTCCCCGGCGGACCTTCCCTGAACTCGCAGAAATAACGTACGCATTCACGAGCTCCCCGTTGTCGCTGTCCTCATTAAAGAGGACAACGAGTTCCCCCATGGAGAGCTGGCGGCTCAGCGGAACGTCGGGAAGTCGCACTGCTCCCTCTTTTCCCAGGATCCTCCAATGCTTCTGGCGGACCCAAATTTCCTGGGGCTTGGTAGTATCAGTGTGAATACTCTCCGACTGCAACTCTGAGAAATCTCTCGCTTCTTCTGTCGCCGCTTCTTCCCTTTCTCCTTTTTCCAACTCGCTCGGGGAAAGCTCCAATTCCAGTTCCTCCAAAAGAGATGTTGGCAAGTCTCTCTCCAAATCTTCTCTTCTGTTATGCATATGATATCCTCCTCTCTCCTTATAATAGCACGCACGAAAATCTTGACGAGAAGGATATATCCGTGTTATAAAAACAAAGGAGGCTTACCATGAATATTGTCCCGAATGTGCAGACTGCAATGCTCAGTCTGATGTCCATGTTTATCCCTGGGATTCTTGTGCTCGCCTTCACAATCCATTTCTTCCCCACGGCGCTCACAAGAGTTTTCGGACAGGTCAGGCGCGTCAGCAACAAAACGTTCGTTCTCACTTTCGCTATGGCGGTACTGGTGGTCGTGGTCGCCCTAATAATCAAGTGGCAAGTCAAAGGCACCATTGCGATCGGCGCCGACCCAGTGGCACCAACCTCGTTGGCACCCAAATGATCGCCCGACCAGAAAGGAGGTGAAATCAATTCACTACCGGTCGGGCGCACTCCTGAATTCGTAACTTAGTTATGACGTGAGGAGTGCTTCTCGTTCATCGCCTTCCAATCCCATTCACGGTCTTTGTTGTGGCCGATTTTCTTTAAGATTTCACTCTGAATATCAACATCAAATATTCCGCAGAGGTGTAGAATCCTCTGAACGACATCACCCAGTTCCTCTTTGAACCCATCCTTGCCATTTATGTTTTTATGGCGATAGGCCTCGAACGCTTCCGAGATCTCCGAATGGATGAGGGCGATCTTCTCGGCCACGTCAACTTCGTCCGGTTTCGTACCGAAGCCCTTTTCTTTGGCTTGTCTCAGAATAAGCTCGGTGAGCTCGCGTAGAGTGAGGTCCTTCATGGCATTAGTGCTGGTAAAACCCGCGGGCGGCGGCGTCGGGAACCATGATGAGCGGGACGCCGTATTTTGCGCACATGGCCTTCACGTCGCTGTCTTTCACCGAGCCGCTTGTGGCGAGAATGGCTTTAATACCTGCCTTCGCAAGAACCTCGGGGCCATCCGGGAACGGGAAGAAGCTGTCGCTCGCGGCGACCGCGCCGGCGACTTCGTGGCCGGCGTCCTTCGCGCGCTTGATCGCAAGCTCGCAGCAACTCACCCTATCCTGCTGCCCCACGCCGTTGCCGATGAGCTGGCTTCCCGCGACGAGCGTGACCGTATTGCTGTTACTTGTTGAGCCGATTGCCCATGCAAGAAGAAGGTCATTTTCTTGCTCCGGCGTGCAATTGCCGCTCCGCTCCACACGGGGATTTTTCAAATCCAAGACGAACGTGTAATTCGGCTGGGTGAGAAATCCGCCACGCACGGCACGAAATCTTATTTCGCGGTTCAAACTTTTTGCGGTGAGGTTGCGAAGCGCCGCGTTTTCCAAAAGGCGACACTTTCCGCCTTTTCGGGCAAGAATCTCAACCGCCTCGGGCGTGAAGCTCGGAGCGACAACGCCGTCAAGCAACCGCCGCGCACCCTCAGGCATTTGCGCGTGCATAAGCGTTTCCGCGACTGCCGCGTCAACCGGGAACGTGGTCATCACGAGTCCGCCAAAAATAGCCCGGAGGTCGCCCGCAAGCATGTTCTCTACGACTCCAATCGGATCGCTTCCCACCGCGGCGCCACAGGGATTGCCGTGCTTCACACCGACCGCAATGTGCGGAACTTTCTTCCGATTCACGTCAAATACTGCAGCGATGTGCGTTGCTGTCTGAAGCATCCGATCAACATCACAAAGATTGTTGTAACTCGGTGCGTCGCCTGCGACCGTGCGGAAACGGAAAAGCGCGAGTGGATCGCCGGCTGCATCTTGTGCCGTGCCTGCAGTGCCCGCCGTGTCCACCGAACCCGCCGTACCCTCCGTCGCATAGAGCGCCGCCGGCGTCTGCCAAGCGTTTTCTCCATACTTACACGTGAGAATGCGCGAGCCGATAAGGCCATCAAATTGCCCGCCGCTCCGATAACGGCTTGCGGTCAAACAATACTCGGCGACGATCGCGTCCGCTTTCGCATCAAGGTAATCAATAAACTTCTCTCGATCGGGATATCCCTTATCAATCCACTCAATGACCTTCGCGCGGTCGGCCGGATCGGAGATAACGATGCGCTCCCCTTTCGCGGCGGAGTGCAGCATGGTCGGGCCGCCCACATCCGTCATCTCTATGACCGAAGCGCGCGTACTGCCTTCTTTTTCAATCGCATCATGCAGGGGATAAAGGTCAACGCAAACAAGGTCAATGCGTGGAAGGCCGAGCCGTTTCAATTCCTCCTCGTCTTCGGGAATGCTCCGCGCAAGGAGTCCCGCGTGTATCTGCCGCGACAAAGTGACAACACGGTGTCCCAAAATCGGCTCGCCCACGATATCGCTTACGTCCCGCACCGTAATGCCTCCTTCGCGGAGCGCCTTCGCCGTGCCGCCCGAGGCGAGAATTTTCCATCCGCGTGCGACAAGGTCGCGCGCGAATTCAACGATTCCCTCTTTGTGATATACGGACAATAGCGCGGTCATTTTCTCATTTTATATAAATCGTTTCCTTGCGATCGGGGCCGACGGAAAGAATGAAAACTTTCACCCCCGCCCGCTTTTCCAAAACGGAAATCGCCTCGCGAAGCTCCTTCGGAAGTTTCGCGTAGGTCCGGATGGAACCGATCGGGCCTTTCCAACCGCGAAGTGTTATATACCGCGGCCTGCAATATCTCATAATCTCAAGATCAGGTATCGCCACGCGGATCCGATCGCCTTTTTTATATACCTTCCCGCCATGCACGTAATTCGGTCCCGTGTATTCATATTCATCGCACACCTTGAATGACCTAACACCATCCAAAACATCCAACTTTGTAAGGATCACATTCGGCCCGGTGAGTTTGACCGCCGAATAGCGGACAAGCGGAAGGTCAAGCCATCCGGTCCGGCGAGCGCGGCCGGTCGTTGCGCCATACTCATTCCCTTTTTGCCGGATCGCGATCCCCTGCACAAATTCATCGCGGTCGTTAATGGAAGCGTTTGGATAATTCTCCGCCTCCGTCCTTCGGCTCGCATGCCTCACGTGCTCGGCGGATTTTTCCCCTCCGAGTTCCGTGGGGAATGGCCCTTCGCCCACGCGCGTCATGTAGAAGGCCTTCACAATGCCAAAAGTAAGATCAACATTCTGCTCGCGGAGCCCGACGCCCTTCGCAAGTCCCTGGATAGAGCAATCCGACGAAGTGACGTACGGATACGTTCCGTAATCAACGGAGAGCATGTTGCCCTGCGCGCCTTCAAGAAGGATATTCTTCTTGCCGAGGAAACTGCGCAGCATCGCATCGGTATCCGCGATGAACGGACGCAGTGCTTTCCCGTACTGCAGATAGCGTTTCGCGATTCGTTCCGTGTTAAAAATATTTTTCGGATGATAGAACTCGCCGCGGTGCAAAATTTCCTGGTGCATGATCTCACGGACGACTCGCGGATCGTAGGTCTTGATCAATCGAATCTTCTCTTCCAAATTCCTGCGCAATTTTTCCCTGAATACTTTTGGATTCAGAAGATCGTTCACAATGAGCCCAAGGCGTGCGACATGGTCGGTGTACGCGGGCCCCATGCCACGACCCGTCGTGCCGATCTTCCCGGTTTTTCCCGATGCCTCGCGTACGCGGTCCAAAACGACGTGCTGCGGCAGCACGAGCCGCGCGTTCAGGGCAATCCGCAGGTGTTTCGGAGAAATTCCCGCCTTCTTCAAGATCGCAATTTCATCCAAAACCGTTCCCGGCTCCACCGCAACTCCCGAGCCGATCACGTTGAGCTTCCTGTGCAACATACCGGACGGCAGAAGATGGAACACGAATTCCTTTTTGCCCAATTTGACGGTGTGGCCCGCGTTCGCGCCGCCCGTGCCGCGGGCGATGACGTCCGCCCAATGCTCGGCGAAATAATCAACGAATTTTCCCTTTCCCGTGTCTCCCCACTGCGTACAGACGATCCCCAGCGTTCGGACGCCCTTCGGAACGCGGGGGTTCGCTTGGGAATGGGTCCTACGCATGGTCTCTCCGATAGTTGGGCGCGTCGCGCACAATGCGTACTCCGTGCGGATGGGACTCCTTGATGCCGGCGGCGCTGATGCGGATGAACTCCGCATTGCTCCGCAGTTCCTCAATCGTCCGTGCGCCGACGTATCCCATCCCTTTTTGCAGACCGCCGACATATTGATGCATTACCGTTTCCAATTCGCCCACGTATGGCACTAACCCTTCCACCCCCTCCGGCACGAACCGGTCCTTCGCGGTATTCGCCTCGCGATACCGCTCGCGCGAACTGCGGCTCTCTTCCATCGCGGAAAGCGATCCCATGCCGCGGTATCGCTTCATTGGCGTTTCAAAACGGAAATCAACTTCTCCCGGCGCTTCTTTGGTGCCCGCGAGCAATTTGCCGAGCATCACCGAGTGCGCTCCCGCGCCAATCGCGATCGGGATGTCGCCCGAATTCTCAATGCCGCCATCTGCGCAAATCGGCACGTCGGTCTTTTCAAGCGCTTTCGCCACTTCATAAGTCGCCGTGACTTGTGGGCAGCCGATGCCCGCGACGATCCGCGTTGTACATATAGAACCTGGACCCTGGCCCACCTTCACTCCGTCAGCCCCCGCCGCGACGAGCCGCTTCGCCGATTCGCCGCGCGAAATATTGCCCGCCACGACGTCAACGCGATACGCCTTCTTGAGCGCCTTGATCGTCTGGATAACGTCTTTTGAGTCGCCGTGCGCGGTGTCAATGACCAAAACATCCGCGAATCCCTTGAGCGCTTCCGCCCGCTCCATCGCATCGTCGTTCACGCCCACCGCCGCGGCCACGCGCAATCGCCCGTGGCTGTCAACGTTATATTTTCCCGATCGGCCGGACTTGATCCGCTTGAGATCGGAAAAGAGATACATACCGACAAGATTGCCCCTGTTCACAAGTGGAAGAACTTTTTTCTTCGCCTTGAGCATGATCTCGTACGCCTTATCAATTGAGGTGCCCTTCGGCGCCGTCACGAGGTCGCGCGTCATGACGCTCTTCACCTTCTGCGAACCGTCGCCCGAAAAATCAAAATCGTTCTCGGTGATAAGCCCCGCGAGTTTGCCGCGCGCGTCCACAACCGGAAAACTGTGGAAAGAAAATCCTCTCTCTCTGCGCATCGTCTCAACCTCCTGGAACGTCATATTCTCGCGGATCGTGATCGGCGTCTCTATGAGGCCCGAGAGATGGAACTTTACGCGACGGACTTCTTCGCTCTGCTCCTTGGGCGTAAACCCCCTGTGGATCACGCCCAAGCCGCCGAGCTTCGCCATCGCGATCGCCATCCGGCTCTCCGTCACCGTATCCATCGCCGCGCTCGTGATCGGGATCTTGAGCGGCACATTGCGCGAGAACCGGCTCGTGAGCACCGTAGCACTCGGCATCACGTCGGAATAATCCGTCTTCAAGCGCACCTCGTCGTAGGTGACCGCGAGGCCGAGAGCCTCAAGCTCCTTAAAAAATTTATCGCACTTCCGCATAGATGAATTTATTATATGTGATTTCTGGATTTTTGCAAAAGCGGGCAGTACCCCCCACCTCTCCGGCGGCTGGACGACGTCAGTCCTGTTCGCTATCGCACTATCGCAGAAAACTAGCAGTCAGCAGCTATGCCTTCAACAAGAGAGGGTAGCTCCGACAAGGTAACAATTTTGAAATCTTCTCCGAGATTATCTCCTTTTTCGGCGACCAACACACATTTGATATCGGCGTTGTGAGCAGCTTCAATATCTTCTTTGTAGTCACCAACATAAAGAGCTTTCGTCCTATCCTTAATTCCCAGGTGGTCCATGGCTTTAATGATTCCTTCGGGATTCGGTTTGTGATTTTTCACGTCTTCTCTGTCCAAGACAACATCAAAATATTTACGAAGATCAAACTTCTTAAGAAGCATCGTGGTAGTTGTTCTGCCGCGACTGGTAATGAGCGCGGTCTTGTAATTCTTTTTTATCGCTTCCAGTACCTCGCTCGCGTGAGCCATTAAGGTAATTTTGGGCGCAAATGCCACAGACATTTTCTTGCTGTATTCGTAGATGGGCAGAACTTCTTCTTCTGACAAAGATGGCAGCAGTTTTTTTGTAATATCCAAAGTTTTCAAACCTAGAAGCGGCAAGAAATCTTTTTCTTGCGGAATGGGTAACTTAAAGTGTCTGAAGGTTTCCTGAAAATACTCTATCGTCGGACGGTTGGAGTCTACTATGACGCCGTCGAGATCAAAAAGTATTGCTTCAATAATCATTCCTTAAAGTATATAGCTTTTGCGAAGCGGCATGCATGCGTTTGCCCGCTCTGGCGGCTGGGCAATGTTCAACCTCGGAAGACCCAACCAGAGAGGATAACCTTTTTGCGCCGGCGGCGTTCATTCCTCGCCTGGCGGTTGCAGAATAATATCTTCCGGTTCAAAGACGACCTCGCGCTTGCCTTCTTCCACGACGCCGAGGTCAAAAAGTTCGCAGCCGGCTTTTTTACCAAGGGAGACGGTCCGGTCAACTTCTTCCTTTGGCACGAAAAGATAATAGCCGACGCCCCAGTTAAAGGTCTTTAGGCAATCACGGAGGGAAACGCCGAGTCCGCGCATGAACTGGAAAAGCGGTGGCACGGCTGGCCAGTTTTGGATGCGATAGGTGAATGGCCGTTTATCAAACGCGAGCTTGCCGATGCCGTCGCCCGTGCCGGGCAGGATCGCCGCGATTCGCACATGGGCATTCTGGAGCGCCTCCACAAGCGCGACGTACGAGCGTGTTGGAATCAACGCCTCCTCGCCGAGCGTGGTACCGTTCGGAAGCTTTGTAAGAAATTTATCGGGAAGTGCAAGCGCCCGCTTGATGACAAGCGATATGCCGTTCGCGTGGAGGCCGGAGGATGCGGCGCCAACGATATGGCATCCCGGCGCAAGTTCTTTCCCAGTAATGAGATTTGTGTTTGGCGCGATAATGCCCGTCGCGCAGCCCGAGAGCGAAGGCGCGGCGAGGACCGGCGGCTCCGGCTTCATAAGATACTTGAGCGCAGGCGATTCCCCCGCTGGCAGAGCCATCCCGACTTCCTTGCAAATCTTGAAAAATCCTTCGGCCAAATCATGGCTGCGTTTCTCATCCGAGAACCATGCGGCATCGCCCACGGCAACCTCATCGGTAAAAATGACGGGCATCGCCCCTTGCGCGATGAGATCGTTCACCGCCATGAGCGCGGTATCAATGCCAATTGTTTCGTAGTACGTCCTGCCGGTGCCGGCGTTCTGATACATCCACTCCGCAATCCAGTTCTTGTTCCCGAGCCCTTCCTGCGTCTTGCACCAGAGGTGCGGCAGGCCGCCGCGGTATTCATACACCGCGCCGTGCGCGTGGAGCACATCGTTATTCACGTAGACGCCGCGGCGGTTTGGGAAAGAAAGCGTCCGCTTTCCCATCGCGATCATCGCCTGCTTGAAGGGTTCCAACTGCGTATAATCCACTCCCGCCTTTGCGTATTCGCTTTTACCCATCGCTGCCCGTTTATCTTTGGTCATTACATCCGCGCGAGTTTCTTCGCAAGGCCGAGATAATTCTTTGGGGTGAAGCTCTTGAGCTCCTTTTTCAATTTGTCCGATATTTTAAGGGAGTCCACGAAGGCGCGGATGTCGTCCAGAGTCACTTGCCGCCCGCGCGTGAGTTCCTTCAATTTCTCGTAGGGCATGGGAATGCCCTCCCGCCGCAGAACGATCTGGATCGCTTCAGAAACAATCTCGGGATGTTCCTCAAGCGCTTCCACCACCTTCGCCTCGTGCACCGAGACCCGCCCGAGGCCGTTCAAAAGATATGAATAGCCGACCGCGCAATGTGCGAGGGCAACGCCGAAGTTTCGCTCCACGGTGGAATCGGAAAGATCGCGCTGCAGGCGCGATATGGGGAGCTTTGCCGAAAAATGTGCGAAGAGCGCATTCGCGATGCCGAGGTTGCCCTCGCTATTCTCAAATTTTATCGGATTGATCTTGTGCGGCATCGTGGAGGACCCAATCTCGCCTTCTTTCGCTTTCTGCACGAGCCAATCGTCGCTTATGTAGCGCCACATATCCTGATCGAAACCAATGAGGATGGTATTTGTGCGGCGGAGAATATCGAAAAGTTCGGCATACGAGTCGTGGGGATCGATTTGCGTGGTCAGAAGATTCGGTTCGAGGATTGCTGTGCGCTCGCGATTCAGGCGAGCAATAAATCTCTTTGTAAACGCGATCCAATCGACATTCGGATACGCCGCCACGTGCGCGTTGTAATTCCCGGTTGCACCATTCAGTTTCACGGAAACCTTAAACTTCGCTAGTTGATCCATTTGCCGCACGAGGCGCGCCCGGAATACATTCATTTCCTTCCCGAACGTCGTCGGCGTTGCTGGTTGCCCATGAGTGCGCCCGAGCATCGGCAAACCGGCGTACTGCCTCGCAAACCCCGCAAGCGCCCGCTCAATCTCGCAAAGGAGTGGAGTAAGCACTTCACGGATGGCATCGCCGAGCATCAGACCATATGCAATTTCGCTAACATCATAGGAAGTGAGCGCGAAGTGCAACCAACCGAGCGAATCCTTGAGCGAAGTCCTTTTCAATTTCTCCCGCATGAAATATTCCACCGCCTTCATGTCGTGCTCTGTCGCCTTGATGTGTCGGTATCCCACTTTTTCAATAGCACTGATGATTTTTGCGTCTCCGACCGGCAGTTTATAAAGCTTACGGATGAGCACCTTTTCGCGCGCGGAAAAATGCCGGAGCCCGATGCCCCGCGTCTCCGAGAGCGCGATAAGATATTCGCCTTCCACGACGAGCCGGTAGCGCATGAGCCCCGATTCGCTGAAAATCTTCGCGAGGTCTTCCCCATAGCTCCGATAGCGCCCGTCAACGGGACTTATCGCTTCAAGCTGGTCTATGAGCTGGTCCATAGTATTACAAAGCTTTTGCGCCGATGTCCTTTCTATAATACATCCCTTCAAATTTTATTTTCTCCGCTCCGACATACGCCTTGCGGAGCGCTTCCGCGAGCGTGGGCCCCAAGGCACTTACGCCGAGTACCCTTCCGCCCGACGTGACGAGTCCGCCATCTGCGAGCTTAGTTCCGGCATGGAACACTATAACGCCTTCCAGTTTCTCCGCCTCACGGATGCCCGTAATCGGAAATCCCTTTTTGTAAACGCCGGGGTACCCTCCCGATGCCATAACTATACACGCCGCATAGCACGAATTCCACTCTATTGAAACCCCGTTCAACTTCCCGGAAGCGCACGCTTCAAGAATTTCCAAAAGATCCGTTTTTAAAAGTCGCATGAGCGATTGCGTTTCGGGATCGCCGAAGCGGGCATTGAACTCAAGTACTTTGGGCCCTTCGGGGGTGATCTTCAGCCCGGGATACAAACACCCCGAAAAGGTGCATCCTTTTTTCTTCATGGCGCGGAGCGTAGGGTCAAGGATCGTCTGCGCGATCTGGTTTTGAAGTTCGTCGGTCACCCACGGCACGGGAGCGATCGTCCCCATGCCGCCGGTATTCGGTCCCGTGTCTCCTTCGCCCACCGGCTTGTGGTCCTGCGCGGTCGGCATCACTGCGCGCGCGACCCCATCGGAGAATGCGTGAATGGAAATTTCCTGCCCTTCCAAAAATTCCTCTATTACCACTTCGTCCCCTGCGTCCCCGAACGCGCGGTCTATCATTATGTTTTTGAGCGCCGCCCTCGCTTCGTCCATCGTCTTGCACACTATTGCACCTTTTCCGAGCGCGAGCCCGCTTGCTTTCACAACGATCGGCACGGATTGCGATGCAAGATATCGGGAGGCCTCATCGTAATCCGTGAATATCCGGAACGCCGCCGTGGGAATATATTCATCCTGCATAAGCTGCTTCGCGAACGCCTTTGAGGCCTCTATCTGCGCCGCTGCCTTCGTCGGGCCAAAGATCAAAAATCCCTCTTTTTGAAATTGATCAACGATACCGAGTGCCAAGGGATCGTCCGGACCTACGACCACAAGATCAACGACCGATTTTTTTGCGAACGCGATGAGCGCCGGAATGTCGTCCGCTTTGATCGCAACATTCTCGCCGAGGCGCGCGGTGCCGCCGTTGCCCGGCGCGATAAAAAGCTTCCCGAGCCGCGGAGACTGCGCGAGCTTCCACGCAAGCGCGTGCTCGCGTCCGCCGCTCCCTATCAAAAACACGTTCATCCCTGCGGAAAAAGCAGCATGGCGGCCTTTTTTGAATCCTCAAGGGTCACTTCTTCCCCTTTGCGGACAAGCGGCGTTTCGCGCACGAGCTCCCGCACGCGGCCATTCATAAAGTCCTCCAAAGTGGCGATCTGTGTTTCGTGCTCAAAGGGGAGCAACCGCGCCGCAAGCGACTTCGGATCGTCGTCCGGCAAGATCGCAAGCTGCGTACGTTTCAAAACCGTGCCCTCGTCGAACTGCTCCGCCACGCGCTGTGCCGTCGCCTCAGTCCAAAAATCGCGCCCCATGCTCCGCACGAACAAGAGTCGCGCCGCGTGGACACGCAGGCCAAACATCCCCTTCCCGCCAAAATCGGGACGGCCCGGGTCAAGCGGCCCCGGGTGCTGGTTGATCATAGCATTGCGGAATGCGGCGATCACGTTGCGCGGGGTCTTTATCATCCATCCGTACTGGCCGACGAGATCAACGGCCTGCTCTTTAAGAACTTTCAAAATCGCGCCCCCGAACTCTTCTTCGTTTGAAAATTTCTTCGGTTCAATAACAAAAATGTTTTTGCGCGGTATTCCCAATCGTTCCATTTTTTGCATCACGCCGGCGTCCGGCCTGCTTGCAATCAAGCATGCCGGCACAATCCCCAAAAGCCGTCCGGCGTGGTGCGCCGCGACGATCGCTTCCGCGGTCGTGCCGCCTCCCGAAGCAAGTATGGCCAGACGAAACGTTTTCATGCCTTTTATGCCCAAGTTTCCTGCAGGGCCGGTATGCCGACCTCCGCCTTCCGCTCACGGATGTCCAAGGGATACTTCCCGGTAAAGCAGGAAGTGCACAGTTTGTCTTCGGGAACGCCAATGCCCCTGAGGATCCCCTGATACGAAAGATAGTGAAGCGAGGTCGCGCCCAGAAATTCCCTTATCTCGGGGATGGTCTTTTGGAATGCAAGGAGGCTTGCCTGCCTGGGCGTGTCAATGCCGTAAAAATCGGGAAAGCGCACGGGCGGAGAGTTCACCAAGAAATGCACTTCTTTCGCGCCCGCTTCAAAAAGAATCTTCACGATCTGCGGGCTCGTGTTGCCGCGCACGATGGAATCGTCTATCACGATGGCGCGCTTGCCTCCTACGATGTCGGGGATGGCCGCGAGCTTCGTCTTCACCCCTTGCTTGCGCATCCGGTCGTCCGGATCAATGAACGTCCGGTACACGTAACGGTTCTTGACGAGCGCGAGTTCCAAGGGAATCCCCGATGCCTCCGAATAGCCGACCGCACCCGGGATCCCCGTCTCGGGGATAGGAATCACCATGTCGGCGTCAATTTTGCGTTCCCGGGCAAGTTCAATGCCGCACCGTTTGCGGGCGGCATACACCGAGGTTCCCAAAAGTATGCTGCTTGAACGCGCGAAATACACGAATTCAAAGATGTCCAGTTTTTGATCGGGCGGCACAAGTTGAATTGACCGCATGCCTTTCTTGTCCACCACAATCATCTCGCCGGGAAGGACGTCACGCATAAAGGTCGCTCCGACCGAGGGAAAGCTGCACGTCTCGGAAGAGAATGCAAACCCGCCGTTCAACTGTCCCATGGAGAACGGTTTGAGGCCATAGGGATCGCGCGCGGCGACGAGCGTTGTCTTGTCCATGATGAGAAGCGAGAACGAACCGGTGAAAAGTGGGTAGGCACTGCGCACCGCTTCTTCGAGTGAGCATCCCTGTTTTATGAAATGTTCAACGGCGAGCGTCATCATGTAGGAATCCGAGCGGGCCGCCGTATCCACCCCTTCTTTTTTCAAAAATTCCTCAAGTACCTTCACGCTTGGCAAGTTGCCATTGTGCGCAAGCGCGATACGCCCGTCCTCCGTCATGATCGGCTGTGCGTGCCGAATGCCGGTTCCCGATGACGTGGAATACCGATTCTGGCCGATCGCAATATGGCCTTTCAAATTATCAATTTTTGCGTCGTCAAAAACCTGCGTGATAAGGCCGTTGCCTTTTTGGCATTCAAGGCGCGTGCCATCGGCAACCGCCATACCCGCGCTCTCCTGCCCGCGGTGCTGGATGGCAAGCACGCCGAAGAACGTGATACGCGCCACGTCCATGCCCTTTCCGTAAATGCCAAAGACGCCGCACTTCTCATTGAGTTCGTGCATGTTGTTCGTATGTTACGGTTTATGCAGGACAAACGCCTCTAAATTTTTTCTTATGCGATCCAACGCCGGCATCGTGAAGTCCGGCGCGAACGTCCGTCCCGTGATCTGTTCAAAAATTTTCACGTACCGGCTCGCGAGTTCCACCACCATCTCGCGCGGCGCTTCGGGCAGCGTGGCGTCCTTATAGGGATCACAGTGCTCCTTGAACCAGAGCCGCAAAAATTCCTTGTCAAAGTTTTCCGGCTCTTCGCCCTTCGCGATGCGCGCCTCGTAGCTCGCCGCCTGCCAGTAGCGCGAAGAATCGGGAGTATGTATCTCGTCAATAAGCATTACCTCTCCTTTCGGCGAAATGCCGAATTCATATTTTGTGTCCACAAGGATCAACCCGCGCTGTTTTGCCAACTCCTGCCCGCGCGTGAAAAGCCGGAGCGCGGCGTTTTCAATCTGTTCCCATATTTCTTTTTTCACCAGGCCTTCGTGTATGATCTCGTCCCGCGTGACCGGCCGATCGTGCGCCTCCGATTTCGTGGTGGGCGTGAGGATAGCGTGCGGAAGCTTCTGGTTCTTTTTCATGCCGTCGGGCAGCGTAAGGTCGCCAAATCGCCGCTCGCCTTTCTGATAAAGCGTCCAAATCGCAGTCCCCGTAACCCCAGTAATATAGCCCCTTACGACGACCTCTATGGGAACCACCTCGCACTTTTCCGTTACCGTCACGTTCGGGTCGGGGACCGCAATCACGTGGTTTTTCACGATATCCGCGGTCTTTTCAAACCAAAACGCGCTTACTTGCGTAAGCACGTTTCCCTTGAATGGGATGAGGCACAGATTCCTGTCAAACGCGGAGTAGCGATCGGTCGCAACGAGGATCAGGCGATTGGGCTGCGTGTACACATCTCGCACTTTCCCCGCGCGGCGCTCGCCGAGCCCCTGGAAATCGGTCTTATCAATAACATCCCCGATGTGCGCTTCTATGGTTGCCTTATCCATTAATAGTTTTATCCGCTGGTTTCAACTTTTTTCGCTTTCTCCGCCACGGCCGCGCGGAGTTTTTCTTTGTAGTCCACGATCTTTTTCTGCAGCGCCGCGTCCCCCGCTCCCAAGATCTGCACGGCGAGGATGGCGGCGTTCTTCGCGCCATTGATCGCCATGGTCGCGACGGGAACTCCGGGCGGCATCTGCACCGTTGAAAATAACGAATCAAGACCGCTCAAGGTCTTGGATTGTATGGGAACTCCGATCACGGGCAGCGGCGTCATCGCGGCGGTCGCTCCCGCAAGATGCGCGGCGCCGCCGGCTCCCGCGATGATCACTTTCAACCCACGGTCCGCCGCACTCTTCGCATATTCGTATGCGCGGTCCGGCGTGCGATGCGCGGAGACGACCGTCATCTCGTACGAAACGCCGAACTCTTTGAGCGCGTCTGCCGCCTCCTGCATCACGGGCAGGTCGGAATCGGAACCCATAATAATACCTACGAGTGGTTTAGGCATTGTTCGGTCGATTTATGTTTCCATTCTAGCATACCCCGGGACCCCGTCAAAACAAAAATGGCCATCCTCGGTGCCTTCTCGCGCTTGTCGAGAAAACACCGAGAATGACGATGGGGGAGGTTACTCCCTCAGGCGTAACACCTTCCGAGGAACACCTCCCAGTTCCCCGGCTTTTTCATATAAAAACAAAGCACTTGATCCAAAAAGCGCCAGGGCGATAGCGCCAGCCACTGCGATGGTCATGCTCACTACGGCCACCGCGAACACCCCTAACCCTATAATCCGCAACCACCACGGTCGCTGATTTATCGCTTTCTCCATGGGCCCTCCTTTTGGCTTGCTATTTCTTGCCTTACTAAAGAATAAAGAAAATAGTTGTGCGCGTCAAGAAATTTTTCCTGCTATTCCTAAATCATCCTTTTCCTCCGAGCCGAGGCGAGCAATCGTTCGTAGATCGTGAGAATGTTTTTGTCGTGCAGCATGTAAGCGCGTTTGTATTTTTGGAGCTCAGCCTCGGTGATCCCGTGTTTCTTCCAGGGAGGCGTGCCAGAGGCGAGGCCCTGGAGCATGGGCTGCAAGCGGTCTATGGAGATCGCCACCTTTGCCTCCTTGGTGCGCCCGGCTTCAAACTCCGCCCAGAGCCGGTGGAATTTCTTCATGAGGTCCGACGGCAAACGTCCGAAGAGCTTCTTTGCAGCTGCGTCCTCGCGAGCCTTTTTGGACCTGCGCGCAGCATGATCAAAAAGAAAAGTATCGCCCGCGTAAATTTCCACAAGGTCATGCGCAAGAATCAATTCCAGCGTCCGCAGGAGATCAAGGCTGCGCGGCAGGTCCTGTGAAAGAACCACGGCCCACAGGGCGAGATCGTAAGAATGCTCCGCGCTGCTCTCTGGGCGCTTCCCGCCAGAAATCCTGTTGCGCCGCTCGACTAGCTTCAGCTTTTCGGCTTCTTCAAGAAACGAAAGCAAGGTGTCAATCCTGTCCTTCATCGCAATTTGCCCTCCCGGTTCCCCTCGCGACCCTCGCGCGCCGTCTGAAGCTCGGTGAAAATCGGAGCGAACACTTTTTGAAGCGGCCTGCCTTCCCGCATACCATCTAAAACATCAGGACGCGCAAGCATTCGGCGGAGTTCATCCCAAGATTCAACCGTCGCGCCGTTCGGATCGTGAAAGCTTTCTCTGTGTGTGCCATTGCGATCAAAAAGGAAAAAAGGGACGCTGGCGCTCTTTGCCAATTCACCGTCCTTTACGGGATCGTCCCCTCCATACATAACCCTCTCCCGCATTTCCATCGCACCTTTAAGGTCAAAATTGTCTGTCCGCATTCCCTGTTCGCGAAGCCATTTCCAATGCGCGAGGGCAAAAGGGAAAACGCCCGGCTTCACTCTACGGAACAGCTCCTTGGGGTAGGTCCGTTCGCGAATGTCATCATCGGTGACAAGGACGCGCGGCGCAGGAAGGCCCCATGCAGAAAAAGCCTTTTTGATGAATTCGGTATGTCCGGAAGAAAGCACCCCAATATCAATAGCAACATCACCTCGTTCATTCAGTTCCCCAATTTCCTTTAAAAGCGCCGATACCCCATCACAAGGAGGCGGCCACACTCTTCCGTCTGGAAATTTTGCGCCAATCTCTCCGCTCAATTGCTCAAGCTTCACCTGTACGAAAAGTTCTGTGATGGTTCGTTGGGGATCGGCATTGTCCCACAACATACCGCCTTCTTTCCTTTCCCCATTTTGCTTTTCAAAAAATTGCCTCGCATTATCCAAAAGTTCCGGTTTTTCACGCAAGAGATCCGCAATCAACTCACTGGGCGCACGGTTTTTGTGGCCGCCCTGTCGATCATAAACTTTTACGCCTTCTTTACCGAACAATGTCTCAAGCGCGAATCTGTGCGCTTCGTTCACACCGATGTTATTCGGACTCGCGGTAAACGTGTCGGCCAGAGTCCCGTCAAAATCAAACAGAAATAAATAGCGTTTGGAGTCCTTCATTTGAAATACCCGACGGCGTTCTTGAAAACCTGGAGCCCGGGACCGTGGACGGGAAGCTTCTTCCCTGCGCGCTCCAGTTTTTCTTTGAGATACGGCCAGTGCGGGAGCTGCGTGAAGAATATCGCGCGTTCGGGATGCGGCATTGTCCCCAAAATCCTTCCCTTGCGGGCAGCGATGGAAGCGATATCCTTCATCGCGCCGTTCGGATTCGCAGCGAGATCCTGATATTTGCAAATCTCCCCTTTTGTGTATTTCGCGGCGATTGAATGGCTTTTTTCCATGGCGGCGAGCGTCTTCTCGTCGGCATAGTATCTGCCTTCGCCGTGCGCAATCGGCACCATAAGGGTCTTTATCCCGCGCAGCCACGGCGTCTCGCCCGTAATCTTCAAATCAACCCAGCGGACGGTGTATCGCGCGGAGGTATTCGGCAAAAGTGCGCCGGGCAGAAGGCCGAGATTCGTGAGAATCTGAAATCCGTTACAGATGCCGATAACGAGCCGATCCCTGCTCACAAACTCTTCCAGTTCGTCGCGGAGATGATTCTTAAGTTTGTTGGCATACGCCTTGCCGGAACCGGTGTCGTCACCGTACGAAAACCCACCGGGGATCGCAAGAATTTGATAATTTTTTAATTTCCCTTTTTCCGCAACGAGGTCGTTCACGTGGACGATGTCCGCCCGCGCGCCCGCAAGATCAAACGCGAATTTCGTTTCGTCCTCGCAGTTGAGGCCGTATCCCGAAAGAACAATGGCGCGCGGCGGTTTCATAGTTAATGTTTTTTTAATATCCCTTAAATGTGGATTTATACGCCCGCAACATTTCGCCGAGCGGCATCTTTGCCGCATTCCTGCGGCGGATCACGACGCGCTCTTTGCTCGTCACGCGGCCGATGCAAGCGAAGCGATTGCCTCGCATCTTTTTCTCAAATGCGCGTTTGTGGTGCAGGGCGACCGTCACGACGATTCTTCCCTGGCTCTCCGAGAAAAATGCTGAGGTGTCGCTTGATACCATTCCAGGCAACTTCGCGAGCGAAACATCCAATCCCAATTTTCCGGCCATCGCCGTCTTCGCAAGGGCGACTGCAAGGCCACCCCTCGCCACGCTCGTACCGGATGCCACAAGACCCTCGCGCACGCACGAATAGAACGCGTTGTATAATTTTTTGTTCCTCTTCGCATCCACGTGAGGAACGCTTCCTGTGGAAAAATATTCGCTGCCACCGAGCTCGTCAAAAGTTTCACCTAAAATATATACAAGGTCGCCCGCGGACTTTGCGTCAAGCGACACCGACTTTGCGGCATCGGGAACGACGCCCATTGCGGAAATCAAAAGCGTCGGCGGGATGGAAATCTTCAACGGTTTTCCGTTTTCGTCATAGCCCTTAAAGTCATTAAACATACTGTCTTTCCCTGAAATGAAAGGGGTTCCGTATGCGACTGCGTAGTCGTAGCACGCCTGGACGGCGCGCTTCAATTGGAACAGCCGCTCCGGCTCATTGGAGCTGCACCAGCAGAAATTATCAAGCAGGGCGAGATAATCGGGATCCGCGCCTGCGGCCACGGCGGACCGGATCGCGGTGTCAATCGCGCATGCCGCCATCGCGTAAGGATCGCGCTCCGAATACGCGGGAACAATGCCTGATGAAAGCACCACCCCTTTCGGGGAATTGAGAACCGGCCGGAAGACCGATGCGTCCGCATTCACCCTCCCCCTCCCTACGAGCGGCTTCAGCACGGAGCTTGCCTGCACCTCGTGGTCATACTGCATAGAAATGAACCCGTAACTTGCGATGTTCGGCCGCGCGAGCATTCGGACGACCGCTCCGCTCAAGTCGCGTTCCGTTGGCAGCGGCGAATCAATTTCAATTGTGAGTGAAAGCGGTTCGCGAGTCATGAGCCGCTTCGTGGGCAATCCCTCGTGGAGAAATTCCAGATCAATGTCCATCGCAGTTTCTCCCTTGAATTTCACAACGCACTTCCCGAAATTCGTAAATCGCCCGATCACCGTTGCCTCCACGCCGCGCGCGCGCAAAAGTTTGGACAATTCAGGCCATTTTGACTTCGGCACGGCGAGCGTCATGCGCTCCTGCGATTCCGAAATCCAAATCTTCCACGGCTCAAGGCCGGGATATTTAAGCGGCACCCTGTCCAAATCAACAAGGCACCCATTGCATTCTTTTGCCATCTCGGCCACCGAGCAGGAAAGCCCTCCGGCACCGTTATCTGTAATGCTGTGATAGAGGCCGCGGTCGCGCGCTTCCTTTATCAAGGCGTCGCTCATCTTTTTTTGCGTGATCGGATCGCCGATCTGCACCGCGGTCGCGGGACTCCCGGAATCCATTGCTTCCGAAGAGAACGTCGCGCCATGGATGCCGTCCTGCCCCACGCGTCCGCCGGTCATCACGATGTAATCTCCCGGCTGCGCCCGCTTTTTGTACAAAGGCCTACCTCCATACATCCGCGGGATAAGTCCCACCGTCCCCACAAAAACAAGCGGCTTCCCTCGGTAGCGCTTGTCAAAAAGGACGAATCCCTGCGGCGTGGGGATGCCGGAACAATTTCCGCCGACGTTCACGCCCCGTACCACGCCGTCCATAATCCGCCGCGCGGAAAGCATTTTCTGCTTTTTCTCCGCATCGCGGTAGAGCACGCTCGCGTCGCGCGGGTCGGCGAAGCAAAAACCATACAGGTTCGCGACCGGCTTCGCGCCGAGCCCGAACCCCATCGTGTCGCGATTCACGCCCACGATGCCCGTGACGGAACCGCCGAACGGGTCAAGCGCGGAAGGGCTGTTGTGCGTTTCCACTTTGTGCGTAATCAAATATTTGTCATCAAAGGCAATCGCGCCGGAATTGTCGGTGAAAACCGAAACGCAGAAATCTTTTTTGCCTTTCTTTTTGCGGATATCGTTCGTCGCCTGCTTGATGTATGAACGGAAAAGACCGCCCCGCACCTCGTCAATCGGATCCGCAAAGATCGTGTGCTTGCAGTGCTCCGACCACGTCTGCGCGAGCGATTCAAGCTCCACGTCGGTCGGCCTGCGCTTTTTCTTCGCCCTGAAATAATCGCGGATCGCCTTCATGCTTGGAAGATCAAGCGCGAGTGGCCCGTTCCTCGTCCCGTCCTTGTTCTGGATCCCCTCTTTCCCGATGCGGGAAAGCTCCTCGTCGCTTACCTCCAAATTCACCGACTCCACGGAAGGTTTCGTCCGAAGCCTCACGCTTGGAACCAGCGCCCCCATTCCTTTGTCGCGCCTGAATTCGCCCGCGCTTTTGATCCGCGCCCGCTGGATGAGCGGGTTATAAAGGCCCTCCGCGATGGCCGCCGCATCCACCTTGGATAATTTCCCCGAAAGGAAAAAAACCTGCGAGGAATATACGCCCTGGCCGTTCTTGCATTTCCTTCCCAAAAAATCTTCTATCGTTTCGCGGGCGGTTGTTCCTACGTTGTCGGTCACGCCGGGGAGAAACCCGATCTCAACCGCCCATGCGAATTTCTTCGGGGCCTCGGCGGAATTAATTACCGCTCGTTCAACGAGCGGGTTTTCAAAAAGTGCGGCGACTCCTTTGCGCTCTTTTGCCGTGAGCGGCATGTCCACCACGTACGAATCCGCGAGCGCGACGCCCGCGATCTTCCCCTTAAAACCGCGGTCTTCAAACTGCCGCCGATACACCTCGGCCCGCGTATCAGGTACCTTGTATCTGACGTCTATGCGCACAGCCATTGCTTCTATAATAACGTCCCCGCCCACCGCGCGCAACGCGCTATTCTATATCTGCCTTAGAGCACCACCCGCACTGTGGGTGACAAGCTAAGGCAGGGAGGGGTCCTCGGAAGTAGCACAGTTGTGTACACGAAGATCCCCTCATAAATCGTGGGCGCCCTCCTCAAGCGCAAATTCTGGGAGAGGGCGAAATCGTGCGGGCGAGAAATTTACCGAAAGGAATTGCGTCTCCTTTCACTTCAACCCGGTGGCCATTAAAGACGTACGTCGCAGGAATGACGGTCCTTGCTTCAGAAGCCCAGGGTCCACCAGCCGCGATGGCACTCTCCTCGTGAACATACGTCTGACTCAACTCCAAGTAAGGTGCCCATTCGAAGTGTCGGTCGAGATATTCCCCTCTTCCATTGAGAACAATGAAGCCATCTACACTTCCCATGCTTCCTTCCATGTTTCCCTCCAAAGACGATATCGGGCGCTCTTACCGCCCGCTGCCAAAAGTTTAATTAGATAGACTTTTCCTGTCAACAAAATCAGGTACAATGATACTGCTATGGAGAACGACAATAACCACAAACCGCGACCCGGACTGCCGCCGAACGCACGCCTTGTCTTCAAGGGCGTGATCTTTGAAGTGTGGCAATGGGAGCAGAAAATGTTTGACGGGACGACGGAAATCTTTGAAAAGATATGGCGGCCGCCGACGGTGGAGGTCATCGCGACGGTCGGCGACAAGATCCTTATTGAGGAACAGGACCAACCCGACCGGCCTCACAACATCAATTTTCCGGGCGGCAGAGCAGATAAAGGGGATGCTCCGCTCGCAGAGGCAAAGCGGGAGTTGCTTGAAGAAACCGGCTATGAATCGGCTGACTGGCAGTTGTTCATGCAACACGCGAGCGATGGGAAAGTGATACAAGACGGCCATTTCTTTATCGCAAGAAATTGCAAAAAGACGAAAGAACCGCACCTTGATCCCGGGGAAAAGATAGCAACGAAGCTCGTCACGTTTGACGAGCTCATCGCCCTCGCCGACGAGCCCCGTTTCTGGATCTTCCCCGAATTCATCTATTACCTCCTCCGGCTGCGACTTGACCCCGCGAAGAAGCAGGAATTCAAAGCACTGCTCTTCCCTTATGCACATTGACCGCGCTCCAGCCCACTGTTATAAATCTTATAGAAGGGGGTGATCTATGTTAGTCGTGGACGAAAGTGAGCGGAAGCTTGAAAAAACGGTACCGCTGGTGCTCCACCCAATAGTGGACGAAGAGAACGGTAGCCCGGCACTGATTGTTGTCGTCCGAGAGTATATTTTGATGAAGCACCGGACGGAGGTAGTTCTCGATCTCACCGAGCACTCCAGCCTTGGAACTCCTGAGCTCGGTGAACTCGCCGACATCCTTGCGGAGACAGGCTTCGTTGGGGCAAAGCTGAAGCTGGTCTTGGGAAAGAAAGTCCGCGAATCATTCCAGCTCCACCGTCTCGTCGCGGTATTTGACGTTTACGATAATGTGGCGATGGCGGTAGGAAGCTTTGCTGACAACTGAACGCAGGCAAACATCTAGCACCTAACCACTCGATGCTTGCCTGCACTTCCTAAGCACGGAACGACGGTTGCGTTTTTAGGAAGAGTTGGACATTGACGATTTTGCCGCCATCTGCAATAGTGGTGGTAGGAGGCGTCATGCCAAGAAAATTCATCAGTTGTTGGCTGAACCCATTTCCCGATTTCCTTCTTGCAGTACTTTCCACCGCCGGAGAGAACGGCAACGGAGAAGAACGGAGAGTGGTGAAATTTCAAATGATGATGCAGGACGTGGAAGCGTTCATTAGGGAACACCACAACTTCCTGTGTCAATTATTAACGACAGACGAATTCGAAACCCCAACAAACGCTTTGTTTTTCCTCTGTCGATCCGGCTATGTGCTAGAAGAAAAAAAAGGAGAGGCAAGTGAATTCGTCGTGACCGAAAAAGGGTTCCAGCGCGGCCAGGAGGTATTGAGCGAACACTTCACTTGGTCAGAACGGAGAAGAGATTTTAGTTGGTTCACTACTTCGTTTAATGAGCGGTTCGCGGTCGTAGAGAAGGGAGGGAAATCATAACCAGGCCCGTTGATGAGAGTTCAATCCCCTCACCACACGGGCCATAAGTTTGTCTACGTACTATAATGAACACAAGTCGTATGAAAAACATCGTCACCATTGGGGGTGGCACGGGGAGCTTCAACGTCCTCGGCGCCCTCAAGGGATATCCGGTACATCTTACAGCGGTCGTCACCATGTCTGATGACGGTAAATCCACTGGCCTCCTTCGCGACCAATACGGCGTGCTCCCGCCAGGGGACGTCCGGAGGGCACTCGTCGCCCTCTCGGAGTCAAGCGCCGTAATGCGCGATCTTTTTAATTACCGGTTCGAGAACGGTGGGCTTGGAGGATATAGTTTCGGCAGCCTTTTCATCGCGACGCTTGAGAAGGTAACCGGGAATTTTTCGGAGGCCCTCAAGGAGGCATCCAGTATTTTGAAAATACGGGGAGAAGTAGCGCCGGTGACGCTTGACAACATCCGCCTGTGCGCCCGCCTTCGAGACGGAGAAGTAATCCGCGGCGAAAAGAATATCGATATCCCTCATGTGCCCCACCGTCCCCCCATAGAAAAAGTATGGCTAGAACCCGCCGCGCATATGAACCCGAACCTGCGCCGTATTTTCAAAAACGCCGACATGATCGTAATAGGCCCGGGCGATCTCTACACGAGCATCATACCGAATTTGCTGGTCCGCGGCGTGCGGGAGGAGATCAAAAAATCAAAGGCGAAAAAAGTGTTTCTTTGCAACCTGATGACGAAGCGGGGCGAGACGGACAATTTCACGGCGGAGGACTTTTTGAACACGATTGAAAAATATCTCGGCAAGAACGTGCTTGACTTCGCGATCTTCAATAAAAAACGGCCGCTGGGACGGCTGCTCAAAAAATACGAAGGGGAAGGCGCACGGCTTGTGGACCCTCCAAGAGCACCAATGAGAAACCGCAAGCCCAAGTACCTCGTTGCGGACGTTCTTGATACCTCCCCGTTCATCCGCCACGGTTCCCCCCAAAAGCTCGGGAAATTGCTCTTTTCCCTTCTCTAAACGAAAATACTTCGGGAAATGCGGAGCACATTCGCCCCCGCTTCCGCCAACCGGCGGCTGATTCCCCAGCCGATGCCCGCGGCCGGAAGTGATATAATGGTAGTGTGCGGAAAAAGGATGCCATCTATGATGCGGAGAAGCTCGCCAGGTTTTTTGGCGTTACGAAAAAGACAGTGTGGGACTGGTGCAAGCGCGGCAAGCTTCCCGGTTTCAAGATCGGGAAACAATGGAAAGTGCGCGTGGCTGATTTACAAAAAATGATTGACCGGAAAATACGGCATCAGAAAGAAAATGCGGCACCAGCAACCCCGAAATTGTTTTAAAGGTCGGAAAAAAATCATTCATCATTCTCATGTGGAAGCAATGGGTTAATTTCCTTCTTGGGCTTCTCGTCGTCATATTTACATACGTGACTCCGGGCCACACGATACGGTTCGTCATCGCAGGACTCGCGATCGCACTATTGTCGCTCTGGTCCGCGCTCAAGAAGAACGCATAAGAGCAAGAAGCCCTTGCACTTTTTTCACGGCCGCGCTATAATACCCTTACCAAAATAGGAAGATGTGCTATGCCCCGAAAGGGGCGTTTTTGTTGAAAAACATGAAAAAGCTACGACTATTCATTGCCGCGGTCGCTCTCGCGGCCACCATGGCACCGGCTATCATACGGGCGGACATTGTCGCACCGAATGACGCATTGCGGGCGCCCGCATCGGACCCCGCGCGGGCCGAAACCACGCTCCACGTGCGGGTAACGGCATATGCGAGCACACCGGACGAAACCGATAGCACGCCATTTATCACGGCGTCCGGCATGAGGGTGCATGACGGCATCGTGGCGACCAACGTACTGCCGTTTGGCACCAAGATAAAAATTCCTGCGCTCTTCGGCGAAAAGACCTTCACCGTGGAAGACCGCATGGCTCCCCGCATGAAAAACGTGGTGGACGTTTGGATGCCGACGAGAGCTGCCGCACTCCGGTTCGGCGCGAACGATGCCGATATCGCAATCGTCGCGGATCACATGCTCTCTCAAAAATAAACCGCTACGGATTCACCGCGGACTTCAAGAGCGCGTAATCCCCGCGGAAAAGATTTTTCGCCATATGAAAGACGCCGAATGCGATAAAAAGCGCGGAGAACACGTCTATGGAATAGTGAAGGTGCCCAAGGAGCACGGAAACGCCGCCGATCGTGGCGAATGCGAAGAAAAGATATCGTAAATATTTTTCGTCCCAGAAGACGAAGGCAAGCATGAAGGGCAATCCGGTATGCGCCGAAAAGAAGAGATCGTCGCCGGAGCTGAATTTATAGAAGAAATCGGTAGTATCAAGGTAAGAATGTATCTCTGGCGGCGCGATATGCGTAAGCACCATAAAGAGAGAACGAATGAATGTAAAAAGGGCGATGCTTTTCAATACAAAGGGGATCCGCCGCGGCTCGTAAAAAATAATGAGAAGCGTGACGACATAGAAAATAGTAGCTCCCTCCGTGAAGACAAAGTCCACGTTCACGACAGGAATATTATCCAAGATAATGTCCGTGACGGTATTTGATGCGTGCGTCACCGTAAAAATATTCGCGTAATACGTGGCAAAGAGCGCAGCCGCATAGAATAACGCGCCGAGAATCACCCCGATGAGGAAGCTCTTTTTTGTCCAAATACCTCTATGTTTTTGTATAAATCTCTCCATTAGCGAACATGAAGCTTGGCCTCGCGCACGAGCCCGGCTACAATCACATCAATATCCATCGTAGCCACCGCGACGAACTTGTCAGCTCCCCCGTAATACACATAGAGCTCGCGCTTCATCATAACCGCCCCGCAGGGAAAAACAACATTCGGAACCACACCCTCTTTTTCGTACGGCATTGTGGGCTCCAAAAGCGGATCGTGCGTCCGGTAGAGCACGAGCGAGGGATCTTTGGCATCAAGAAGCGCGGCGCGGATGTTGTAATGGCCCGTACGGCGCGAAATGCCGTGATAGAAAAGCAGCCATCCATATTCGGTTTCTATCGGCGGCGAAGTGCCGCCGATCCGCTTTGAATCCCATTCGCTCGGGCGCGGCTGCATAAGAATCTTTCCGCCGAGGAACTTCGTCTCGCCGTCAAAATTCAAATCATTCACGGAATCAATCCAGATATCCGACCCAAGACGGTGCAAGAACCAATACTTCCCGCCGATCTTTTTCGGGAAGAGCGCGGCATCCTTGTCGTCAAGTCCGGGCGGCGAAATCAAGACCGACTTCGTCCAATGCCACGTATGGTCGTCAAAATCCTTCGCGCTGATTGACGTGAATGCCACGCGCGGAGGATCTTTCCCGTCAAACGCGGTGTAGCACATGTAAATCGTATCTCCTATCTGCGTGAGCCGCGGATCCTCGCAGCCGGAGTTGCCGCCGGGCACGAGCTTTTGCTCAAAACCTTCGCGCGGCGCGTAAACCGGATCCTGAAGCCGCTCCGTAACATGCATACCATCCACCGAGCTTGCGTATCCGATGACCGACGTATTGTCGTCGGACATCGCGCGGTAGAGGATCCGCACTTTGCCGTTCAAAAATATCGCCCCGGGATTGAAGGTCGCTTTGGCTTCCCATGCGTGTTCCTTGACCGGCGCGACGATGGGATTGCCTTCAAAGCGAACAAGTTCCCGCTGTTTCGTGAAGACCAGTTGTTCCAAAAGGTCATCGAGCGCCAGCACTGCGACGCAAGAAACCGTGTCTGCGGCGCCATAGTACAAATACACGTCTTTCTTGCAAACGAGCGCACCCGACGGAAACACAATGTGCGGCACGCGGCCGTAATGCTCGTATTCTTCCTCCGGCACAAGGAACGGCCGCTTCACCTCGCCCACGATCTTTCTCGGATCATTCATGCCCAAAAGCACCGCCTGCACCCCGAAGATCGCCGGCGGCGAAAAATAATTGTAAATATAAGAGTAAAAAACGAGCCAGCCGTCCTTGGTTTTCAAGGGCGCCGCGCCGACCTCCACTTGGTCCTTCTCCGAGTTTTCTTCAATACCAATACTGTGGCTTTTCCAATCGGCATACCATACGTTCCAGTATTCTTCCGACCAAATGTCTTCAATGCGATCAAAAAGCGCGAGGCAGATCTTCGCCGGCGGCCGATCGGTGTTCACCGTAAGAATCGCCGCGATCTTGCCGTTTACGCGCTCCGGAAAAAGCGCCATCGCCTTCGCGTTGAAAGGCGTCACAAGATGTTTCTCTCGTATCGTCCTGCAATCTTCGGTGATTGCGACGGCCGCCTTGATGCCGTCCGCGGAAAATTCACTGACCGCCGTGTAAAAAATATAATGCCTTCCTTCAAACGTCGTAGCGCGGGGATCTTCGCAGCCGTAGCGTTCCCAGTCGTACTCCGGACCGAAGAGCCGCTCGCGGTTCTTGAAATGAACGCCATCCTCGCTGACCGCGTGGCCGATTACAGAAACTTCTGCTTCGCGGTCTCCGACCTTTTGCCTCGCGCCCGTCGCGCGATAGAGCATGTGGATCAGGCCGCCTTCCGTGATGACGCATGGATTGTACGCGGCGACGGATTCCCATGCCGATCGGGAATCGGGCAAAAGAACCGGATTCTCGGACAAACGCCTAACGAATGGCATCGTGCAGCCTTGGCGCGCCGTAGCGTTTCAGCTCCTCGAGAAACGCATCGAGCTTGGCCATCGCCACGCAAACCACGGAATCTCCCCCGCCGTAGTAGACATAGAGCTCGCCGTCTTTCACGACCGCGCCACAGGAATAGACGACTCCCGATTTGAATCCGCTGTTCTCGTAATGCATATCCGGCTCGAGGACCGGAGTCCGCGAACGATAAAGAACGTTGGTAGGATCTTTGCTATCAAGTATCATTGCGCCGATCTTATAGCGGTTGGGATCGCGCACGTCCATTGCATGATAAAAAAGCAACCATCCAAGTTTTGTCCTGATGGGCGGCGGCCCCGCGCCACGGATCCAGCTATCCCAGCTCCCCGTGCGTGAAAGGCGGTCATAATGGCTTCGGATGACTATTTTCTCATTTTCCAATTCTTCCAAGCTGTCAAAATATTCAATTTCAACGCGCGGAGAAATGCTGTGCAGAATGGCGAATTTGCCGTTGATCTTCTCCGGGAAGAGCACCCAGTTCTTGTGGATCTCGCCGGGCGGCGAGATGAGTGCCGGTTCCTTCCATGTCCAGCGTTTCTTCAGGAAATCCTCCAAACTGATGGAAGACAGCGCAATGCGGATGGAGCCCCAACCGTCGAATGCGGTGTACATGAGATACACCGTATCGTCGAGAAGCGTAAGACGGGGATCCTCGCAGCCGCCGTTCCATCCTCCCCCGGAAGCGTACGCAACGGGCGCAACCGGCGTTTCCGACATCGGTCTCTTGCGGCCGACGGGGACAAATGCAGGCCGATCCAAACGCTCCGCAATCGTCACTCCGTCATCGCTCCGCGCATATCCCAACACCGATATGTCATCACCGCCGATGGCACGGTAGAGAAGATGGACGCGCCGATCCGCATATACCGCGCCGGGATTGAAGGTCGCTTTCATTTCCCAATATTGCCCTCCGTGCGACTCTATGATGGGATTGTTCTCGTGCCGCACAAGTTGATGAAGCACCGCGCGCGCGCGTTCCTGTTTTTCTCTCCGCGCCCGCGCGAGCGCCGCGCGCCGCAAGGTCCGCAACAATGCGGTGTGGCGGGAAATGGATTTCTTTGGGCGACCTCGCGCCGCACGCCTTTTGGGAGAAGCGCGGGAAGACTTTTTCCTGATTACTCTACGGGGCGGTGGCATCGTATTAACGGCGTCAAAGCGTGGGGGGGGCAACCCCCATGTCGTTACTTCATTATACACTATACGTACGCCGCGAAAGTTCCCGTCAGTGCATAACTCCCCACGTCGCAGGGTCCAAATCCCCGTCCGCCTTGAAAAGCATCGCTCCGCGAAGCCCGTATTTCTTGGCTAAGGCGATTTTGTCCGCCGTTGACTGCACATCGCTGAAAGAAGCAAAAAAAGTAGTGGAGGTATTGGGGTTGGCCGTTGCGAGGGCGGCAGGAAGCGTAGAGGCGACAATGGAGGTCAATGCAGGACCTACGTTATTGATGTGCGTGCTTGAGGCAAAGGTGAAACTCAACTCACCGGCGTTATTGCGGTACGGCGCGATGCCCAAACTATCCGCCCGATCCATCGCTTGAAAAAACGTAAAGCTGCGCACCCTCTCGTACGTGGTCGCCCCCATATTCCACGAAACCTGATATTCGTAACCGTATGTCGGGATGCCAAGTATAACTTTCTTCGGACTGATCGTCGTAATCGTATTCTTGATCACTTTTTCCACCCATGCCGGATCCGCGGTCGGCGCGTAGAGCCTGCCGTTCCCTTTTGAGGCGTCAAGTTTGATGTCAATCGTTCCCTGGTCGTAGGCCATGACACGCACCTCGTCGCAATATTTATTGAGCACGGCGTAATCTTCAGCATATTGGACCGCGGGCAACGGGTTTGAATCATAGAGCGAACCCACGGGCGTTCGCGGCACGACGGTGCAGGCAAGCGCCTTCCCCACCGGGTGCAACCGGAGCGCGAGCCCATAGATAAAAAGGGAATAATACGGTTTTGTACTGGACGTCATGCCTTCAAAATCAATATCAATGCCGTCAAATTTTTCCGATTTCACGAGCGCGGCGATCGTATCTTCTTCCGCCTGGCGCTTTTTGGCATTGGAAAGAAGCTTATAAATATTTGGCGTATCAAACCAAGCGATGGTGGGAATGATCCTAACGCCGGCGTCGCGCACGGCGCCGAACCACGCGTCCCATGAACCGTTGCCGATGCGGAGGTCATCGATCAAGGCGCCACTGGAACTCAATTCATACGAGAATGGACTCACCTCATGAAGGGCGTTGAGGTTCACCGCGATGTCCGCCGCACCGTCCTGGCTTTTCCAAAACGGCAGCCAGACACCGTAGTAGAATGGCGTCTTTGTGGCTGCGCGCGCCGCGCCCGCGAAGATCGCGGCCGGCGCCGCTAGAAGCACTATAAAGATTGTGGCAACGACTTTTGTTTTCACGTGACAAATCCTTCCCGTGCAAGCGCATGTACGATCTTCCGGACCCGCCGAGGGGGTTCTTTGGTCCTTCGGCTTATCTGCCGGACGAGCGACGCACGGGAAATATTCCCGAAACCACGTCCGAAGAGCAATATCCGCAATATTTTGCCACGCAACTCGCGATCCGAGCCCAGAAACCGCGGCTGCGTTTTGTAATGAGCGCTTTTCCGATTCGGATTTTGGACGCCGCTCTGGCCGTCGCGCCCGCTATCCCTTGCACCGGTTCGACTCATCGCGCCAAGCATCGCGCCGTAATCCATAAGCGCCCAATACCACTCGCGCACGTTCTTCCGAGGGAGGGTTCGTTTGATATAACGTGCGATCTCTTGGTCGGTTACCCGCCGCCGGGCCGATCGGCAAGAAAAGAAAAAATGAATAAAGACGCGGCGGATGTTCGTTTCAATAAAGACCTCGGGCTCGTTCCATACAAATGCGCGGATGGCGCCCGCCGTCGCTTTCCCTATCCCGGGCAGCGATTCAAGTTCGGCGCGACCGTGCGGGAGCTCGCCATCAAATTTTCCCAAGACGGCGCTTGACAGGCGTTGGAGCGCAAGCGCGCGCCGGTTATACCCCATCCCCTGCCACGCGCGGAGTACGTCTGCCGTCTTTGCCTGTGCAAGCGTGCGGAAATTCGGGAATTTTCCGATGAAAAACGGGTAGAACTTCACCACCCGTGCGACCTGCGTCTGTTGAAGCATGATCTCCGAGATCAAGATGCGATACGGATCGCGCGTCCGCCGCCACGGCATATCACGCCCGTGCCGACGGTGATAATCCCGGATAACCCTTTTAAAGCGGGCTGTGGACATCTTCTTAATCATAAACCAACATCCCATTATCGGACGAGCGGCAGCTTCAGACTCTTGCACGCACCCTCCAACTCCCCTATACTGAATAATAAGCAATGGATAAAAAGTTTTTGGGATCGTTGTTTGGCAAAAAAGCGGAACCCGAAGACCGTTACGTGATCGAGCTAGCACGGGCGAACAGCGCTCTCGCCGCGCGCTCGCACATCGGCCGCGCGCAGATCACCGAACCGCCGCCAGAACCGGAAGGACAGCTCACGGTAGACATCTACCAGACGCCGGACGACATCGTCGTCCAATCTGCGATCGCCGGCGTCCGGCCGGAGGACATTGACATCAACGTGACGCCCGATTCCATCGTGATCCGCGGTTTGCGCCACCGTGAGGTGGTGGACAAAGAACACGATTATCTCTACCAAGAGTGCTACTGGGGACGTTTTGCCCGCTCCGTCATCCTCCCCGAAGAGGTGGACCCCGAGAGCGCCGACGTCACCTTCAAGAACGGCATCCTTACGGTCCGCCTCCCGAAGGCCAACCGCAAAAAGATGCGCAAGCTCAAAGTGCGCGTGGACTAGCATAAAGATCCAAAAATTCCGGCACTCGCTCCTCAGAGCAAGAACGCTACAAGAAGTGAAGGATGAGCCTCACGAGCGCGAAGCATACGAGTCCGATTATGACAAGATACGGAACCAACTGGAACCTCCAGTCCGGCGTGGGTGGAAGCTTTTGCGTGCTGTAGGCCGCAAGGCGTTCGTTCCCGGCCTTGTCGATCGCCCGAACCTCGATCATGCCGTCAAGGTTCTGATTTCTAATAAGATAGGGACTTATAGCCCGGATCCAGTTCCACTGGCTCTCCGGCAGACCAAGATCCTTCGTCGGTACCTCGGCAACCTCGTAATGGTCCACGCCTGTCTGCTTGTCAACCGTGGAAAAGACGGCAAAAAGCTGACCGTCAAAGAGCATGGGGTTACGGTACACGCGCACCGCGAAGGGTTCCGGAGGAGTCGTATCGCTCTCAATCGCATTCTCCAGAGCGCTCAAGGGCGCGTATTCCCCCTTCAAGAGCTCGGTATAGGTCGCGCCGCCGAGAGAGAGCTTGGCCAACGTTCCCAAACCGTCGTTTAACACCGCTTCCGTCGTGCTTTCGAAGGCGAGACTTGCCGTGAGGGGTATGCTGCTTGACGTAATAGCGGTGGACGTTGGAAAACGGAAATAAATCGTGGCCAGTTTGTTGCTCAACGAGGGATCGCCCGCCACGCGGCCGCAGTATCCGCCGGGCAAGCCGCCCACAAAGGACACAAGGCCGTAATCCTCATAGATGGTCGGCTGCTTCACCCACAGCGAAAAGATGGAATTGCCATCGCCCACATCCACCGCGTCAAGGATGTTCTTCGGGTACGCGAGGTCAACCTCCGCGGCGTTCACGCACTGGCTCCCGTTGTCCAACCGGACGTCCACGCCGAAGGTCACGCCCGGAGGGAACTTCCCCGTCGCGGGATCAAGATAGATCTGGGCCGCATGCGCGAACCCCGTCCCCATCATGACGACCGCAGGAAAAAGAACGGCAAGAATCTTAATCTTCATCAAGGGCACCTTCATCATATCACAGGTCAGCCGGTCCAATAGAAAAGCATGATGCTCAGGTCTTGAAGGCCGACTTTATGGTCGCCGCTCAGCTCGGCGGGCGGATAGTCCGTGCCCCAATAGTAAAGGAGGATCGAAAAATCGGCGAGATTGACCCTGCCATCGCCGTTCAGGTCCGCGAGGACCGCTTTCCCACGGCCATTGTTACCGACATAAAAAGAAATAGCTTGGCTCACCGTGCTGCGGGCGACGGCGCCGTTCTGCGTCGTGATAAAGTCGGCATCAACCGTGTGAAATGCATTATTATCGAGCGGCGCGGTATCTATCGCCATTTTCCAATTTCCTTCCTGATCGGTGCTCGTCGTAAGCACGATATTTTTCCCCGAGTGGACATAGGCTTCAACGGTGACGGACGGGACCGATTGTCCGGAAATCGTAAGCGCATCCCCCTGCTTCGCCTGCCGTTTGTCTATGGAGATGGTGGGCGGAAGAAATGCGCCCGACACCGTCGTCACCGCACCTGCCGTGATCGTAAAGGTCGTCGTAAACGCGATTGATTTCAAGCCCGACGAATCTTCTGCCCAAAAGCCGAAGGTGGTGGCGCCGGGCGAAACGTTGGTCGTTGAAAAGTAAAAGTTCGCGCTTGTGTCGGCCTGCACGATACCGATGAGCGCGCCGTCCTTCAAAATATTCACGCTCGCGCCCGGGTACGCCTCGCCACGCACTATCACCTGGGTCTGCTTCGGCGACGAGTAACTTCCGCCAGAATATCCGCCGCCGCCAGCCGGCGCAGACCCCGGCAACGGCGCGAGAGATTCAATCTGGCACGTGGCCGAGCAGCCGGAACCGGTCGTCCCGTTCAAAGCGCCGGCATCGCACTGCTCACCGTACTGCGGTTGGAGAATGTCGTCGCCGCAATAGGGCCCCCACCCGCTGCAATCCGGCAGGCAATTCCTCCCCGCCGTGGAGGTCGCGTAGAGCCCGCTGTCCACCCCGTCGTCGCATACCTCAATGGGCGGCGTCACGATGCCATCGCCACAGACGCTGACTAAGATCGTTGTCGTCGCCGAGAGCGATTGGGCAAACGCCACGTGCGCGCATAGCCCGACGCCGAAAAAACCCAGGGATATAAAGGCCGCGAGCCGGCCATCACTTATTTGGCGAAGGGGGCGGTGCATACACGCGATCGCGGTGACGGCTTGACCGCTTCTTTCGGATAAGCCGGCGGATGCCCCTAAGAACCCCGTACAGGAAAGCGAGAATAAGAACCGCAATGCCGAATGTTATCGCTTTTTCGTTCCATTTGAGGCCCCAGAAACCATATCCGCTGTAGCCCGTAAGGGTGCCGGGCGGCAAAACCGCGAGGTCAAGCATTCCCTGACCGATGACATCGCCATCGTCCTTCCCGTAGATCTTATAAAAGACACGGTAGCTGCCCTGGGGCAGATAGGTCGGCATCTCGGCGACGACCTCCTTCCTTTGAAAAGGCCGCACCGAATCAAGTCCGTTCGTATTTTCCTCGGTCTCAAGCGTCGTCCCGCTCAAATATTCGTCGTATTGAAATACCACCTTGTGCGGCGACCCGGGAATATTCCCCGTATTCTCCACGTCCATGGTGAACAGGACCTTTCCAGGAAAGTGCATCCACCAGAACGAGTGCCCTTCTTCGGTGTTCGTCATGGCCACGCGGTTAACTTTCAACTTCGCCATTCTGCTGTCGATAACCTGGAGGTCAACGTCGATCTGGGCGCCGATCGTAATGCCGATTGTGCCCGACGTCGGGGGAGCAAGCGGGGAAACCACCACCCGGATATTTCCCACGTAGTGACCGAGTTTCGCGTCGCTTGGGACATTCACGCTCACGAGTATCGGGACTTGCTGCACTCCCGTCGGCATCGTGAACTGCGTCCCGCGGTCGATGGATATCCAACTGTCCGCCCCCGGCACGTCAATCGAAATATTCGCGCGAAGGTCTTGCGTCGGATTGCTGCGGACCAAAAGGATGGCTTGCTCATAATGGGAGTTTTGTACGAGCGAGCCGTTTGTCACGTACGGCGGCGTTATGCCGAACCCATCCGCGCGCACCGGCAAAGCCGCCCGCAGACACAAAACGAACATTGCGAACGCAATAAAAAGAAAAAGAGGCGCCTTTTCCCTCCACAACCCCGTCATCTTCCCCATGATAGCACGGGACGGGAGAAACTCAAGGCATTACATTACCAACTGGAAGGAGCGCTCCGCTGGGCAACGAACGTATTTTGGCCAGTGTAGTTGCCGGCGAGCAGAATCGAACTCGGGACCGAGATGCCCCAATAAGTTGCCCCTAAGGACGACGTTGCCGTTGATGTTGACTTGGGAATCTGGATGGCGAGCAACGCCCCGGGATTCACGAGCAACGCGGTGCCCGATGCATAGACCACACCGGAGGTGGCGTAGGTTATCTGCCCGACCGGGATGGTGGACGTCGTGGAAACCGGACAGCTCGGATAGGTAGTACACATCGAAGTGCCGTATAGCGTTTCGTTGAGGCCGAGATTGCCGAGTTCGGAGAGCGTCGTCGTCTGGGCCAAGGTCGGAGTCGTGGAGCCCGAAGACAGGGACCCGAAATTTATGCTCGGCGTATTGAGCTGCGAAGCAAGGAAGCTCAACACGGTACTGGTATTGGCGCTCGTGACGACCGTACTCGTCATGCCCACGTAATTCGTTGCCTGGACAGCCGCAGCCCAATTTTGATTGTAATACTGGGTGCTCGTCGCAGTGCCATCGGTGGGATCCGTGACGTACCAGAGCGGAAAGGTACAAGTCCATTGCGACGTGATTGAACTTGATCCAGCGCACGAGCCGCCGTTCTGGGAACAGCTCCAATTCCATGTGGATGTGCCTATGGCCGCCGGATAACAATTGTTGGGATTGTAATTTCCGGATGACGAGCAATTCCCGAGGCCGATGCCAGAACGGAAAATGTCAATGCTCGCAGTCGCGACCTCTTGCCCGCCCACGGACGTCAAACAGCTGTTGTTGTCGGATGCCGTGAAGGTCACCTGGAAACCGGTCGTCTGCCCTCCCGGGTTTGTGAGCGAAAGCAGCGTGGTAGAACCGGTCGTGTTCAGCAAATTAATGCTGGACGATGCGATCGTCGGCGCAACCGCATTCACTGTTTCGGTTGCGTTCGTCCCCTGCGCGCCGCCGGAAGGAGGTACCAGAAACTGGTCAATGATGTAGCCATATGAGGAATATCCGTTGTCCTGCGTTGGGATTGAAATGGTGGTCGTGCATGTGGGGTTGAGCGTGATGCCGGAGGTGGGCGAAGAGCAATATGTTCCACCAGGGCCGCAGGCCGTGCCCGTGAAGTCCGTCGCCTTGCAAACGAAAAGTTGGATGGTGGTAGTGGACCCCGTGAAGGTATCGCTGCTTGAGGCAGTGGCCGTCCACGTCACGACGGCTCCCGGATTAGCCGGGGAATTGTTTGAGAACGCAGTGAACCGTGGACGGTGGTCCAAAACGAAAGGAGATGCCGTGTTCCCGCTTCCCTGCTGGTACGTGTTATTGCATCTCGGATTGAACGCGTTACCGTCGCAGATCCAAGCGAACCAAGCGTTGAACTGCGCGTCGGTTGATGACGGGGTATATGTTGACGTCGCATTGGTCCCGCTCGGGGTTGAGGTGGAAACCGCCCATTGGTTGCTCGCGCCCCCCCCGCAGGTCGGCGGGGCGCTGGCGTTCGCCGTCGGCGTGCTGCTTGATTTGCAAATCAAAAGATAGTAATTGTTCCCGTTCGGGCTTGTCCCTACCGCGACCCAGCTGATGGGAATCCCGACCACTGCCGGGCTGCTCGTCGTGTAGGGAGCAGCCTCCTGGGCGTTCACCGTCCAAAGCGGCGGCGTATTCAAAACCGTCAGGGTTGTCGTCGCGGTGCTCTGTGCCATTGCGAACCTTGCCGGACGCAAGGAACCAGTTGCCCAGAAGTTCACTGCGAGGATCGCGAAGGCCGTGAGCACGCCGAGCACGAGCACTAAAGCAGCAACCCGCCCGTGCGTATCACGAAGGCACTCCTTAAGTTGCCGGGAATTGAAAAATTTCATAATTTGTAGAGTTTTCTTACTACTATTTTAGCAGAAAAGCGTTACTTCAAGGGCGAAGTTATCCACAGGGAGCTATTTGCATATCCACAGGGGGCTAAGGGCTTTCTTACTACCATTTTAACAGGAAAAGCGTTACTTCAAGGGCGAAGTTATCCACAGGGAACTATTTGCATATCCACAGGGAGTTACTTGTACCTGATCGCCTCGAGCGGGCTAATAGACGATGCCCGTCGTGCAGGGAAAATGCCGGTAATAAAACCTACGATTGCCGAAAAAACAGTAATGAAACCCAAAAAAGTGAGCGGAAAACTGAAAAGCTGCACGGCCGTCCCCCCGTAATGCGCCGCAACAAGATTGAGAATATAATTGATTATCAGCCCGCCGGCAATTCCCATGGACATCCCGACCATGCCGCCCAGAAATCCCACGACGACCGCCTCGGCAAGGAAAAGAATCTGGATGTCCCCTGGCGAAGCGCCCAACGTTCTCATAACACCAATCTCGTTCGTTCGTTCGAGGAGCGTCACCGTCATTGTATTGAACATGCCGATGGCGGACACGACGAGCGCGATGCCGCCGAAGCAGGCCAGGACGATCTGCACCCCTTGGAAGATCTGGTTGGCCTGCTCCACGGTCTTCGAAAGCGCCGTCACAATGAAACCCTGTTTTACAATCTCGTCCTGGATGGCGTTCAGCGCCCCGCTTCCCGTCGCGCGCACCTGGGCGCCATCATAGAATGGAATGCCTACCTGCGCCGCAAGGGTTGCGAGCGGAATCATAACGTAGATGGAGGAAACGTCGGTCGTCACCCCCTTCACCATAAAGCTCCCGTTCAGAACGACCTGGTCGGCCCCGGCGGCGTTGCTGGTTTGGACGAACACCCGGAACGTGACTGTCCTGCCCAGAATGTCGCGTGGATCGTTAATGCCGAAGAGTTTGAGAGCGGCGCTTGAGAGGATAACGCGCGTCTGATCGGCCGAGGCATCCGTAAAGGGTTCGCCCGCCGCCATCGCAATGCCGGCATACTTGAAATACGACGCGCGCACTCCTTGAAGATCGGCATTCGCGCTCAACGCATCAATGGTAATGAGCGAGGAGAATTTGGCGAGCGGCGAAACATCCTGGACATTCGGGATGGTTTTGAAATTTTCTATTGCCGCATCCGTGAGCGTCACTGCCTGTGACGGCGGGTTGCTTACGCTCAGGCTTAACAGGGTGTCACCGAAAACAATTTTCTCAAGCAAGACGTTTTGTAGGCCGAAACCAAGTCCCACAAGCATGACGACGGCAGAGGTGCCGACGCCCATGCCGAGGATCGTAAGCCATGTCCTCGCAGGATTGGTCTTGAACATTCTCGTTGAAAGTTTTATGGCATCGCTTGCGCGCATGGTCAGAGATAAAGGCCTTGGGCCAATAATTTTTCAAGATATCGCGCCGCGCCCCGCGCATGATCCGAATCGAGGCCGATGCCGCCTGCTTCAAGACTGGTTTGCAACCGGCGACGGAAGTCATCCTGCTCTATAAAACCGCGAATACGGAACTTAAGGAGCTCGTCAAACCGTTCCTTTTGCTCAGGAGACAGCGAAAGCCCGCACTCCCGGATGACATCTTCCCGCACGGTGGCAAGCCGCTCCGCCTGCTTGGGCGAGATGACCCGGGCCTCGAAATTATCCCGATAAACCCTAATTTCCCGAGCCTCTTTGAGTATGGTGTTTATCTTATCCTCAAAGAGCTTCGCCTGCTCCTTATGGATGCCTACTCCACCCTCCTCCATGTCCTTGATAAGTAAGGCCCTGAACCCCTCGTCGGTGAGCTGCCCCTCAAGGAACATCTCCACGGACTTCTCAAGATGCTGGATCTCTTCAAATCCGATGTCCTGCGTTAGGAAATTCACGATGCTTTTCACCCGGAGATCATCTGGCGTGGCGTAGGGATAGATGCGCGCGAGCTTCTCAATCTCCGAAAGCACCGATGTCCCCGGGTCGGTCTGCTTGATCTGCTTCCGCTCCGGATTGATCACCTCGCGTTCCACCTGGCCGTCTTTCAGATAATAGACGCGGTGCGCATAGGGCAAAAGTTTCGCGTCGTGCGTGACGAGAATCACGGTTTTCTCATCTTTCACGTTGATCTCCTCAAGCGTGCTCATGACCTGATCCGCCGAAACGCTGTCCAAGTTCCCCACCGGCTCATCGGCAAAGAGGATCTCCGGATTGTTCGCAAGCGAGCGAGCGACCGCGACGCGTTGCGATTGTCCACCCGAGAGGTCCGTGGACTGCTTGTGCGCCTGTTGGTCCACGCCGAAGCGCGTGAGGAGCTGCATCCCCCGCTTGTTGCGCTCGGTCTTGCCCACACCCGCGAAAATGAGCGGCAGGGCAACATTATCAAGCACGGAAAGCGACGGGATAAGATTGAACGATTGATAGATGATGCCGACGATCTTGCGCTGGAAATGCGCCATCTGCTGCACGTTGTAGCGGTAGATATTGTCCCCCTTCACGATCACCTCGCCGGATGAAGGCGGGAGAATTCCAAGGAGCGAATAGAGAAGCGTTGATTTTCCGCAACCGGACGGACCGAAGAGGACGATGTACTCGTTTGGATAGATATCCAGACTCTCGCCGCGCAGCGCGTAAAACTCGTTGGACTTGCCCTCGTTATAGACGACTCTCACATTCCTGACCTTGATGATAGGTTCGATCATAAAAATTATTTTCCGCTCGTCCCGCCTCCGCCTCCCAAGCCGTTCAGCCAGCCGAAGGTGCTCTTGAAATTCCCGACGATGATATCAATGATGCTTTTCTCCTGTTCCGGCGTAAGGAGCACGAAATCTTCGGAGCTCGTCGCATTGCCGTCGGCATCGGTACAGGTGACCCAATACTTGTACACCGTGCCCGGCGCGAAACTGGTCACGACACTTACGTGCTTTTGGAGCAGCCCCGTTTCCGCGGGCATGTTGACCGTATCCTTGTCGTTCTTCACGATGCCGGGCACGTACGAAAGATTACAGGAGGCGGGTTCGTCCGTCTGCCACGAAACGATAGTCTGCACCGTGGTCTCTTGGCCGGGATAGAGCGCGGAATCGTTGTTCACCTGCGAGATAACCGGGGGTATGAGATTCTTTGTCGTCACAAAGTAGAGCGGCTGGCTCGTTACGACGTCGCCGGCCTGGTTTGTGGCTCTGATCACCACCGAATACCGCGTCTGGAAGATAAGATCGTTGAGCTGAATATTGTGGGTCACGAGGAATGCCGGGTCGCCGACCGAAAGTGTTTTCCGCGTACTCATGTTGGTATACTCCACGGTGCCCGCCGTCGGGAGCGGCGTCGCCCAGCTCACCGTCGCCCCGTGCTCCTCTATCTTTGCGAGCCGCAGGCTCAGGATCTGCGGCAGGAGCGACTTCGTGGTGAACGTGAGGTCATTACTCTCTCCCGGCTGACCGATCGTCCCCCGCGAGGAGACTTTATAGTGGTAGAGAGTACTCGGCGTAAGACCGTAGACGGTCACCGCGTGCGTTTGGGTATTGCCGTTCGGATCGTCATCCTTTCGCGTATAATTGCCGGGGTTTGCCCGGTATTCGGCGTCCGAAGCCACATAGACCGAACCGTCAGCGTCCACGTCAGTATTCCAAGCAATAGCCACCTGGTCGGCGCCGATGTCAAGTTGCGGATCGCCGAGAATCTTCGGCGGACCGACGTTCGCCGCCTCTTGTGAGCTTAAGGCTTGGGCCACGGCGCTAAACGCCGCCGCATTCGTAATGCCCTGAATCGCCGCGATCGCCCGCGCCGCGAGGTTCTTTTGCTCGACGTTCGCAACCTGGGCCAACGTCGGCACGCTCATCGTGCTTGTCGTCGTGAATGTGTAATCGCCGGAATAGCTTTGGTTGCTGTTCACGTCCGTCGCGCGGATCCGAAAGAAGTAGGTCGTCCCGGGAATGAGATCCAGGACCGCGATGCTGTGCGCCGTATCCAGTTCGCCCGCGTTGCGGATGCCGCAATAGTCCGTGTCCTCGCTCACTTCAATGAAACTGTCGGTTTTGCGGTCGGTCGTCCAGGTAACGGTCGTGGAGGTCGCCTCCACGTTCGTAAACTGAACATTTGAGATGACGGGAGAATTGTCGGCGATCACCTGATGCACTACCGCGGCAGCGATCGCGAGAGCAAAGGCGACGACAAGGGCGGGAGCGAGAAGGCGCAAGCGCATATACCTATAGTCTATCAGAGTCTTCCTACGGCCACGGCAGCGAGTTGCGCACACCGATGAATGTATTCACGCCGGTATAATCTCCCGACGATTGTGGCACGGGCAGGCTGACGCCCCAATAAAGCGCGGCGCTCGCAGGATTGGCAGATGAGGTGGTCTTCGGAATCGCGAGCAACGTCGTAGTTCCCGGGCTTGGAAGGAGCGAGTTCCCCGACGCGTACGCGACCATCGAGGTCGCGTAATCCTGCGCTCCCACGCCCAGGCTGCTCGAGCCGCTCGTCATGTTCGTGCCATACAGAGTGACGTTCAGCGAAACGTTCCCGAGCGACATGATAACGGTGGGAATGGCAAGCGACGGCGTTCCCGATCCGGGCGCGAGGGACCCGTAGCTGATCGATGAGGTCATCTGGAGGCCGACGAGCGAAAGTAACGGTATGCCGGTTGACGTTGCGACCGACGACGTGGCGCCTTCGGCATCGGTTGCCTGGACGGCCGCCGACCACGAATCCCCCGCCCATGGCGTTCCGGAGTCGGTCGGCTGCGCAAAATACCAAAGATTCGCCCCGCAGGTCGCCGTGCACGCGGTGGCGTAACACAAGCTCAACGCACAACTCACGTTCCGGTAGCAATCGTTGTTGTCTGCGGTGCAACTCGGGCCGAGGCTCGTGCGATAGAATGTTGCCGTCGTTGTCGAAAGGTCGGTGTAACCGTTCGCGTCGCTCACAGTCGCCGTCGCCTGGATGAGCGTTGTCGTTCCCGCGACAAGCGAGATATTGCTGCCGCTGTTGCCGATCAAAGTGACATTGCTTGCCGAGGGCGCCACCTCGCCTATCACAATCTGGGGGTAAACGGCATAGGAAGCAAACACGGTGCCGCTCGCCGTCACAGCCCTGAAACAATAGTCCGCTCCGACCTTCGCGCCGTTATCAGCGAGCGAAAGGTCCCACTTCCCGTCCGCTGCGGCCGGGATCGGACCTTGCGAGTTCGTGAACGGGTTTGAGGCGTCGTAGGTTTGGATCACAATGGTGCTCGAGCCGTCCACGGGGTCGGTGGTCGTGGGTGTGAGCGGTGACCCGTCCGTGACGCCGGCATTCGCATAATATTGGACAAGACCGCTTGACGTGGCGACGTTCGTATAACTCGCGGGATTCCCTCCCGAGGGTGCCGCGCAGTTCCCCGTCCCCGCTTCAACGTATTGCAGGTTGAACGACTGCGTGTTTGAGTCAACCTGGCTTCCCGCAACGCGGATGAGGATGCGCAGGCGGAAGGTGGAGCTTGTGACAAGCTGGGCCGTCGCCGTCGCGTTCTGTGCTGCCAAGGGCAAGCCAACCGAAGTGGAAGCGATGTTCGCGAACCACCTATAATCCGCAAGCGTGAAGCTCGGCGGGCTTTCCTCGCTTCCCTCCGTAATGAAGGTTCCGGGCGAGTTTTCGTCGTTGTATTCGGTCTGGATCCAGTTCAGAGGACGGATGATCTTGGAAATGCGAACTTCGTCTATCTTTCCCTTGAAGTAGGAGGTCCATGCCTGGTGGTAACCGATCGTCGTGCTCGCAAGGCCCGTCAAAGGCGACGTGTCGGAGCCTGTCCCTCCCTTTCCTGTGGTCGTGGCGGAACCGTCGACGTAAACGCTGAATTGAGTGCTTGTTACGGATGTCCCGGAAGCTGCCGCCCACGTGCCGACCACGTAGTGCCACTGTCCGTTATTGATCGCCGTATTGCTGGCTTCCACACCGATCCAGATGTTGGCGGAGTCGTCGCCGAACATCAATTTGCCGGTGGAGCTCGGGATCCCCATGAACTGGTTGCCGCAGCCCGTGCTGCCGCACGAGCCGTTCCCATCCAAGGCAAGCGTTAAAGAATGGCCGGCTCCCGAGCCCCTGTCCTGGACGATGACGCTTGTTGTTGATACGGTGCTTGAAACATTAACCCATGCCTCAATCGTTTCTGCAGTCGAAGACGATTGGAAGAGCGGCGTCGTGATATCCTGGCTGGAACCGTTCAGATTGACCGCGCCGTCTATTTTTCCGGCGGTCGACGTAGCGCTGCCCACTATGGTCCCGTTGTTCGCGTTCGCCGTGGAGTCCTTTGCGGAAAGCGTTGAGGTGCCGGTTGTCGGGAGGTGCCACACCCCCGAGTAGTTGCTGTCCCATGTGTTCGTGGGAGTCTGTAAGCTCGTCGTCGAGGAAGGATTGTTGTAGTACATGTAGAAGAGCGTATTCGTCGAGGTAGAGACCGTGGGGAGCTTCACCCATGCTTCAAGCTCACCGGTGCTTGATACGTAATGTTCTATCTCAAAATTAAGGAGGGACACGCCATCCGAGTTCGTGAAAAGAATATCGCTGCCGCTCGCCACGGTCTCCGCCGCGAGGTTCGTATCCGAGGCGATGCCCACAAGAACGGGGAAGTTGGATATGGTAGACGTGGTGCTCGAAGAAACCTGCGAATAGTTTACCGTTAAAAGCTTGCGGTGCAGCCACGCGGTGTTGTACCACTGTGACGCGCGGGCCGTAGAGAATGGCGCAAGAAGTGCGCCCGCAACGAGCAGCGCGCCAAGTAAAAAAAGTGCGTTTCGCGAAGGGCCAGGCATGGGATATTACCTAAATTATAAAGTAATATCGCGGCATCCGCGACGGTCTTTATCTGATAACCACGTTGAACTGGCAGTAGTTCGGCAGGACGGTCCCGTCGGCCTGCCGTTCGTGATATACCACAACGACGGTATACGACCCCGGCACGGCGAACGGGGTGGTTTTAAGCACAATAGTGTCGCTGTCCGGCGCAGAGGTCGTAAGATACGAGCTTACGCCCGTGGGCAGGGAACCGACCGCGGCATCATACATGAATGCCGACGACGTTTTTGTTGAGGAAGGGATCTCTGGAGGGATAAGCTTCAGGAGAAACGCGACCGTGTCGCCGCGGGCGACGGAAGCTGAGAAGGGGTCCACCGAACATATTTGTTTGGCCCACGGACTGAAGACATTCTTGAACGCCTGTTCGGGCGACGGAATGTTTTGCGGAGGGGGCGCAGGGGGAGAGGGGCTCTCGCTCGCCGTTTCCGGCGCGGGAGACGGCATCACGTCGGTCGTATTATCAGGCGAATCAAGATAGTTCACTTCAACGCCCACGGAGTCAAGATAGACCTGCGGCGTGGAAGACGAACCGAGCCCGACCAGGGCAACCTGCAGGTGGGAAAGTTCGTCCCATGAACGTATCGGAATAGGATAGCGCGCGACCTGCCAGTTCCCGGCATTCACATTCACAACCGGCTGCCACGTGACCCCGTCCGTTGAATATTCAATGCTCAAGACGTCCTCCACGCTGCTTGAGGGCAACTCGATCGTCTTGAATATATCCGTGTCTACCGTCATTGTTCCGGTCGGCGCGGGAACGGTCGCCGTCGCAACGACGGCCGGAGGCGCGGACGAACTCTCGTCGGCATATGCGGCAGGGACCAACTTCACCAACCACGAGGTTGGTGATGAATCCGTGTCCGTGGTGGAACTCTCGTCCGGGACCGACGCGGGAGCGGGGGCGGGCTCGGGGGCCGTGATGGAATTCTCATTGGTATCGGTACTGGTCATATCGGTTGTGGAAGTAGGGGCAATGACAGTAGTGGTGGCGAGCGCCGCGGGGGTGGGTGTAGCCGGGAGCAAATCCGTGGTTGTCGTGGTCGTCGTGGCCGGCACGGCACCCGTTCCGATATCCAATGTGCCCGATGCGGTTGTGCTTGTCCCCTCGTCAGGCGACGGTGGTTGGATTGAAGTTGAGGCCTCGTCCGGAGTCGGGGTCGGAGCCGGCACCACCCCCGTCACTCCCCCTCCGCCGCCGCCACTGCCCTCAACCGACGGAGAACTTGAAGCGGTTGATGATTGAGCGGGTACAACAGCCGCCGTCCCGCTTGCCGTGCCGCTCGCACTGCTCGCGACCGGAAATATAAAGTTCCAAGAAAGAATGAGATAAGCATTCTGAAAAGGTTTTGCCTGAAGCGATGCGATGTCCGCGTCACCCGAAAAATTGCCGCAGAATATTTGCGCCGTCCCTGTCCCGAAAAACGCTGAATTCGCGCCATTCCATGCCGACGGCGGCGAGCCGGGCGGCACATCCGGTTTCCCCAATGCATTCGCCACGTTTTGCCAATTCCCGAGACAGGAAGAAGGATAAAAATCCGCCGTGCTCGCGAATCCGATAAGAGCATAGCGAACAAATATCGGAACGACGATGAGCGTGAAAAGCAAAAAGAACGCCACCCTATGATGCCGGATAAAACGGAGCACTTTTGTGCGGCTTATTTCAAAGCGCCAGACCTTTTCGCGCAACACGACAGTTTGCCCGGAGGAAGCGCGTCCGACATCGCTTACCGCGCGCTCTTTGCTATTCCCCTTTGAGCGCTTTGTCCACATCATCAACTTCTTTTTGGATGGTGCTTTCGGAAACCGTGAGTGCGTTCCGCAGGGCATCAAGCACATGTTCCGGTTCAAGCTTCTCCGCGCCTTGCGCCTGGGCGGCGCCGCCATCCATTTGGTTCACCTTTTCCTCAACCTCCTCGCGCAATGCCTCAAAGACCGCCTCCGTCTTTTCTCGTATTTCTTCGTTCTCGCGCTTCGCGAGCGCAAACTGCATATCAAGGATCTTCTTCCGGTAAAAGCCGAAGCCCACAAGGCCCACGATCATGAAGAACAGGGCCACGATGACGGCCCACCCGAAGCGGTCAAGGAACGGTGCCGCGATCACGTTGATCTGCGTTTTGTCGGTGGAAGTGGCCGCCGCGCCCTGCGTTGTCACCATGGTGACGCCAAGATCGTAGTTCCCGGTCGGCAATCCGCCCTCAAGCGCAAAGAGCCAGTGGCCCGTCTGGTCTGCGACCATCTTCCCCTCTGTGACCACCTTTCCGCTGTCCAAAATGTCCACGGTTACGTTCGCATTGCTGTCGGCGATACCCTCAAGGACAATGGGCGACCGCTCAATGATCGTCGCCGGGAAATTCGTGATCTTTGGCATCGCGATGCCCGGGATCTCGAACGCGGCGTGCGCCTCGGCGAAGTTCCCTGCCTTGTCCACGGCACGGATCACGACCGTGTGTTTCCCGGGCAGGAGGGGCGGCGCCGTGTAAACACCGTTCTGGATATCGGAAAGGGCAACGACCGTGGAACTCACGCCGTCGAAGTTCGCTTCATAGTGGTCAATGCCGGAAACCGTATCCGTCGCATTGAAAGAAAGCAGGGTGAGCCCGTTCAGACCGCCGCCCGGCTGCGCGTTCACCGTGAAAGGCTGGGGCGGCGCGAGATCGATCTGAACCTGGTAGTGAACGGGGTCGCTCCAGTTCCCGAGTGAATCCTCAAAGCGCACATGGAAGTACGATACGCCTTCGTGAATGCCGGAGTATTGCTTTGACGATATGAGGCCTTCGGAAGAACGCTTTGGGTACGTGGTAGGACTCTTGTCAAATGCCGTACTCACGCCGGCAACATCGGAGGTGAGCTGCCACGTGAAGGTGGGGCTGTCGTTCGCGTACCACTTTTGCTGATCGGGATGCGTGGGCGACGAGACGGCGATGGAAACGATGAACGGCGTCTCTGCGGGAGTTGAGGCGCCTCCGCTGGATGGAGGTTTCTCGGACGGCGATGTAGAAGCAGACACAGACGCAGGCGCAGTGCCCGTACCCGAACCGCCGATCGCGAAGCTCGCCGTCCCCGTGCCGCCCAAGACATTTGTTCCCTGCCCATCCGCCGCAAGCGACGACGCCGAAAGGAACTTAAGGCCCGCGGTGCCCGCGGCCTGCGCTTTGAACGTAATGCTCATTATGGTGCCGGCATTTCCGGCATACGCGCTCGTGACGCCGCCGCTGAAGTTCACCGTGCCGTCGGAGTTTGAGTACGAAGGATCTGCAACCCAAAGATTGAAAACAGAATTGTCCTTTGAGACGCTTTGCACCGCAAGGAGCGATGGATCAAAACTGATCTTCCCATCCGCGGCGTTTATGCCCACCCCGCCGCCGCTGTCCACGAGCACGTTCACCGTGAACGTGCTCCCTACGGCGTATGAGCCGCTTGAAGGACCGAATGAGAGCGAAGCGCCGGCCGCAAGCACGGGCGCCGCGGGAACCACGAATCCTACCAACAAAGAGGTTGTCCCCACGGCGATGGCTGCGCCCCACCTCATACCTTTGGTGCTTCGTTCTTCGATTCCCGGACGGGAAGCTTTTTCCCCTCCCCAAGCTTCTTTATGGGAAGAACAACAATGAGCACGCCGTGCTGCAAAAACGTTTCCGCTTCCCCGCCATCAAAAGGCGCAGGAAGGTACACTTTGCGGTAGAGGGGATCCCACTTGATCTCCTGTTTCACGAACCTGCCCTTTTCCGGTTCCGCTCCAGGCTGCGCCCCGTGGGGAGGTGGAACGTCCGGCCTCTTCTGTTTCGCTTGGATAAGAAGCGTGTTGGATTCCTCATCCGCCGTCACATCAAAATCTTCAGGGAAAACTCCGCCCGCCTGTACAAAAACCACCATCCGCGTGTCGGATTGGAAAAGATCGACCGTTAAAGAATCCGTACCTTCGGGTGCCGAATCGGGCGCTCCCGCCGGATCACCCGGAGGGTCCCCCTTTGGCGGATCGGCGGTCTTTGCCCCCGCTGCGTTGTACGAAACGCCTCTCGCCGCAACCGACGCTGCCCCTTTTGCAGTCGCTGCGGCATCCTCCTTCTGCAACTTCGTCGATAGCTTTTCGTAAAAGGATGCCATGTGATTTCACTTTCAGTATACCAAACCGAAACGGTTCTTGTATCCCCAGGATCAACCCGTCCAATGGGAAAGCATAATACTGAGATCGGGGAGATCCACGACGCCATCATGATTCAGATCGCCGGGCGGCCAGTCTTGTCCCCAGTGAAAAATCAGGACGGAAAAATCCACAAGGTTTACCTTGCCGTCTCCGTTAAAATCCGGATTCCCGGTTTTCGGCATCGGTTCTTGCCCCACGCCGAGGTATGTAATGCCCGAAAAATCGCTCACCTGCAGTCCCGGCACAAACGACCGCGCCTTGACCTCGTAGGTATCCACGGCAAAACCGGTCGTATCCACCGCGTAGGACCAGCGGCCGTCCTCTCCGGCTCCGGCGGTGACCTCCACGGGACTTTTGGCGCCTTGCTGGCTCGTCACCCAAATCTCCACGGTGGACGACGGCTCGCTCTCACCCGAGATCGTGACCTTTTTGCCCGGCGCCACCGTGCTTGTCGCGAGCGAAACGCTCGGAGGCATCACGAGTCCCGTCACGCTGTTCGCCGTTCCGGCGACGATCGTCATCGTGAAGGTTTGCTCCGAGATGCGCTGTCCGTTGCCATCGTTGATGTAGAGCGTGAACGTGTATACTCCTTGCGCGAGCGAAGGAATATTGACCGTAAAATCTCCGTTCCCGTCCGACGTCGTGCGCTGCGGGACGGCCGTTCCGTCGCGGAGAACCAATATCTCGCTTGACGGCAATGCCACGCCATGGATGACAAGGGAAGGCGACGACGGGCCGGGCGGATACGGCGCCCCGCCCCCGCCCCCAGCGCCTCCGGCAGTCCCCCCGCTGCTTCCTACTCCCGTCGGACTGCCGGCCGTAAACGAAATCACATAATCGCTCTGGTTCTTATTGCCCGCGAAATCCACGCATCGAACATAGTAGGTATAGGTGACTCCCTGTGCGATACCGGTCACCGTGAATGTATGGAAGGTTCCCACCGAATTATCCGCAGTAAGATTTGTCATCGCATCATAGCTCACGCCCGGTGTCGTCGCATAGCGGCAGAGCGCGTACGTATCCGTATCAAAGGAAGCTACCACTGCCAAAACATTCGATGGGATCGTGCCCGACGGCATCCCATTCGAGAGCACGGGAGGATTTACCCTGTTGGTATTCACTTCAACCCCCACGGCGGGAAGTATCACGACCATCGCCGCCCCGTAATCGATTGGCGCGCTCGCCACACTGTAGGTATTGATGAAAATACGGTAGGAAGCCGTCGAGGACGGATTCGTGATCTGATATGTCCCCATGGGAGCGTTTGTGCCCAAAAGGAGGCGCGCATGGGCGCCCGCCGGGATGCCGTTCCCCGAAGAAAGCGTGATCGCGATGGGTCCGGTAAGGGGCGTAATGGCCACGCCGTCGCTCACTGCATCCGGTGCTGCCGCGAGCGGCCTTTCCGTAAAGCCGGAGGTCGGCGACGAAGTGGAATAGGCAAGGTCCATGTCGCTGTAACTGAACGAAGGGTCAATCGCGAACGGCGTGCCTTCAAAACTTATGACGATCTCCCCCGACGCGGGAACGGCATCCGGAACACTAAAAAGAACGGTGTGGTTCGCCGGGAACGACGGCCTTGAGTCCGTGATCGTGTCGCTCACGAAACTGAGTTGCGACGCGATCGCGTGTGACGCCACAGCGCCAAAAACGAGCGCCGCGCATACGGGACCAATGGAACACAACTGGGATCGGAGCTTCACCTCTCAATTTTACCACGCGCTCACGAATGTATGGCCGGGGCGGAGGGCAGATCGGGGTCTCCCGTTTTTTTATGGAAACGGCGCCAGTCAAGATAGAAGTTCAGGGCGACGAGGACCGCAAGGACCGCTACGGCAACCGTGAGATAGCCGAGGGAAGAATCCCCTGCCGGCGAACTCGCGGCCGCGGTTGTCGAAGCAAGCGCCGCTTCCTGCGCGTTGAGGTAGGCCGCTTTTTGGCTCAAGGCATCATTCAGGGTATTGTACGGGTTGGGCAGCACGCCCACGCTCACGCCAACCTGGGCCAAGAGCGTCTTCCCGAAGAACGCGAGCTTCACATGCGAAGCAGTAACAAAGACCACGAGACCCATGAGCACGATGAGCCCAAAGAGTCCCGCTTTTTTGATCGTCGGTTTAACCAAAGAGGAGGAAAAGGATGATGAGGAAGATCACGGCAAAGATCGCGGTGGCGACCACAACGAAGACGAGCCGCGAGAACGGCATCCGTCCCTCGTACAGGAACTTCTCCTCTTCGGAAATGGATGCTCTGCCGCTCCCCCCGCCCGTCATGGCATTCACCTTTCTTCTCACGTAGGTTCGGAGCGACCAGATGAATATGAGGACGAAGAAAATAACGCTCCCCAAGACCGCAACGATCGGGACGACCGGAATGATCCAGAACGAGGTGCTCGCCGAAACGGTCTTCTGCGATTCATTCCCGTAGTTCAGGGACATCACGGCGTCAAAGCGACCGATCATAAAACCGCTCCCACTCCAAGATACTTGGAAGGAACGGCTGCTGCCTGGAAAGATCGCCTCGCCGCTGTCGTTCATAACGACGGTCGCAACCTTTTGTCCAAACATGTTAGTGATGTCTATCGGGCCGCGCGGACGGAGAAGCACGTTCCCCTGATCCGCAAGGTTCACGGTGAAGGTGACGCTCGGCACTTGATACAATCCCTTGTCGGTGCTGAACTCGCGCACCTCGGTCTGCTCGACGGACTGACCCGCGATGCGGAGATCAATGAGCGATCCAACCTGATACCCCACGCCGGCACCCGTCATCGCGGGACGCGTCGCGCCGTAGTTCACAAAAATCGCGCCGTAGTGACCGCCCGGCGTTGCATCCTTTGGAACGTCAATGGCGAATGGAACCTGTTGGGAACCGTAGGCAGGGATCGTAATCGTGGGGGTCGGGATCGTCACCCACAAACTCACGCCGTACTCGGGAACCGATGACGTGCTGAAGATAGGCTCTCCCGATCCGTTGATACCCTTGATGTCCTGCACTCCTACCGTAAACGTCTTGGTTGTCGGATCAGGATTTGACACGGTTACCGAGCTTGAAAAGCGGTCGCCGGGATTCACCACTTGCTCAAAGAGAGCTGGCTGAACCCTTATACCGGAAGACGAAGTCTGCGCCTGCACGCGAGGAAGGACGAGCAGGCCACTGACCGCAACGAGCGATGCCACAACGCCCGATATGACCACCACCCGCGTACTTTTTAACATAGTGTTATCTTACCATTAGGGAACGGCCCGAAGCAAGCACTCCGACGAGACTGCTTCGTTCGAAATTGCGCGTGAGGGTGCTAGAACACCGGGGTCGCCACATAGATTAGGTTGTTCGTATAGTCGTTCGCTGCTGCCTGCAGGGAACCGATCTCAATGCGCATCGCCACCTTTGCGGCACCAACGTTCTGCGTCGTGCCGTCCGACGGCCCGGTCCATGCAAAGACCGTTAGGGTGGAGGTCGGATTGAAGCTGCCGGCGTAGAACGGCGTGCTCGTACCGAAGTTCAACGTGCCGCTTGCATCGTCGCTTGTGATCCCGAAGTGCCCATACGTAAGCGGCTGGTTGATGATGTTCGTGGGCGGGGTCCAGGGACTCGGAGTGGAGGTGGCGTTGCCGTTGCTGAAGAGGTGGATGGTGTTACCCTTGTTGCTTGTCAGATCCTGGTCCTCGTGGATGGTCACGGCGAAACCATTGGAGGCGTTGGTGGTCACGTTCAGCTGCTGGCCGAGCTCATTGTGCGCGCCGGGAGATATCGTGCCGAACGGGAGCGAGGTTGACGCCGACGTGCCTGTTGTCGTCGCGCCGTTGAGGAGCGCAGTGGTTGTCGAAAGGCTCGACACCGTGAAGGTGAATGTGGTCGCGATCGCGGCGGTCACGTTCACGCCGTTCACGATGGCCACGCGCGTGTCAGCCGAGTTCCCTTGGCTCCCGCCGATGCGGATGATGTAGGAACCGGTGCTCGTGGGGTTCGTAATCTTGTTGTTCCCGACGATAAACTTCAACGTGCCGGTCGGAACGGTATTGGACGAACAAACCGTGAAGGTGAGCGTGCTCGTCACCGCGCTCGTGAGCTGGATGTTGTTTCCGCTACCGGGACAGGACGAGGTGGCAAGCGTAGCCCCCGTAAGCGCAATATCGGTAGAGGTGACGTTCTGCACCCCCAAAAAGGCGTTCGTCGTTGGGTCAAAGGTAATCTGGATAGTCTGGGTCGCGAGCGTGCTGCTTGGATTCGTATACTGGATCGTATGGTTGGCTTGCCAGCCAGGTCGCGAATCGCTTAGGGTATCGCTTACGGCGGTAAGGCTTGCTGCGTGGGCCTGTGAAGGGAAAAAGTTCTGGAGTCCGATGGTCCATGCCAAGATGCTTATTAAAAGCCCTGCGGCGATAGCCACGCCGAGATCCCGTTTTGCATTTTTCAAATACTTGCCTTCAGAAAACATTTGTAACAAATTTTAAATTTATATGTTTATACGACCTTGCAATAATCTTTTATCCAGTATAACACAACAAGACATCCACACTTCAATACCCAGTTATCCACAGGCATTCCATTCGCTATCTACATCAAAACCTGAACCGGGTCAGGGCCGTCACCTGACAAAGAACGAAACTACCCTCCCGAGAACGCCCTCCTTATCTTACATAATAGAGGGAAATCCACAGGATACCGAGCAAAACCAGTGCGAATAGAATCACAAAAAAGGCGTATTTTCTGAGAAATCCAAGGTATTTTCGCCAACTGAACCCCACGCCTCCATCTTTCGCATCAGGGTATGCCCTCCGAAGGTCAACTACCCCTCGGATGGCCGGCTCGCGGAGGATCTGCGAGCTCACGGGCGGCTCAGTTTCCCTTCGCCCGGCGGTTGCAGGACCGTACTTCGCCATCTCAAGCGCAAGCGCCCGCCGCACATACCTTCGTATGGCAACCACAAAAACCAAAAGGAAAAGGAGCGTCCCCAATGCGACTATAACCATCCGCCAGACGGGCAGTATCCAAAACGAAATTGTCTGTGAAACGCTCTTGTTCCCGTCCTCGCCGTATGCGAGCGTCGCGACGGCGGTATAAGGACCGATATCGAACCAACTCGTCTCGCCGCGCCACTCAAAGTCAAACCGGCGCGTGCTTGAGGGAAGCACGTAGCCGAGATTCGTCTGGTTGATCTCTATTTTTCCGCACTCTTTGCCCCACGCGTTGTAAATCTCCACCTCGCCCATCGGATGCAAATGGACGTTCCCCGTATTTTGGAACTTGAGCGTGAAAGGAACGTCCGGATTGGCGTACGTCCCCTGCGATGTGGAAAATTCCGTAATGCTTCCCTCTTCCTTTATGTCTCCGCCCACGCGGACAAAGATGAGCGACGAGATGAAGCTGCCGACACCGATGCGCGATCCGGCCATCCCGTTCAACGAAGGTTCCGTACCGATGAGGATCGCGGCATAGTGACCGCCCGGCGAAGCATCTTTGGGAACCGCGACGGAGAATGGAACATCAACTGCTCCGTCCGGAGGTATGACGATCGGATCCTTCAAGACCGTGATCCAGTTCGCGAGCGCATCGCTGTCGTTCGCGAGGTCCGCGAGAGCAATGAACGTCCCGTGCCCTTCTTCGTCGGAAGCCGCGAATCCCATGACCGACCCGTAGACCGTAAGCTCCCCTGCGTTCGCGTTCACCACCCTGATGGAACTCGCCCATGAATCTCCGGGATTCACGTTGAGTTCAAAGAACGGCGGCGTGATGGTGAGCGAGAGCGAATCGTTCGCGGCGCGCGAAGCGAACGGGCAGAAGCACGCGAGCGCCGTGAGCGACCACGCGACGATCAGCAAAAGATGGCGATTACATGCGGCCATGAATGTCGTAAGGGTGTCGGAGGTCAATGACATGGCGATGCGCGAGAATGCGGTTCAGGATGCTCATGCGCCGATGATGCCGCTTCTCGTATTGCCGGTGGATCCATGCCGCAAGCACGATTACGGCCGCAAGCAGTCCCACGAAAACGACCGTGAGCTTTTGCCACGGGAGCACCCACACGAGCGCCACGTTTTGGAGCTTGTTCCCGGCGGCACCGTACGTGAGATCGAGCATCGCCTTATACTGGCCGAAACCCTGCCCGCTTCCCCATTGAGCCGTGAAATTATGCGTTTCCCCGGGAGCAATCGCCACGTGCTCCGGATTCGCATCAACGGAGCCGATCTCGCGGCCAAGCCGATCATAGAAGAGAACGAGGCCCGACGGCGTCGAGGCCACGTCCCCCGTGTTCTCGATCGCGTAGGCGAAGCTCACCGGAAACGCGGAGACGACCCGGCCCGTGGGCGCAAAGCTCGCGAGCGCAAGTTCCTCCTTCACGTTGGACTGCACCGTGAGGTCCACGAGCGCCTGGGGCGCACCATCAAGGTGCGTCTCCGCCTCGTCGCGCGTGGAACCTTCTACGAAAGCGATGACCGCATGGTACGTGCCGGCCGCGGCGTACGGATTGATGTTGATGGAAACCGGTATGGTCTTTGTCTCGCCCGGAGCGAGGGGCATCGCCCCGCGCGAGACGCTTATCCAATTTGCGAGCGAAACGGATTTTTCCGCAAGCGAGGAATCCACGAGCGAAGGGTCCTCAAAGGCCTGCTTGCCATCCGCCGTCAGGTTGTACACGGACACAAAAACGTTTGCAAGGTGATCGTCGGTGTTTTTAGCGGTGAGCGTGTAGTTCAAAATGTCCCTCGGCAGGCCGTGGTCGTCAATCACGGCGGGAGTGACAACAAGGCCGGCAGCACGGACGAGCGCTGGAAACCAAAGAAGACAAATCGCGCCCAAGCCCGCATAAAATATTTTCTTGTAAAAAAATTCGTTCATTAGAATGTGGGAGCGACGACGTATGCGGTGTTATCGCTGTAGGAACCGGTGAGCTGCATGGGATTCGTCTGAACGCGATACACCATGTCCATCGTGCTGCCTGTTGTTGGCGCGCCGCTGTATCCTATCTCGGCGGTTGTCGTGGTAAATCCGGCGTAGGTGTCATCCGCTGCGAAACGCGTGGACCCGCTCGAGAGCACGGCGCTTCCGGCATGATATCCGTAGCACGCCGTGGAAGTGGAAGTGCACGCGGTCCCCCACGCCTGCGGACTCGCGTTCGTGGCATTCAGGGCCGGCACCTTATCACCCTGCGCATCCGTGAGCGGCGCATCTTGGAACGCATAGAGTTCATACCCGAACGCGGCATTCGTCGTCACCGAAAGCCGCTGCGCACCCGTAAGACTCGAACCGACCGGCAAAGTTCCGAAGGGAATACCGGTGGGTGTCGCGGAAACGTTTGTTACGATGCCGTTCGTACTCGTCCCTTGGGGAAGACCGCTCACCGTGAACGTAAGCGCCGCTCCCTGTGTCACGAGGCTCGGATACGACGACGTTCCGTTCAGGAGGACCGGCATCCCGTCCGCGGCGTTCACCGCGCGGAAAAAGTACGTGGTCCCGACAACGGCGCCCGAGTTCTGCATCGTGAACTCGTACTCAGTTGCGGCGCCTGCCGCTTGGGTGGCGGTGGAAGTACTTGTACCCGATGTGTTGTGGGTACCGCAGCCGTTCCCAACGCCGCCACTGCAAGAATCCGAATCGGTCAGAATATTGGTCGAAATCAGCGTATTATCGGCACCCGCGCCCGAGGCATAACACCAACTTGACGTCGCGACGCAACTCCCGATCTCCGTCACATATCCTACCCCCGAGGAAAAATCCGACGCGAGCGAATATTGGAGCCGGAACTTCACGTTATCGCTTCCCGCAAGACTGCTTGTTTCCTTGATCGTGAGCCGCAGCTTCAGCGGTTCCCCGTTCGCGATGTTCGTGGGCGCCGTGCTTTGGGCGGCGAGCGAGCTTGTCGGCGTCTCGTCATTCACGTCGCCGTACCATTCCCACGCCTGCGACATTGGGGAGAATTCCGTGTCGTTCGCCGGACCCGTGTTGGACATGAATCCCGTGCCCGCCGCGTCGCCGTTCGTGATGGCGGAGCCGCCCTGGACCATCTGGAAGTCCGTGGATGACGAATACCCTCCGAAGGAACCTAGGTAGGAATCCTCTATCATGAAATGCGTGCTCGAGACCGTATCGGCGGCGGACCAGAACGGCAGCACCGAAATGGCGACGAGGATCACTATGGTAAACACCGCGAATGCGCGCTCCATGTTATTGGCTTGTCTGTGACTGCTCGATCGTCTTCACGATGACGCTGTCGCTCCGCAGGGTCTCCCAAAACATTATCTGCGAGAGCGGAACCACCATCTCGCTCGTAGGTCCATGGATCTCGTTCCCGAGCTTCACAAGCTTGAGCTGCGACTGGTCCTCGCCGTTCAACTGTTCACTCGGCTGCGCAATCTGAAGATAGTACACGTCGCGCAACGTGATCGTTGCGGCGAAGGGCCAATGCTGGAAATGCCCGAAGTAGACCTGATTGTTCGTGAGGAACACCGCACGCCATGCCGTGTCGTGGGCGGTGGCATACCATGCGCCGAGCGCAATGACGAGCGCGATAATTGCAATGACGACGACCGTGTTTCTCTTGTTCCATCGCGATTTCAGGCGCGGTTCGGAAACAACGTTCTCGTTTTCTTCCCGAAGATTGAGGGTGCTAGGCATAAAATTTGATGATAAAAATTTACGGCGACCTTTACGGCGCGGTGCCGGCTGCGGCATCGGACGAAGTAGCGCCGGGTGAGACCGCGTCGGGCGTGGGCGTAACGGACGCCGCGGAAGTGCTGCCTGGAGTGTCGCTTGTGGACGAGGCGCCCGCGTTCACGCTCGCATCCGCACCCGTGTCCGTTCCCGCATTCATGTTCGCACCGGTGTTTGCATCCGTACTCGTGCCCGTGTCGGCGCTCGCGCTCGCACTGGTATTTGCGCCCGCACCGACACTGCTCGTCGCAACGCTTCCGATGTCCGCGCTGTCCGTTGTGCTCGTGGTCGTGTCGGAGACAGTCGCATCAGAGGTGGTCGCATCATTCGATGCGCCCACAGTGTCCGTATCTCCATCGCCTGCCGCCGCATTGCCGGCCGCCGCAGCACTCATTGTGGTAACGTCCGGCGTCCCGCCCCCGAACGCGACCGGCATCGATTGCTCCACAACGGTCGACGACCCAGCGGCATAAGTGCTGATGATAAGCCACGAGAAAGACACGGGGATGGATTGTGACCGGACCGTACCGACATGGAAGCCCGCGCCGTCGCTCCTCTGCGTCACCGCAAGCGGGACTTCGGTGGGCGAAGTAGGCGTTACGATAACCTCCGAAGAAGAAGTGAGGAGGGTGTTAGGTACGAAAACATCTGTCACTCCGGCGCCGATCTCTCCATCTCCCGACATCTGATTCGCCCCTTTCGGCACGGCAATTGAGCCGCCGGGAAGCACCGCGAACATCTTTGAGAAAATCTGCATGGCTGCCACGACGGACGTCTTCACTGCGTCCACGGCCGAGGTCACGATCCCGAAGAACTGCTGCAGCACCGAATCAAGCCAAGAGTCGTCGCTCGGCGGGGCGGCGGCGAGGGAAGAAGTGTCCATGGTGACCGTAACGTCAGTCAATGGGATAGGCGTAGAGAAGACAACCGTCGCGGAGGCCGTCGATGGGGATGTTATGGCTGCTGTCGCGCTCCCCGGCACCGTCCCGCCATCCACGGCGTCGACGACGAACGTCCCTCCCATCCGATCGCCCGCGGGCACCGTGATAGCGTATGCGTAAGAACCGTTCACACAGCTCGGATTGCTGCTTCCCCAAATGGAACCGTCGGACGTGCGGCGGATAACAACGAGCACGAACCGCGCGGAGCAATTCCCGGAAACGGAGAGTTTCCCCGTTCCGGGATCAAAGACGACGTTGCTGCTCGCCGCGCGCGCCGCGCTCCCCCACGCAAGCAAGGCGAGGGAGATAACGCCGACGAAACTTACAAAAAAATATCTTTTGTTCATGGTCGTTAATCGTGGCTGCTAAAATAGACGTACGCGATCCTGTGAACGGCGGCGGTCCCCGTAAGCGTGGTAACCGCATCCGTGATGCCGAGCTGCGTTGCCCCCGTTGCGATGTTCGTCGTCTTCGGCGTAGTTACATAGCTCCCCCCGTTCGTCGCAACCTGGCACAACATCTGCCCGGCCGTCGACATATCAAGAATGATGTCGTAGTAGGTGCTTGTCGTAACCGTCACACCGGTATTCGTATAGCTTGCGGTCGTCCCGTCCCCTGAACCGCACTGCCAAGTCGTATCTCCCGCGCTGGTGGAATAGCGAAGACCAAAGAATACCGTTGACGTCGCGCCGGCAGCGACATCAGATCCCGTAATCGCAGCCGAGTTCAGCGCGACCCAGATGCGCCGGCTCGTAATGGTGGTATCGGTCCTGATCCTTGTCGCGAACCGCGGCGTATAGCGCGGTTGGGTCTGATTGAATGTCTGCGTCAATCCCCCTACGGAACCGTTCGATGCGGCGCTTGTCCATTGCACATAATAATCCTCCGCCTGCGCACTGGCCGCAGCGGTGCCGTTCACGGTAGGAATCCCCATATCAACCGCGGTGAACACCGTGGCCGCCGTACCGGTCGGCGCCCAATATCCCCACTGATTGGTACCGAAGTCCTGTTGCCACCCTATAGGGGTCGGGATGCAGTTCGTCCAGGCACCCCCTTGGTAACAACGGAAGCTTCCCGTGCTTGAGCTGTAATACATCGCGCCGTTGAAGCCGGTCGGGTCCCCGGCATCGGATTTCACGTCAAGCCCCAAAAGCGTCGGGACAGATCCGGCCGCCCCGTTCCGCCCGATCTTTATCTTGTTGTTCAGCGTATCGGCGGCAAGAAGCGTTATCGTCCCGCTCGCATTCTGCAAAGCAAACGTGGTGGACGTATCGCTGGAGGGAAGAAAAACCGCATTCCCGACGCTGTTAACATAGAAAACCGTGGATGACGCATCGTTCACTTGAATGGCGTTCCCGGAGCCAAAGTTACTCACGATCAATGCGGCCCCCGAGACGTTCGCACCCGCAGTGATCGCGACCGTGCTCGTCGCCTGCGTTGAGGTCGGGGCGTTCACGATGGAAAGCGCTATGCCGGTTCCGTTCTGGCTCAATGTTAATCCCGTTGAAGCCGCATTTTGCACGATAGACATCCCCGCGGTCACGGACGGCGCGTTCAGCGTTTTATTGTTCAATGTCTGCGAGTAGTTCACGAGCGCCACCGTGTCCGTTGCCGTGGCGAAGTTCGGGATCGTGAGCGCCCCGACGACCGTCGGGTTCCAACTCAACGTCCCGGTCGCGCCCGTTCCCTGGAAGACAAATTGGCTGGAGGTCGCCGTGGCCTGCAACATGCTCGCCGTCACGCGGTTTGCGATCGTGAGTATGCCGGACGAGGCGATCGTATTGCTCGCGGAGAAGAACTGTATTGCGCCCGTGCCCGTCCCGCCCTGCAGCGTAAGCGTGTTCGTTCCGGTCGCATTGATCTGCGGGTTCGCATCGCCGAGGACGAGGGCCCCCGAGGCGAGCACCGGTATCTCCGTGCCCGTCGCATTCTGCGACGGCGCGAATCCTCCCACCGTCGCCGCGTTGATGGCATACCCGGACGCCACGATCCGCTCGCGCGGGCTCAAGGCCTCAAACGTCGCGTTCGTGCAGCTTGAACTCACTTGCGCCGCCACTTCCACGTTCAGATACGCCGTGTCGTTGCTCTGAAAATTGAAGGTCAACGGATCCCCTCCCGCGCTTACGTCACCCACGCCGACATCAAAGACGCCGTTCGCCACGGTAGCGGTCATCGCGGAGGCGGTGGTGCTCGGCCAGAGCTTGGTGCCCCCCGAAAGAGAATCATAAATGGAGAAACGGAAGCAGTATGGCGTACCCGATCCCCCCAAAAGATTGCCATTGGAGTCAAAAAGCCTGCCTTGATAGCTCAGGACGAGAGGTACCCCCGTGGCCGCCTTAGCAATCGCGATGGTGATAAAGGCGTATATGAGGAACGCAATAAAAAGGAAAAGGAGTACTACAAGGACATAAATGATCCTTCTCGCAAGGCGCAATATCGCCTCGGTTGATGAGTTAGCAACCCACCAGGTTCGAAGCTTTTCCCGCACCCATTCCTTAAAGGCAGGGATTGCGCGTTCCGCCCCGCTTTTCGCCATATATTCCCGAATGGCCTCCTCGGTCGTCACCCAAGCCACATTCAGGTAGATCTGTTTGCCCTGCAATTTCCCCTTCCGGATAAGCTGACCCAAATAATCCGGCGCATAGCCCGAAAGCTTCGCCGCTTCCTTAAGAGTGATATATTTAACCCCTTTGTCGTGTCTTATAGCCATCTCGAGGGTCGATATTTAACAAATCTTGGGTATCGAGATTATATACTCATTATATAAAACCTTGCAATCAGGATATGTGCATAAAATGTGAAGAACGTTATAAAATATGCCCAAAATAAGGACAATTTATCCACATATATTGGCTTATCCACATATCCACATCCACTAATTTTTCCTCTCATCCACGCCAATTAGTCTTCCCTTCTGCGCAGAAATGGATCCCGCCTTTGCCCAAAAAGCTGCCTTATGGGCTTGCAATATTCAGCAATACCATGGTATAATACAAACGTTGTAAGTGTTCTTAGTAGGTTTCGCCTGTCCAGTCGTAGTTTTGCACGTGATGCCGTGCGTGAATATCAAGCATGATGAGCAAAACTACGGCTGGAGAGCAAGCAGAGGAGAAGTAGGTCGCCTTACACAAAAATAGCAAAACAGAGAATCCGGCACCAAATTGTTTTCGCGAGAAGGCGCTGGGTTGTATTTAATGGCTACAAAATTATACGTTGGGGGTTTGCCCTACACCACGACGCAGGATGAGCTTCAGGCTGCGTTCGCGCAGGCCGGCACCGTTTCGTCCACAACCATCATTGTGGACAAGATGACGGGCCGCTCGCGCGGGTTCGGTTTCGTCGAAATGGCATCCGACGAGGACGCCCAGAAGGCGATCGAGATGTGGAACGGCAAGGACTTCGGCGGCCGCAAGTTGACCGTGAACGAAGCCAAGCCCCTTGAGCAGCGCGCTCCTCGGAGCGGCGGCGGCGGCTACGGCGGCGGACGCCAGAGCTGGTAGGTTCCGCTTAACTGCAGAAACAAAAATCCCGCAGCAATGCGGGGTTTTTGGTTTCCGATTTTTAGAAACCGCGCAGATTTGACTTTCGCAAAACCCTAAACTATTATCATGAGAATTAAAGGTCGGAAGTAATATGCTTTCTTATTTTAGAAATGTCTTAGAACAATCAGGGCCTAAGGGAGTATAAAAACCCCAAAAGACACCTAAGAGCCTGCGGCGCCCATTAGGACACCAACGGCGTAGTGCTAATTTGGGTCCTCCTGTCCCAAACTCGTAATGATTAAGTTCCGCTATCCTTGGGCGGGCATCGCTTCGCGCACAGGCGACTAAGTCGAATCATGTTGCGCAAAATTAAAAATTATTATTATGAACATCGCTTTTGTAATCATTTTCCTGGTTATACTCATCGTAGGGTTCTGGATTATCCTGCGTGAGATTCAGAAGAAATCGAGTGGGTCAAATGATGACCAGGCACTGCTCCTAATCCAAAATCAGATCAATGAGCTTACCCACGCTCTTGAAGCTAAACTCGGCGAATCGGCGAAGGCGATCACCGATTCTACTAATAAGGCGTTCGCCCAAGCGACCAAAAGCGCAGAACTTATAAAAGAAATTACCCAAGAGCTTGCGAAGGTCGGCGAAGGACAGCGTCAAGTGGCAAGCATCGCGGACAATCTGAAGAGCCTGCAAGACATCCTTAAAAACCCGAAGCAGCGCGGTGTCTTGGGCGAATACTACCTGGAAACGGTCCTTAAGAATGTGCTGCCTCCGAACGCCTATAAGATACAGTATGAATTCAAAGATGGAACCATTGTAGATGCCGTTATCATCACGAAGAATGGACTGATTCCAATAGATTCAAAGTTCAGTTTGGAAAATTACAATCGAATTCTTGAGTCCTCTGACAAAGCAGAGCGGGAGCGATATGAAACCGCTTTCGCAAACGATCTAAAAACCCGGATTGATGAAACTGCCAAATACGTGAAACCTGAGGAGGGTACGCTTGATTTTGCTTTCATGTTCATTCCATCGGAAGCGGTGTATTACGATCTTCTTGTTAATAAAGTAGGTGCCATTAAATCAAATAACGTAGATCTTATTGAGTATGCGGCAGGAAAGAAAAAGGTGATGGTTGTATCTCCCACCACTTTCTTGGCATATTTGCAAACCGTCCTTCAGGGGTTGAAAGCGCTACGGATAGAAGAAACGGCGAAGAAAATTGCTGAGCGGGTGAGCGAGCTGGGCAAACACTTGCTAAGCTACCAGGAATACATGCAAAAGGTTGGGAAAAATCTTACCGTTACTGTTTCGGCTTATAATTCCGCAGGCAAAGAATTCGGGAAAATAAACAAAGATGTGTACAGAATTACCGGAGATGAACTGAACCTTGAGGCACCTTCAATTGAAAAGCCGGAAGAAACTACATAAGCAGCTACTTCTTCCGCCGCCGGAGGAACGCGGGGATGTCCCACGCGTCGCTTTCCTTCTCTTTCTTTTCTTTGCTGGATTTTGACTCGGCGGGAGCGGAGGCCTTTGCGGGAGCGTCTATGGAGGAGAAAATCTCGTTGTCCGAAGACCGTTCGCGCTCGCGCTCGCTACGGGCGGCAGCAGCTTCCTTCCCCGCCTGCGGTTTCTTCATTGAAAGCGATTCCAACGCGGGCGAACCGGTGCCAGATCGGGCGCCTCCGCCGCCGCTCATCCCGCCGCCGAACATGCCCGGTTGCCGCTCGTAGTGGCTTCCCCCGAAGAGCGTGGTCGTAGAACCTCCGTTGAAGCCCGCGGCAATCACGGTTATTTTGACCTGCCCTTGCTTCAAATTGCGGTCATGATACGCGCCGAAGATGATGCGCGCACCGGGGTCAGCGGTCTGCGCGATGATCTTCGCCGCTTCATTGATCTCGGTCATCTTCAAGTCCCGTCCTCCCGATATCCCCAAGAGTACCGCTTTTGCGCCTTCGGGACTCGTCTCCAAAAGCGGCGAGTGGAGCGCCTGGTTCACTGCCGCAACGGCGCGGTCCTGGCCGGAGGCCACCCCGACGCCGATAATCGTCACACCTGCGTCCTGCATGATATTCTTCACGTCGGCGAAATCCACGTTGATAATGCCGGGTATCGCGATGATCTCCACAATCCCCTTGAGCGCTTTCCGCAAAATGTCGTCAATTACCTCAAATGCCTTTATGATCGGCGTATCCTTGCTGATCACGGTGAAGATGCGGTCGTTCGGCACGACGATGAGCGCATCCACTTTGTCGCGCAATTTCATAAGCCCCTCTGCGGCAATCCTCTCTCTCTGGCTCCCCTCAAAGGTGAACGGCTTTGTGACAACGGCGATCGTGAGCGCCCCCGCCTGCTTTGCGGCTTCGGCAACGACGGGCGTGGCACCCGTGCCGGTGCCGCCGCCGAACCCCGCCGCAAGAAACACAAGGTCGGCCCCCTTCACGATCTCGCCAATCTCGGAGCGGTTTTCTTCTGCGGCCTGCCTGCCGAGATCGGGATTCATGCCCGTGCCCAACCCTTTCGTAAGCCCTTTCCCTATATATAACCGATGTTTGACGTTACAGTGATCAAGGTCCTGGTGGTCGGTGTTGATTGCTACAAAATCAACGCCGCGAACAAAGTCACGCGCCATCCGCGCGACCGCGTTTCCCCCTCCCCCGCCGATGCCGATTACCTTGACGTTCGTCGCAAGGGGCTGGAACTTCTCTTTTTTCTTATTAGAGGAAGCCATTTAACTCAATAGTAGCAAATCTTCCTCCGGCGCGCCACCTGTGCATATTTTCTCGAGTCTGTCTCAAACGACTATGGCGTGAAGTAGCGGATGATCTTCCTCAGGCTGAAACTTGAAGACGAGCCTTCCTTGCTCCAACCTTCGCCGTCCACGCCCCAAAGGACAAGGCCGAAGGCATTTACAAACTCGGGATCCTCAAGGAATTCCTTGAAAGGACCGCCGCTTGACTCCCATTCGTCGCTGACCGAGAAGCCGATCTGCGAGGAAAGTTTCATTTCCTGTTTCGCAAGGTCGGTGATGCCGGGGAGCTTCGCGCCGCCGCCCACGAGCACTGCGCCGCCGGGAAGCTCGCCGAATTTTTGGAATAATTTCAGTTCGTCATTCACAAGATCAAAGATCTCCTCAAGGCGCGACGCTATGATCTCGGCCGCAAAGCGCCGTGAGACGGTGTTCTTCGCTTCGGGCAGAAACTTCTTGAGATCAATGGACTCTTTGCTGCCAACGTCTTTGGGGAACGCGTAGCCGTAATGCAGTTTTATTTCCTCCGCCGCGTCCACGGGAATTTTCAATCCCACCGCAAGGTCGTTGGAAATGTTTCCCGCGCCGACGGGGAACTTCGCGACGTCTACCAGTTTCCCCTCCTCATAGACCGAAAGTCCCGTCGTGCCGAAACCGATGTCCACGAGCGCAGTGCCCAAGTCGCGCTGGCGCTTGGAGAGCGCGGCACGCGCGGCGACGAGCGGTCCGAAGACGAGCCCGGAAACCTCGCCGCCGCCCAGTTCCACCGCACGGATCAAATTTTTTATATGCGGTGAGAATGCATCAATAATCAAACTTTGCACCTCCAAGCGGCTGCCCGAGAGCCCCAGGGGATCCGCGATCTCCCCCACGCCGTCCACGACGAATTCTTTGACAAGCGTGTGGATGATCGTACGATTTTGCGGGAGATTGACCGCCTGCGACGCCCGCACCGCGCGGTCAATGTCGTCTTGGTAGATCTCCGCATCGGCGCGCGAGACCGCGACGATCCCCCGCGAGGATTGCATTTTCGCTTGCGGCGTACCGATAGAAATATAAACGTTTTTGAGCGCCGATTTGGAAACCTTCTTCGCGCCTGCGAGCGCGCGGCTCACGGCCTGCGAAACCTCGCTCATCTCCACAATGGCGCCTTTCCGCATGCCGTAGCAGGGCACTTTCTGCACGTGCACGAGCGCCGGCTTCCCATCGCGCCGCTCGGCAACCGCCACCTTGACGGAAGAGGTACCGAGGTCCAAGCCCGTCACAAAATTGCCGCGCGAAAGCCCTTTAATCTTCATATCCTCCTTATTTTATGCGGTGCGAGGGGCAACCGCAACTGTGCATTGGCCGCACATTAAAAAATCATTAAGGAATGCTTGACTTTACCTCCGTATCGCAATACTGTGCCAATAGCCCGCGCGAGACGTCAGTCTCTATCGGCTCAGCTGGTAGCGGGCATGCTAAAGAATCTCCTCCGGGAGATTTTTTATTTCTCCATAATGCTTAAAAACTGCCCTTCCAACCGTTCCATTTCGGCTGCATCAGCTCTCTTTTTGTGGTCATAGCCCAGGAGATGCAGCATACCGTGCAACAAAAGCGGCATCGCCCGTTCCGGGCTGCGCCGCAGGATATCGCGGTTCAAATAGATCTCGCCTAGGTAGCGCCGCTTGGTCTCCGGATGAGGAAAACGGAGCGGCTCAGGAAACGACAGTACGTTCGGCTCGGAGCGTTTTTTGAAAAATCGGCGCTTGAGTACCTCAAGGTCACGGGCGGGCAACACAAAAATATCAAGGGCTGCATTGCGAGCACGCGCATTCCGCATCGCGAGAATTTTCAAGAGCTTTTTCGCGAGCCGGTCAAGCTTCTTGTCCAAAGATTCCCTAGCCAATTTTTTTCTTCACGATGTCACCCACCGTTTTGCCGTCCGCACGCCCCTTTGTGAGCTTCATCGCCTCGCGCATGAGCGAGTTGAAATCGTTGAAACCCTTTCCCGTGAGCTCGTCCACCATCTTTTCAATTTCCTCCGCAGAAAGCTCCCTGGGAATGTATTCATAGACCACCGCGAGCTCGGCCTCCTCCTTTTTTACGAGGTCGTCCCGCTTCCCCTGCCGGAAGAGCTCAATCGCCTCCTTGCGCCGCTTCGCTTCTTTCTGTAAAACCGCAACGACTTCGTCGTCGGTCAGCGCCACGCCCGGCTGCTTCACGTACTTATCCTTTTGCACGTTGTAAATGCCGGAGGACATGAACCGCAAAACGGCAACACGCTCCGCATTGCCGCTTTTCATCGCCGCCTTCAGGTCGTCATTCAATTTTTGGACCAGCGTCATTGCTCCTGCATTATAGCGCGATCGTGCGCCAAAGCAAAAAAATTATTCCCGATTTTGCCCGCTAGTGGAAGGAAAAAGCTGGGCTGCAGAACGTGTGCAGCCCAGCTTCGCGTGTAGTTCCGGAGTCATCGGTGTCAAGCGCCCCTTTCTTTGGGTGCCTCCAATACCTTGCAAAGTACCCGCCAAAGCAAAGAGCCGAAAACCCCGAGGGCGCTGATGAATGTAATGGCAATGGTGAGAAAGAGGAGAATGGCCGCCGCATGCTCACCGGTCTCGCCATGCCATAGGTCGGCGCGGATGGTGCGAACCATCACGGCCAACCCAAGAAGGCCGAGCGCGAGCATTCCGAGAAATTTCTTCATGTGGTCCTCCACCGCGAGAAGTTCAAAGAACGCAGTTGGGATGGTAACATTTCGGAAGCTCGGCGTAAAGGGGTCTTCTTAAGAACGAGCGATCCGCTCCGGTAAGTGGGGGATGTGAGAGCTTGTTTTAGTTTAAATTATGATGCCGTTCTTTTTGAGGTCCGATTCTAGTTGCGCTAGGTTTTGGAACAGGATTGCTTTCATTCCGTGTCGTTGTGCAGAATCGATAAACTCTGGGTCATCGTCGACACAAAGACACTCTTCCGGTTGAACGCCGATTCTTTCCAGGACGACATCGTAGAAATTCGGCTCGTATTTATGAACCCCGATTTCATAGGAAAGAATAAAGTCGTCAAAATCGTTTTTCAGATGATACTTTTCGTCAAGGTAATCAATCCTTTCTTTTATGTTTCCAGAGCAAGCGACAACCTTAAACCTCTTTCTCAGTTTAGAAATCAAATCTTTCATTCCTTCAATGGGTTCGTAAGAAGAATGCCAAGCCTCTTTCAACGTAGGAATCAAATCCTCGCCGACGCCCAATCTTCTGACGGCTGTCCGCCAGAATTCTTTTTCGGTGAGTTGCCCTTTTCGATACCAAAATCCCTCCTTTCGAGGAGAAGAATTAAAAATTTCGTTGATGATATCTTTCGGCCGGTTGGTCAATTCGCATATCTTTTGCATTCCTATGCTGGTCCCCTTGGTGAAGTAAACTCCACCTAAATCAACGAGGATTACTTTGATCATATTTTTATCCTACCAAAAAACCGCACAAAAGGCGCGTTTTTGAAATCCACTCCAGATGCCGGACGAGCGCCTAGCTCAAAAGCCCGAGTTTCTTCATCCGCTCTACTTCTGCCCGCTTCGCATCGCGGTGGATTGCCGAGAGTTTGCGTTTGATCCGGCTTACCGGGCGATCGTGGAACTTACGCGCGCGCGCTTCCTTCAAAATGCCGCTCCGCTTCACTTTTTTTGTGAAGCTGAAAAGTATGCTATTCGGGGATTCTCCCTCCCGTTTTCGTACTTCAACTGCCATGGAAGATAGTATATATGAATTAAACTCTTAGTCAACCGTTGAAATAACTGACAGCAAAAAAACATTGGTGGCCGTAGGCATCTTGCTTGTGGTTCTGGAGAGGATCGCGCAGCCCCGCTCGGCTTGGTCCGAAATACCATTGCGTGTATTTCGGCGAGCGGGGCGAGCGGCAAGAAAAAATCCCCGCTGGAGGGATTTTATTCTGGCTCTCCAGAACCACAAGCAAGATGCCTATGACACAATTTTCTTGCGTATCTCTTCCAAGGTCTCTTTCGGTTTCCTGTTCACCAGTGACTGGACAGGCCCTCCCCCGTCGCCATACCACCGGGGCATCAAATGCACATGGAGATGGTCCACCACCTGGCCGCTCGCGCGGCCCTGGTTGATCCCGACCGTGATGCCGTCGCACTTCAATTTCCGCGAGAGCATCCCCGCCACTTTCTTCACCGCCGCGAAGAGCGGCGCGACTTCGGCGTCCGGCAGTTCAAGAAAATTTGGCACATGCGTTTTTGGGATCACCATGGTGTGCCCGGACGTCCGCGGTGCGATGTCCAAGAACGCGAACGCGCGGTCATCTTCGTACACCACCTGCGCCGGAATTTCCCCGGACGCTATTTTGCAGAAAATGCAATTCTTGTCTCGCGTTGGTTCCTGCATGGTTCAACCTAAAGCCGCTTTTTGATCTCGTCCACGACTTTGTGCCGCGGCACCGCTTCCTGCAGTCCGGTTTTTAAATCGCGGACGATAACACTGCTCTCGTAAATCTCCTTTTGGCCAAGAATGAGCGCGAGCGTAATCCCTTCCTTGTCCGCGGTCCTGAGCTGTGCCGCGAGCGATTCCTTCGCGAGCACTTCGGAAACGGCGATGCCGCGCGCGCGTAGTTCCTTTAAAAGGCCGAACGATTTCTGCTTCGCCAGATCGCCCGCGTGCACAAGAAACACCCTTTTTTGGGCCCGCACAGGCAGGGCGACCGCCCTTGCCTTCATAACGGCAATCAGGCGCTCCACGCCGCATGCGGCGCCGACGGCGGGCGTGAGGTGTCCTCCGATCGTCTCCATCAGATAATCGTAGCGGCCGCCGGCCGGAAGCGCACCGATCTCGGCTTCCTTCCCGTCGGCATACATTTCAAACACCGTCCGGCTGTAGTAGTCCAGCCCGCGCACCAAATGGTTATCAAGCTCGTACGGGATCGCCGCTTCCTCAAGATATTCGAGGACTGATTTGAAATGCTCGGCGCACATCGCGCACAGCTTGTCCAAAAAGATCGGCGCTTTCTCCTTTAATTGCACGCAATCCTTTTCCTTGCAATCCAAAAGGCGCAAGGGGTTCGTCGCGAGCCGCTTCTTGCAATCCTCGCACAATTCCTTCTCGCGACTCTTGTAATAGTTCACGAGCTGTTTTTTGTACAGCGGGCGGCACACGCGGCAGCCGATGGAATTTATCTTAAGTGTGAAGTTCTTTATCTTGAGTTCGTGAAGAAGGTCCGCGCAGACGGAGATGGTCTCCGCGTCATAGATCGGATCGTTCGGCCCGGCGAGCGTTTCAAAGCCGATTTGCGTAAATTGGCGATAGCGGCCGAGCTGCGGCCGATCGTGCCGGAAGACAGGCCCGAAGTGGAAAAGCTTCTGCGGCTGGCCGAGGCGGCTTAAGCCGTTTTCAAGGTAGGCGCGCGCGATGCCGGGGGTATATTCGGGACGGAGCGCGAGCACATCGCCGCCTTTCGTGCGCAACGTGTACATTTCTTTCGCAACCACGTCGCTCTCTTCGCCGGACGTCTTATTATAGAGGTCTGCAAACTCCAAGACCGGCGTCTCTATCCGCGCGAATCCGTAGGACCGCGCGAGATCCTTCACCACGCTCTCGATCCGCTCCCAATAAGGCTGGTCGGCAGGCAGCACGTCGTGCATGCCCGTCGGAGCCCGAAGGGTCCTCGCTCCCTGCTTTTCGCTAGTTTTCATTTTGCTTATATTGCGGCGCCGCGAACGCGGTCACGTCGGTGGGCGGCCACAACCGGACGCGCACGAGGCCAACGATATTCTTCGCGGGCAACGCCCCCCACATACGCGAATCATAACTGGCGGGCCGGTTGTCGCCGAGGAGCAAATACGTACTGGAAGACAACGTGAAATCGTAATTCCCTGACGTATCCGTCCCTCTCGGCAAGTAGGACTCGTCAAGCGAAAATCCCTGCGGATGATTGGCATTGAACACCGCAACCGTATCGTTCTTGATCGTGACGCGCTCGTTGGGCAGCCCGATGACGCGCTTGATGAAATACGTGGAGTAATCCTGCGGGTCGTGGAACACGACCACTTCCCCGCGCTGCGGCGCGCGCAGGTCGTACGTGAGCTCATCCACAAGGACGTAATCGCCGTTTGAAAAGTTCGGCGACATGCTTGAGCCGCTCACAAGGAAGGGCTGCACAAGAAACGTGCGCACAAGGAAGACGGCGCCCACGGCAATCACGGCGACCTCAAGCACCTCCAAAAAAGCAGCGAAGAACTTCCTCATGTAGTACTCATTATATCCCGCGCATTATGGTAAAATCAAGCCAATGAAAGCGGTGAAAACGATCCTCGTGGGCATCGGCAATCCCGGACCGGAATTTGAAAACACGTACCACAACGTGGGCCGCGCCGCGCTCGCCACGATCGCGCGGCGGCTTCCGAACGGCGAATCCCTAGCATGGAAAACGCACAAAAAGCTATTCCGCTACGCCGCCCACGGCACTATGGTGCTTGTGGCGCCGCTTACGTTCATGAACGAATCTGGCAGGGCAGTGCGGGAAGCGATGAAGAAATTCAAGGCGGCGCCGGAGGACCTCGTCGTCGTCCACGATGAGAGCGATCTCCCCGTTGGAACGTATAAAATATCGTTCGGAAGAGGTTCTGCGGGTAATAAGGGAATCCAGTCAATCATAACCACGCTCCGCACGAACCGCTTCACCCGCATTCGCATCGGCATCCGCGAAGCGGGCGAAAAAAAACACAGGAAAGCATCTGCGTTCGTCCTTGTAAAAATAACCCCGAAGGACCGAGTTGTCTTTGACGCGTTGTTCTCTGCGATCGCAACGAGATTTTGAGGACTCGCCGGGAAACAGATGGACGGAGATTCCCGTAGCCCCGGCTTATCGGGTATACGAAAAAGTCATAGAAAAGGAAGTAGTGAGGCCGTTCGTTTGCACCTGCCCCAAGGGAAGGTTGACGGAGCTGAAATCGGGATCGCTCTTGAGCGCCGTTTCAAACGCAAGTATCGCATCCTGCGTCCGCGCGTTCCCCGAGAGCGCGATAGGAGCGCCCGTGGATTGAAACGCAACGTGGCTCACGGTCACTTGATTGCTCCCCGCGATATCCAAAATTTTTTTCAAAATGACGCCCTTGGGGCCCGCGGCGTTCAGAGCGGCGGCGACGAGCGCCACGGAACCGTTGAAATCGCTTGCAGTTGCCTGTAGTGCGGCGGTTTCCGCGACCTGCGCGCTGCCCAAATTAAATGAGGAACGTGATTCAATGGTCGCCCTCGTTTCCGAGAGGAAAATATCTGCTCCTGCGAAGGTAATAACAAGGAGCAACAGGGCGGCAGGAATGGCGATGCGCCAAAATTGCATGAAGCCCAGAAGCTCCTCCCCGCGGAACATATCCCGCAAATCATTTCCTAAAAGATTGATTTCCCGATCTTTCACCTTGAACCCCGACTCGCGCAAACTGCATCCGAGCGCGGTAAACCATGCCGACGAAACCGGCTGGCCCATCGTGAGCATGCAACGTGCCGCGGGAACCGAGGCGCTCTCCGCGATGACTCGCTCGGTCTCCGCCTCTAAAACCACGGCGGAAAAGATGATCGCATCCAAGGATCCGGCCCAGTGCTGGTAATAAAAATTTATGACGCGCCGCACGCTTGCCCCAAGCGTTTCTTCAAATTTCGGAATGGATATTTCCCCTTTGTCATTCATAAGATCCTGCCACGGAACCGCGTATTCAAAATACGACGCGCCCTTGCGAATGATCGCGAAATCCAGCCCGGAATCATCAATATTCACGAAGAGGAAGGATTTTGCCATATCAATGCCAGCCCCTTTCTCGCGGAGCAGCCGCGCGAGCGCAAACGCCCGTGATTCCACCGCCGTTATGATGAATCCCGCCTCAAAAAACGCTTCCGCCATCCCGTCCACCACGCCGCGTTCAATAAACGCAGAGAGGATCTGAAGCTGCAGCGTGTTCTCGTCGCGCCCCACAAGTTCCCAGTCCGAATATGCCCCGTCCGCCTCAAACGGCGAAGTCATCTTGAGGTTCAGTTCTACCGCCCTTTCCAGATCCTTCCCCTCGACCGCGGGGAGCGCGAATACCTGCGTATAGGTTTCCGCGGAATTGAAACACACCGCCACGCTCATTTTCCCCTTTCTTCCCTTTTTTTGCGCTTGTTCCCTAAGCGCCGTGAGCGCCGCGATAAATCCCTCGCGATCGGCGATCCTTCCTTCCTTCAGCGTACCGGGCTCAAGGCGCACCGCATGCATCTGCCAAGCTTTCCCATCAAAACGCATGAGCCGCGCCGCCTGATCGCTCACGGAAAGCCCTGCGGCCGCCGAATGGACGCGAAGGAACAAAAGCAATTTTTGGAACCAGCGTTGCATAGTTTGACGGTCTAGAAAGAACTCGTGAGCTGGTAAATCGGCACAATGATGGAAAGCGCGATGACGGCCACGATCAATCCCATGCCTAAGAGAAGGACGGGCTCCAAGAGCGATACGAGCGTCTGGATGTTGCTATCAGTGTTCGCGCCGTAGAAATCGGCGAGGGTGGCGAGCACCTCGTCCAAGTGCCCCGCCTTTTCCGAGATGGCGATCAGATTGCTCAACGTTTTCGGGAAGACCGCCTCGCGCTTGAACGATTCCCCGAGCGTAAGGCCCTTGGCCAAACCGTCGTTCGCAACCCGCATGAGCGCATATTGATAATCGCGGTGATTCACGGTTTCCGCCGCAACCGTGATAGTTTCAATGATGGGTAATCCCGCCTTAATGAGCGAACTGATCGTAGAGGCCATGCGCTGCACCCCAAGGTCGTTGTAAACCTTCCGAATGACAGGAAGATTCGCCAAGATGCGATGAAGGATTCTTTTCCCTGTTTCCGTCTTGCGCGCCCCCACAACACACACGATGATCGCCGTAAGTAATATCGCGTAGATCGGCACGATATTTGCGCCGACGAAAAGCCCGACGCTGAAGACGATACGCGAGAAAAGCGGCGCATTGATGCCTCCGCCTGAAAATGCCGCGGCAAGTTGCGGCAGCGCAAAGGTGACAAGAAACGTAAGGATAGCGGCTGCCATGCATAAAACAACCACCGGATAGACGAGCGCCGCGCGGATTCTGGATTTCAACTCTGCTTCGCGCTCAAGTGAAACAGAAAGGTCTTCAAAGGTCTTCTGTAAATTTCCGGAAATCTCCGCGGCTTTGACCAAATTCACGAACGTCGGCGAAAAGATCTCCGGATGCCTCGCAAACGATTCGTAGAACGGCTGGCCGCGGCTCAAGCTGTCGTACACTTCAAGGAGAAAGTCCTTGACGGAGGGCTTGTCAAAATCCGAAATGAGGATGTTCACTGCGGAAAGAAGGTCGGTGCCCACGCGCAGCATAAGCGCGAGGTATTTGGTCAAAAACACCTCGTCGGACGTATTGATGCCTCCCCAGAACCTCGGCGCGCCGAACCTGTCACGCGTGAGCGCCTTGACCGAAATCGGGCGGAGTTCTTTTCCTGAAAGATAGTGCAGAACGTCGTCAAGCGTCCCCGCATTAAAATCGGCCTCCTGCGTCTCTCCGGAGCGATCCACTGCGACATAATGATAGAGCATACTTTTATTGTACCAGGTTCTACTCGCGTATCACGCGGAGCACTTCTTCCAATGTCGTGAGCGCAAGCTCGGCTTTCTGAAGGCCGTCTTCAAACATTGTCTTTGCGCCTTCCTTTCTCGCGACGGCGCGCAGGCCCTCGAGATTGAAATCTTCCGCGGTGATGACCCCTTTGACGGCATCGGTCACGCGGAGCAATTCAAAAATGCCAAGGCGGCCGCGATACCCCGTCATCCCGCAGGAGATGCATCCTTTTCCCCGATAAAGGGTCTTCGGTGCGGACACGGCGTCTTCCGGCACGCCGAGCTCATGCAATTGGACCCGTACGGTCCGGGCAACATCGGGACCGGCATCGTACGAATAGATACAGAACGGACAAACACGCCGGACGAGGCGCTGGGCAATAATGACGTTCAGCACCGATCCGGCGAGGAATGGCGGCACTTTTAGATCAAACAGGCGCGGGACTGCGGTGGGAGCGTCGTTCGTGTGGAGCGAGGAAAGAAAAAGGTGGCCGGTCAAGGCCGCTTGGACAGCGATGTCGGCGGTTTCCGCGTCGCGGATTTCGCCGACCATGATGATGTTCGGATCCTGGCGGAGGAGCGCGCGGAGTCCCGATGCGAACGTAATCCCTGCCTGCGGGTTGACCTGCGTCTGATTCACGTAACGCATGTTGTATTCAATAGGGTCCTCAATGGTCACCACGTTTACCTGCAGTTTGTTCAGAATGTTCATAAGCGCATAGAGTGTTGTCGTTTTCCCCGAGCCGGTCGGGCCGCAGGACAACACCATGCCATAGGCCTTCTTGAGTTCTTCTTTCGCCGCAGCGGCATCTCCGGCCGCCATGCCGATTTCTTCAAGCGAAAGCGGCTTTTGCGACGACGTGAGCACCCGCATCTCTACCTTTTCCCCGTAAAATGTGGGCATCACGGAAACGCGCACGTCAGTCAACTCGTTTCCCACCTGCTCTCTGAACCGCCCGTCTTGCGGCGCGTAGTGTTCATCAATCTTGAGGCCCGCCAAAAGCTTGATGCGCGCGACGATCGCAGGATGGATGGCCTTCGGCACGCTCATCACTTCGTAGAGGATGCCATCAATGCGATACCGGATGAACATTGATTCTTCCAACACCTCTATATGGATGTCCGACGCTCGCGAAGCGATCGCGTAGGAGAGGATGTTGTCCACAATGGCGACGATAGGAAGATCTCCCGCTGCTTCCTCGGCGCTCTTCGCCCGCGCCCCAAGCGACGCTTTGACGTTCTCTTCAATGAGCTTTTTGAAATCCTGACCGAGCTCGTAGCCGAAAACCGAAAAACCGCGATTGAGATCTTCTTCGGTGGCGAGGAACGGTTTGATTTTCGCTTTCAGGCGCTGGGCGAGGAATTCTATCGTCTCAAGGTTGGACGGATCCCTCATGGCAACGTCGTACGTCCCGTCGGTTTCTCTGGCAAAGAGGACGACTTGGCGCTGGCGCGCGATATCTTCCGGAATGAGTTTTACCATGTCGCTCTCCATTTTCTGCACGCTGAAATCAACGCGCGGGACGCCCAGCGCTTTCGCCACAAGGTTGTTCAAATAATCCGCGGTGGTGAACTGTTCCGAAATAAGCACGTCAAGAATGTTCTGGCTCTTTCTCTCGGCTTCGGCAAAAAGCTCGTCAAATTTTTCCGCCGAGATAAGCCCTTCGTCAATAAGCAGTTTCTTAAGCTGGAGCGGCGGAAGGGGTAATCGCATAGTCATATAATACCAATTCAGCACCACTTTTGCAGCTACGGCAGCTGTAAAAGTGGTGCTGAAAGGATCTTGCCCTTACAAAGTCGGCCTCGACCCCCCTTCGTAGACGTAGTTGTTGTTGCCGCCATCATTTGCCGTTACGGCGCCGCTGCCTCCATTGTAGAACTTCAAGCTTTCCATGAACGCCGCGAGTTTGAACAAGGTACTGCTTGCGGCATAGCT
>JBEKRC010000004.1:0-99737 GCA_049997875.1 Minisyncoccia bacterium
CCATCAGCACAATGAAGACCGCTGCGACATATGAGGAGTTCATGACTTAATCATACTCCTATTTAAATAGATTCGCTCCGGGGTTCGAACCTGTTTTACCCAATTAAAATCTATACTTTTTGCCTTTGTGCGCGGGAGAGGATTCGAACCTCCACGACCGTTGTCCCCGCTCCTAGCCGAGATAGAGATACCCCGACGTTCTCTGAGAGAGCGTCGGGGCGATTGTAATCGTTCTTACGTACTTTTTTGGGCGTATTTACCGAGGATTGCCCGTCCCACCTCCATGGAGGCGAGAAAGGCATCGTAGTTTCCGTCAAACCCGGGAAGCAGTCCGTCGAAATAAAGCAACGCTTCCCTGATAACAAGCTCGTATGTTGGGATGTCTAAGGAGAACGTAACGGTGCGGCCGTCATTGCACACGAGAACTGCAGGCTGTCCGGTCCTGAGCCCGGCAAAGTACATGCCCTTGTTACCCCGGATCTCAAGCGACCAAAGACCACCCTTCTCGATGGGCACCTTTCCGAATGCGAGATGGATAGGAATACCATCTGCCTCAAGGAGAGCGGTGACGTACATTTCCACCTCGGTACGCACATCAGCAACATGAACAAGATACCCCGAAGTGGTGTCGCTCAGCCGTGAAAGAGAAGCGTCGCACACTCGCCATCTGCCAAGCAGCTGCGCTTGGTAGAGTGGTCCACAGACATGCGTTATGAGATCGAGAACCATCCCGCCGACCTCCTTGTCTTTTGCGAGGTAGGGGCGGCCAGCGATATCGGGGAGACAGAACTTGCCAGCTTCTATCACCTGAACCCCGACACTTTCGATCCTGCCAAGCATTTCGCCGAAGTCTGCTTCGGGGCTGGAAATGGTGAGCCACTCATAGCGCGGATCGCCCCGCCCCACGATACCCCTCATTACCCGAAGGCCGAGCATCTTGGGAAGATAGAAATCGATCGCATAGAGCTTGAGCGCATAACGAGCGACAAGCTCTTGCACTTTCTCGATTTCCGTCCTACGGGATACGAGAGGTTTCTCACACATCATCTTTTTGAACCCCATCTGTGCGAGTTTTTCAATCACGTGATAGTGGTCCGCGGTTAGAATGATCGGTACGACATCGGGACGTACCGCTTCTTGAGGAATATTCTCGATATCCTGAACATGCCATGTCTCGGCGTCCGAAACCGGAAATGCCGGATCGACCGTGCCCAGAAGATCGACCGTTTTCGCGTTTTGAAGCGCGCCCAGCGTTGCCTTGTAGAATTCGAGCCAGGCATGACCCAGCCCGACCACAATTACCTCTCTCATTTGGTGCCTCCTGTGATGGTGAGAATTTCATGCAGAGATCTGAGGCGATAGTCCGCCTCGGAGAAGTCTTGAAACTTGGTAAAAGAGTTGGGAATCGCCGCACACCAAAGTCCTGCCACCTTAGCAGACCTTACTCCAATGGCGGTATCTTCAACTGCGAGTAGTTTGCTTGGGTGGATATCAAGCCGTGTTGCGACAAGCTGATAAACTTCTGGGTGGGGCTTGTGATTTCGTACGTCCTCCCCTGCCACTATTACCCGGAACGGGTTGGGAATCGGCAGCACTGACGTAAGAAATCGATCTATGATCAATTTCCGATTTGTTGTCGCCAATGCGAGCACTGTGCCAACATGCGTGAGACAAAGGATTGTTTCGGTGAGCCTTGGTGCCATGGTGGCCTTTCCGGGCCAGATGACGTCATAATTCTTTCTGTTGAAAGAAACAACTTCCGCGTCCTCTTCCGATCCAACGCCACGCGCACGGAGCAGCTCGGGGATGAACACCTTTGAAGATCTTCCAGGAATGGAAACGACTTCTCCAGAAGTAAGCGGAGGAAGATGGAGATCGGTAAAGGTTTTCACCACGGCGGCGATATTTACCTGCTCCGAATCGGGCATGAGAACCCCGTCAAAATCCCAAACAACTCCAAGAATTTCTCGTGGAAGTGGGTTGGTCACATTGACCTCCTTGCAGAAATTAAGTTATCAAACGATAGAAACTATCAGTTTCATTCCAGCGAGAATTGTACGAAATTTTCGACGGATTGTCAATATGTGCGCGGGAGAGGATTCGAACCTCCACGACCTTACGGTCGCTACCACCTCAAGGTAGTGCGTCTGCCGGTTTCGCCACCCGCGCATATTGCTACAGTTTCTCCACAATTATAAAACGACCTCCCAATAAAACAAGTAAAACAAGCCGCTCTAGACCTCTTGCAAGCTTTTGAGCGACTTCGTCTGCGCAGGAGCGAAAAAGCTTGCAAGAGGTCTACACCGACACGTCGAGCTTTGCCCGGATGCGCGCGGTGGAGATGCCGCGGACAAAATACAATTTTGAACGGCGCACTTTCTTCGGGCCGGAAACAATCTGTATTTTCTGTAGGGAGGGCGAGTGCAGCGGATAAACCTTCTCCACGCCCACCCCGGCAACGATCGCACGGACCGTGAAAGTCGCGCCCGGCTCCGCACCGTGCTTGCGCGCGATCACAAGCCCCTCAAAAGGGGTTTTGCCTTCATACACCCGGACCTTGGCTCCGGGCTTTATTTTTTTCATGATATCTTCTGTAATCATATTAATGCGCCAATGCCTCTATTTTTCCGATAAGATCGTCAATGGAAATCTTCACCTTCACGAAATATTCCTGCGCGCCCAGCTGCCGCGCTTTCTCCACGTCCGATTCTTGTGCGAGGTTGGAAAGAATCACGACGGGGACTCTTTCAAGTCCCGGCGTGATGGAGATCGCCTGCAATACCTCAAATCCAGTCACGCGCGGCATAACAAGGTCAAGGGTAATAAGATCTGGCTTTTCTTTCCGCAAAAACTCGATCGCCTCGCCGCCGTCAAACGCCTGGATGACCGTATAGCCGTCCTTTTCAAGGCGCGCCTTGATCAAGGAAGACAAGAACTTGTCGTCTTCAATCACCATAACTCTCTTTCCCTGCGGCATGCTCGTAATGCTTATTGTATCACATTCGCAAAGAGCTTTTTAGTTGCCCCAACCTTAACGCGCGACCGCGCGCTATCGACTTAGTTTAATTGATCCACGCACAGCTTCCGCTACGCGTGCCTTGTTCATGTTCCCCCCGCGTGTCGCCACGCGGCATGGACTATATCTTCATCCTTTCTCTAAATATTTCCCGCTTGATCGGATGCCATGACCCGATCTTATCTGCAAATAACCGATGGCTTTCTTTAAGAATGAATATTCTCCAATAATCGGGGTCAACTTTTTGACTTGGATTATGAATTATTCCACTCTTTATGCCAAGATCAGCAAGCAATTGTTTAATCGCGCTGATTTTAGGAAAGTTCTTCTGGACAAGTTGTATATAGAACTTTCCAGAATTTCTTGGTATCCCTCCTTCGGCATCAAAGAACCCGCGCACATACATTATTTTCTCGGAGCGATCGCTGATCGTAACCGGATTATAAGAAAAATCCAATTCCTTACAGGTCGTTTCGAGTGCGTACAAGTTTCGGTTTTGTCCTTCTTTATATATCCAAGAATGATATCCAATCTCCGCCAATAGATTATGTAGCAAGATTAGCCATTCGGGATATTTCTGAACAAAACGAATGCGCGTTCGTTTGTTTCGCGATGCATCGTGCAATGCACCGTGCAGATAAGCGAGAATTTCTTCCTTAGAAAGAGGAGTCTGGCGTATAGTCTCTGAGGACTCTCCGGCACTATGCCGGGTTGCCTGCTGATTGTCTGCACCGATCATATTGTTACTGTACTCAATGAATATTAAATCTCTATAAAATATTCATTAAATCCAGTAATGTCGGATACTCAGATGTTCCAGCATATAGCCAGATTTGGTTGTCGGAAGTTACCTTCCGAAAGTCGCAACAAAGTAGTTTACTTCTACGACTTCTGCCATGTCACCGAGCTTACCCTTATCCCCAAAAGGAGATTTCAGGTATTCCCGGCTTCCTTGCAGTGACGGGCAGTGAGTACAGGACTCGAGAACGTATTCACCGCGACGTGGCTGATTCGCGATTACTAGCGATTCCGGCTTCATGAGGGCAGGTTGCAGCCCTCAATCCGAACTGGGGCAACGTTTGATGGGATTAGCTCCCCCTTGCGGGTTGGCGACCCATTGTCGCTGCCATTGTAACACGAGTGTAGCCCAGGGCATCAAAGGGCCATGCGGATTTGACGTCATCCCCTCCTTCCTCCCAGCACTATTCGTCCGAACATTCACCAACTGATTCATTGGTTCCGGCGAATAGGGCTGGGCAGTTCCGAGTGACACTTGTAACACTCGATAGGGGTTGCGCTCGTTACCCCACTTAAGGGAACGGTTCAAACTACGAGCTGACGACAACCATGCAACACCTGTCCTTGCTGTCCTTGTGAGAAGGGCATCCTTTCAAACGCCTTTCAGCAAGAATTTCAAGCCCTGGTAAGGTTCCTCGCTTATTGTCGAATTAAACCTCATGTTCCACCGCTTGTGCGAGTCCCCGTCTATTCCTTTGAGTTTTAGCCTTGCGGCCGTACTTCCCAGGCGGCCTGCTTAACGCGTTAGCTACGGCACTCCGAGGGTCGATACTCGAAACACCAAGCAGGCATCGTTTAGGGCGTGGACTACAAGGGTCTTCTTGTAGATTTAGTTTGCGCAATATTTTTGCGCGCTCCGATTGCTCGGAGGATCGGACTATATCATTTTCTGAAAGCTTTCCATTTTCCCTTCTTCGCCGAAACGCAGCTTTGCACTACAGTTTCCGGGAATCCAGTAAGATGGACCACTTCAGAAATCCAGCGTTGTTGCAATTCAGAATCACGATAAAGAAGCATCACTTTAGGTAACATGGATGGAACTTTTACAAATGGCAAAATAATTGCAAGCAATTTCTTCAATTCCTCGCTGGAGCGAATCCAAAGACGATAGTACTCATGCACTTTTCCCTCTCTGATCCGCGTTATCTTGCCAATAGAAACTCTTACGTGCCACTTGACAAGCAGGTAGCGGGCCAAAAGTTTCTGCTCTTCATAGGAAAACGAATCGGTGCATAACACTCCCCTCCGGCTATTTACCACCAATGAACCGTCATCAAGCCACCAAACCGCAAGGGAAAGAGGGGTAAGCATATTCAGCCATTTGCGCCGAATCGCGAACTTGCCTCGCTCATGCGTAAGGCCATACAGATCGGTCAGCGGTTCAAGCGCAGCGCTTTGATAACGCAACATCGGGCCGCCCAAACCATTTTTCTCCTGCCACCACCAACACTTGTCGGTTGAAATCTCTTTCAACTGTCTGACTTTCCAGAAAAAATATTCTTCCTGGCGAATCGTGTGACGAAAGGAAAATCGTGCATTCTTGTATGGCTCGTGAATCCGAAGCGATCCATCTCCCAAGAGTGAACCTAAAATGAGTTCTTTAGTTTGATCCGACAAAAATGACTTTGTCATTTTCTATCTTCTGACTTGCATAGTCTCTACGGGGTCGATGCGCGATTGCGCCGACTTCCCTCGGGATTCCCCACCGACTGATGGGCTTCCCCGATACAGCTAGATGCACACCCCAATGTTGCCATTGAGGGGGACACCATTCGCTCCGGTACAAACCGGAGACAGGATTTATCTAATCCTTTTTGCTCCCCACGCTTTCGCGTCTCAGCGTCAGGAAGGTCCCAGTGCAATGCCTTCGCCTTTGGTGTTCCGCACGATATCAACGGATTTCACCCCTACACCGTGCGTTCCATGCACCTCTAACCTCCTCCAGTTTCGCCGTATCTCCTGCACTTCCAGGGTTAGGCCCTGGGCTTTAACAGAAGACGCACAAAACCGCCTACACGCTCTTTACGCCCAATAAATCCGGATAACGCTCGAGGTCTACGTTTTACCGCTGGTGCTGGCACGTAGTTACCCACCTCTTTCCGTAACACACTCATTTGCATTGTCATGTTACTACCGCAGTTTACAACCCGAAGGCCTTCATCCTGCACGCGGCGTCGCTCGATCAGGCTTTCGCCCATTGTCGAATATTCTCGACTGCTGCCACCCGTAGGTGTACAAGCCGTGTCTCAGTCTTGTCGTTGGGGGTCAGGCTCTCACCTCCCCTACCGGTCATAGCCTTGGTAAGCCGTTACCTTACCAACTAGCTGATCGGGCCTAGGCCGATCTCAAAGCGTCTTGCGACTTTACCCTTGCGGGACTATCGGGAATTACCCCGCCTTTCGGCGAGCTGTGCCCGTCTTTGAGGTACGTACCAAGGTGTTACTAACTCGTTCGCCGCTCCTCGTGAACATCCACTGTTCTTGATGTAATCTCAAACAATTTCAAAACACGAATCGCTCGACTTGCATGCCTTATCCACGCCGCCAGCGTTCATCCTGGACCAGGATCAAATCCTCTTAAAAAAGAATTTGAGCTTGGCAGAGCTTGCGCTCTGCCCGGTTGGTTCACTCGCCAAAAGCGAGAATAAATTCTCGTTTTTTGCCTCGTTGCCAACCGTCATTCAAACCCTCTATAGAGGGGTTCGAACGAATTCCACGCAACATTGTTTGATCACTCAAAAACGTTGCCAAAAAAGAATAAATTGGGACAACTAAAAAACTCTCTACTGCTATTCAATTGTAAAAAAGCAGTCGTTACGGTCACGGGTTCCATTATAGCTGAGTGGGGTATGATGTCAATCTCCCCTAACCTCCTCTATAGAATGACGCCTCCGCCAAGCATTTCGCCGCTTTTCGAGTACCAAACTGCCGACTGCCCGGGGGCAACAAATTTCTGCGGTTTCTCAAATTGAAGCCGATAATTTCCGTCCTTTATGACAGCTAGGTTCGCCGCCGAGAGCGGCTGCCGATAGCGGACGCGGGCGAATACCGGTACCCGGTTGCCGGTATCCGGTAACTGATGGATGAAATTTACATTCGCTAATTCCAATGATTTCTGATACAGCGCTGGATTCCCGCTTCCTTCCGCGATCACAACAACGTTTCCCTCCACCTTCTTTGCGGCCACGTAAAACGGTTTGCGTTCCGTGGCACCGCCGGTTCGCGGAAACTTGAAATCGGCGCCGAGGTGCCGCTGGCCGATGGTGTAAAACTCCACGCCGGAATGTTCTCCGATCTTCTTGCCTTCGGTTGTCACAAGCGCACCGCGCCGCACGGGAATGTATTGCTTCAAAAAGTCGGCGAGGGGAATTTTCCCCAAAAAACAGATTCCCTGCGAATCTTTTTTCTCCGCCGTAGGCAATCCGGCGCGGCGCGCCATCGCGCGCACTTCGGACTTCAGGTAATCGCCGATCGGAAAAAGGCAGTGCGCAAGTTGCGCCTGCGTGAGCGTCCACAAGAAATACGATTGATCCTTTGTTTTGTCTTTCGCCGCCCAAAGCGAAAAGGTTTTCTCATCCAGGTCATTTCTCCGTTCCTTGAGCCGCACGTAGTGCCCGGTCGCCACGTAATCCGCCCCCATAGCGAGCGCCTTTTTCAAAAATATTCCGAATTTGATCTCGCGGTTGCACATCACGTCCGGATTGGGCGTCACCCCCGCGCGGTAGCCCTCAATCATATAATCCACCACGCGCCGTTTGTATTCCTCTTCAAAATCCCAGGCATAGAACGGGATCCTCAAATGCTCCGCCACGCGGCGCGCGTCCTCCGCATCCCGCTCGGCGCAGCCGTCCAGATTGTAACAACGCATAAAAACACCCACGATATCATAGCCCTGGTCCCGCAACAGCATCGCCGCAACGGAACTATCCACCCCGCCCGACATGGCGACAAAAACCGTTTTTCGGGTGATTTTTTTCATATCTTCCGTCCTTTATAATGGTAGCCCACAATGTAGCATATAATAAAACGCATGGACATCTTTGCGCACGGGCTTTGGACGGCGGCCGCCGCCCGAGCGGTAAACCTAAAACTGAAAAAGGCCGGGCCGCACGAGGGCGACAAACCAACGTTTATCAAGCAGCCGAAGCACCTGAATGTCTGGCACGCGACCTTCTGGGGAATTTTCCCCGATCTTTTTGCATTCACGATCCCGTTCTTCGTGATTGCGTTCGGCGTGCTTTCGGGCAATATGTCCCTCGCGCAAATTTCCCGCCCCCAAACCGTTCCCATAGGAACACTTGCGACGCAGATCCCCATCATCCGGCTCGCCTATAATCTCTATGACATTAGCCACAGTGTGATTATCTTCGGAGCGGCCTTTCTCCTCGCGTGGCTCATTTTCCGGCGGCCCATTTGGGAGCTCGGCGGTTGGCTCTTGCACATCCTTATAGATATCCCAACGCACTCGGCGCAATTCTTCCCCACGCCGCTCTTCTGGCCAATTTCACATTGGAAATTCCTCTACGGATTTTCGTGGGCCGCACCATGGTTCATGATCGCGAACTACTCTGCCCTGATTGTGGTATATCTCATCCTCCGGAGAAAGGAGAAGCGCGCGGCAGCTCAGAGTTCTCGCTATACTCGCTCCACGTAATCGCCTGTTTCGGTATTAATGCGAATCAAATCGCCTTCGTTCACAAAGAGCGGTACATTGACGCTTGCTCCTCCTTCTATAACCACGGACTTTGCACCGCCCTGCGCGGTGTTGCCCTTAATGGACGGCGGCGCCTCAATGACCTTGAAGTCCATTTTTACCGGCAGGTCCAGGGTGATCACTTTTTCGTCAAACACTACTGTCGTCACCTTCGTGTTCGGCTTTAAGAATCTTCCCCGGTCACCTAAAAGTTCACTCGAAAGCGCAAAGCGGTTCTTCGGATTCCCCTCTTCGTGAAACCAATATTCGCCTTTGCTTACGTAGATGAATATCGCATTTTTCTTTTCAATCTCCGCTTCTTCAAAGGTATCGCTCGCCTGGAAGTTGCGGTCCAAAAGCTTGCCCGTGATGAGATTTCGGATGCGCGTCTGCACCACGGCCTTCCGCTGCTGCATGCGCAAAAAATGGGACTCAAGCACCTCGTACGGCGCCCCGTCCATAATAAAAAGAATCCCCTTAGTGAGATCAGTATAGGCCAGCGACATATTGGATAGGATTGTAAACCAAAAACCGCCGGGATGCAACTCCTCGGCGGCTTTTGTGCGAAAGTGTTATACGTTGCGCGTATAGCTTAGTACCCGTCGCGAGTCGCTTCCGGTCTTCCTTCGCCTCTCGGTCGTTCGGTCCTCGGAGGCCTTGTGCTCCCTTCCGGCTCTTCAATCTTCAGATTCACGCGGGCGTTGTTCTTGACGCCGACGATCCTCAAAAGCGAGCGGATGGCCTTCGCGGTCGCGCCCTGACGGCCGACCACCTGGCCCATGTCCATCGCGTTCACGCGAAGGGAGAGCAAAACGCCCATTTCGTCAACCTTTCGGTCAACCTTCACGTCCTCCGGATGGTCCACGAGAGACTTCACCAGATACTCAAGGAATTCCTGATCTGCAGTAGATGAATTCGCCATTGAACTTCTGTTTGTGCTTTCGACCTTTCGCTATTGTGCCGCCGCAGCGGTTCCGGCCATTTTCTCTTTGTCTGCAGAAGCTGCCGCAGCGCCGACTGCCGCCCCTTCCCCCGCTTTTGCTTTCTTTCTCGTCTTCACCGTCTTCTTCGGAAGGGAAAGCGCCCCGTGCGCCACAAGCAAATTATGCACCGTAAGCGTCGGCTGCGCGCCCATTTTCACCCAATGCGCAACACGCTCCTTGTTCAACGCTGCCACTTTTGTAAGCGGATGGTACGAGCCAAGGTCTTCCACGGGCGGTGCCGCCATTTTGGACCGCTTCTCGGCAACAACCAACCGATAGCTTGGATGATGCTTCTTGCCGATACGCTGCAACTTGATCGCCAACATAGGGAACAGTGTAGCAAAATCCAAAACCCCGCGTCAAGCGGGGTTTTAGATGCTACGCACATAAATTTGGTTTTTGCCTCGCTGCCAAATTTAGAATCTTTTCACAAACTCTATCGCGCTTCCGTGCGATCGCGCAACTTTCCCAAAAGGTATGTCGCGTATTCCCTCCCGCCAAGGCCGAAGGCCAAACCGCCCGCCAGGGCAAGCATCGCGATGAATCCCGTCACAATGCTTTGGATGATAGAAACCGCAATCTCTAGCTGCGTAAGCGCCGCAAGGAACCCGAAGATCACGATCGCCCACCACGTGAGCGTCCCCAAGAAGTGCGCCGCGTGGAGCTTTGCGCTCAAAACCGACGCCATCACGACCCGCCGCATGAAATGCCCCACGACCACCGCCGCGAGCATGATGAGCACCGCCGCGATCACGTTCGGAATATACGTGAGCACCGCGCCCAAGAAGTTTGAGAGTGCGTAGAGGCCCAGGCTGCCGCACACCGCAAGCAGAAACGCAATCACAATGAACCAGTAGACCAGGCGGCCGAGGAAATACGATCCCCGAAGGCGCAGGCCGGCGCGTTCAAAATAGGGCCTCAGACCAAGCTTTTGAAGAAACGTGTCCAGGCGAAGCGCTTCAAAGATCTTTTCCACGAGCGCTCCCAGCGCTGCGGCGACGATAAGGCCGAGGATAAGAACGATGATTGCTCCGATCAGGTTCGGCACAAAGCTCGCGAATTGGAGCCATACGCTCTGGAGCGACACCACCACAAACTCCGTCCAACTCTGTATTATCATTATTTCATGACAAACCCCCAAAACTGTCGACCTTTAGGCTACCCTATTATTATAACCGATTCAGCCTAGCCGGCTGTGGATGACGCAAGGGCTCGGTCAATCACCGCTTTAAAGTCATCAAAGCCGTTCGGATTCGGAATCTGCGTCCGATTTAGGAAGAAGGTCGGTGTGTGGTCAATGGAAGCAGCGTTCCCGCTTGCCACATCGGCAGCAATCTTATCCGTCACCTTGGTTGTATTGATGTCCTGGTTAAACTTATTCACGTCCAAACCGAGCGAGGCAGCGTAGCCGTCAAAATATTGGCCCACGACTGCGTCCGGCGATGCGGCCACCCACTCGCTTTGTTTTTGATACAGCACGCCGTGCATCTCCCAATATTTTCCCTGAAGCCCTGCCGCTTCCGCCGCCTGTGAGGAAATCTGCGCATCGGGGTGAATGGAATACAATGGAAAATTCCTGAATGCGAAAAGGACCGTGCTGCTGAAATTCTGCACAAGCTGGCTCATGATCGGCGCCCATTCGGCACATGCCGGGCATTCATAGTCGGCATATTCAATCACGGTCACGCTTGCTTTCGGATTGCCGCGCGTCCAGTCGGAAGACGCGATCGCGGGCACCGTGGTCGCCACGAATCCCTTGGGAGTTGAACTGCTGTTTGATCCCGTAGAAAATCCGCCGGACAAGACACCCGCCACAATCACGACCGCTACCGCGAGCGCCACAAACCCAATGATGAACCAAAGTGTGATTTTATCCATAGGATTACGGCCGGTTATGCCGCAAATTGTCCATCGCCCAGCAATATTCAATAAATAGAAACGCAATCCACTGCGGGTCGTGCATCGCAATAAGGATCCAGGTACCGAAAACAAGCGCCACTGTTTCAATCACCCAAAAAATCGCATCAAAGATCTCCTCGTGCCGCGATTTCTCCTCGTTATTCGTGATGTATTTCAGAAATTTCCACACGATTTTCATGTTACGCGTTATTGCAGCAATAGCACAATCACCACTCCGATAAGGAACAAAATCAACCATGCGAGCGTGGCAAAGAGCAGAACAAATGCTTCCTTTTTAAGGCCGTTCAAATATAGGTAAATGGGTCTTCCCAGAACCAATAGTCCCGTTATGGAAGCCGATACGACGAACAGCAGCAACGCGAACAACGGCGTAAGAAAACTGGTCGTCCTGCCGAAGATCGCCTGGCTATTGAAACCAAGCCAGGCAACCGCAGCGACATATAAAAACGTACCGACCGCGCTTATCAAACTTTTTGAGACATACTCTGACTTTTTCATAGATTTCGTTTTCCTTGTGGACTCAGCGAGAATCGGACTCGCGTCTCCGCAATGCGAATGCGGCGTATTACCACTATACTATGAGCCCCTGTTTCTCTTTAGAAGATAATAGCACCTAACAAAAAGTTTTTCAATTCATTTCAGGAAATTATAGGGAAAGTTGCTGAATCTTCTCTTCGCGAACATCGGTACGGAATGAAAGAACTGGATCCATGCCCTAAGGTAGTGTTTTTTAACATAGATGTCCTCATTGTGCTCAACGAGCAGCTTGAATATCGCCAAAATTGTTTCTTGATAATACTCGTGGCTATTTGTGCGCAGAGTCTTTCGCCATAGATTGATTATTCTTTCGTTCTCGGGGGCGTTGATAAACGTTTCTACGGAGAAGAGAGACCTCGTCCCCAATATGCTGAATATTTCATGTGCATCCGGATCGCCAATGGTTAGATATTTCCCTTTGTATGCATAAAGGATCCTCGGGAAGGGATCGTATCCGGTCTTGTCCTCTATCAAAAATGGGAGGCGGACGTTGCGCTCATCCAACTCTCTCTTTAGACGTTTGATCTGTTTCTTTCCATAATAATCGACGACGAAATGCTTCGGGTGCGGGACGATGATCATCATTTCCCGTTTGTGAGCGACATACTCTAAAAACTCTTCTTCGGTGAGATTAGCAAAGATCTCTTCGTTAGGCAGAATTCGGTAATGAAGCTTCTCGGTGTAGCCCCTCAGATCGTCATGATTGCCGAAAGTCAGGAGTTCCCTTCTTGCAACTAGCTTTAAAACGGCGTCGGTCATCCTTTTTTTTATTTTCCACTGGATGCCCGGGATGACCAGTACCTTTTCGGTGGAAAAACTTATCGCTTGGCTTACCAATAATGGAATTACGTTATGGTCCGATACGCCTAAAACCGCATATTCTTTTTCTTTCAGGGTTTTTTCCAAGTATGCCACATATTCGCGAATTGTGGTCGAGCTATCATGGGATCTTTCCGAATGGACGTGAAAAAGGAAAAAGAGGCGCGGGCTCACAAGATAATGTTAACACGGCTCACGCCGCAGCCGGTTCCAGCTTCAGGGAAACGATCTTTGACGTCCCGTCCTCGCCAAGCGTCACGCCATAGAGGATGTCCGCCACCTCCATCGTCGCGCGGTTGTGGGTCACGATGATAAATTGCGTCCGCTTTGAAAAATCTTTGAGCATGTCGCCGAAGCGGCGGGCATTGCGCTCGTCAAGAGGCGCGTCAACCTCGTCCAGCACAAGAAACGGCGGCGGACTTACGGCCACCATCGCGAAAAGCGCGGCGATGCCGACCAAGCTCCGCTCGCCGCCCGAGAGCATGTCAAGCGTCGTAACCTTCTTCCGCGGCAGGCGGATGTCAATGTCCACGCCGCCGTCTTTTTCTATCGCCATTTCCTCCTCGGCCTTCTCTCCCTCGTCACGCATCGCTCCCTCGCCAGCATCGCCTTCCTCCGCGTCGCCCGCCTCCACTTTTGCCACCCTTGGCTTTTCCACCTTCAACTTTGCCATGCCGCCGCCGAACATAAGCGCGAAGAATTTGCCGAATTCCTCATTGATCTTCGTAAGCGATTTATCAAATTCCGTTTTTATCTTTTCGCTCAATTCCTGCATGAGGCGCGTGAGGTCCGCAACTGCTTTTTCAAGGTCTTCGGATTCCTTTGTAAGGAAGGCGTACCGCGTTTCGGTGTCGCGCGCTTCTTTCATAAGTGCTTGATCAATCTCACCGATGGATGCAAGATCGCCACGCAGTCGGAAAATCCGCTGCTCCATTGCATGAAGATCGCCCTCGTGCATGGCTTCCGGAACCTCCGCGTGCGCGAATTCCTCCGCGCGCCGCCCCGCCTGCTCAATTTGGTGCAATACCTCGCCGCGCCGCAAATCCACCCGCTCTTTCTGGAGCACATGCTCCCGATGCTCGTTTTCCCATTCCCCTATCCGGTCCTTCGCCGCCTGCACATCCGCAACCGCGGCCTTGAAAACCTTGTAAAAACTTTCCTGGCTTTGCTCAAAGGATTTTTCTTTTTCCCGAAGCCCAAGAACTTCTTTCTCCAGAGAAACGAGGTCGCGGGATATTTTCTCAAATTGCGCCTTAAGCCCGCCCTCCGCGTCTTTCGATTTTCCGCCTTCCTTTTCTTTCTCTACGAGGACATCCTTAATTTCCTCCAGGATATTTTCTGCCGTCGCATGCAGTTCAAGCGCATCTTCCTCAAGCGCGCGTTCCAGCTCTTCCTTCACCATACGCACCAGGTTCAAAAGGCGCTCTGCGGAGGGACTGCTGCTTGTGACGCCAGTTTCTCCCGATTCTCTGAGCTCAATCTGCGCCTCCAAGCGCCCGAGATCTTTCTGCAGGGCACTTCGTTTCTCCCCCAACGACCCGATCTCGGCGCGGATCGCCGCAAGGTTCTTCTGCTCCGCCGGCTGGCTCGCTTCAATCTCCGCCTGCCGCGTTTCCGCCTCGCGCCGCGCGCGGTCCAAAATCTCCCGCTGTTTCTCGTTTACCGCAATCTTTTCTTCCACTTCCCCGCTCTGCCGCGCGAGCTCCTTCAATCGGAAGCCGAAAAAGATCGCCTCCAGCCCGCGCAATTCCTCCTCAAGCGCGCCGCGCTTTTCCCACCGGTTCGTCTGCCGCTTCAGTGACCGCAAGTGCGGCAGGATTTCTTCAACCAGCGCTTTCGTTTTATCCAAATTGATCCGGCTATTCTTCAACCGCCGCTCCGCATCCGCCTTTTTGAGCTGATATTCGCGGAGACCTAAAAGTTCCTCTATCATCTCGCGGCGCTCCATGGGCGTTGAGCGGACAAAAAGATCGCTGTCGCCCTGGCCTATAATGATGAGCCCGCGCGAGCCCATGCGCGCCTTTGCAAAGAAATCAACAAGGTCGCGGAGAAGCACCTCCGCCTTATTCAAAAAATACTTGCTGTCGCCGCCGCGCGAAACCTGCCGCGTGATCATAACCTCCTCAAAATCCACCGGGAAAAACTTGTTCCGGTTCTCAAAGTGCAAACTGGCGTTCGCCATACCCACGCGCGGACGCTTCTGGGTCCCGGCGAAAATAAGGTCTTCCACTTTACCGCCGCGCAGATTTTTCGCATCCCGCTCGCCGAGAAGCCATCGCATGGCGTCCACCAAGTTTGATTTCCCTGACCCATTCGGCCCCACGATCGCCACAATCCCCGCCGGAAATTCCAAAACCGTCTTCCCCGCGAAGGATTTGAATCCGTTCAATTCAAGCCGCTTCAAAAAATGTGCCATTGCGTTACGGGAGACGTTTTTGGAGCGCGTGCTTCGCTGCGTCAAGTTCTGCTTCCTGTTTGGATGCTCCCTCGCCGTCCGCCACAAACTTGTCCCCGAAATAAACGCCCATTTTGAAGACACGCTGGTGCGCGGGACCCGTTTCTTCCATCACGCGATAGGTAGGGGTGATGCGCAATCTTTCCTGGATCAATTCCTGCAGTTCGCTCTTCGCGTCCCGGTAGCTTTTCGTCTTCATCACATCCTCCAGGTTACTCACAATGTTCTTTTTCACGAACGCGTGAACTTTTTCAATCCCCTGGTCAAGGTACATCGCACCGATCACCGCCTCAATCGCGTTCGCGAGGATAACCTCGCGCGCCTTGCCGGTATCTTTCCGTTCGCCGCGCGACATCAGAATGAAACCATCCAAACCGATGGACTCCGCGATGCGCGCCAAAATTTGGTAGTTCACAAGCGCCGCGCGGAGCACGGTCAATTTTCCTTCGGGATAATCGGGAAATTTTGCGAAAAGCGCTTCCGAAACGAGCAATTCCAAAACCGCGTCGCCGAGATACTCCAGGCGCTCGTTGTGCGGCAACCGCCATCTCGGGAACTCATTCAAGTACGAACGGTGGGTCAGCGCTTCGGTCAATAGGTCTTCGTTCTTGAATGAAATTCCGAGTTTTTTCTGTAATGGTGTGGTATCCATCATTTTTTTTGCGTGGAACGTTCTACGTCCGCCGCCTTCCGCTCTCCTACTTCGCGGTAGATCGTTCCCAAAACGCCGTTCACGAACCGCGCCGCGTTCGGTCCCCCGTAATTCTTCGCAAGCTCAATCGCTTCGTTGATGGCCACCTTCGGCGGCACTTCTTCGGGATCGGCGTACAAAAGCTCGTAGAGGCCGATGCGCAGGATGTTGCGGTCAATGATGGCGATCTTGTCCAGCGGCCACTCGGGAGCGGCTTTCGTGATCACATTGTCAATGTGTTTCGTGTGCTCCACGACGCCCTTCAAAATTTTCCACGCGAACTCCGGCTCATCAATGCTGGGCGCGAATTCGGCGAGGTTCCGCTCCAGAATCTCCGTCACGTCCTTTTTGCGACCGTAAAAATCCCACTCATAGAGGGTTTGGAGAATCACGGTCCGAATTAAGTGTCTGGTTGCCATTGTGTTTCTAAAGAACTGACCGCCCCGCTATCCGCGCGCCTTCATTTTGCTCCGCATTGCGCGCAGGCGCGGTGCGCCAATTTCGGCGCGCCGCAATTTTTACAGACAAACAGGCGCTGTTTTTTCATCGCCAAATGCGAACGCCGCCGACCCACTTTCCCTTTTGAGTGATGTTTGACTGGTACGCCTCCCATTGCCTTGCCGCGTGTCTATGCGTCCATGATAGATGATTTTGCGACGAACGTCAAACGGTGCGCGGGGCAGGGGCCGTGCGTTTGGATCGCCTTCCGATGCGCTTTCGTTCCGTATCCTTTGTGGATTTCAAAACCGTATGCCGGGTATCGCTTCGCAAGCCGCCGCATCAGGCGGTCGCGATGAACCTTCGCCACAACCGAGGCAATCTTTACGGCGTTTATCTTTTCGTCGCCCCTCACGATTGTCTTTGCACCCGTAGGCTGCTCGCCATTGCCCAAAAAAAGGCCGCCATCAAGGAAAACGCGGCAGTTCCTTATCCCCGTCAATCTTCCAAAAGCCCGCGCTGCCGCAAGATTGGCGGCTTTTGAAATGTTCCGCTTCTCTATCTGTCGCGGATACACACGCGCTAAAGCGAATTCTACAATCTGATGTTCGTTCCAATACGCGCACCACGCTTCGCGCTTCTTCGCGCTCAACTTCTTGGAATCTTTTAATATGCCGAGTATGCGATTGTGCGGTTTAAATCCGGCGGGCACTGCTGCGGCAGCAACCACGACCGGTCCCGCAAGCGCGCCGCGGCCAACTTCATCCACCCCCACAATCCATTTCGTCATTGAAAAGCTTTTTAGAGCCCTCCCCCAAAATTCCCCAAATTCCCCACCTCATTTAATGACGACTGGACCAGCTGCTGCGTCCACACGATCAAAAGCCACATCATGACAACCGTTGAGATTCCCATAAGCACGGAGGCGATGATGCCGATCTGTTTCGCATTTTCATCGTCGGATCTGATATATTTGACCCCCGGCCAATAATGTAACGCCAGGAACGCGATCCACGGCATAACAATGCTCAACGCATAAATCCATGCCTGCGTTGCCGCCGTCGTGGAAAGTGGTTTCTCTTTGAGCGCCCCTCCGCAGTTCGGACAAAAATAAAATTCCGGCTGCACCGGCTGATGGCACGCGGGACAGATAGACAGGCGTGCATCTGGTGCTTGCGTCACCGGAGAAATTGGCACAGGGATGTTCTCCATACCTTTATTTTAGCATCTGTAGGAATTTATCAACCTTTCCAATATTTCCTTTTTCTCCAAAGATTCTTTCCAAACACTGTTTGAACGTAATCCATTTATACAAACGCCGTCCGAAAAATTTATGACATCTCTAAATCTCAAAAGATCGGCTCTCCGTGAAATACAGAGTTCATAAAATCGCGCTTCCATCCGGCTCGCGATGCCGAGGTCGGCAAGCAATTCCTTCACTAACTGCAAAATTTCTAAAGAATGCTGGTATCCGCGGACGATCCGTTTTCTTGGAGTAAACGTAACGTTGCCTTCGTCGTCATAAAAGGCTTTCAAAAATGCGGTCTTCTCCTCATAAGAACCGCCACGGATATAACTTAAAAGTTCTCTGACTTTCTGTCTCAAAAACGCTGCAATTTCAACATGATGATAGCTCACCCTCAACACGCCATCTGGCTTCCTGAGCAATTTATAATCAGAAACTCCCAGGACTGTATCCATAAGCGAGATGACGTTATTTACCAGTGTTCGGCTCCGATTGTTGTAAATAGATGAAACCCGCGAAATTTCTCCATCAAACATAAAATGAGCCACCAAACCAACAAAGGCCGCATTCCATTCCAATGGCACCCGGTAAGAATACGGCTTTACAGATTTACCACGCCTCCCGTCGGTTAATGTTTTCTGCTTGGCGCGATTGATGGCGAGGAGTCTTCCTTTAAGATAGTTGGACTTTGCTAAATTTTTTATGTGATAAAATGCGGTTGACTTGGGAATGTTCGTTTCGGTGATAATTTCACCCAAGGTGAAACCTTGCTGCCGAAGTAATTTTATTCTTTCAATGGTTTCAGCGCTCTGCTTCATGTGCCCCCACTAGGACTCGAACCTAGGACCATCTCGTTAAAAGCGAGCTGCTCTGCCAACTGAGCTATGGGGGCGATCACATTAAATCATTCGTTATTATAAAGAAAAACAGTGCGGATTTCAATGTGTGGAGCACGGACGACATTTTGTATCGCACTATTCATGCCGCCCCTTAGACATCAATCTCAAGCAGAATCGGCAGATGGTCGGAATATTTTGTCTTAGGAATGCGGGAGGAGAGGACTTTTACGTCCTTTGTGGCAAAAACATAATCAAGGCGCCAGCGGAGTTTGGTTTCCCTGAATCCGCGGTAGTCAAACGGCTTCGTCGTCCATGTGTTCTCGCGGAAATCCGGACCACAGTGCTTGAGGTATCTTTGAATGTTCTCAATGGTATAAGAACGAGGGGATGCATTGAGATCTCCCGTGAAAATAAAATTCCTTTTCTTCCGCCTAAGGATGCTGAGAAGCGCATCGGCTTCTTTCCGCTTTGCGGGTGTTGTGACGAAACGTTTTGTATAAGAGGTATGCGTCGTGCCCACGACAAGCGCGCGCTTTCCCGGCACGGCAACCCTCACTTCTCCATATATTCGTCCCAAGGTTGAATAATTTCCTGTATAGGGCATTTCCTTTTGGACATGTCGGGAAAATACGGCTTTAATTGGGAACCGACTGAAAATCCCATTGCCGAACGGAAATTGTTCTCCTTTTTCGTTCGGCTGTTTTTGAGCAGGAAAGAAGGCGTAATAAAAATGCAGTTCATTCGCTATTTTTTTCGGAACATCTTCGTACTTGTTCCATTTTCCGCCCACCACAAGCTCCTGAAAACAAGCAATGTCGGGATTCACTTTCTTGACGAATCGTATAATGTTTCCTACACCTTCCTCATTCCAAACATTCCACTGCAATATCTTTATATGCATGAGAAAATAATATCACGTTCGTACTGGTTCCGATATCCAGAAATCCGGACATTGTCAGCGCAACCAATACTCATATAAAATCACCAGCGAAAAAAGAAATACTAAAAACTCTGCAATTGCGTAAGGGTGAAATCTTAGGTAAATGTTTTTAATCCAATCTTTATCGCCGTAGTGCACTGAGAGACGCCGGACATCTTCCCCGCTCCATACGTAGAGTGTTTTTGCGGGTAGTTTGTTTCTTGAAATATCGTACTGATAGAAAAACGCATAGTAGTTTTGTGACAATGGATAGAACCACCGAACGCCCCATCCGAGCCCGATTGAATCATGAAGAAAATGCAAAAATGTCGTTATCGCAAATAGTGCGGCCCATCGGTAATCAAAAAAAGAAATGATGATCGTTCCAATGGGAATGAATAACAGCGGATAATGAAACAAATCGCGATGTTCATGCGCCCTTGCGGTAGTCCCCTTTTTCAGTGTGAAGAGAAAATCAAAGTCGGGCAGGAGGGAAAATAAAATGCCGCCTGCGAGAAAAATCGGCGTGAACGCGATTCCAAAAAATCGGCCTAAGAAAACTGATGCGAAAATGCCTACCCCTATGTCCAGCGGCACGGTTTTATTATAGATCCTTTTAACGTCCTATCCTCCCTCCTCCAAATCCTCCAGTAATTTCTTCGCATTCGCACTTAGCTTCTTTGGCGCCTTGATAATGAAATTCACGAAAAGATCGCCGCGGCCATACGAACCGAACCGCGGCATGCCTTCGCCCGGGATACGCAAATTGTCTTTCAGGTTGAAGTGCGCGGGGATCTCCACGGCGATCTTGCCGCCCGAGATGGTCGGAACCTCAATTTTCTTTCCAAGGAGAAGATGGATGACGTTCAATTCCCGCGCGACGACGAGGTCATTCCCGTTGCGTTCAAAAAGGTGATGCGGCTTCACGCGCACGCGGATGTAAAGATCGCCCGCCGCCGTACCGCGCTCGCCCGCCTCGCCCATCCCCTTCACCTTGATCAATTGGTTGTCCTCAATGCCCGGCAAGAGTTCCACGTTTACCTCGCGCGCGGCCTCCATCCGGCCCGCTCCCTTGCACGTGCTGCATGATTTTTTCGGCACTTCTCCCGTGCCGTGGCACTTCTCACAGATCTTTACCTGCGAGAAACTGCCGAAGAACGTCCGGCGCTGCTCGCGGATCTCGCCGCGCCCGTCGCAGGTGGAACATTTTTCAAAACCGCTCCCTGCCTCGGCGCCCTTGCCGCCGCACTTCGCGCATTGCACGAACGTACGCAAGTGCAGGGTTTTCGTCACGCCGCGGAACGCTTCCTCAAGCGTGATTTCCTCGTGCATTTCAAGATCCGAACCGCGCTCGTACGTTTTTCGCGCGGGACGCACGCCCATCCCTTCAAAAAAGCTCTCAAAAATGTCGCCGAGGTCGCCCATATCGCCGAAATTTTGCGGATCAAAACCGAATCCGAACCCTTCCCAATTTGGCGCTCCTCCCGGAAAACCGCCCCATTGGGTACCGCCGAACCCCACTCCCGGCTCCGCCGTGCCGAAACGGTCGTACTGGGCGCGCTTCGTCCTATCCGAAAGCACCTGGTACGCTTCGTTGATCTCCTTGAACCTGCTTTCGTCGCCGCCCGGCTTGTCCGGGTGGTACTGATGCGCGAGCTTGCGGTACGCCTTTTTCACTTCCTCGTCGGAAGCGTTTTTTGCAACCCCCAAAATATGATAATAATCTTTCATGGCATTTCCTATGATACTACGCGGACATTAAAAATCCATTAAATATTAATACGTAATGACCTCTTGGGTCTGCGTAATCTTATCTATATGCATGAATCCGGTTGCGAGCAAGATCTCGTAGACAATAAGCGATGCGAACTCAGCAACCCAAACGAATGCAATGCCGATACTGCGGAGGATGAAAAATAAAATGATGGCCCACACCGCAATAAATTGGGTTTGAAAATGGTCCCGCAACCCGACGAGTGTGGCGACGAGGTAGTCGTACGCCACGTCGCTCACCGTTTCATCGGGTGCCGGCGCTATTTTGGTCGTCTGCGCCACGCTCGCCGTCAATTGCGCCGCGGCCTGCGCGACCGTCTTATTCTGCTCCGATTGGTTTAGCGATCCGAACGCCGGATTTTGCGCGAGCTCCGTCCTCGCAATGTTCTCCGCAAATGTCCCGAAGGAACCCGCGAGCGGAACATTGGGGTAGAAACCATTCACCACGCCCGCGGCCCAATCAAAGAATACGTGAAAATCCCCGCGCGCCACGAATACCGGTTGCCCCTGACTCTCCGCCTGCGGCACGTACACAAGAATCATGACCAAAACGAGGGCTGTCACCACCTTCCCCAACACGCTTCGCGCTATCCTAAAGAATTGGACCTCAATGCTGCCGCGCAGCGCCGAACGGCTCGCGAAATATCCCCAGAGGAGCACCGCGAACGCGACGAGTCCCGCGATGCCGGCGATCAACCAGCTGTCGTAAAACAAAAAGCACGCGATAAGCGCCACTGATTCCCCAAAAATAACGAGTGTCCGCCGCCCAATTCCCTTTGCAAGAAAAACCTGCAATGCGGAACATGCGGAGAAAAGGAGAAACGCGGCGAAGAGATACCACGGCGAGGAAGCGACGGAAAGATAACGGAAATAGAACCAGCCGAAACAGAGCGCGGAGGCGATGCTCAAGAAATCAATTACAATGGACCGCCAAAATCCTTCCGTTCCCGCAGAGGACGATACCTTATTGGGATTGATCAGGTTTTGGCTCTGGTTTTGGCTCTGGGTTCTCGGTCCCGTGAGCGTCGCCGGATTGATTTCCATCATTCTTATTATAGAACGCCTGGCCGATTTTTTGAATCTCGGCCGAAAGCGACGCTGTGGCCGACTGGATCGCCGCCATGTCTTCCCCCTCCTCTGCCTTTTTGAGTGCCGTGAGCTTTTCCGCCACGCCGCCTTTCACATCGGCCGGCAATTTATCGCCCGCGTCCTTCAATGCTTTCTCCGTCGTGTAGATGAGCGATTCTGCCTGGTTGCGCGCCTCAACTAATTCCCTCTTTTTGGCATCCTCGGCTGCGTGCTCGGTTGCTTCTTTCTTTAATTTCTCAATTTCGTCCTTTGAAAGGTTTGTGGACGCCTGGATCTTCACCGATTGCGTCTTGCCGGTCGCTTTGTCCTTAGCGGAGACGTTCAGAATGCCGTTCGCGTCAATATCAAACGTGACCTCAATCTGCGGCATGCCGCGCGGGGAAGGCGGAATGCCATCCAGCATGAAGCGCGCGAGTGTTTTGTTATCTCCCGCCATCGGGCGTTCGCCTTGCACCACGTGCACTTCCACGGATGTCTGATTGTCCGCGGCTGTGCTGAAAATCTGCGTCTTCGCGGTCGGCACCGTCGTATTCTTTTGGATCATGGGCGTCGCGACCGCGCCGTACGTTTCAATTGCGAGCGTGAGCGGCGTCACGTCCAAGAGCAAAATATCTTTCACGTCGCCCTGCAGAATGCCTGCCTGTACCGCCGCCCCTGCTGCCACTACTTCGTCAGGATTGATCCCTTGGTGCGGATCCTTCCCAAAAAGTTTTTTCACCGCATCCTGCATTGCGGGCATCCGCGTCTGCCCGCCCACCAAAATCACTTCGTTGATGTCCCCCATTTTGAACCCGGCGCCCTTCGGCGCGGGCGATGTGACGGTCTCATTTGTCAACTGGATGGACCGGTCAATATACTTCTGTACGAGCGATTCCAGTTTCGCGCGCGAAAGTTTCATCAGGAAGTGCTTCGGGCCGTTCGCATCGGAGCTGATATACGGCAGATTGATCTCGGTTTCCACCGCCGTTGAAAGTTCGTGTTTCGCCTTTTCGGCCGCCTCCTTCAGGCGCTGGAGCGCAAGCGGGTCCTTTGAAATATCAATCCCCTCCTGCTTTTTATATTCCACGACGAGATATTGCTGGATTTCTTTGTCAAAATCGTCGCCGCCCAAGTGCGTGTCGCCACCGGTCGCTTTCACCTCCACAACATCGTCGCCCACCTCAAGCACGGAAATATCAAATGTCCCGCCGCCAAAATCGTAGACGACGATCTTTTCGCTTTTCTGCTTGTTCAAACCATACGCAAGCGCCGCCGCCGTCGGCTCGTTGATGATGCGGCGCACCTTGAGGCCCGCAATCTCGCCCGCATTCTTCGTTGCTTGCCGCTGCGAGTCGTCAAAATACGCCGGCACCGTGATCACGGCCTCTTCTACCTTCTCGCCAAGCTTCGCTTCCGCGTCGGCTTTCAATTTGCCAAGGATAAACGCGGAGATCTCTTCCGGCGAATACCACTTGTCGCCCATTTTCACTTCCACGCCGCCGGTCGCACTCGCCTGGATATCGTACGGAAGCCACGCCTTATCCCGTTGCACCTCGGGGTCGGTAAATTTCCGTCCCATCAGGCGCTTCACCGAAAAGATGGTATTCTTCGGGTTCGTCACCGATTGCCGCTTCGCGAGCAACCCCACCAATCGTTCGTTTGATTTTGAGAGCGCCACGATGGAGGGCGTCGTCCGATTTCCTTCCACATTTTCCAGAATGCGCGGCTCGCCGCCCTCGGTCACCGCGACCGCGGAGTTCGTCGTCCCCAAGTCAATTCCCAAAATTTTCGCCATTGTTTTTTATTTTATTAATTTTTTCAAATAGTTAATGGGCCGACAAATACCCATATTGGCGGGGATATCTGCAAATTTGGATTGGTTAGCGGGATCAGTTTGCACTCGGCTAGAGATTCTTCCACTCACAATACCGATAACTTCGCCGGTTGATTTCGAAAATAACGGCGATCCGCTTGAGCCACTGTTAGTGTGTGTGTCAATCATAAAGAAATGCAACGACTTATCTTGCATCCGCCTTTTTATCGAACTGACTATGCAATGGTTCGCACTCATTGTGATTCCAAATCCCATTGCTAAAAGCTCTGTGGCTAAGGGATATCCCATAAACAGAAGCTCATCGCCCTCTCTAACTTTTTCCGAATCACCGATTTTCTCTACTGGGATGAAGTTGTCTTTTCCCTTTATTTTCATAACAGCAATGTCGTTTTCTTCGTCGAGCCTAACGACCTCAATGTCAACCTTCTTATAATAAGTAATTGCGTCTTCTACTCGATCTATCACTTGTGCACTCAAATACTGCCGCTGATTTTCAGGGATCTCTTTGTAAACATGTGCATTAGTAATGAACGTACCATCCTTCAAAACAATGAAACCAGTTCCGCGGATACTCAGCTGGGCTTGGTTATTCGAACCCGGAATAACTAACTGCAGAAGGATGATTGCCTTGCTATTATTTTCGATAATTTTTGAGTTTTCCATAGTTTTTACGTTTTATTTCTTATTTTCAATTTATTTCTCGACCTAGTAAGTAATTCCCTTTTTGTCCAGCCAACGAAGCCTTCGGGACCGTATCTTTCAATCTTCACAACTTGCTGAGAATCTAGTAAAAACAGGAATGGGGCTGGTTTATTATTGTTATTGTTCAAAAAATTATTGGCAATCTCATCAAAATCGGAAAGAAGAGCAAATACCCCCAAATTTATTGCTATGCTAGAAGGGAAAAAATCAGTCAGTTTATCAATATAGGCATTAGTGCTCGAACCGGTATCTACAATCTGTATTGATTTTCCTATAAAGCTTTCTTTTATCGTACCAGCATGAATTTCTTTAATATTTGGCGCAGGAATAAAAAATTTTGCGTTGCTGCTAAGTTGGAATCTTAGGGTTGATGTGTGGATTCTATCAAAATAGGGGGTTGAAAGCACGCCCGAGTGGTTCTCGGCCGCTAATAAAGGCAAACAATCGATCGTGTACCCTGCCGCGGGGATGCAACGAAGACAATATTCGCTACTTGAATCAAAATTACGTTCAAACGAGCCTAACCGCAGTTGCGTTACATACTTTTCTACAATTTTTAATTTTCTCTGACGAAAATCTTCCATATTATTTCTGCTTGCTTATAATCACGCGCGCGGCCCGCAATACCTTGTCATGTAATTTGTATCCGGGCTCTATCTCTTCCACGATCGCCCCGGGCGATTGTTCCGATTCCACTTCGGTCATCGCCTCGGCGACCGCCGGGTCAAACGGATCGCCCGGCTTAATAATTATCTTCGTAAGTCCGCGCTTTTTCAGAATGTCTTCTATCTGCGACCGAATAAGATACACTCCCTTATCCACCGTCCCATTCTTTTCCAGCGCACGGAGCCCGAGGTCAAAATTATCCAGCACCGTAATAAAGTCTCTTATAAGATCTATACTTCCGTACTGCGCCACTTCCTGCAGATGCGCGAATTCCTCTTTTTTGTAATTGATAAAGTCCGCCTTCGCGCGCTGCCATCCGGCAAGATATTCATTCTTTTCATCATTACATTTTTGTAACTGTTCTTTGTAAAACTCATTAACAACTTCCCATTCCTCTTTTCCTTCTTTGGGGATTGAGCTGCAATTTTGTTTATAAAACTCAGCAAATGTTAACTTATCTTTGTTCTCTTCCGCCATGTTCTTTATTATAAGCTTTTAAAAACTCGTATGACCTTTTTATAATCCATCCGCTTCGGGCCGATGGCAAAAATGGAAATGGTGGTACCGTCCATGCGGTAATTCCCGCCGACCACGGAAAGGTTCTCGCTTTTCGTGAGCGGGCTCTTCCTGCCAATGAAGACCTTCGGCGCTTCGCCCGCCGGGCCGACTTTCTCCGCTGCCCGCGGCAGACGCTCGTCCACATCTTCAAAATCGCGGATCACCGAGCGGATCTCGCCGCGATTTTCCCAATCCAGGCAATCCACAAGCTCCTCAAGGCCGGTTTTATACACCGCTTCGTGCGCAAGGTCCGCCGCCACGCTCACGAGCCGCAATTCAGCAGAAAGATGGCCCAAAAGATCCGGCCACGCACGCTCATGAAAAAGTCCGGCAAGGGTCGGTTCGCGGGATTCCGGAACGGTGCCCAAAAGCCGCTTTGCGAAAAATTCGTAACCCGCATCCGTGGGCACGCGTCCGGCCGAATGATGCGGCTGCTCCAAATATTCCGCGTCTTCCAGCGCGTCAAGCTCCAGCCGAATCGTCGCCGGCTTGATGCCGAAATCGTAATGGTCAAAAAGCCAGCCCGAGCTTACGGGCTCTCCTGTCGCAATGAAACCCTGCACCGCCGCTTCAAGGATTTGCAACGTCCGCTCGTTCATCAAGGCCATTATAGCGCGATTAGCAATCATGTCAAGAGAGTGCTAATACGCGCGGTATGGTACAATATTTTCAATGGATACCGAAAGGAACACGCACGTGGAATGGATTGACATCGCGCGGCCGACGAGAAGCGATCTTGCATGGCTCAAGAAGAAATTCGGATTGCATCCGGTCATCGTGGATGAGCTTAAAGGGCCCTCCGCGCGGGCGCACGCGGAGGCCTACAAGGACTATCTCTTTTTCATTTATTACTTCCCGAAGTACGATACGGACGATGAAACGTCGGTGCGGACAGAAATAGATTTCATCGTCGCAAAGGATACCGTCGCTACTATCCATTACGAACCGATCACGGAAGCACTGGATCACTTTGCAGTGCGGCACGAAAAAAATTCTCTGGAGCTCATGTGCCACATCGTGGAACACTTGATCGCCTATGAAGAACGGCAGCTGCGCCACATCCGGGAAAAAGTGGAAGATGTCGGCCGGAACATCTTCAAAGGGAAAGAGCAGGAAGTCCTCGCCCGCATCATGTACCTGAAGCGCGACGTGTCGGAATACCGCATCGTCGTGCGCCTTCAGGAGCCGATCCTCCGCTCGCTCCTTGCCAAAGGAAGAAAATTCTGGGGAGACGATGCGGAAATATACCTGAACGACCTCATTGGGGACCAACTGAAAGTGGTGAACCAGCTGGAAGACTATCGCGAGACCATCGTTGATTTTGAAGAGACCAACAACCAACTGATGAACTTGAAAATTTCAAACGTGATGAAAACGTTCACCGCGCTCTCGTTCCTCACCTTCCCGTTCGTGCTCCTCGCCGGGCTCTTCAGCATGAGAACGGTGGACACTCCCATCATTGGCCTGCCGGGCGCCTTTTGGATCGTGGCTGGCGCCATGGCCGCCGCGATGATAATTCTCGCAATCTATTTCAAGCGGAAGGGATGGTTTTAAACGTTGTAAGCCATGCTCCGGCTTTTTAATACGCTCACGCGAGAAAAGGAAACGCTAACGCCGATCCACAAAGAATGGGTTGGCCTCTATACCTGCGGACCAACGGTCTACAACTTCGCACATATCGGGAATTTGCGGACCTATATCTTTGAAGATATTCTCCAACGCACGCTGGAATACGATCACTATGCCGTCCGGCGCGTGATGAATATAACGGACGTGGGTCATTTAACCGGCGATTCAGACGCAGGTGAGGACAAACTTGATAAAGAAGCGCGCACCGAAAAGAAATCGGTTGAAGAAATCGCACAATTCTACACGAAGGCTTTCCTTGATGATCTAGAAAAATTGAACATAAAGAGGCCTGACATTATCGCTCCTGCCACCAAATTCATTAATGACCAGATCGCATTGATTGAAACCTTATTTGAAAGAGGGTTTGCCTACGACACCCCGACCGCGGTCTATTTTAATGTCAGCAAGGACAAAACATATGGCAAACTCTCCGGCCAATCGCTTGCCGAAAAAATAACCGGTGCGCGCGACGAGGTGATTGTAGATAAAGGAAAACGTAATGCAGCAGATTTTGCATTATGGTTCAAGCTCACCGGAAAATTCAAAAAGCACCTGCTCCACTGGCCGTCACCGTGGGGCGAAGGATTCCCGGGGTGGCATATAGAGTGCTCTGCGATCTCGCGCCATTTTCTCGGGCAACCATTTGATATCCACACTGGTGGCGTGGACCACATCGGCACCCATCACGAGAACGAGATCGCACAGTCGGAAGCGGCGTACGGTGTGCCGCTTGCGCACGTATGGATGCATGGAGAGTTTCTTCTTATGAACGCAGAGAAGATGGCCAAATCAGAAAAAAATTTCTTCACGCTGAAAGACATTGAAGAAAGAGGTATCAATCCCCTCGCATTTCGGTATCTGGTTTTAGGAACCCATTACCGGTCAAAAATGAATTTCACCTGGGAGAGTCTGGAGGCGGCACAGAATGGGTTGTGGAAGTTTTATGCTGCACATTACCAACTGCTTGATGCCGCAAGAGGGGTTGGAGATCTTGCGACTGTGAAACTTTCGAGGGATGGCCAGGAAATCCTCCGGAACTTCAAGGATGCTTTGAATGACGACTTAAATACCCCAAGGAGCCTCGCAATCCTTCATGAGGCGATGGGAAGCGATATCCTTGCCGCAGAAAAAGCGCATCTTATCGGTGAATTTGATGAAATATTGGGTATTTTGATGGGGTCCCGACCGGTCATCCCCAAAAAGGTTCAAGAACTCCTAACGAAACGCGAGCAATCCAGAGATAATAAACAGTTTGAGCAGGCGGACCGCTTGCGTAAAGAGATAAACGACCTAGGATATGAGGTTGAGGACACCCCTCAAGGACCGTTCCTATGGCCGCAACAAAAAAATCACAACTAAAAATCCCGCCGCAGAACCTTGAAGCTGAACAGGCGGTTTTGGGAAGCATCCTGATAGATAAGAATGCGATCTTCCGCGTGGCGGACATAATCGTACCGGATGATTTCTATTCGCCTGCCCATGAAAAGATCTACGAAGCGATCCTCACCCTCTATCAAAAGCAGCAGCCGATTGACGTCTTGAGCCTGACGAACTTTCTCAAAGAAAGGGACCTGCTCGCGCAAATCGGCGGCTCAAGCTATCTTGCCGAACTCACGAACCAGGTGACGACAGCATCGCACGTGCAGCACTATGCGGGCATCGTGAAGGAGAAAAAAGTGCTGCGCGATTTGATCAGGGCATCGGCCGAGATTACCGAAGATGCATTCGGCGCGCCGCAAGAACTGGAAGATCTCCTTGATAACATTGAACAGAAAATCCTTTCCATCTCCCAAAAATCAATCCCACAGAATTTTCTCGCCGTAAAAGATGAGCTGAAAACCGCTTACGAGCGAATGGCGAAACTTCATGACGGCGGCGAAAAGCTCCGCGGGGTTCCCACCGGCTTTACCGCACTTGACAACAAACTCTCCGGACTCCAGAAATCCGATCTCATCATTCTCGGCGGGCGGCCGTCAACCGGCAAAACCGCATTCGCCTTGGACATTGCGCGCCATGCCGCGCTCGCGGGCCATACCGTAGGCGCTTTCTCGCTTGAAATGTCGCGCGAACAGGTCATTGACCGCGTGATCTCCGCCGAATCGCAGGTGCCGCTCTGGAACATTTTGACCGGCCGCATCAAAAGCGACACGGAATTCGGCATGATCCAAGGAGCATTGGACCGCCTTTCCGGCACGAAACTTTTTATTGACGACAGTCCGTCATTGAACATCATGCAAATGCGTTCCATGGCGCGGCGCCTGCAGGTGGAACACGGCCTGGATCTTTTGATCGTGGATTATCTCCAGCTCATCCGCCCGCGCACGAATTCCGATAACATGGTCCAGCAAGTCACGGAAATCTCGCGGGGACTGAAGGCACTTTCGCGCGAACTTAAAGTCCCCATCCTCGCCGTCTCGCAGCTCTCGCGCGGCGTGGAACAGCGCGATCGCAAAGTCCCCCGGCTCTCCGACCTCCGCGATTCCGGCTCCATTGAACAGGACGCGGACGTCGTGATGTTCATCTATCGCAAAGACCGCAGCGCGGAATCATTTGACATCGGCGGCGAGAGCAATGCGAGCAGCGGGAGCGGCGACACCCAGAACGTTACGCAGATTCTCATCGCAAAGCACCGCAATGGCCCTATCGGCGAGGTGGAGGTCGCCTTTGATCCGGAACGGGTTACCTTCAGGAGCGTTGAAAAGCGGTACAGCGAACTTCCGGCATTGTAGAATCGCAGAAGCATCGCGGAGCCCCGCGCCCGCCACTACCGCCCGCCACACCGCGCCGAAATCGTGCTACAATCTCTGCATGAAGCTTCCCGCGCCGATCCAAAAGGTTGTTGACGAACTTTCCGAGTTGCCGTCCATTGGGCCACGCCAGGCGATCCGGCTCGCATTTCACTTAATTAACGAAGGAAGGCAAAATATCCGCGGTCTTGCGACGAGCATCGCCGAACTCGGGGACATAAAAATCTGCGAGCGCTGCTTTTTCATCCATCAAAACGATGGCGCGCTCTGCGACATCTGCAAAAACCCGCACCGCGCGCAGGACATTATTATGATAGTGGAAAAAGAAACCGATCTTATTTCTCTGGAAAATACCGGCAAATTCTCCGGCCGCTATTTCGTCATTGGCGAAATTCCCAAGACCGGATTTCTTGAGGATTGGCAGAAGCTGCGCCTCCAAAGCTTGAAAAGTTTTATTGAAAAGAAGCCGTCCGCCGGTCTGGGCGGCAAGGCGGAGGAGATCATCCTCGCCTTTAATCCCACTTCGCTCGGCGACCTCCAGGCATCGCTCCTTATGAAAGAACTCGCGCCGCTTACAAAAAAAACCACCAGGTTGGGGCGAGGGCTCCCAACCGGCGGTGAAATAGAGTTCGCGGACGATGAAACCCTCGCGTCCGCATTGGAGGGAAGGTCCTAAACGGAGCCTGCCAGCATATCCAGGAGCTTCTTTGCTCCTTGATAAGGAGCGATTCCCTCCTGCACCGAACGAACCACTCCTCTCGTCCAGGTTATCCTCTCAGAGAGTTTGCAAAGATCATCCTCTCCCTTCAAGCACGCATGCTTGATGAGAAGCTCGATCAGGTCCCTCTCGCGGTGCGGGAAAGAACCAGCATCCCCCAACGCATCGGAGATGGTAATCATCTTGGTTGGGGCGTAAAGAGATTTAATTCCCTCTTCAATCCTCTTCTCAGCGTTCTCGAGACAGGAACTGATTGCCCCGAGTTGCTCCGCAAAGTGATCATCACTCTCGCCGCCGGGAGCGTAATGGGCAAGATAAATCGCAACTTCGGTAAGAACCTTACCCCACGCTTTCCCTCCCCTGAACGTTTCGCGCTCGCTCCTCCGAACCACAATCGTGTCACTGCTGTTCATTTGATCCTCCCCGTGTCATATTCTGGGATCTGACGCAAAACCCACTCCCAGTTCTAGTTCCATATAGTACCATCAAAAATTACTTCTGTACAGCTACCCGTGGCGGACCACAAGGACGTCGCCATCTTTTACCTCATACTCCTTCCCTTCTATCCGTATCCATCCTTTTTGTTTTGCCTGGTTCCAACCGCCGGCTTCCATCAGTTTGTCGTAGCTGACCACTTCAAGCCGAATGAACTTCTCCTCAAAATCGGTGTGGATGACGCCCGCCGCCTGCGGGGCCTTCGTGCCGCGCACGATCGTCCACGCGCGCGTCTCGTCCTCCCCGGTCGTGAAAAAGCTCACGAGACCGAGCACTTCGTACGCTTTCTTGATAAGCTCCGGCACCGCCTCCGCGCTCGCAAGATCGGCGATGAGATAATCGGCGCCGAGCGATTTTATTTTTGCCACGAGCTCCTGCGGCACGTCGCTTCCCTTGCCGTTCAAAAGATAGATCTGGCGCTTCAATGTCAAAGGGTTGAGGTCGTTCAGGCGACCATCGGCGCGGAGATCGTGCGCGAGCGCAGCATCGCCGATGGGCAGGTTTCCGTCCTCCAAGCATTTCTTGAGCCGCGCGAGGAGTTCTTTGTCCTGCGCCGCTTCTTTTTTTCCAGCCCGCGTTTCGGCTTCGGCCTTCGTAAAGCGTTTATCAACCGATTCCAGATCTTTCAAAATCAATTCGGAATTTATAATCTCCAAGTCGCGCAACGCGTCCACAGAATTTTCCACATGGATAATCTCCGGATTTTGGAACGCGCGGAGCACCGTGACGATCGCCTGCGTGTCGCGAATGTGCGAAAGGAACTGGTTGCCAAGTCCCTCGCCCTTGTAGGCGCCCTTCACGAGCCCCGCAATATCATAAAATTCCACCACTGCGGGAATTTTCTTTTTTGATTTTGACAACGCGTCCAGTTTCTCCAACCGTTCGTCGGGAACCGCAACGACGCCCACGTTCGGATCAATCGTCGCGAAGGGATAATTCGCAATCACAATGTCCTGTTTCGTCAAAACCTTGAACAGTGTTGATTTGCCGACGTTCGGAAGCCCCACGATGCCGATGGATAGTTTCATGAGAAGAGTAACAAATAAGCCGCGCGCTCGTTCTATATAATATAAGAATATGAAAAGAATTGCGATATTTGCGGCAATCGGTCAAATTGCGGTGGTCACGGCACTCATGGTGCCGCTCGCGGGCGCGCAATCGGTGGGCGCGAGCGCAAGTGCAGGCGTCGGCCAGAGCGGTGGAGGTCAGACCTCACCAGCCATCATTGTCTCACCGCCGATGCCGATTGCCCCGCCGCCAACGACCGAATCCGGCTTCATTCAATTCAACGACTTGACCGTGGAGAGCGTTTCGGCGACCAATCCGCCGGCGGAGATTCTCGCGACATATCCCACTCCCGTGGTCGTTCCGATGATATACAACGGCGCGGCGGGGGCGAGCGCTCCCGGGAGCGCAGGCACGAACGCGGGTTCCGCACCTATGGCTCCGTCCGCGGTCCCCTCTGCGGCTTCGGCATCTTCAGAAACCTGCTACCGGTTTGATTCCGAGAATTCCGCGACCGGCAAGGCCATCACGTGTCCTGTCCCTTCCACCGCTGTCCCTCCCGCGGTTACTTCCCCCACATTGTCCAACACGGGACCGTCCGCTATGACGCCGTCTGCGGCAACCAATATGCCTATGATACCGGCGAGCGCCACACCAGGCACGAGCGGCTCCGTGCCGAACATTTATCTTTATCCCCATCCCGTCCAAACCCAGGCGTACCGGATTGAAGTTGACGCCTCCACAGAACTTTATCTGCGCGACCGGACGCCCGCAACCTTGAGCGATTTTGCCGCAGGAGATCAGATCAACCTTTATGGCTATTACAACGCGGACGGCAGCATCCAGGCCTACCTCGTCCGCGATCTTTCAAAACCCTCGGAGAGCGAATTCATACAATTGAACAACGTTGACCTTGTATCCATCTCCGCCGCAACGACGCCCGCCACGCTCGTGGTCGCGCAACAGTCCATGTATCCTTGCTACGGTTTCGGAGCGAGCGGCAACGCGAAGCAATCTATCGCTTGCCCAATGGGCGTGCAGTCCTCCCCGTCCTCCGTGTCCAACTCCGCGCTGCAAAACGTCCAAGTTCCGTCGGCGCTCATGCCGATATGGAACACCGCGCGAAAATACGTGGTGAATGTTGACGCGCAGACCATTCTTTTGGACAGCAATCGGACCAATCTTCAGCTCTCCGATCTCCGGGTCGGCGATGAACTGAATGTGTACGGCGAAACGACCGATAACGGGCAAACGCTGAATGCCGACATCGTGCGCGATCTTTCCATCCCGGCAACGCCACAGACCTATAGCGGCACCGTGACGCAAGTGAACAGCGACGGCTCGTTCGTTTTTCATACGAACGACAACCGCGACATCACCGTACAAAACATTGTCCAACCCGGTGCCTTATTGCAACTCACCGGCCTCCTTAATCGCCTGCAGAACGCCCTCTCGCAAGTGACGAGTATCACAATCGCACCGGATGTTTATCCGCCCCCTGCGCCGGTGCCAATGCAAATCCCCGGCATGCTCCGCATACAGGGTGGCAATGTGCTTCCGCCGACCGCAAGCGGCACGCCGAATACCGCGAACTAGAATAAAAATGGTCAGGGGCGGGAATCAGACACGATTCCCGCCCGCGAAACTTATCCTCCTCCGCAGGGACTTTCCAAGTCCTCTGCGTGGTTTCGATTTGGAAGATATCTTTCAATATATCTCCCCTCCAGGCATTTCAACCATAGTCCCACCAAACAATATAACAACAACCGCATAGGAACCTCCTTTGGGAACAAAGAGCTATTTCAGACCAGTGGCTTTTCCCTCTGGCCTGAAAATTGGTTATTGCTCCTCTCGCCCCTCTGCTTTTCCCAACAACCAATTTTCAGACCGGATGACCAAAAAACCTCCCTTGGCGGGGAGGTTTCGGTGTCTATAGTTTGGTTCTTTTTCTCTACTTTTTCCTTATTTTTCCATATACGACACTTCCCCGCCTTTTTGTTGAAAGGATAAGCAAAAGCCCGAGGAGAAGACCAAGGGAGAGTGTCAAAACTTCTTGTCCAAATACTGTCATTGCTTCCAGTATGGGGCGAGAGCGCGGGTTTGTCAATCCACAGAGCATGCCGTAAGATTTTCATATGGAAAAGCGTTGTCTGCCGGTGACGATCGTCACGCCGAAGAAATATCTCCTAAATGGTCTCTGGTTCGGTGGTGACCGGCCACGGAGCGCGATCGTATTCGTGCATGGATTGAGCCCGTCGTCATCGGTGTTTTCCCATCAAAATTTCCTTGTCCCTCTCGCATCCGAGGACACCGCAGTTATCTTTTTCAACAATCGCGGCCATGACAAAGTAACAAGGATACGCAAAAAAAGCGGGCAGGGGGAAACCGCGGGCGGCGCACACGAGGTATTTACCGAATGCGCCGACGACCTGGAAGGGGTCGTGCGCCTGCTCCGAAGAAAAAAGGTGAAGGAGATCTACCTGGTCGGCCATTCCACCGGTTCCCAAAAAATCGCGTATTATCTTAGCCGAAATAATAACCAGAGAAGGATCGCGGGCGCGGCGCTGCTTGTTCCGATAAGCGACTACGCGAGCAACAAAAAATTCGCCGAGCCCCGAAAATTCAGGCGGGCGCACGCATACGCCGCAAAGCTTGTAGCGCAAAAGAGGCCGCACGAACTGCTCCCTGCATCCGTCTGGCCGGACCTCGTTGATGCACAGCGATTTTTGAGCTTGAATACGCCAAACAGCAAGGAAGAGATCTTCAGCTACGCACAGCCGCGGAAAATACCCCGGACACTCCGGAAAATAAAAATTCCGCTGCTTGTCGTTTTTGCGGGAAACGACGAATATGCCGATCGGCCAGCACGGGAGATGGCGGAATGGTTCGGAAAAAACATCAAATCAAAGCGAAGCAAGATTATCATCGTTCCGCGTGCGCGCCATGGCTTCCGAGAGAAAGAAGAGCGTGTCGCGAGCCTGGTGAAAAAATTTATTGCGACGGCAGGGCGGTGACGTACGCCGGCAGTTTCGTGAGATCTATCCCCGCGACGCCGGTCCTGCCGTCAATCGTAAACGTGAATCCGAACGGATCCTGCGGCACCGCGGGGATGATTCCTTTCGCGACGAGTTCGTCGGTAGACGTTGGATACGCGCCGTACTTCTGCTTATACGCCGCCGCCGCCGCCTCAAGATAATCAAAGTCGTTCAGCCGCGTGACGTACGCTGCGGCGCGGGCCTTCGTGTCGGGATCATTCGAGCTCTCGTACACCGTCGCCCAAAGGTTCCGCACACGATCGCGCTCTTTTTGGTCAATACCGAAGTTCAACGCGAAGCGCTCGGCGTACGAAGGAACCCCCGGGGTATTCGCGGCCACATTAAAATACCATGTGGCGTCTTTCAAATCCTTGAGCTCCAGATAATAATTGAGCGCCATGTAGTACGGAATGCGCCAATCGGGATCGGCGTTCGCGATGCCTTCTTGTCCTATTGCCTGCGCCTGCGCTACCGCGTCGGGAAGCAACTGTCTTGGTATCGCCGGAAGCGTAAGCACCGAGAACGCATAAGGATAGCTCAGCTTGGGATCCACGCCATTCAGAAAAGCGAGGTCCGGGAAATATTCCGATCGCCCATGGAAAAAATCCAAAATTTCCGGCATCGTCCCGGCCCAGAGGAACGACCCCACCGCCGCGTGGAAGCCCATATCCACCATCCGCACCATCTCCGGCGAGGACGTCCCGGGAATCGCGGCGGAAGGCGCGACGCGCGTCGCATCATACGCATATTGGGCAACGATCACCAAGCCGAGCATTACAAGCAGAAAGGATATTTTGGGAGTCGCGCCGGATCGTAACAATCGCATTGCTAGATTTCCTTTTTAGTAAAGATCCAGACAGAGGCCGCAAGGAGAAACGCCACGTACACCACCGCATAGGTGAGCGCAAACGCGAAGGACGTAAGGGGTACCGCAACGTTGTGAATCGCAAGCGCGCGGACGTCAAACTTTTCCAGGTTCGGGAATATGTAATAAAACACCTGGACAAACCGGTATTGTATGCCCGTGATACCGATTACCTGTGCGTCGGCGACCAAGGAACTCACGATGTGGCCGAGGAAGAACACGGCGGACGTGTACACGATGGAGAGCAACGAGCTGGAGAACGTGGAAACGAAAAGTGCGAATGCGATGAAGAGCGCCATTTCAAGGTATTGCATAACGATAGCGAGAAGGCCAAGTGCGTCAAACCCGCCGTGATTGTAGGCGATGAGGCCGAGGTACGCAACGCCAAGGATGGCGGTTGTGAGCAGGAGCACCGCGCAGAGTCCCACGAACTTGCCGAGCAGGAACTGCGCCCGCGAGACCGGCTTTGAAAGGATGAAATAGACCACCTTGCGGTCCACATCTTTGAAGAACGACGTGGTGCCGAGGAAAAGCGCGATGATAGCGTTGAAGAAATAGATGCCGGTGAGGCCGAAGCTTTTCACCATCGGGAGCTCTTTGAGCACGAGATCCGCGAGGAAAAGTTCAAAAAAAATATAAAGCAGGGCGAACACGATGATGCCGTAAAGTATCTTGTCGCGGAGCTCAAGCTTGAACGTATTTTTTGCGACGATAAAAATGTTCCTCATGTCTTCCCTTGTGCAATAACGGTCGCGACGAATTGTTCTTCAAGCGGCTTCCCGGCGCAGAACTTCTTCACCGACCCCGCGTAGAGCAGCCTCCCCTCGTGGATCACGCCCATCTCGTCGCACACCTCCTCAACGTCATAGAGGATATGCGTGTTCAAAAAGATCTTTCTCCCCTCTTTTTTGAGCGTGAGCATCACCTCTTTCATCTCGCGCCGGCCGAGAGGGTCAAGCCCGTCCAGCGGCTCGTCCAAAAAAAGATATTCTGGATCGCCCACCAGTGCCTGCGCAAAGCCAAGCCGCTGGCGCATGCCCTTTGAATACGTCCGCACTTCCGCGTTCCTCGCCTCGTAGATGCCCGTGCGCTTGAGGAGCGCTTCATAGTGCGCCGTGCGATTTCCCCCGCGCGCGCCCACAAGCTCGTCGCAAAAGCGCATGAACGCGAGCCCCGTCATCCGTTCGTAAAAATATGGCGTCTCCGGCATATAGCCCATCCGCCGCTTTGAGGCCACATCGCACGAGGCCTTCCCGTCCAGCATGATCGCCCCTGCGGTCGGCTGGAGCAATCCCACGATCATTTTCATGACCGTCGTCTTCCCCGCCCCGTTCTGGCCGAGAAATCCGAAAATAGGCACGTCCACCGCGAGCGAAAAATCGTCCACTACGTTCCGCTTTTTGTAGGTCTTTGTGAGATGGGAAAATTCAACCATATTCCGCCGGGATGCTTTCGTATTTGGTTTTTGTGACAATCACGTGATCCAGCAAGCTGATGCCGATGATCTTCCCCGCTTCCACGATCTGGCGCGTGATCGCAAGGTCGGCCTCGGAGGGTTTTGACACGCCCGACGGATGGTTGTGTGCAAGGATTACTGCGGAGGCGGAATACTCAATCGCGGGACGGAACACCTCGCGCGGATGGATAATATTGGAGGTCAAACTGCCAATGGAAATCACTTCGTCGTGAACCAGCTGATAGTGGCTATCAAGATAAAGTCCCCGCAGATGCTCCTTCGGCAGGTCGCGCATATCCTTCAAATATTCGTACACCTGATTTGCGGTCCGGATGATGACCGGCTTTTTCCCGTCGGCTCGGAAAAATCTCCGTCCGAGCTCAAAGCACGCCACCACCTGGCACGCTTTCACGAGCGGGATGCCGAGGGCTTCCTGTATTTTCTTCGGGTCTTTTTGGTGCACAATGGCGCTCTCACCATATTCCTTAAGAAGCCGGCGCGACATGGCAAGTACACCCTCCTTTGTGGTGCCTACGTTTAACACTATGGTAAGAAGCTCTGTGACTGACAATGCGCCTGCTCCATACTTCAACAGCTTCTCGCGCGGCTTTTCTTCTGTGGGAAGGTCGCGTAACCGAAGCACGTATTGTTTCTCTCCCCCATCCAAAATCAAATCGTCCGCACGCTGAACGTAGAGATTGCCGCGCAGTCCAGTGGAAGTGGTCATGGTTTTACGCCTTGGTTTCATTATAGCAAATAGTTATGCTTCATGCCCTCACGGTCGGAGCGCGGGCAGAGAAACTACGAACCGGCTGCCCCTTGAAAGTTCGCTCTCTGCACGGACGGTGCCGCCGTGCGCTTCTATAATCTGCCGACAGATGTCCAATCCAAGGCCCGTGCCGGAAGTGCCGTCCGTTTTGATCCGATAAAAACGCTCAAAAATATGCGGTAGGTTCTCCGGCGCGACGCCCGAGCCGGTGTCTTCAACAACAATCAGAACATTGCCGCCGTCCGCTTTTCCCAAAAGCGCTATCCGCCCGCCGCGCGGCGTGTGCTTAAGCGCGTTGCTCACGAAGTTCAGAATCACCTCTTTGAGCTTGTCCCTGTCGCCCGCAACGCGCGCGGGATCGCTCGCATAGGAAAGAAGTACTCCTTTATTTTCTGCGAGGACAATGCAGTCGTCGTACGCCTCTCCCAAAAGATCTTCCACTATAATTTCCTGTTTGTGAAGTTTCTCTTTAGAAGAATTTAATCTCACGATGGTAAGAAGGTTATCGGTCGCCCGCGACATCCGTTCAATGGTCTTTGACATCACTCCGAGCGCCGTCTTGCGATTCCCCTTCCGACTCCCTTCCAAAATCTCCATGTTGCCCTTGAGGATGGCAACTGGGGTCTGCAGTTCATGCGACGCGTCGGTGATAAACTTGGCTTGCGCTTCCTGCATGACGCGTACCTCTTCCGTGCGCTCCGCGACGCGCATCTCCATCTCCTCGCCATAACGCCGCGCCTCTTCGTAAAGGCGTGCGTTTTCTATCGCCATCCCCGCCTGATGGGCAAGGACCCCAAGAAGCTCAATATCCTTTGACCTGAAAATATCGCCGGAGAGCTTCTTCCCCAAGAGCATCACGGCCGCCGTCTTACCTCGCACCATAAACGGTACGGCTGCGCCAATTTTGAGCTTCTCCGCACACGCGAGCGTGGTGCGACGCTCGGTCTCCGACACACCTTGCCCACTCTCCCATCTCCCCTCCCATTCCTGGAGAAGAAACTGATCCGTTTTTTTCTCAAAAATATTCACGCAAACATCTTCGTACTCCCGCTCAAGAAACGACTCATCGACCCCGTGAAAAAACGCACGGACCTTCCGCTTATCGGGGGCATCGTATGAAAATACGCTTCTTTCCGGTTTTATCGTCCGCATAAGGAACGTGTCCAAGGATTGCAAGAGGACCGCAAGGTCAATGGTTGAATGCAAGAGCCGCCCGAGCTCCCGGACCGCGGCCGTATAATCGTAATCATTGCGGAAAAAGAAACGATCGGTCACGCGCTCAAAGAAACGCCGGAACCAGACGAAGCCGAACGCGCCCACGATGGCCGCCGCGACGTCGTCGGCCCATCCCTCGGTTTGCGTGAACATCCTCACTATAAAATCTATCCCGAAGAAAATGCACGCAATGAGGCCGATGGAAAACGCGTACAGGAGCCCGCGCTGGACAACGATGCGGATATCCATGAACTGATGCCGCACGATGGCATACGCCGTGCTTGCAATAAAGACGATGGAAAAGAGCGGGCCGAGAAGATTGAATTCCACGATACCAAAAAGAGGAAGAAATGTATTGGAAAGGAACGCGAGGAAAAGGAATGCGCACGCGCCCGCCGCGAAATAGCGCATCTGCACGCGATGGATGCCGCGGAGGCAGCGGTACTTCCGAACCATCGTAACGATGCTCCATGCGATGTAAGCGCCGACCACGAACCCGAAAAGCGGGAAGAGCGGGCCATGCTGAGGTTCCAGATATCCCGCAGCATTGAACCGAGCGGCGCGAATGAACGCGCCGAACGGCGTAAGCAATACGAGGCCGAACCACGGCAAGAGCAAAAACAAGAAGCGCTTACGAAGAGGCCTGCTTTCGGGGAAAACTTCCGCAAGTAAAACAAAACCCAGGACCACGATCTCGCCGCTCCAGAATGCGGCGATCGCGGGCCAAAATTGTCCCGTGAGAGGAACGAGCATCATGCTCGCGCTCCACCCCACGATGCCGAGCGTGAAAACGAAGAATGAGCGATGGACGATCCCCCGCGGATTTTTCAGGAACACATATATGCCGATGCCGAGATTGAGGCCGTCTATGACGATGTGCGTGACAAGTTCCAAAAGCATTGTATTAAAGATACCAAATTGATTGGCAAATCGGCTCCGACATGTGCCGGAGCCGATTGATCATTATGGCGGAGAAAAACGAACCTTCCCTTGCGCGATAAGCGTTTCCGTCCTCCCGCGAAGTACGCGTTCGGCGGAAAGGAGCGCAATGGCGGCAGGGATAGGAGCGGGAGGCAGAAGATAGTAAGGACGAACACTTTTGGGAATTCGCTCCAAAACGGGCCTCCCCGAAAGCCTGAAGATCCGGATGCCCATGCGCGAGAATCGCCGCGCAACCTGCGGTTTGATCTCCCCTATGCCCCATTCGCGGCCTTTACAGATGGCGTACTGAATTGCGGTATATACGAGTGCCTCGGAAAGCTCCGGTACCGTGGTGACCCAGCGCCCCAATTGCGCAACTTTCGCGCGATCGAACACGCCCGGGAATGATCCGTAATCCAGCGTGTATGTTTCTTCAAGAGGAAGCGGCTCCCCCGCGCTCAAGGAAAGCGCCATGGCTCCCACAAGTTCGCCATCACGCCATCCCACGAACACAAGCTCCGGCAATTCGTGAGGATCGCAACGATATTGTATATGCATCGCTTGCTGGACGAACAAGGCAACCTTGTTTCTTTCATATTCGTTCATTCGGCGTATCATAATCACTTACCACCACCTCCCTTTTACAACCTTTGTTTCCATCTTTGCGGCATCGAAATAACAGTAGCCCGGCATCTCGGGAATTTCTGCGATAACGCGCCTTATCCCGGAATTCGCAATGAGAGCGAGCAGCGCGCGATTGGCAGCGAAGCCGCAGGCGAACGGCGGGTTGGTTGCAATGACCGAGCCGCATCCCTCTTCACGCAACCGCCTTTCCGTGAAATCGCGGTTTTTTATCGGCGAATCGTCCGCGCAATACTCCGGCCATTCAGAGCAGAAGCTCCGCGTGACCGCGCGCATAACTCGCATTACTTCTTCCGGTCGCGCATTCCGGCTTCGCATCTTCCGCTCAAGATCAACCGCCTCCTCGTACTCAAAACCGAGACATTCTTCCACGGTCATGCTGCGCGGCGTGAAAAGGAAAAGCTGCGCGCCGAAGCCGACGGCGCTGCAAACGAAGACGGGGATGCCGAGCTCCCGCGCGGCCCGGTGCAACAATATCCGCGAACCGATGCACCAAAATTCAATTTCGTCGCAGAGCGCGTGACAGCCGTGCAGAAAATCAAAAACGGTGTTCTCGGAAATACCCGTGGGATACGCAACCACGATTGTGTCGTCGGCAATCGCGCGCATCATCTTCGCCGTTTCAAGCGCTTTTGATTTTCCGATGGTAAACCGAGTTGCCCCAGACTGCCTGTTGATGTTTGAGATTTCGAAAACCTCGTTGTCGGCAATGCGAATCTCTCCCACGCCGAGGCGCAGGAACGCTTCCGCAAGTTCGCCACCCATGCCGCCGCAGCCCGCGATGGCGATGGCGGAACTCCGGACGATATCTTGTTCGTCCTGCGTGATCCATCCAATGTTGCGATCCGTACGTTCGTGATAGTAGCTTTCATTGAATTGCCTTGGTAAAAGCCGGTATGCAATCCCTTTGTACGCTGCCTCCGGAATATCGTGACAATCTATTGTGCTTGTTTGATTTGCCATACGTTTCTCCTTTTTTGACATACACCCGAACTTCAAGGTGCTCCTCGGAGGATGGCACAACACCCATTAAAATCCTCCCAAATAAAGATTAAATTTTTATTAAAAGAAATTTGCGGTTAACAATTATTTAATGTTCAGTGAGTATAATATCCCCATGACGATAGCAATTGAAAACAAGGTCGGTCTGCCGCATATTCAAAGTATGCCGAAGCGGGAATACACAGCGGTATATAAAAAAGAGGGGCGTTGGATCATCGCCTGGATTGAAGAAGTGCCGGGAGCGCACACTCAAGGACGCACTATGGAGGAGGCAAAAGAAAACCTCCGTGAAGCGCTTACGCTTATCCTTGAGGAGAACAAAAAGATGGCATCTTCAAAAACGCACCTATAATTGATATCCTTAACTCAATGCCTGGTCTTACCATTAACATTAGTTGGGAATATTTCCTCGGCATAATGGCGGCCTTAATTTTGGGCGCATGGTATACGAATGGACGTTTTACTGCCATAGAAACGTCTATTCAATGGCTCAAAGATACAATCAACAACTTGAAGACGGCTAGCGACAATGCGAGCATTCCCGCCTATAGCTCTCGTTCCCCCGTGAGGCTTAATGCGACGGGAGAAAGCTGGTTGCAAGAAAGTGGGTTAAAAGAATATATAGGCACTCATAAGAAAGATTTAACAAACATTTGCGAAGAAAAAAGAGAAAGCAACCCCTACGAAGTACAGGAGCATATTTTTAAAATGTTTGATACGATGGTGCTTGAACAAACTTTTGAGAATAAATTAAAGAAATTTGCTTTTGAAAAAGGGACAACTTTGAACGTCTTGAGGAGAGTAGGAGCTATTTATTTTCGTGATTTGTGTTTAAGCGAATTTGGGATGAAACAAGAGGATATTGATAAAAATGATCCAGAAAAAGGTAGCGGTGCAAAAAAGTGACGGCGGTACCAAGGCATCCGGAAATCAATATCTTCCTCTCCAAAAAAATCTGTAAAGATATTCAAATTCCCGATCTCCCTACCGCCCGATGAGCTTCTTAAACTCCTCCACCATCGGCACCTCGTCGGGTTCAACGCCGTAGAGCTTCGCGGTGTAATACGCCGTCCAGTCGGCGAGGTTGAGCGCGGTGAATATCTTATGGAGCTCGTTTTTGCCCTGGAGGAGGACAACTTCCACCTTGAAGCCGCGGTCTTTGTAGAGCTTCTCCAAAACACTCATGCGCTTTGTGATGCGCCGGTCGTCGCCGCCGTCTTTCAGGAATACAAAGTGGAAATGGCGCGAAAGCGGCGCGGTGCGTTCCTTCGCGTCAAAACCGGTCATTTCGTTATGGTTCAGTTCGGGAACCACATTGCAAAATGCGGGAATTTTTCCCGTTTCGTTGAACTTTATCTTCCAGTTATACGCGACCGTGGCATTGCGGAGCGACGCATAGATCACCGGCACCGATCCGTGCAGCCGCTTCGCGAGCTCGCGGCCACGATACTCTTCCCGTACGGGATGCAGCGTGGTCGCAAGTTCCCGCGCTTCCCATAGCCAGGTCTTCTCTCCTATAAGCGCGAGGGTTCCCATGAGCATAAGCCCCGTGGACATCCGTGGCTGTGCGTGGAAATCGGGGACCTGCACATAGGGCAGCTTAAGCTTCTGCGCAAGCGCGATCAATTTCCCGCGCGTGGCGATCACGGCCAAAGGAAGATGTTTTGCCCGCGTCATGTTGAATGCATCAATCGGCTCCTCGGTATTCCCGGAGTATGAACTTGCGATGACGAGCCGCTCTTTAAGATCCTTCTCATGGAGCGGCGGAAGACCGTAATTTGACCAACTAACGATATCCAACCCCGGGTGCCACGCCCTTATGATATCTGCCGCAAGGTGCGACCCGCCCATGCCAACTACTACGAACTTGGTGAATTTCCGTTTCAGTTTTGCGGCATTTTCTACCTTCGGCTCATATGCGAACTGCTTCGCACAATTTTTGATATCGTCCAGCATCATGCTTCCAGTATAAATCTTTCTGGGTTACACTGAAAGCATGAAACGGTGCATTCTTGTGGTCTTCGGCGGCATATCGGCGGAGCATGAAGTTTCGGTCGTGACGGGTCTCCAGGCCCTGGAAAACGTTGACACGGGCGTTTATGAGCCGCTTGCGGTGTACATAGACAAGGCAGGGAAATTCCTCTGCCTCCCCGGCCTCCGGGACCGCCGCAAGTTTCTCACTGCGGCGCGGAGGGCCTTCACGTTCGGCAGGGACGCGAACGGCGGTTTCATAAAAATAAAAGGTACGTTGCGGAAGATCTATCCCTATGCCGCATACCTCGCGCTGCACGGCGGACAGGGGGAATCCGGCCCCGTGCAAGGGCTGCTTGAAGCCGTGGGCATCCCCTTCACCTCCCCTGACCAGGAAGCATCGGTCGTCATGATGAACAAGGAACTCACGAAGGAGACGGCGAGCAGGGCCGGCATTGACGTCGTGCCGGGGATGGACCTTTTTTCGTCCGAGATCAAAGCGGGCTCCGAGCAGTGCGCAAAAAAAATTGCTGCCCGCGTTGGCCTTCCTGTCATCGTGAAGCCCGTGCATCTCGGTTCAAGCATCGGCATCAAAATCGCCCGCACGGAGGTGGAGTTGGAAAAATCCCTCCTTGAAGCGGCCCTGATGGACAAGGAGATCCTTGTGGAAAAATGCTTGTCTTCTTTTGTGGAATACAACTGCGCGGTGCGGCTCCTGCACGGCAATATTGAGGCGAGCGAAGTGGAACGGCCTCTTCCAAAGGAGGAAATCTTGAGCTTTGCGGACAAATACGAGCGCGGAGGAAAAAAGATGCAGGGAGGCATGGCGTCGCAGAACCGCGAACTTCCCGCAATAATTGAGGACGTCTTGAAGCAAAAAATACAGGAACTGGCGAAGAAGGCGTTCGTCGCGTGCCGCGGCAAAGGCATGATCCGGGCGGACTTCATGTACACGAGCGACCACAAACTCTACCTTACGGAATTGAATCCCATCCCGGGCTCTATGGCGTTCCACCTTTGGGAAGCGAGCGGGATCCCCTTCAAACAGCAGATTTCCGACCTCATTGAGCAAGCGGTGGAAGATGCGGAACGCGCAAGCCACCTGCATCTTGATTACAAGACCGACATCGTGGAACGGTTCGTCGATCAGTAATAGAGGTCGGTGAGCTCCGGTTCCAATAAAAGCGCCCACCGCTCCGGCGGAAAGCGCTTCGGGGCCATTTCAATACATGCAGTGAGGTTTGCGACGACCGTGTATTTTTCTTTATCCGGAATGCCGCGGACGATGTCCCGTACGAATATGCTTTTGAGTACCACGATGTGATCGGCTTTCCCCGCAAGCAACATCCCCAAGCGTTCGTTCCCGTTCTTGTCCGCCGGCCCGAGCTCCGGAATCCCTGCAGTGACCGCAAGAAGTTTTTTCCCTTTTTTGCGCGCCAACGATTCAGCGGCTGCGATTCCCGCCTGCGCGGTCGGGAAGCTGATATTATAGGAATCGTCAATGCAGTCGTAACCATGCCACACGGTCGCCTTTTGGCGGCGGTCGGGCAGTGTGAGCTTTTGGGCGGCATCGTTAATGAATCTTTCCGGCGCGCCCAAGAGTTCCGCAGCCCGTGCGGCAAGCGCAAGGTCGGAACGGGCCGATGCAGAGAGGTGCGCGCCCGTATCCGCCACGTCCTCCTCGCCGACCATGATCGTTTGTCGCCCGCCGAGCAAGGGATCCACCATGCGCGCAACGTCCGGCGGTGCGAGCAGTTTTGCTCTCGGCTTCGCGTAGATGAAAACCTCGCCGAGCGCCGCGGCCAGGCGCGGAACGCTCCCGAAACGTTCCATGTGTTGATGCCCGATGCTTGTAAGAATGGCGACGTCGGGAGGTACGATGCGGCAACTTTCCCTTATCTCGCCCGCCCGATAGGCATCTACCTCCGCGATCAGAATCTCCGTATCGGGACGCAAATGTTCCATGATCCATCCCGCAATGCCCAATGGCGTGTTCACGTTCCCCGCTATCATCTGGACCGCCGCATGATGCCGCACAAGTTCGTACAGGAAATTCTTCGTTGTCGTCTTACCGAAGCTTCCCGCGATCGTCACAATGCGCAGGCCATTCACCGCGCGCACCTTTTCCGCGGCCCGGCGTATGCGCGCGTACCTCACCGGCAGATAGAAAGGGATAAAAACAATATTCGCTGCGAGTACAAATAGCGGCACCGCAAGCAACCACACTATTGCCGCGGCCGTCCACGCGAACCAAGCATGCTGGTTGAAAAACACGCCCGCAAGCGACGCAAGCCAAAGCGCAAGAGCGATCGCAAGGACCGCGCCGGCGCGTGCCGTGTAGCGCAGGCGATCCCGCGCCTGGATGTTGCGCCGCAGAAAAAACCGCGGCAGCCATTTTAAATACCGACGACTGCTATAATCCTCCTGCTGGAGAATATAGAGAAAATCCCCGAAGGGAAAAAGGATATTAAAGGCCTTCAATGAAACGTTTGACGATGCCATAGAACAAATGGGGATTTTTGAGATGGGCATTGTGCCCCGCCCTTTCTATTGTTGTGAGCTTGCTATTGGGAATCAAGCGCTGCATCTCACGCGCGATGCTTAAGGGAACCACGTCATCTCTATCCCCCCATATAAGGAGCGTGGGAACTGTAATCTTCTTCAAAAGGGCAGTTTGATCAAAAGAAACCGCTTTCCGAAAAAGTTCTCCCATTCCTTTTTGCTCGGCCTCCCGCAACTCCGGATTACCCCCTCGCCCGCGCACGCCAAGCGTTTTCAAAACGTGCGCGCCTGCAATCTTGAGGCGTGTAGAAAACTTCGGCCGCCGTATGGACGGCGCGGCATAGAGGATCAGTCCCTTAAGCCAACGGGGATCCTTACTCGCGATATAACTTGCGATCCTTCCGCCGAAGGAGTGGCCAAGGAGCACAATGTCATTCCCTTCTGGGGGAATGCTTTCAATTTTTGACGTTACCCATTCGGCATATTCCGGGACGCCCCAATCCGGGACCGTGTGCGGCTCGCTCCCGAAGCCGGGGAGATCAAATACCACCACGTCCCCCTTCCGAAAAGGAGCGGCGAAAGTGTCCCAGAATCTTTTATCCTGTCCCCAACCGTGCAATATGACGATCTTCATTTTTTTGTTTTTATAAGCCTGAACCTTGGTACTTTTTTCCCGTTGACCCTAATCCTTTCCGCAAACATCGCGAGCGGGCGCACCCACATCTTCCTCTTTCCATATAGCGCCTGATACACCACCATTTTCTCGCCCGTTTCGCTGTGTGTTGCGATTACGATCACCTTATATCTATTACCTTTATAGTGTTGGTAAATTCCTGTCTTCGGCTTGCGATCCATATTGCTATTATACTTCCTTCTTTCTCTCCCCCACCGAATGACCGCCGAAGCGGCTGCGGAGCGCGGAGAGGATTCGACCCGTATAGCTCGGCGCTTTTCGGGAACGCATGCGGAATTTGAACGCATCTTCTATCGCCGGCAGTTTCACGCGCCACTTGCGGCCGGTCTTTAGGGTCCATTCACCCTCGCCGGTCGCGGCGACCGTGCCAGATACCGCATGTAGCTCCTTGCCATAAATGCGGAACGCGTCTTCCATCCAGCCAACGAGGCGCGATTCAATGACGCTGCCACGGTTGTATACGCGCGCAATCTTCTCAAGATCAAACTTGAATGGCGATTTTTTCATGAGCGCGAAACCTTCCGCCAAGGACTGCATCATGCCGTATTCAATGCCGTTGTGGACCATCTTTACGAAATGGCCTGCGCCCGCATCGCCGAAATACGCGTAGCCCAAGGGCACGGAGAGGTCGGCGAAGAGCGGCTCCAGATATTCAAATGTTTTGCGGTCGCCGCCGATCATGAGCGAGCCGCCGTAGCGCGCGCCGTGCGGGCCGCCCGAGAAGCCCACATCCACAAACCGAATGCCGCGCTTGCCGAGAAGCTTCGCCCGCCGCACGCTGTCCTCAAAGAACGAATTGCCGGCGTCTATCACGATGTCGCCTTTTTGGAGGTGCGTCACAATGCCATTCCTGCTCCGTCCCGCGCCGAAGAGAAATTCGTCCACTCCTTTTCCGGCGGTGATCATGAGCCAGATCACGCGCGGCGAATGTCTTCGCGGCACCGCGAGCTCCGCCGCGAGTTCTGCGAGAGAATACGCCGCCTCAAAACCTTCTCCCTCCAGCTGTTGCAAGGACTCCGGCGAGCGATTGGCTGCGATGACGCGCCATCCTTTATCGCGCAGCTGCCATGCCACGTTCGCACCCATCTTCCCGAGCCCGAAAATGCCTATTTCCTTCGGAAGCGCCGAGGTCCCATTTCTTTCCGCCGCGTCATCAAATGCCGCCGCTTCGGCGACAATCTTACGGCCGCCCGGCGCGTAGTGCCGCAGCGGGACCAAGTTCTTTTTCCACGCAATGATGAACGGGTCTATGAACTTCCACATCGCGGCGATCTCCTCGCTTGAGACAAAGAGCGTCTGGTCGCCCGCGATGCAGTCCAAAATCAGTTTTTCGTATTCCTCGGTATATTGAGCATGAAGAACGGTTTTCCGAAAATCAAAATTAAATGTCCGTTCTTCAAACTCAAACTTGTGTCCCGGCTTTTTGGAATGAAACTTGATGGTGATCCCCTCGGTCGGTTCAAGGTGAATGAAAATGCGGTTATGATGATGTTCGTTCCCTATGCAAAGGCAGGGCTGTTCGTGGCGCAGCACAATCTCTATCTCTTTGATCGGCTCGCCGAGGCGCTTCCCGCTTTCCATGACGAGCGGCATTCCCTCCCACCGCGCGCCGGTGAGGAATCCTTTGATACGAAAGTACGTTTCGGTTCTTGAACGGGGAGAAACGCCGGGTACGGAACGGTAGCCGTCGTATTGCGCGCGGAACGAGTTCTTTGCGGCTTCGCGGGGCGTCTGAATGACGAGGCGCCTCAAAAGCTCCGCGCGGAGCGGACGGATCGCTTGGGCGTCGTACCGCGCGGGCCGTTCCATGGCAACGAGCGCGAGCATCTGCAGAAGATGGTTCTGTCCCACATCTTGTAGAGCGCCCACGTGGTCGTAGAATGGGCCGCGTCCCTCGACGCCGATTTTCTCAAACAGGCGGATGTGCACGCGCGCTATCGTACGGCTCGTCCATTCGTTTTCAAAAAGATCGTTCGCGAACCGGAACATCAGAATATTCTGCAACATCTCCTTCGCCAGATAATGGTCTATCCGATACACTTGTTCCTCCCGAAAGAGCTTTGTCAGTTGGGCATCAAGCGCCTTCGCACTCTTCTCATTGTTGCCGAACGGCTTTTCCACAATTACGCGCGTCCATCCCTCGTTCGGACCGCAGCCGTCGGTCAGATGGCTGCGGTGCAGGTGGGCAAGGATGAGCGAATAAAACTGCGGCGGGACCGAAAGATAAAAAAGTTTGTTCGCGCACATGCCCCACGCATCGTCAATATTTTTCAAAAGATCGTTGAGCGCCAGGTAGTCCTCCGGAGAATCAAACGCCAACCGATGGTACGCGGCAAGGTCAAGGAACGATCGTACGGTTGCGGCGGGCGCGTGCGATGTCCTCTCTTTAAGAATGGTGCGGAGGTGCGTACGGAGATCGTCGTCGCCCCACGCGCGCCTTGAAACGCCTACGAGTTTGAACTTTGGCGGCAGCTGCTTTTTTGCATGCAAATTAAAAAGCGCCGGCACGATCTTTTTCGCCATAAGGTCGCCCGTGGCGCCCAAGACCACGAGAATGGTAGGAATGGTTTGTTTCCGCTCATCTATCATAAGACTATAAGCATGTACCGTGCTTTAATATTATATACGAACCATGCGAAAAGCACTCACCAAATCATTCTACGACAGGCCGACGCTTGCGGTCGCGAAGACGCTCCTCGGCAAGTACCTCGTGCGACGCTATCGCGGGAAAACGATCGCGCTCATGGTGACCGAGGTGGAAGCATACGACGGACCGCGCGATATGGCCTCGCACGCGAGCCGCGGCCGCACGCCGCGCAACCACCTGATGTTCGGCGAGGCCGGCCGTTTCTATGTGTATTTCACTTACGGGATGCACTGGCTTGCGAATATCGTGACGGGGCCGGGCGGCTATCCCGCAGCCGTCCTCATCCGCGCCGGTGTCTCTAAAGATCCTCGGACAGGCGCGCTGCGTGAGGTGCACGGCCCCGCACGCGTCACAAAATTTTTACACATCGGCACCGCTGAGAACGGCAAACACGCTTCAAAAAGAAACGGCCTCTGGTTTGAGGACCGAAGCGTAATAATTCCCCGCAAAGCAATCGTCGCCCGAAAGCGCGTCGGCGTGGATTACGCCGGTCCCGTCTGGGCAAACAAAAAATATAACTTCGCGTTACGGGACTCCACGCTTCGCCGCATGCTTATTTTTTCTGCTCGTCCTTCTTCCCGTGCTTCCCGTCCTCGCAGTCGCACTCGCTAAGCAGCTCGCCATGCTTTGAACACGTGGGCGTTTGGCACGTTCCCGGCTTTTCCGAAACTCCGGCGCACTCACCGGTGCAAATGTAGTGTTTCATAAAAATTAACTTATGTTAAGATTCTCGCCTCTTTATCAAGGTTACCTTGCACCCCTTTCCGCCTTCTCCCTCTGAAACATTCACCTCGCTGCAATATTTCCTCATGAGAAAAAGGCCTCGACCGCTTCCCTTAAGCAGGTTCTCTTGAGCAATAGGGTCGGGAACCTCACTAATATTGAATCCTTTCCCTTTGTCCTCAACGGCGACTTCGGCTTCTTTTCTCCCAAGATTCCAGGTGACCGTTATCTTCTTTCCCCTTTTTTCCTCTGCGGCACTGCCCTCGTTGCCATGCTGTACCGCATTTATAAACGCTTCGTGCCCGGCATCCACGAATTCCTGCGTTTCTTTCTCGCTCCAGTCTAAACCGCGCTGCAACTCCCCCCCGACAGCAGTCCACAGCTCGCTATCTGCCCCCGCAACGCTTTCGAAAACTTGATGTCCCGTTCTGGGAAAACTCTCCGCCAGATTCATTTGAGGATCACCTTTCACCATTTGGATCCTATTTGAAGTTCACCGGCACGCGAAGTTCCTCGGCGTTCTGCGGCAGGCCAGATGGGTTGTCTTTGGCGAGCACAACGGTTCCCGTCGCATATTTGGGCGTGGTAAATGGAATGCTCACCGCGAAGGGTACCGTGCCGGTCGTCGTCCAATCGCTTTGCGCCTGTGCGGGACCCCCGCCAAGCTCCGTACCGTCACCATCTAAAATCCGTACTGGAAACGATGCCTCAAAGAACCATCCGCCGCCGGTCACGGTTCCCGCGACCGCGAGAGGCGAAGAGATAAGCACGTTCGGGAGTGGCGACGTTACAACGACGCGCCCATCGGGCGAGGTGGCCGGTGCGGAGTTCTTGCCCGTGGGCACCGTGGGTCCCTGGACCGGCTTCACAAATACAAGCACACTGAGAAGAACCACGATGATAACCGCGAAAGCGACCACGATTATTTTCAATTTCTTGAGCGTCGGCATGTTATTTCCCTACGGGAGCGCCCCTTCGCGCCGCAACATCATTATCTTCTTTTTGCGGCCCCATGCAAATCCGCCCGGATCGCCGTCCGAGCGCACTACGCGATGGCACGGCACCTTGGGATTCCGGTTCTTATTCAAGATATTCCCGACCGCACGGTATGCCCGCGGGCTCCCCGCCCGCCGCGCGACCTCCTTATAGGTGAGCGTCTGCCCGCGCGGAATCTTCGCAACAACCGCGTATACTTTTTCAGAAAAAGATTTTTGGGAGGTCTTCATAAAATTAAGATTCGTCTAGGATGATCCTCTTCTTGAACCGTCCCCGCTCTTCCGCTTTTTTCTCTCCCATCTTCACTATTCTTTTCCAATTAAACTTTTTGTAATCCGCAATGGCACCAATTACTTCGAGAAGATCGGCGAATTCCTCGGGACTTTCGTTATGCTCAAATTCTTTGATCTCTTCATACAGCTTCTCCTTCAACTTCTTCCAATATTCCGCCCGAGTTGCCACATGATAAACCGGCTTCCCGCCCCTTTTGCGGATGTGTTCGGGGATCTTGTCGCGTACGAGCTTGTTATATTTCATCCGTTTCTTTCCTAGGATACCATAAAAATAGATTGTTATGGCCGCAATTCAGCCATCGGAGCACCCAGCTTGAGTATCGGACTGAGAGGCATCTAATTTTTCTTAATCTGATAGAATTGAGGTAATGGAGCGGGAAACGCGGGCGTGTGAGGACTGCAAAAACCAGTTCGCAATTGAGCCGGAGGATTTTGATTTTTATAAGAAAATGGGGGCTCAACCTCCAAGCATCTGTCCGAACTGTCGCTTTAAATGGCGAGCGCTCTATCGCAACGAACGTACTTTGTATAACTCCAGGTGCGGTCTATGCGGGAAAACCATCATCTCCGCGTATAATCCCCGATCACCATACACGGCGTACTGCACGAAGTGCTTTGATTCAGACAATTGGGACCGATTCTCGTTCAACGTCGATTTCGATTTCAAAAAGCCATTCTTTGAGCAACTCGGAGAACTTTTCAGAAAAACACCAAAGCAAGCCCTCTACATCACCCACAGCCCCACGAACGTAAACAGCGAGTACATCAACTACGCCGGGCCATATGAAAAAAACTGCTATCTCGTCTCCAACTCCGGCGAAGGAGAAGAGGTGCTCTACTCCCGTGGTATGCGGCATTGTAAATATGCTTCGGACCTTTACTACGCAACGTTTTTGGAAGATTGCTACGAATGCATCAATGGCCATCATTCCTCGCGCGTGTATCACGGGCAAAACGTAAGCGGCAGCATTGACTGCGCCTATGTCGCGAATTGCAGCGGGTGCACCCACTGCTTCGGGTGCGTGAATTTACGCAATCAAAAATATCACTTTTTCAACGAACAACTTTCCAGGGAAGAATACGAGAGGAAGGTGCGTGAGATCTTGGGGAGTTACTCAAAAATGCAAGAGGCCGAGCAACGCTTTGAGCAATTTGCACTACAATTTCCGCAACGCGAGAATCAAAATCTGAAATCGGTGAATTGCATCGGTGACTATCTCACTGAATCGAAAAATACGAAGTATTCGTTCGAAGACACGAACTGTGAAGATTGCAAGCATGCCTTTTTCAGCAAGAATATGAAGGACTCTTACGACACCACTGGCTACGGATACAGTAGCGAGCTATTGCTCTCCGTCGCGGCGGCGGGATACTCCAACCGCGTTATTGGATCGGCGCTCATCTCCGCCAGCCACGATATTGATTACTCACTCGCGCTCAATACCTGCAATAACTGCATCGGCTGCGACGGCCTCAAAAACGCGGAATTTTGTTTGTTGAACAAGAAATATCCAGAAGTGGAATATAAGCGCATCAGAGAACACATTATTAAAGAATTGAAGGGAAAGAACAGTTATGGTCTCCCGTTGCCTCCGGAGATCGGTCTCTTCGCCTACAACGAAACGATTGGGCAAGACAATTTGCCAATGACCAAGGAAGAAGCGCTCGCACAGGGACTTGGATGGCAGGACGACGTGCAAACGACAAAGGGAAAGGAAACTATGCCGCTCGAAAAGATTCCGGACCATATCCGTGACGTTTCCGAATCTATTATCAAAGAAATTCTTGCATGTGCGGAGTGCGGCAGAAATTACCGCATCATTCCGCAGGAGCTACTCCTCTATAAACGGCTTATCATCCCAATACCGCGAAAATGTTTCAACTGCCGTCACATGGCGAGGATCAAGAAGCGGGGACCGTTTACCCTCTACGATCGTCGGTGTGGTCGGTGCGGAAAAGATATCAAAACAAACTTTGCGCCGGAGAGGCCCGAAATCGTCTATTGTGAGCAGTGTTATCAGGCAGAGGTGATATAACCCCCGACAACTTATACCTCGTACAAGCCGTCGAAATCGGCGAAGATAAGCCGGACGTTAAGGCCGGGAATGCGATTGCGAATGATCTCTCCCGCCTTTTTGAGCATGTCCTCATAGAACGCGCGGTCGTTGTTCCCGTCGCATGCGGCACAGTTCATATGCGCCATTGCGTAGAGCGTGGTGAAACCGTGTCCCATGAGCACTTCAATCTGCTCAAGGACAAACTCACGATCGCGCGGCTCTTTCGGTGTTACGAGCGGCTTCACTCCGCCCGGCACAAGGATAGGGTCGGGCATGTGGAAGGTGCCAGCCTGCGCGAACGTATGGCGCACTTCTTCGAACCTCTGATCGCAACACCAGAGAAACGCCTCGCTGTTATGATAATGCTCACTCGGCGATCGGTAATCAAAAATCTTCTTCATCCTATTTGCCCTCCTCAACGAGAAATCTCGCTTCATTCCCCGAGCGGACTTCCAAAAAACCGGAGCTCACGGGAATATAGTGCTCTTTTTGGTTATTATCAACAATTTTCATCGTTCCCTTGCTCAAAACGGAGATGAGCGGCCGGTGGTGGTTCAAAATGGTGATCTCGCCTATCCGCGTGCGGCAATTCACCAAAGACGCCTCGCCCTGAAACAACACCTTTTGCAATGAATAGACGCCGATTCTCATGATTGCTAGTTACCAGTTACTATGTCCTCTATGCCGCCCTTCAGGTAAAAATTCTCTTCCGGCTTGTCGTCGTGCTTGCCTTCCAAAATTTCTTTGAAGCTTTTGATAGTATCGGCGAGCGGAACGTATTTGCCCGCGCGGCCGGTGAAAGCCTCGGCGACAAAGAACGGCTGCGAAAGGAAGCGTTGGATCTTGCGTGCGCGGTCAACGGTCTTGCGGTCGGTTTCGGAGAGCTCTTCAATGCCCAGAATGGAAATAATGTCTTGCAGCTCTTTATACCGCTGGAGCGTACGCTGGACTTCGCGCGCCACCTCATAGTGGTCGCGGCCCACGATCTTCGGGTCAAGTGCGCTTGAGTTTGACGCCAAGGGGTCCACTGCCGGGTAAATGCCGATCTCAGTCAGCGCGCGCGACAAGACAATTGTGGAATCCAGATGGCTGAACGTCGTCGCGGGCGCGGGGTCCGTGATGTCGTCCGCAGGCACGTAAATCGCCTGTACGGAAGTGATGGATCCTTTTGTGGTTGAAGTAATTCTTTCCTGAAGCTCCGCCATTTCGGATGCCAAAGTCGGCTGATAACCCACGGCGGAAGGCATGCGGCCAAGCAGCGTGGAAACTTCAGAACCAGCCTGCGAGAAGCGGAAGATGTTGTCTATGAAAAGCAGGATGTTCTTCCCCTCTTCGTCGCGGAAATATTCCGCCATGGTGAGCGCGGAGAGCGCTACGCGTGCGCGGGCGCCGGGCACCTCGTTCATCTGGCCAAAGACGAGCGCGGTCTTCGCGATAACGCCCGATTTCACCATATCGTGATACAGATCGTTCCCTTCGCGCGTGCGCTCGCCGACACCCGCGAAGACCGACACGCCGCCGCCTTCTTCGGCCACGTTGCGGATTAATTCCTGGAGCAATACGGTTTTCCCAACGCCCGCACCGCCAAAGAGTCCCACCTTGCCGCCCTTGATGAACGGGCAAATGAGGTCAATCACCTTGAGACCGGTTTCAAACACTTCGGTTTTCGTGGACTGGTCGGTGAACTTCGGGGCCTCGCGGTGGATCGGCAAATATTTTTTGAAGGGCTCCTTAGGGGTTGTAAGCGGTCTGCCCAAGACGTCAAAAAGATTGCCGAGTGTCTCCTCGCCCACCGGTACCTCAATCATCTTCCCCGTATCCACGGCTTCCGCGCCGCGCGCGAGGCCGTCCGTTGGCGCCAAGGAGATCGCGCGCACCTTGCCCGGCTCCAAATGCTTTACCACCTCAACGACAATCTCATGGTTGCCGAGTTTTATTTTTAGTGCGTTATAGATCGGTGGCAGGACCGTCTGTTCGCCGAAATCCACGTCAACGACCGGCCCGATGATCTGCGTTATTTTTCCCGTTTTTTGCATATTAGCCATTAGAAATTATTACGATGCCTGCGTGCCAGACGTGATCTCAATGATCTCCCGCGTGATGTTTGCCTGGCGTGATTTATTGTATTCCATGTTGAGGTCCTCCGAAAGTTCGGAGGCGTTATCCGAAGCGTTCTTCATCGCCACGCGCCGCGCGGAATGCTCCGAGGCGTTCGCCTCCAAAATCGCGTGGTAGATACGGATTCTCAACAGCTCTGGCGCAAGTTCCGCAAGTACTTCTTTCGGCGACGGCTCGATAAGATATTCCCGTTCTTTTTCCTCAAGGAACGATTCCGATCTTGCATACTGGGAATACCGCCCGGCGCGCGGAATGGTCTCTTCAATGGATTGCTTGATCACCTCGTACCCGATGGGCAAGAACTCACGCGCGACGGCGTCCTGCCGCAGCGCGGTCACGAATGTGGTGAAGAACACGACCACACTGTCAAAATCGTGCCTTAAAAATCCTTCAATCAAAAAATTGGAAATGGGCTCCACCTCTTCCCGCTTCGTATAATCGCCCACGCGCGTGAAGGTCCCAACCACATTGAGTTTTCGCCGCTCAAGATAGCTCTTCGCTTTCTGGCCAACCGCAACAAAAGCATATTGCGGATTGTGCGGATCAATATGTTCTGATCGGAGAAAATGTTCAAATCTTCTGATAACAGCGCTGTTGAACGAGCCCGCAAGCCCTTTATCGGAGGTCACAATCATGAATGCCGTTTTTATGACCGGCCGCGCAACGAGAAGCTCCGGCATTGGCACGTCTTTAAGTTCGGAAAGAATACCCAAAAGTTCCAGCGCGGTATAGGCATACGGCCGTGAAGTGAGCGCAAGTTCCTGCGCACGGCGCATCTTTGTGGCCGCCACAAGTTCCATCGCCTTCGTAATCTGCCCGATATTCTGGACGCTCTTTATGCGCCGCTTGAGATTCTGTGCCGATTCCATTTATTTGGTGAGAAAGCGCATGATGGCTTCTTTTAATTTCGCTTCCGTTGCGTCGGAGAAATCGCCTGTATCGCGGATCGGTTTTAAAATGTCGTTCTCGTGGAGCTTCGCTAAATAGTCCAGCAAGCCGTATTCGGTTTTTTTGATATCTTCCACTGCGACGTTCTCAAAATAGTTGTTGAGCACCGCGTAGAAGACGCATACCTGCTTCTCGAACGGCACAGGCGCAAGGTCTTCCTGCTTCAAAACCTCGTTGATTTTCTGGCCTTGCGCGATTTTCTTTTTCGTCGCTTCGTCCACGTCGGTCGCGAACTGCACGAATGCCTGGAGCTCGCGGAATTGCGCGTGGGCAAGGCGCAGCTTGCCGGCCACTTTTTTCATCGCTTTCGTCTGCGCGGTAGAACCCACGCGCGAAACGGAGATACCGACGTTCAGTGCCGGGCGCAAGCCCTGGTAAAAGAGGTCGGATTCCAGATAGATCTGCCCGTCCGTGATGGAAATGATGTTGGTCGGAATATATGCCGTCACGTCGCCGAGCTGCGTCTCAACGATCGGCAACGCGGTCAGGGATCCGCCGCCTTTTTCCTTGGAAAGTTTCGCGGCGCGTTCAAGCAAACGCGAGTGCAAGTAGAAAATGTCGCCCGGATATGCCTCACGGCCTGGCGGGCGCCGGAGCAGGAGTGAAATCTGCCGGTACGCCCACGCATGTTTTGAAAGATCGTCGTAAATGACGAGCGCATCTTGGCCCTTGTCGCGGAAGTATTCCCCTATCGCGCAGCCGGCATAGGGCGCGAGGTACCATAAGGCCGCGGGCGAGGATGCCGACGCCGCGATGATAATGGTGTATTTCAATGCATCAAATTTTTTCAGCGTTTCCGCGATCCTCACGATCTTGGATTCTTTCTGCCCGATCGCCACATAAATACAAATAGGGGTGCGCCGCGTTTTGTCGTTCAATTGATTTAAAATAGCGTCCAGTGCGAGCGCCGTTTTCCCCACCTGCCGGTCGCCGATGATAAGCTCACGCTGGCCGCGGCCGATCGGAATCATAGAGTCAATGGCCTTGAGGCCGGTATGGAGCGGCGTGTTCACCGATTCTCTTTCCAAGACCGACGGCGAGTGTCCCTCAAGCGGATTCCTCTGCGGTTTCGCGTTAGTTTTAAAAACGGGTCCACGCCCGTCCAGCGGCACGCCCAACGGATTCACCACGCGGCCGATAAGTTCCTCGCCCACCTCAATGGAGAGCACCTGGCCGGTGCGTTTCACCGTATCCCCGACCTCAATCGTCAAAAAGTCGTCAAGTACCAAAGCGCCGATGGATTCCTCTTCAAGGTTCAGTGCAAGTGCCGCACGCGTGCCCTGTGTGGTTTCAATTGCCAAAATTTCTTGGCTCACCGCGTTTCGGAGACCCAGGATCTTCACGATGCCGTCGCCCACCTCAATCACGCGGCCGATTTCCTGCCATTCAAGCTTTTCTTTGTATCCCTCAATCTCCCGTTTTAGTTTTTCTATTATTTCGTAAGACATTATTGAAATAACTTGTCCAATTTCCCCTTGAGCGAGCCGTCAAACTGAAGTTCGTCGTTGATCAAGACCCTCACTCCCGCCACGAGCTCCGGATCTATCTTTTCCTCAATAACGTCGCCCTGTTTCGTGAGCGCCCGGAGCGCTCGCTTCTGCGTTGCGGGAAGCGACCGCGCCGTCTCTATCGTCATTTTCCGTACCCCGCTTTTTCCCCGCACGAACCGCGCCGCTTCTTCCACAAGCTTCCGCAGATGCGCTTCGTCGCCGTTCTGCCGCACGAGCGCGATGAACCGCCTGACAATTGCGTCCTGCGCCGCACCACTCTCTCCTTTCGCGGCCACGATCACTTCGGCAAGCGCTTTCGCGTAAATGTGGGCGGGGTATTTCATGCGGTTCGTTTTGCTTCTTCCACCGCCTTCGCGATCAAGGCGTCGTCAATCTTCTCCGGCGACATTTCCACGGTTTTTGCGATGGCGCGCCGCACGAGCGCCGCGGCTTCCTTGTCCATTGCCTTTCTCGCGTCCTCCTCCTTGGCCCGAACACGCTCGCCCATGTCCCGCATCGCTTCTGCTTCTTTGCGCTTCGCCTCGGCGAGCATTCTCGTTTCCACCACCTTCGCGTCGGCCTCGGTTTTCTTCAAAATGCCCACTGCCTGCACTTCCGCCTCTTTTATTTTCCCCTTGCCGATCTCCTCCACTTCCGCGAGGCGCCGGTCGGCCTCGTCGGCTTTCTGAAGTCCCTCTTCAATCCTCGCACGCCGGTCATGCAGAAGCTTCAAAAGCGGCTTGTAGACAAAAATCCGCAGTACCACGAGGAGCAGGAAAAAATTGACCGCCTGGCTCAAGAGCAGGTGCCAATCTATCCCAAGCTGTGAGAATAATTGTTGCATAAAACCCGACTACCGGTTACTGGTTACTGGTTTCTAAGAGACGAACTTGATGATGAGTGCAATGACAAGCGAATAGATCGCGATGGCTTCCGCGAACGCGATGGCCAGGATCGCCATCGTTTGCACTTTGGTCGCCGCTTCGGGATTCCTTCCGATCGCATCCACTGCCTTTGAACCGATCCAGCCAATCGCGATTGCGGGCACGATGGTGCCCATGCCGATGGCGCCGAACGTGGCAAGAAGCCGGATACTGTTAACGTCCATGCGTAATTGTTTTTGAATGAAGTTTATGCGACCTTTTCAATTGCGTGCTCGTCAAAATCTTCGCCGTGCGAAACCGCTATGGCGACAAACACGAGGGTAAGCATCCCGAAGATGAACGCCTGGATGAACCCGACGAAAATCTCCAAAAACATAAATGGCAAGGGCGCCAGGTACGGTACCAAAAAGGCCATGATGGCCAGAAGCACCTCCCCCGCAAAAATGTTCCCGAAGAGCCGGAATGAGAACGAAATAATCTTAGCAAATTCGGAGACAAGTTCAAGGATGCCCACGAAAAAGTCTATGGGCCCCTTGAAGTTGAAGAAAACCGAAAGGCGTGCCTTTAATCCAACGGCTGCTACGCCGAACGCGTTCGCGAAGGTGACCGCGATGAGCGCGAGCGCTAGCGTAAAGTTAAGGTCGCTCGCGGGCGAACGCAGGAGCGGGATCGCCCCGCCCCCCTGACGGACCACGATAGAACTCACTCCCGGGAAAAGCCCGAGCCAGTTTGAGCACAAAATGAAAAAGAAGACCGTGAACACGAGCGGCAGATATTTTTCCGCCTTTTTACGGCTGCCGAGCACGGAACTCATGAGGCCGAGGGCGCCCTCAAGGAGAATCTCTATGACGCCCTGTGCATTGCCGGGAACAAAAGAAAGTTTGCGCCGCAACGCGATCGCCACCACGGTCAAAAGCACAAAGACAAGCGCGGCCAGGAGGACCGCATTCGTCACCGGGAAGCTCCCGATGCGAAAAATCTCTTCCGCGCGAAGCGAAATTTGCAGCATACGAGGGAATTATAGCAAAAAATTGCGGAATGTAAAAATCCCGTTGTTTAACGATTTTTTAATAAAACCCGCTTTCTAGTTGTTTTTGCTTTGAGCGTGCTTGTATATTTCCGATATCTAAATTGTGACGCTGTCCGGTATGCCGGCCGCCCCGGCCGATTCCCCACTTTCGCATAGTTTTTCATTTTATCAAAACTATAAGTTTTGGATCAAAAAACCACTAAGCACTTTCAAGTCTTTTTTGTCTGGGTCGTAGTAATAGGTTTTTATACCAACGGATCGAGCGCTTTCTACTGCCTTCTGATCGTGTTCAAAATAAATGACGTCGTCCTTGCTTAAGCCAAAGTGTCCGAGCATCATTGCATAATATTTCGGGTCAGTTTTTTCCGGGTTGTGCTTCAATGTAAAAACTTCGTAGGGCATTTTATCCAAACCAAACTCTTTGAATTTCTCGTCATCAGCCCCTGTCAAAATAATTTTTCTATTCGGGAAAGTTTCAAGCAAATCATGCATTTCCTTAAAGATCTTGAAAGCGCCTCCTTCCTTTATTACAAAAGCGTGAACTGCATCAACGAGAATTGTTTTCATAATTTGATAGTAACAAATCTTACGCTATCTCACTACTCACCATTTCGAAAGAGGACGAGCCGCGCCCTACAAACTCAACCAAGCTTTGGCAACGCAAAGGGACTCTTCAGATATTCGCGGTACAGGCAAATGTTTTCCATATGATCAAACGCAATCTCACTTTCAGGAGGCAATGCATTCAAGGAGAACCATCGCAATTCACTGTTTTCATCGTCGGGGACGCCGGTTTGTCCCAATGCGGTGCAATAATGTACAAAAGAGATATTTTGCCTGTCTTCCCCGGGACGATGAGGACTATCAACGATGCGCAGAAGAACGAGGTCTTTCACCTTGTACCCGGTTTCTTCAAACACCTCGCGCACCACCGCTTCCTGAATGGTTTCGCCAAGCTCCATATAGCCACCAACGAGCGCCCATTTGCCACCCTCTAAAAACTTTTGCGCGCGCTTTACAAGTAGAATCTTGTCATTTTTGAGAACGAGGGCATCAATCACTGCATGACGCAACGAAGCCTTGCCCCCGTCTTCAAATATACAAGTAATCATGTTTGAACCAGTTCCGCCAAAATATCTTCGGTCTTCCGGACGCGCCCCATCCTCGGAAAAATATTTTTGACGGAGTTTTCGTGCTCCTCGCCCGTGCGGCTGGACGTCATGGCATCTTCGGCAAAAATCTGCTGATAGCCGTATTCGTACGCGAAGCGGGCAGTGCTTTCCACGCCGATACTCGTAGAGATGCCGCAGAGCACGATCGTATCAATGCCGCGCCGCCGCAATTGGAGGTCCAACTCGGTGCCGTAGAACGCGCCCCACTGGCGCTTCGTGATCACGAAATCTCCCGGCTCGGGGCCAAGTTCGGGAACGATCTCCGCCCAATCCGGCGCCATGTTCGGAGAGGCCGGAAAGGCAGGCGCATCGGCGATCGGCGTGAGACCGTCCTTCCTATCCGGCGACGGCGTGACCCTCACGAGAAATACCGGCATCCCGTTTTTCCGGAAGGCTCGCGCAAGAGCGGAAGCGTTCTTCACGACCAAGCCCGACTCGTGCGGCCCGCACGGCCTCCCCACAATGCCCTTTTGAAGATCAATCACCACCAGTGCCGTCTTGGTTTTGTCGGCAATGATACGATCAGCCATCGCCTTATTTTACCAAATATAAAAATTTCCCGCTCCAGCGGACGGACCCTAACTCGGCATCGTTTTAATATTGGTTTTCCTCGCTCGGAGTTGTTGCTTGACCCGAATTCTATGCCTGATTTCACCGCGAAGCAGGTTCGAGTCCCGCCACCGGGGGTAAGGTAGTACGAGATAGCGCGGTCCAATCTGAATCCGCAAAGGAGTTTGTAAACTCAAATTGAGTGGGCAGGCGCCGAAAGCGTCTGCCCACAAAACGTCATCATGTTGAGATGCGATCTCAGAGATGCGCGAACGCTTCACTGAAGGTCGCAATGGTCCACCTAGCGGACTTTTCGAGCGCACCGATAGTGTCGGCATACCGACAGAATCGGGCGTCGAACTCCACTGCGAAAGGATGACCAGTCTGGGCAGACCACTTGGCGCCGAGTTTAATCGTGTCGAGCTGGTCCTTCACCCACTCCGCGACACCTTCTCCGGGCAGAAAGTCGTTATCAACGTACTGCTGGAACTCCGAGGCAGGCGTGCCGCCCGGCTTGGACAGCAGCTCTGTGAAGCTCACAGTACCCAGTCCACCGGAGTTGAGATGTATCGCGCCGCCGAAGACACCTGCGTCGATTGCTTGTTGCATCGCAGCGGCGAACTTCTGGCCACCGCCACGACTGTGGCAGAATTCTCCTTGCCACTCGGCGACCATGGCTCCGGCCACCTTATTGATTTGCCGAACGCATTCAATCTCGAGCGAAGTGTCCGTGAATACGTCGAGATAGCAAGGATCGCCGGCAGGTTTGCCCTCGATTTTCAGCTTTGTGTTGGTAAACCCCCTTTCCCGAGCCATCTTCACGGCGTTGCCCACGCCGTTCACGATCAGACTCCACTCCTCGAGTTGCGGATTGAAATCGTGTCCGAGGAGCACGTCGTGACCCTGGACGAGCCTCTTCCACCGAATGCCGTCCGGCCCTGTCCAAAAGATTACATCACCTTCGCTGCCTGCCATCTTGACACGGTCCGACCACTTGAAGCTGTAGATCAACATGTCGCTGGCTAGCTTTCGACGGATCGGATCTGGATTGATGAATGCTCCGTCATCGCTTCCGGGAAGACCGAACCCGGGAGGAACGATGCGTCCGATCAGCGGGTAGTGGCCGCACAATGCGCCATCCATCCATTGATCGAGGGAGATACCCCGTGGATTGTTCCACTGGGCGCTGTAGCCAACTTCTGGCGCGTCATCGGGAACGCGCAGCTCGTGCCACCAGTGACCCGACACTGCGATCTCGATGCCGTGCTCGGCCATCAAGCGCTTGTTCAGTTGAGCAACCGCCCAGAGCGCTTCGGCCATAGTTGTATAACCACCGGCAGTCGGGTTCCCGAAGGCCATAATCTGCCTCAGGAGATGCCAGCTACCGACCAGTAACTTCAACGTAGGCGCGTGTTTCATGCTGTACCATCCTTTTTGTGTCAGTCTTATTACGGTTGTGAACAACCTCCGTTACATTAGTACGAATTAAGTTCTTGTCAAGAAATTCGGCCACACCCGTCAGTTCCGATTTCTGCCGCTGGTAGCAGTTCCGGACAAAAAACGAAAACGTAGCACACTCTGCGAGCGGCATTTTTCTTAGGGTCTTATTAACCCTGGGTAGGTCACTTTCACCAAAACTGTCTGCTCTGGCAGTTGGAATCGAAACGCAATAGAGCCACATTCAATACCCTCGCATGAGATTTTTATAGACCATGTTGAAAACGGCCGTACCGTGGAGCCGCCGGGATTTGCGCCCGATTCTTCGCTTTCCAAAGACGATATTCTAACTGTAATAAACTACGGCCCCGTCTCCACGGCGCGCTTACCATAGCAAAAACACGATTAAAATTATTTAAAATGCAAACGGCCACAAAAGTGGTCGTTGCACGGAAAGCGAAGAATTAATCCGTAGTCATACAGACTAATACCGTCTTCCTAAAAAGGATAGCGCTCCCGAGCAAAAAGTCAAACATCGTTTAATAAAAATTTAATGTCCCCGAGAACAACGAAGCGCCGCAGTGCTTTTGAGAGGATCGCGCAGCCCCGTTCGGCTTGGTCCGAAATGCCGTTGCGTGCATTTCGGCGAACGGGGCGAGCGGCAAGAAAAATTTCTCGCCGGAAGAAATTTATTCTGGCTCTCAAAAGCACTGTGGCGCGAGCCTAGTTTCGTAGGTACCGCCTGACCGCAATAAAACTGGAAAGTCCGCCGATCACAACACCGAAGAGAAGTTCGTAAAGGAAAAATTGCAGGAGATGGACATAGAAATATCGAAAAATGCTCAAGCCGGGGATGAACACATCAAGATACGGCGAAACGAAATAAAGCATGGGCGCGATCAGGATCAGGCTGACGACCGTTGAAATCGCGCCGCAGAGCACGCCCTCCACCACGTACGGCCCGCGTACGAGGGCATTGGAAGCGCCCACCACGCGCATGACGCCGATCTCCTCGCGGTTGGAATAGATGGCGAGGCGGATCGTATTGAAAGCCACGAGCCCGGCGATGAGCGCGAGAAGCAGCGCGACGACAAATCCGCCGGTCTCCACCGTTTTAACGATCTTTGCGAGCCTTTCAATCACGGTCTGGTTATTGTAATAGCTCGGCTGGCCATCAAGGTACTGCGTGATGTCGGGCGAGCTCAAGTATTGCGCGATCGCCGCGTACTGGCTCGGATCCTTCGCTTTGATATTGAGCGACGCTTCCAGCGGATTCGTATCAAGTTCGTTGATCGCCTGGCTCACGGTCGCATCGCTCGCGTGGTTTTGCTTGAAGATCGCGAGCGCCTGATCGCGCGAAATATAACTCACGCTCTGCACCTCCGATAATCCCTCAAGCGACTGCTGGATGTTCAAAATCTGGTCCTCGGAGGTGTTCGTATTGAAGTACACGCTGATGTCAATCTTGTCTTGGATGGAGGCAGCGGCGCGGTCGGTGATCACGCCGAAAATGATGAGCGAACCGAATACGAAAAGCGCAACGGTCATGATGGCCATCGTCGCCATGGAAAGCCACCCGTTCCGCCGGAAGTTCTTCAGCCCGAATTGGAAGATGCGCGAAATGACCGTGATCATGGTTACACCAGAATATATTTTCCTTTTTGCTCGTCGCGAATGAGCCGTCCGCGGTCCAGCGTGATCACTCTTTTCTCCAGACTGTTGATCACTTCTTTGTCGTGGGTCGCAAGCACGACCGTCGTACCGAGCTGGTTGATCTTCTCCAAAAGCTTCACGATCTCAAACGTATGAAACGGATCAAGGTTGCCCGTCGGCTCGTCGGCGATCACGACTTCCGGCCGGTGGATCATCGCCCGCGCGATCGCCACGCGCTGCCGTTCGCCGCCCGAAAGTTCGCTCGGAAAATTTCTCATCTTGTCCCCCAATCCTACCATGTCCAGCACTTGAGGAACGAGCTCCGCGATCTCCCGCTGCGGCCGCCCTGCCACCTCAAGCGCGAATGCCACGTTTTCATACGCGTTTTTAGTCGGGAGGAGCCGAAAGTCCTGGAATACGACGCCAATGTGCCGCCGGAAGGCAGGCAATTCCTTATCCACCAATTTGTTCACTTCGTACTGCCCAAAAAATACCCGCCCCTTCGTGGGTTTTTCCTCGCCGATCAGAAGCTTGACGACGGTGGACTTTCCCGCGCCCGATCTGCCCGCGAGAGACACGAATTCCCCGGGATCAATCTGGAACGATACTTCCTCCAGCGCCGTGGCTTCGTGATTGTAATGCTTGGAAACTGTCTGGAAAACGATCATGAAATTCGCTGTTAATTTGTATTCTATAACATTTCAAGCTCCGCTTCAATGAACAGGTCTAGGTCGCCCGCGAGCACTGCGTCCACTTTCGCCGTTTCCGCCTCCGTGCGGTGGTCCTTCACCATTTGGTAAGGGTTCAGAACATACGAACGGATCTGGTTTCCCCACTCGGGCTTTACCTTCACGCGCAACGCGCCGATCTCGCTCACCTTTTCCTTCTCCATCAGATTAAAAAGCTTCGCCTTGAGGAGCTTGAGCGCATACGCGCGGTTCTGCGCCTGCGAGCGCTGCGCTTGCGAACTTACGGCGAGCCCGGTCGGGAGATGCACCACGCGCACTGCCGTTTCCACCTTGTTCACATTCTGTCCGCCCGGACCGCCCGAGCGATAGAATTCAAATTTAAGGTCTTTTTCCGGGATCTGCAGTTTTGATTCTTCAAGCGGCGGCAAATCCGGAATCACTTCCACGAGCGCGAACGACGTGTGTCGCAGCTTTTTAGGCGAAAACGGCGAAATACGCACAAGGCGGTGGACGCCGGATTCTTTCTTCAAATATCCGTAGGCGTAATCCCCTTTTATTTCCACTGTCCGCGAGCGGATGTTGTCGTCAATCACCCGCAGCTTCCATCCGCGCCGCTTCGCGTAACTTTCATACATAACGCCCAGCATCCGCGCCCAGTCCTCTGCATCCTCGCCGCCCGCGCCGGGATAAACCGCGAGCACTGCCGCCTGTATGTCATAGCGCCCGACAAACAGCTGCTTCAGTTCAAACTCCTTGAATTTCTTTTTCAGTTCGTAAAATTTCGCTTCGTCAAAACTCTCGCCGCCTGCCGCGGCCATGAGTGCCGCGATGCCACTTTCAATTTCGCGGTACTGTACCACGAGATCATTCAGAACTCCCAGCTCTTTGATTGCTTCATCTGCCGCTGCGCGGTTTTTCCAAAACGCCCCGTCGGCCATCTCGGCCGTGAGTTCCTTTATTCTCTTTTCACTTGCGGCCAAGTCAAAGCCGCCCGCCTAACCGGCGGGCATCGGTCGCAAGCTCATCTAATTCTTTTCTTGTGTTTGTATCCATCTTCGTTTCGTCGGATTCGCGGCGCAGCAGCGGCAGGAACGCGCGCTCTCCGACGGCGCGCCGCTGCTTTTTGCCATACATTCAATATACCATAACCCTTTGAGCCGGAGAGAGGAGTCGAACCTCCAACCTCTGCTTTACGAAAGCATTGCTCTGCCATTGAGCTACTCCGGCGACAATGAAAATCTAGCAAATTTTTCCGAATATGAAAAGGGTGCGATTGACGGAAGCGCCGCGCTCGTGCTACCATGCGCAGGTATGAAAAAGGACATTCACCCGACGTATTTCCCCCAAGCCCATGTCGTCTGCGCATGCGGCAACACGTTCACCGTGGGCGCAACGAAGGCCGAGATCAAAGTTGAGATCTGTTCCCATTGCCACCCGTTCTACACGGGCGAAGAGAAGCTGATAGACACCGCTGGCCGCGTGGAGAAGTTCAAGACGCGCCGCGCGAAAGCCGTTCGCAAGCCGAAACCGAAGAAGGTGCGGGCTAAAAAAACGCGTTAACGGGCGCCGGCAACAAAAGGCGATCTCCATCCGTCATATCGTTGGAATACTGAACGAGAAAGCGGATCCCTTGCCCTCGCCTTCGGACGATACCGAAATTTTCCCGTTATGGGCTTCCACGAACATCTTCGCGACGTGGAGGCCAAGGCCGCTGCCGCGGATCTCGCCCTTCACGCGCTCGTCGCGGACGAACTCCTCAAACAAAAACGGCTGGACTCCCTCCGAGATGCCGATCCCGGAATCCGCGACCGAAAGCACGACATTTCCGTCCTTCTCTTCCACGTTCACCTTTACAAAACCTTTTTCGGTGTACTTCACGGCGTTGTCAACCAAATTTTTTATCACGTGCTGCAGCTTTTGCTCATCGCCATAGATCATGATCTCTTTTTGCGGCGCCTGGAATTCCAAATTCAGGCCTTTGCTTGACGCAAGATGGCCCAGTTCCTCCGCCGCCTGTCGCGCGAGTTTCACGAAATCAATGTTCGCCATTTGATATTCAATCCTCCCCTCTTCAATCTTGCGAAGATCTATCACATTGTCCACAAGGTTCACGAGGTCTTCGGCTGCAAACTCAATTTTTGCCATGACTTCTCTCGCGCGGTTGTCTATTTCGCCGTAATAGCCGTCACGCAAGAGCGCCGCGTAGCCGCGGATAATGCCCAATGGCGCCTTCATCTGATGCGACGTGAGCGCCAAAAGATGCGTCTTGAAATGGTTCAGGTCATTGAGCTTTCTGTTGTCCTCCTCAAGCTTCTTGCGAAGCTCGTCAGCATCGGCGCTCATGCTTATATGATACCAAGCCGTTTTAACTCTCGCTCTGCAACGAGGGTCACTTTTTTGCGAGCATTTCCCGCACCCTTGCCACAATCACATTCAGGTCCGCGGTCTTATCAATGTAATCCTCCATGCCCAATCCCTTCGCGAGCCTATCGCGGTCGCCCTGGGTCGCGGGCCATGGATCTTTCAGGTTGCTCAGAAACGCGATTTTTATGTCTTTTGTCTCCGGATTCTGTTTGATCGCAAGCGCCGCATCGGTACCGGTCTCCCCGCCGGGCATGCGGACGTCCATAAGAACAAGGTCGGGGTGCAATTTCGCCGCGGCATCAACTCCCTCTTTGGCATTGTAGGCCACCACGGGATCAAAGCCGGATGCCCCAAGCTTCACGGACATAATTTCCAGAAGTTCGTGCTCGTCGTCAACAATGAGGACAAGCGGTTTTTCCCTCATGAAAGCAGTGCCGTTATCTTTTCCGCAAGCACGTCAAGGTCGTCGGTCTTTTTGAGGTACCCCTGCGCGCCGAATTCTTCGGAGAATTTCCTGTTGATGTCCTGCATGTCCAAGCGCGGGTCGCCCAGGCTCGTAAGAAATGCCACCTTGATGTCTTTCAATGCCGGGTCTTCCTTCATTTTGAGCACCGCCGTCGCGCCGTCCATCACCGGCATCTTGACATCCATAAGGACAAGGTCGGGCTTTGCTTTCGCCATCTTAAGGAGCGCCGCTTGTCCGTCCTCCGCGGTATCCACGCGATAGCCCATCGCCAAAAGTTTGGTTTGGAAAATCTCGCGGAAATCCGGCTCGTCGTCAACAATCAGTATGAATGGTTGCCCTGCCATTGATGTACTATTATTATATCATACGAAGCGATGACAACGGATAAAATAATTCTTGAAATACGGGCTGGCGCGGGCGGTGACGAAGCCGCCATTTTCGCGGGCGATCTCGCGCGCATGTACCAGCGCTACGCGATGAGGCGCAGGTGGGTGTTTTCCGTACTTGATTCCAGTGCGACCTCGCTCCAAGGATTCAAATCGCTCGTGGCCGAAGTGCAAGGCGCGGGATGCTACGAGGCGCTTCGGAACGAATCCGGCGTGCACCGCGTGCAGCGAATCCCGGCAACGGAAAAATCGGGGCGCGTGCACACCTCCACTGCCTCGGTGGCCGTGTTACCAATCGTGGAAGCGCGCGAGGTAAGCATCGCACCTGGCGACATTGAGGCGACATTCTCTCGCGCCGGCGGTCCGGGAGGGCAGAACGTGAACAAGGTAGAAACGGCCGTACGGATCCTCCATAAACCGACCGGCATTGTCGTTTCCTCGCGCGAGGAACGCTCCCAGCACGCGAACCGCGAAAAAGCGATGGATGTCCTCCGCGCGAAACTGTACGAAATGGAACAGCGCAAGGCAGTGGGATCCGTGACTGACCTCCGCCGCGAACAGGTCGGCAGCGCCGACCGCTCGGAAAAGATCCGCACCTACAATTTTCCCGATGACCGCATCACCGACCATCGCATTGGGAAAAAATGGCACAATATTGAAAAGATCATGGACGGCGACATGGACCCGATCGTGAAGGCGTTCACAAAAAATACCACGAATTAAAAATTCATTAAAAATAATTTGACAAGGCGTGTTGCAAAGCTATACTGAATAAAATCCATTATCTCATGGGGCAGAAAGCCAGAAAGACGGCTTTGCTGCGGGGTGGGATTTCTCAATGGAATCCCATTACGATGGAGGAATCGCGCCGCCCTCCCTGCTCCATATGATAGTGGACTTTTTGATATATGAGGGTCTGGTAGGAAAAAATGTGACGCAGAAGGGAACTTCTCCATAGTCCTTTACGCAAATCTCAAGCGGGCACGCCAAAAATTTCCTTTCGCGGAACTTTCTGAAAAATATAAAATCGCCCCGGTCGCCGAATCTCGGCAATGAAATATAATCGGGTTTTTGAAAAACTGCAGAAAGGTCACTGAGATAATTTATTGTGAACTCCGGTCGCTGATCATACGCGTGTTTCAAGCTCCAGGTTGAAGTGTATACATTTGGCGAGGAGAATTTACTGTGCAAGCGGAGAAAACTGTATACCTCCATTGGAATACGACTGATCAGTACGTCGTATAAAGCTATGGGAGCTTTCGGCGGGGTACCCAAAATCTGCTCCGCGAAAATACGTTTATATTTCTCCATGAGCTACCCCATGGTAGCTCAACAAGATTAAAAAAATCTTAAATTATCTTCCCTAATCTCGTACCTCGCAATCGTTTTCCCGTCGTCGCTAAAATAGAATTTTCCCGCAATCAATTTCCCTTGCAATACCTCGGGCAGCCAAAGCCGGTCGTCCGGCCACATGGCATCAAACGGGATCTCGCTGAACTTGAACCACTGCGGCCGCATTTCCTCAGACTCGGTCGGTTCGCCCACCCATCGCTTCACAAAAAAGATGTGTACGCGCTGGTTCCAGTCAGGTTTATGTTCAAAAAAGAAATCCAGAACGGCGTACTTTTTGAGGTCGCCCATAGAAATCTTTAGGCCAATTTCTTCTTCCAATTCCCGTACCGCAGCAGCTTCAATGGACTCCCCTTCCTTCGGTTTTCCGCCAATGCCATTCCAACGGCCAGCGCCGAACCCGCGCTTTTTCATGCCGAGAAGTATGGAAACCTCCGTAAGCGGCAGGCAAAGGGTCGTGTCCAGCATATCTCGGGACGTAAAATGTTCCACGCTCACACAAGGATCTTCGCGGTCTGTTTAATGAGCGACAACGCCACCGGCGCGGGCAACAAACTATACGAGGGCACACCGTCAGCATCAACGATCCAAGGAGTTTCAATGATCTTGATCTTCTTCGTTTTTTCGTCTCTCTCGTACCCGTACACGGGCGTGACCTCATAGTCGTCCACAAAATTGGCCGCCTTATCCACCGGCACCGAGTTTCTTAACAACACTTTGGGAACCCCGGTGAGCGTGAAGAGCTGCCGGAATATTTTCTCGTCGGCCGTGAGGCGGGCGCGGATCGGTTCAATCCCGAGTTCATCGCCCTCCTTCGGCAACATCCGCGCTCCGTGGCACGACGGAGTATCGCACATCAGATAAAACACCTTTTTTTCTTCGTCGTAGCCGATCTCTTTCGTGGGAGCCAATTTCGTATTGCGGGGAACCTTGCAGATGGGGCACACCACGCGCGTTTTGATACGCTCGTCAATGACGGCGTTCGGAACGTCAATAAACACAAAGAAGTCCGGCTCGCCATGATACCCCAAAAGTTCCCTCAAAAAAATTGAATAATGGATTTGATCAAGCCCGCGCGGGAACCCGTCAATGAAGATCGCCTGCCGTGGACGCTTGCTCACCTCGTATTTCAAAAGAGCGATGATAAGCTCGGTGGATACGAGCGTGGACTGGCTCCGTCCTTCAATCAAGCCGTCTATTTCCTTCAATGAGTGGAAACCGCGATAATGTTTCTCCAAGAACATAGAAAGTTCTTTTTTCTTTTTGGGATCCGAAAGTCCCGCGTGCACGTCGCGGACGATATCCCCCACCGCCACGTGGCCGACATGGGTGCTGCCCACTGCTTCCATAAAAAGCTTGGAGTAAGTCCCTTTCCCGGAATTCTTTTTTCCCAAAAGATATGCCACGAACGCTTTCCCGCTTTCAAGATATTTCCTTATCGCCGCAATTTCCTTTCCCGCTTTCAGCGAAAAATACTCTCGGCGATCGTCCAAGTCGTTCAAGTTGAATTTTTTGGTGACGTCCTGAACTTTGGTTTTGAAAACGGGGAATTCCAGATCTTTCATTTCTTTTTCTTAATTTCCAATCCTAGCTCGTCCAATTGCTTCTTGTCCACCGCGGACGGCGCGGTCACGACGGCGGTCTGTCCGCCGGAACTCGCGGGGAAGGCGATCACCTCGCGGATGCTCCTTTCCCCAAGCGCGGCGTAGAGGAATCGGTCCAGTCCCGGCGCGATGCCGCCGTGCGGAGGCACTCCGTATGTGAACGCGTTCAAGAAATAATCAAACTGTTCCTTTTGCCCGCGGCTGAACCCAATCAGGTCAAACACTTTCTCCTGAATTTCCCTCTGATGGATACGAATGCTGCCGCCGCCTACTTCAAAACCGTTCAGTACCATATCATGCTGCAAGCCGCGGACTTTCGTCGGATCGGTATCCAAAAGCGAAATATCGTCCGGGTGCGGCGCGGTGAACATATGGTGGGACGGCGCGAATTTCGCGCTGCCGGAGCCGTGGAAAAAATCCTCTTTGGTCTGTTCCGTGAAAAGCGGGAAGTCGGTCACCCACGCGAATGCCAATTCGTCGGGATTAGTTTTGTCCTTTCGGAGGTCCGGCTTGTCGGTGCCGTAGTGCGCCCTGGCTTCCTTGTGGGAAAGGCGCGGCCACGGGGACTGCGCGATCTTCTTCTCCGGGAATATCGCCTGCGCGAGCCGCGTGAACAAGTCCTCAGCCAGGCGCAGGATATCCTCTTGCGTAACGAACGACATCTCCAAATCCAATTGGGTGAATTCCCCGTATGCGCGATCCGCTCTCGGATCCTCGTCGCGGAAACAGCGGGCTATCTGGAAATATTTTTCCACGCCCGCCACCATCAAAAACTGCTTGTACTGCTGGGGCGACTGCGGCAGAGCGTAAAACTTCCCATGCTGGAGGCGCGACGGGACCAAAAAATCCCGTGCTCCCTCCGGCGTGGACTTGGTAAGAATCGGCGTTTCAATCTCCCAAAAACCCTTTTCCGTGAGATATCGGCGGATGAACTGGAACATCTCGTGTTGTAGTTTCAGGTTGCGCTGCATCCGCTCGCGCCGCAGGTCCAGATAGCGGTACTTCAAACGAATTTCTTCGTTGACTTCGTATCCCGCATCGTCTATTGGAAACGGCAACGGCTCCGCAGGACTCAAAATGTCCAATTCCTTCGCGCTCACTTCGTAGTGGCCCGTCGGCAATTTCTCGTTCACCATCGCAGGCGGGCGCTTTTTGACCTCGCCTTTCACGCGAATCACGTATTCCAGGCGCAGATCAGAAGCATTTTTAATCCCGGGCCCTAAGACCACCTGCGCCAAGCCGCTCCGGTCGCGGAGATCAATAAACGCAAGCTTCCCGTGGTCCCGGCGCGCGTGCACCCAGCCGAAAAGCTCTACCTCTTTTCCCTCATATTGAACTATGTCAGAAACAACGATTCTCATATTTAGCGATGTGGGTGCGGAATGCCTCTATGCGTTCGGACAGCAGCCCTTCTGAGTACTGATGGCCGAACGCATAGATGCGTTCCACCCAGCCAATATGCTAATATTAGTATAATGTTGACTTTTGAACAAATGCTCGTGCGGCTCGTCGTAGCGCTCGTGCTCGGTGCAATCCTCGGCGTGGAACGCGAACTCGTCGGCAAAGAAGCGGGCGTGCGGACCGAAATGATCGTCGCGGGCGGCGCATCAATGTTCGCGATGATCGGGCTCCTGCTCCCCTACATCGCAGGCGGGATGTCCGGCGGCATACCCGATATCATGGCGCAGACGAACAGCTTCGGCATCATCGCAAACATCGGCGTGGGCATCGGGTTCTTAGGCGCCGGGCTCATTATTAAAATGGGCGACCATCCGCGGGGCCTTACGACCGCCGCGCTTGTCTGGATGACCGCCGCCATCGGTATCCTCGCAGGCCTCGGCATATTCTATTTCGCCATAGTCGCAACCATGCTCATCACCCTCGCCCTCTACTTCCTCCGGAAAATGGACATCTCCGAACGATTAGAACGGCAGCACGAAAAGGACATCAGCTAGGCCGGTCGTTCACCGCCTATTTCTCTATCAAATTCCCGTACTTCCGGTAGAAATATTTTTTCGCGAACTCAACGGCTGCGAGATACGCCGCGACGATGCACGCGATAAGTATCAGCGGCAACCAGCCGAACTTTACGAACCCGAACGCGGGACCGAGGAGCGAATACGGGATGATCCAGGCAACCACGACCGCAGCAACGGTGCTTGCGGCCAATTCCCAGCTCGGCGGCGTCTTCCAAAAACGGCCGCGGTTCCGTATGATGCCGACGACAAACGTCTGCGTGGCAATGGATTCCAGGAACCATCCCGTCTGGAAGGTACCCGCCGCCGCGCGGAATACAAAGAAAAGCACGCCGAACGTGATAAAGTCAAAACAGGAACTCAACGGCCCGAAGATAATCATGAATTTTTTCATAAAACCAATGTCAAACTTCTTCGGTCGGACAAGAAATTCTTTTTCCACGTTGTCAAAAGGAATCGCGAGCTGGGAAGAATCGTAAAGCAGGTTGTTCAATAATATCTGCGGTGCGGTCATGGGAAGGAACGGCAGGAACACCGACGCGATCGGCATGCTGAACATATTGCCGAAGTTGGAGGAAAGCGCCATCATTAAATATTTAAAAGTGTTCGCAAAAGTCCGGCGGCCCTCCACCACGCCCTCAATAATTTCGCGGAGACCCTTTCTCATAAGGATGATGTCCGCCGTCTCCTTCGCGATATCCACCGCGTTTTGGACGGAAATGCCCACATCCGCGGCCCGCAAGGAAAGCACATCGTTCACGCCGTCGCCCAGGTATGCCACGACGTGCCCGTTCGCGCGGAGGGCACTCACGATCATTTCCTTCTGTTCCGGCGTCACGCGCGTGAATACGTTCGCCGACTCCACCCTTGCCTTCAGTTGCTGCTCATCCATCTGCGCAAGTTCGTCGCCTGTGAGCGCCCCCGTAATGGGAAGCCCTATCTCCTCGGCAATTTTTTTCGTCACCAAAAAATTGTCTCCCGTGATGATCTTTATCGCCACATTATGGTCGGCCATCTTCTTGAGAACATCTTTCACGGTGTGCTTCGGCGGATCAAGGAAGGCAAGGAATCCCTTGAACGTGAGCCCCCGTTCGTCGTCTTTGGAATAGGAAGTCCCCTTCCGCGGAACGCTCTTTATCCCCAAGCCGAGCACGCGGAAGCCGTCGCTTGAGAGCGCCTCGTACTCGTGGATGATCTTTTCACGGTCCGCCTCGGCAAGCCCTTCCGTATTTTTCAAAATGTTTTCCGGCGCGCCTTTCGCGATGAGGACCGTCTCATTCCCCTTCGCAACCACTACCGATTCTAACCGCCGCTCGGCATCAAACGGCACCTCATCCACTTTTTCCCAATCCGCGATATCAACTTTCCGGTACGCTTCAATCGCATGGTCCAGCACGCCGCGGACGCCGGTAAGGTTCCTGCTGCTCAAGTATCCGAAGAACAACACCTCCTCGCTTTCGTTTCCCGCGGCGTCAATGCACTTCACAAGCGTGATGCGGTCCTCGGTGAGCGTGCCGGTCTTGTCCGTGCAAAGCACGTCAACGCTCCCGAAGTTGTGGAGTGCGGCGAGCTTCTTTACGATCACGCCGCCTTTCTCCATCCGGAGCGCGCCTTTCGCGAGATTACTCGTAACGATAAGCGGCAGAAGCTCCGGCGTGAGTCCCACTGCGATCGCGACGGCAAACAAAAATATCTGGAGCGGATCGTGCTTGATAACAAAAATGTTCAAAAGAATTACGGCAAGGACGAGAAAGAGCGTCATGCGGAAGATGAATAAGCTGAAGTCCTTAAGGTTCTTTTCAAATTCCGTAGGCGTTTCGGGGCGCTTGAGCTTGTCGGCAATGCCGCCCATTTTCGTTTTTGTCCCCGTGACTGCGGCGACTGCGAGACCCTTGCCCGAAACTACGCTCGTGCCCAGGAATAGTATCCGCGCTTCGGGCACCGCGAGCTCTTTTTCCACCGGCAGCGACTCCCCCGTAAGCACGCTCTCGTTCAAAAAGAGGTCCTTCGCTTCAAGGACTATCCCATCCGCCGGCACAAGGTCGCCTGCCTCAAGCGCAAACACGTCGCCGGGCACGATGTCGCGGATGTTCCGCTCCTTGAGCTCGCCCCCGCGGAGAATCGCGGCGGTGATGCTTACTCGCTGTTGTAGTTCCTCCGCCGCCTTCGCCGACTTGTAGGTATTTATGAAATCAATGAGTGCGCTCACAAAAACGATCACAAGGATCACGCCTGCCTCAAACCGTGAGCCGAGCGCGCCAGAGACGAGCGCCGCGGCGATGAGCAGAAGGAGAAGCGGGCTCCTGAACTTTGAAAGGAAAATTAAAAGCGGCTGGAGCTTTTTTCTCCCTGCAAATTCGTTCGGACCGTACTGCGTAAGCCGCCGCGCCGCCTCTGCCTGTGTGAGCCCCTTCGCAGAGGTATTAAGTGCGCGGTACAGTTCTTCCGGTGTCTTTTTTGCGAGCGCTTCCGGATCCAGCGTTTCGGTGATCATTGACTCTATTGTAGCAAATGAAAAATCAGGCCCGATGCGCTAAACTATTAAAGACAGGCGAGGCAGAGAAAGGTCGGTTGATAAACTATAGCGAATACCATGCCATATTCAGGCAATTATATTGAGGAAACAGAGAAAAATACGTATTTTCGGAAGGTGCTTTTCACGGGAGAAAAGAGCCAACTTGTTGTTATGGACATAAAGCCCGGCGAAGACATCGGGGAAGAGACCCATGCACACGTTGAACAAACCCTTTTTCTCCTACACGGCGAGGGAAAAGCGGTGCTTGACGGGAAGGAACAGCCGTACCGGACGGGAGACGTGGTCGTCGTGACGCCGGGGACCAAGCATAATTTCATAAACACCGGCGGCGAATCGCTCAAAATCTTCACCATCTACGCTCCCGCAAATCACATAGACGGCAGGATCCATAAAACCAAGCACGACGCGGAGATGGACGCCGAAGACGAAGCGTTTGGAGAGAAAGTGGAATAAAACGGGACATATCCAACATAAAAGCCCCGCCTAAGCAGGGCTCTTATGTTGTTGGTAATCCGTAACGTCTGAATTCAAGAATAGGGTGGATCATTTCGCGCCATCGCGAAGCTTCCGCCTGTTGGCTTCCGCCCGGCGGACGCGGGATTCGTCCATGCCAAAATGGTGGGCAATTTCATGCCATACCACATCTCTCACGATCTTCTTCATATCTTCCCGATCGGCAGCCCCGGCCTCGATCGGCCTCTGAAAGATGGTGATCTTGTCGGGAGGCACGGCAGAATAGTTCGCTCCCCGCGACACCTGCGGCACACCCTCGTACAAACCGAGGAGCGTCGATCCCGGAGGGAGGTTCAGTTTCTTTCGCTGAGCCGGCGTCGGCTCGTCGCCGATCACGATCGACACGTTGGCCAGTTTCCGCAGGAACTTTTCCGGAATCGCGCATATCCCCTCCTGTATAAGTTTCTCAAACTCGTCCTGTTCTAATTTCAACATGATCTGATCAAGGGCGCTTTCGCCTTCTTCCCTTGGAGGGTCCGGCGCCGCCCTTCATATGTTTAAAAAATTCAATCTGGCGGAGGCGGTGCGCTGCCTCGGCTTTTGTGGCATAGCTTCCGAATGAACGGCCCGTTTTCTCCGAAAGCACCGTGTATTTCCCTCTGATTTTTTTAATCATTGATATTCTTACTATCTATTATAGCGCAGGGCAGCAATCTATAAGACCAATTCTGTCGTGTGGGGCGGGTAGTAATGAGTCTAGTTCGAATCCAAATCCCCCAGCGGAAATAAGTAATACTGGAAACGAGTGGTCTTCGTGGGTGGTCTCCGCCGCTCCTTCCTTCAATTTAATCTCCGGGTCTCTGGTATTTTCCCTTGATAGTTGTCCAATTTTTTTCAAATCGCTTTTCGTCGGAAAACGTTGATAAAATCAACGATTTATAGCCACAGCTCCTTCTTTATAAGCGCGAAGGTGTCGCTCATATTGGGATGCCCTTGCAGGGCGTGCTTCCAACCCTCGGTTGTCGCTTGGTAGGTATAGACGAACCGCGTTCCATCCGACATCAAAACACCAGCCCGGATCTCACCCTCCTGCATCCGCAAGGTGTTGAGAAATTTCTTTCGATCTTTATCGGTTTCAATAAAATAATTTGCTCTCAGAGGATCACCCGCGCGGAATCTTTCAAACGATCCACAGCGACCAATCGGCTTCATTGAAAACGTGGTTAAAAAATTAAATCTGCTGACGTTGTGTAGCGACTCACTCGTTCCTAGTTCCGCGAATGTCGTCCTGTTGGGATATGGTATCGAATAATTTCCCGTCATCCGGAAACGGATGTCGATGGCCGAAGACATCTGATTTTGAAAGATTGATTCCTCCCGTAGTTTTTTGGTTTCGTAGGTATAGGCCAAGACAAAAGCGGCGGTGATGAATAAGACGATATCCCCGACCTGGACGGTCTTGGGAATCTGCCATCCAGCAAGAAGGTTCCCCAGCATGAGGAATATAAGACCGAGTAAAATCGGCGTGAGAATACCAAGAACGATAACCCAACCGATGACGCCGAGGACAAACAGATAACGCTTTCTGATTGGGTCGATGACAGAGACCGCGAGCTTCCTTAAGAAATACATCATGCCAACACTATGCTCGTTTTAAATGAATTTTTCAAGCGATAACGTCGATTCCGTTGTTCAGGATGAACGATAGTACGTCGGTTCTGTAATGTAGAGCGGATGGTAATACGGAATTCAACCCTTTTTTACTCTCTAGAAAAATTTCATTGCCTACCAATTCAAATCATTATCGCGATAAATAAGATAGTCCTTACTGTACGGCAACAGAACTTCCTGGATTTCATATATCACAACTTTATCCTTATCTTTAACTTCTCTACCAGCACTGTTTTTTAATTGCGATCTATAATATTCGCTGTCGCTCCCTTTTTCTTTCAACAGTGCTCCGACAGTGGTTTCATGGACGTGAGTTACTTCCGCATATTTTTCGGAGTTATCTTGATCCGGTGCAGGGAAATGAATAAGGTTTCCTTCTTCCAATGCCTTCAGTTGATTATCGAATGAATACAAGGTTCCAGCTGCTCTGAAATATTTAAGACTTTTCAACGCCTCTTCATTGAAGCCTAACGCAGAAATATCATGCGATGTTCCTCTAGCAATTGGACCAGGGAAGGTTGATGGAAAAATCTTTATCCGCTCGAATTTTTGAAATTCACTCTCGTGGAGAGCATGGTGTTCTTGAACGAGATTCCCAATCTGATATTGAAAAGGGCCTTTGGGAGAAAAATCAATGTAAATGTGGGGATCTGCATGCTCAACGTCGCCTTTATCATCAATAATCAACATATCTTCAAAACGAACGAAGCCATATAGGATCAGTTTAGCTTGAAATCGACGAGGCAGATGCCTCCAAAAACGTTCCACTTTTTTACCCTCGTCTTCGAGACGCGCCTGATTCGTTTTGTCGATATTCTCTTTTCGTAAAGTAAGATCGACGGCTGTTGAATAGTCCCATTTTTTTCCGACTTTATCCAAATAGGCATACCACTCCCTGATTTTAAAAACGACTCCGTTGGCTGCTACCTCTATGACATCATGCTCTTCCCACCTCCTATTTTTCTCGAAATCAGGATACTGTCCTTTGTAGGGATAATGTTCAGCTTTAATATCACGCAGCAAGAAAGCCTTCCCTCGCGGCACTGAAGCATCTAAACTCCTATCAGTCCCAAAAATTAACTTTTGGATTTTATTTTTGTTATTGATATTGAATTTTAATTCGGTAGTACGAGAACGCCGACGCGGAGAAAGAGACAATCCAAAAAAGGTGAATAGGATTTCATCGTTTTGAGGCAAAGAAAGTTGATCTTCTAAATAATCTTTGCCCCAAAAATGGAATTCGATCACGCCTTTTTTCTTTAGCTCCTCACGAAAAGCATCATAAGTGCTTTTGGAAATATTTGTGGCAGCGGCCAGAATGTAGCCATAAGGAGGATTGGCCCCATCTACTCCATCTTTAATCAGGGTGCGCATTTTGGCCGGAGTGATACTTTTTTCTCGCTTCCCTTGAATTTGCCAAAGGCGACCTTCAAGAACGCGCGATCCCTCTTCTCCCTCTTCGCCTAAATTGGTTATAGCTTCGCCATTTTCCCATGCCCTCACATCAAAGCCTTCGTCAGATCCCGCTCTCCCCGTTGGCTCAATTTCTTTCCAGTCCTTAAAACTATAAAGTAAGCGCCGAACGAGATCTTCGAAGCGGTGAGGTTCAAGATCTTCGAAATGCAGTGGATTTATTGTTTTTGTCGCTTTGATTTTTTTGGGCATTTCGATGTTCGCTTATGGCAACATATCTAGGCTTTTCCGCTTAAAAGATTTTCCTGATCGTGTTTAATTGTCCCAAGCGGAGGATTGTCCCAGCCAAATCGTTCGAAGATATAAAGTATAACTCCAAAAGCAAATTCTTTTGACTGATCGAGTAATTCCTCTTTTTTATATTCTCTTACAAATTCAATCTTATCTACGGCCGCTTTGTACGCTCCCATTAGAGGCGCTCGCATAGCATCCATCACTACCAGTTCTCGATCCTTTGTCTTGTTGAGCGAGATGCTGACGCGGACTCCTTCATCATAAATACCGGTGCGGGTAAGACGGGAAAGGAACTCAAAAACCTCAGTCATTTCATAGACAACCTCACCGATGATATTAAGAGTATTTTTTGACTCTTTCGCCGCGTCAGGAACAATACCCCAGTGAGCGAGCTCCATCCAGTCATCGCGAAGGGCAAAATAGTGCAAGAATTGTGCGCTTTGATACATGCGCCAAAGCTCTTTATGGTCATACCAGTCAATCCATCCTTGATAGAAATTACTTCCCGGATCTAAACCGGCATCCTTCCCGGTCCTGCGAGGATAATGCGGATAATCCCATCCACGTAATTCAACAATATTTTTTTCAACTATATCCTTACATTCGCCGAGCTTTTTAATTTTTTCGCCATAAACAACAGGCTCAAAATTGATGCGCCAATATCCCTTCGATTTAATAATTTTCAATACGTCGGTGTTCATAGATTTTCGCGCTCTTCCTCCAGTCGTCGCCTAGTCTCTGCTGCCTCATCGGGTTGATCGTCAACCGTAAATCCGCTCGCGCGTAAACGTCTCATCATTTTTACCGTCGCCGTCAAAATAATATCGTGCATATCGTAAGAATTTGAAACCGCCGCACTCTCTACGCGAGCATTGCTATTGCGATAATATACTACCCCGCGTCTTAAGCCCGCTCGATCCGTCGCACAAATCACGGGTATTTCCTCGAATGGCATTACTCGAAGAACAGCGTATTCAAGACCAGTGCTATCACGGGGAAACTCTACCGTAAAAGTAACGTGCGGATCGGCAAAGGCTCTGAGTTGATCCCTCATGGTTTCTATAGCGTAAGTCGCTCTTTGCATAGCGTTGATTCCTTGGCGAGCGAATGTACCGTCCTCAACGCCGATAATAATATATCCGCCGTCTCGAACATTCGTCATGGCGAGAATATCTTTTGCCATCGTATCTGCGTTCCAATCACAGGCGGCTTTAATATCCAAAGTCTGCGTCTCCGTCCCTCCTTGGAGTTTTGATTCTAATTCTTCAGTGGTCATAGTCAGGTTCAGTTTAAAACCCCCCACCGAGAATGCAAGCCTTGTCTGTACTGATATAACATCTATTCTGTAATGTGAGGTGACACAGAATACCCGGTTCGATTCCAGGCTCCGTGGCTTTTAATCAAAATCCCCCATTTCTGGGGGATTTTGGCTGGTAATCCGTTAAGCCGGATTCTGTCGCTTCCGCTTGCGCGGAAGGGACGGTCATTTCTCTGGGCCCTTGATTGCTCGCGGGCTCGTGCGGCACTCTCCGACTTTCGCCGGAGCGCGGCCTTGCACCCGGTAAGGGTTTTGCCGTTTCACCTCCGCTTTCTTGTCCCTATCGCGGAGTTGAGCCGTCTAGCTTGGGATCGGGCTCCCCCGAACCTTTCGGAACGGGGCGTCACTGATCGCACCTCTCGGCTTTCGCCGTGCGGCGGTTAGCCGCTACCGTTTTAACTTTCGCCTTGCGGCGAAACGTGGGTGTCCGGACTTTCCTCCCGGCCGGCGCCGCTTGCGCGACGCAGCCGAGCGACCGTCTGGATTGCCAGCTAGGGCATTATACTATATCTCATGGCGGGGCGCAATCATTTTTGATAATGGGGAGGTGTTGGCTTATTATAAGCAGTAGGATCTTGTCGGCACGCATATCAAACCGGAGGGTAAAAGCATGCAAGAATTTGTGAGAAGTTTACTTGTAGTGTTGGGTGAAGAAATAGAGGCAGCGCGAAGGACTAAGAAACTTTCGCGACGCAAACTAGCGAGGCAGGCTCACCTAAGCGAAGACCAGCTGGAAAGGATTGAGGCTGGATCAGTCAATATGAGATTCAAACAACTTGTTCGTCTTGCCGCCGCCTTGGACTGCCACCTCGTTATCAGTTTTCGGCCCAACCGCAAGATTTAACCACGGCGCTCTTCATCTAAGAGCGCCGCTCGTCCGTTTATAATCCGTTCATGAATGAAACCCAAGATCTGCAGGATTGTGCGCGCCGGAAATACGCGCCACGACCCCTCCTTTTTTTTCAAATTTCTCGCGCAGTTTCGCCACCTCGTGCGCGAGCGCCACGGTTTCCTCCGGAAGCTCTTTGCGTTTGATATGCCAGCGTGACCAGTAGTCAATGACCAGTCGGCTGTCGCCGAATATTTTTTTCACTTTCTCTTTCCGCGCAATTTTGAGCGCGTATTTCAAAGCCAACAGTTCACCATAATTGTTCGTGGCCGAGGGATCCCCGACCAGATGTTTCCCGAAGTCATTAAGTTCCTTTTTTGAAAGCGCCTTGTGGAGAAGATTTTTTCCTTTCTCGTCGGTCACGCTCACCTCCACTCCTTCGCCCCTGCCCGTCCCGGCGTCAAAATAGATGCCGCGCGCGAGCTTCGGCGGCATTTTAGCATCATACATGGCGCCGCGCGCGAGCCACTGCGCCGCATCTTCCTCAACCTCAAACGCCTTATACCGCGCGCCGACCTTCCCCGAAACAATCGCCTCGCACTCGCTCCAACGGTCGGTTATTCCCTTGCGACTTTCGCCGGGCACAAAATATGCATAATACTTTCTCTTCGCCGCCATGCTATCGGTTCAGCAATGCATTAAGTTTCTCAAACGCCCGCATGGCATCTCCCTTCGTTTTGAATTCCGTCGCCGCCACATCTTTGTGTCCGCCCCCTCGGTAGCGCCGCCGCAGGAGGAGTCCCAGATCAAGCCGATTTGCCGCGCGCCTCCACGGAGCGACCCCCACGCCAAGATACCATACTCCTTCTTTTTTCTTCTTCAGACGGAAACCGTACAAGGTTTTCGGATAAAAATAGTACGGCGCAAAGCGCAAAAGTCCGCGTAAGGGATCCTCCGTCACATCAATGAATGTCGTCTTTTTAAAGGAACGGATATTCTTCTTGTAGAATCGCATGCTTTCCCGGACCTTTTTCCGCAGTGCGCGTATCGCGCGGGCGACCCTCGGAACCTTCACAATCTGTGAAAGCGGCCGGTCCGCGAGGAGCCGCACAAAGAACCGATCCCCTGTTTCCGTGCATCGTGTCGTTTCCGTGAGCGCATTGATTTGCAACGCCGCCGATTTCATCTCAATCGTTTCCCTTGGAGACCGATATCCCGCGCCGTCAATCACGTCAAGCCATCGCGCAAGCTCCTTTAAGTGCGCCGGTGGCTTCCATCCAAAATTTTTCTTGAGCGAGTCGCAGATAAGATGGCACGCCGACTTGTACGAAGCGTCATAGCAATGGAATTTGTCCGGCTTGAATGCTTTTTCCCACTTTCTATTCCTGAACGTGGTTGGGTGATGGTCAAACCACCACGCCGCGCGCGGATGATAAATGAAATCAACGACGATCGCCGGATTCCGTTTCTTCGCGAGGTCCTGCCGGAGCCATTCCTTCTCGCTCCCGTATGTCATGGCAACATAGCGTGCAATGTCGCCGCCGCGGCTCCGCAAAAAAGCGAGCATCACTGCCGCACTGGCCCTGCCGTCAAAATCATTGTGAAAATAGATATCGTATTTCATCCGTCTTTTTGCTCACTCCTTCGCGGCACGCTGCGAGCCGCGTAGTGAGCAGAATATTCTACCGCAACGCCTCTATGCCCGGCAATTTTTTTCCCGCAAGGAAATCCATCATCGCGCCGCCCCCGGTGGAAATGAAACCGAATTTCTTATCAAGGCCGTATTTTTTGAGGAACATCACGGTCTCGCCGCCGCCTGCCACGGAGAACGCACGCCGGTTCCGCACGACGGCGCGCGCAACGGCGATGCTCCCGCGCGCATATCTTTTCTGTTCTATAAGACCGAGCGGCCCGCTCCAAAGAATCGTGCGTGCCTCGCCGATCTTTTTGCTGAAAATTTGGACCGCTTTGGGGCCGACATCCAACACCATGCCGTCGTGCCAGACAAAATCGTCCGGCAAAACGATGTTTTTGTAATTCGCGACCGCCTTGAGCTCCTTCAGGTCTTTCGGATCGCGATCGCGAACGGATTCTTGAACGTCAATTCCCTTGAGGAAAAGAATGGTGTTCGCCGGACCGCCGCCCAAGAGGAACCAATCTGTCTTTGCTCTGAAATATTTGATGACGCCCAGCTTGTCCGCCGCTTTCGCGCCGCCAAGGATAAGGATCATTGGGTGCTTCGGCTTCTGCATCACACGCGAGAGCGACACGATTTCGTTCTCCAATTCCAGCCCCGCGTAGCTCGGCAAGAATCGCGTGATTGCGACAAGGGATGCATTTGCCCGATGGTCAACCGCAAATGCGTCGTTCACATAAAAATCTGCGAGCGAGGCAAGCTGCCGCGCAAATCGCGGATCATTCGTCTCTTCCCCTTTCACGAATCGCAAATTTTCCAGAAGAAACACCGAACCGCGCGGCGCAGCGGCAACCACGCGCTTTATTTCCCCAAACCGAAAATGATCAATAAACAAAACCTTTCTTCCTAAAAGCCGTGAGAGGATCGCTGCGTCCCGCCGCAAGCTTAATTTTTTCTCAAACCCCTTCGGCCGCCCCCGGTGGCTCGCGATCACGATCTTTGAGGAACGCTTCAGTAAAAATTTGATTGTGGGCAGTACCGCCTGCATCCGCCAATCATCCTCCGTGTTAAAATCCAGCCGCAGAAGCGCCGTCCCCGCGAGCGCCTTCCCCTTCGTTTTACTCAAAAACCTCACCGCCATATGCATTTATTCTAACATTAAAAAATCATTAAGTGGCGGTTGACATCGCACCGTCGCACGTTACCATAAAAACATGCCTGCGGGGCGGTAGTCCCAGTCGACGTAATAAGGTTGACAGCAGGCATGCTAAGAAGCCTCTCTACCAGAGGGCTTTTTAGTATAAGTACTCCAAAAATGTTTCTCTCCCCCCTCAAATTGTCTGATGACAACTTTGATCACTTTGCCACCGCGTTTATTGGTAAATATCCAAAAATGCGCTCGCGACTTTACTGCAATTCTTTCACCTCTAATCTTTATCCTATGGCCGACTATTTTCTCCTCATGGGAGACGACACTCGCCGAATCGGCGAGAATCTTTTCTATGCATGGAATTAGCCTAAATCTTCTTCGCTGCTCCGTCTTCGGTCGTTGAACGCCGTGCTTGCGGATGAGATGTTCAAATCCATCCCGACTAAAGATGACATACGTCTTCAACGCGGGACACCATGGTCGACCAATCTTCTCGTATTGCTGCAACGCTTTCCGCTTGGCCGCAGCGAACTCGCCGCCGCTCGAAAAATGCTCCATCCGGCAATAATCGCAGAAAGGCAATTAAAAAATCCTTAAAAGATATTTGATACCGCAACTACGAGCTTTACTATGAAAGCATGCCCGCGGGGCGCAAGTCCCTAATCGGCGTTTATATAGCTGGTGACGGGCATGTGAAAAAATCTCTCTCGCGAGAGATTTTTCATTACTGCGGCACGAAGTCACCCCAATGCTCTAGGCGTCCTGCGGGAGTAGCAGCATTTCGCAGAACCTAGCGGAGCGGCGAGGAAAATCAACGAGCGAATAGAAAATCTGCCGGGACCCCCGCCGAAGGCGAGAGGGTGGCAGATTTTCGCTGCGAGCGAGTTAGATTTTCCGAAGCCGCGAGCGGGTTCAAGAAATGCTTGCTACTCCCGCAGGCGCCGGTAGATCTCGTCTTCTACCACCTGCCTGTCCTGCCCGAACTTCACCCGCGAGTACTCCTTGAGCTTCGCGGCAAGCTCGGTGTTGCCCGGCGCCCACGACGACGTGTTCATCTTCATATTGAACGGGCGCGAGGTCTGGCCGTTTACGAGAAGCCTCACGAACGCGTTCAGATTATCAATGCTGATGAGGTCATTCTTGTTGAACACCGGTTCAAATTGCTTCACCAGGAATTCCGCGTCCTGCGGTCCCACGCGGCATATGAGCTGGGTTCCCACGTTGCCGAAAACGGCATCGCGGATGTTCTCCTTGAGCTGCGCGATGAACTGGTGCGCCATCGTCAAACTCAAATGATATTTGCGCGCTTCGGAAAGGATGGTCGCAACCGCCTCGGTGGCGAAGTTCTGGAACTCATCAATATAGAGATAAAAGTCGCGGCGCTTTGACTCGTCGGCGATCTCCACGCGCGAGAGAGCGGCCATCAAAATCTTCCCGATAAAGATCATGCCGAGCAGATTGGCGTTCAGGTCGCCGATTCTCCCTTTTGAAAGATTGATGAGCAGAATCTTCCCGTTATCCATTGCATCGCGGAAATTGAACGCCGACTTTGGTTGGCCGATGATTGGCCGCATGTAGTCGTTAGAGATGAAGGCGGTGAACTTTGAGCTCACGTACACCGCCATGTTGGCGAGCGACTGCTCGCCGCTCGTCTTTATCGCTTCTTTTTCCCAGAAGTCAATGACGGTGGGATTCTGGATGCGTTCAAGCTTCCGCACGCGGTACGCGGTGTCCGTAAAAATGCGGGGCACCTCAATCAGGGTCGCCTCCTCGTTTGGCATGTCTTCCATGAGAAGCAGGAGCGCGTTGCGCATATAAAGTTCAAACATCGGGCCGCCCGTGGTCTTCAGGTCGTACAACTTGTCAAAGATGCCGAGCAGCTCGTTCACGATGAACGTTTTCTCCTCCGGGCGGCTGAAATTGTAATCAAGCATGTTGATACCCATGGGCCGCGCGAGATCGCTCGGGTCAAAATAGATCACGTCCTCAACGCGTTCCTTCGGCACCTTGGCGAGCGCCTTCTCCGCGAACTCCCCGTGCGGGTCAATGATCGCAACGCCCTTGCCCGCTTGGATATCGTCAATTAACATGCTTGAAATTTCCGTGGTCTTTCCGGTACCGGTCTGCCCGATCACATAGATGTGGCGGCGCCGGTCCTCGTCCGTGATATAAATTGGCCTTGATTCTCCGCGGAAATCGCTGTAGCCGAGGAGCGCTCCTTGTTTGGCAAGGTTTTCCGGAGGTGGCGCCTCCTTTGATTTAAGCCACTTCACATGCGGCGTTTCGGTGGACGAGATCGGCAAATGATAAAAGCTCGCGATCTCTTCACTGGAAAGCGTCATGGCCTGCGACGCGTCAAACTCGCGGAAGATGAATTTGCGGATGAGCTTCGCGGGATTCCGCGGTTTTATCACGCGGAGATCGTTCCGTGTGGGACTCCCGAATTGGCTGAATCCGGCGGCAAGCCCGTCCAAAATGTCGTTCGCTTGAAATGTTGACCCCGCCGAGGCGACGAGCCGCACATTCACGAAGAAAAGCGGCTTCATGATCTTCGCGTGGAGCGCCTTCGCCGCCTCTTCGTCCACCACGCGTTCCTGTTTCTCCTCTATCTTTTTCTCTTTGGTCTTTGGGTTCAAAATCTCCCCCGGCTCGGAGAACGAGCGCACGAAGTCGCTCCGGAATACTTTTTTGAACGGCTCTCCCCTTTTCAAGCGCTCTATGGCGCGTTGCACCTCTTTCTTTGTTCCCGCAGGCGCAGGCTGTATGATGACCTGCACCGCCGCCCCCTCGCCGATCTCGTTGATCTTCGCAAGCGCGCCCACGATGGGTTCAAACGAATCAATGCCAAGCTCGTTATAGGTCCGCATGGGAAGCCCATAGTGCTCCTTCTGCTTTACGAATGCCGCGACGGCTTCGCCGTGCGGATTGAAAATATTGAAATCGTCCGTCACCTGCGTGACCGATGCGCCGCTCCACAATCCCAAGACCTGTTTCGCAGCGACTTCCGAAGACAGTTTCGGCACAGTGAGGTAAAAGTGGATCTCTTCGCCCACATGCGGCACCGCGACCTCAAACGTGAACGGTTTCTTGATCGCCGCCAGGCTTCCCAAGAGCTGCTCAAAGTGCGCGAGTTCCGCCTTGAAGTCCTTGTTCTCCGAACCTCCGGGAGTAGCCTCCGATCCCCCGGCCGGCTTCGGAATTTTGATGAGAAAAACTGAGGTGCTCAAGGACAGTGCTATCCTTCGCCGCACGAGCGAGCGAAAAATAAAATAGATCGCTGTGCCCGCGATGGCGCAAAGGACGATAGAGATGAATATATAAAACCCAAGCATCGCCTTAATTCTAGCAAATCCAACTTTTTAATGCGTCGCCCTATACCACCTCCGCTTGGTAGCACTGCTCGCAATAGACGATCTCGGGACGGTCGGGGGCGTAGGAGGTTTGAAAGCGATTTGGACACGCTTTTTCTGAATGGAAATGGCGCGCAGTATTTTTGTAGACCGAATCATTTGAATGCAATCCTGCGCACTGACACTGTCTTTCAAAAAAGCGAGGGATATTTCTTTGTTGCAATCGCCCATAATGACGGCAGTTGGGGCAAAGCCGCGGAAGCGGGAGATGAAAACGTTGCAGAAACGCAAATTCCTGTGGGATAATCCGGAAAGCTCCGGTGCATTCTTCCTCGCATTTCCCTTTGTGCGCGCAACCTATCACTTCTTTCAGGACGCTATCATCCACGTCCGAAATTCGATCCGCCAAATCTCCTGCCGCCTTCGTGGGCACATAATCGCGTTTTTCCTCCTCGCGCCAGGGCAGTTTTCTGGCCTCCGCCCACTCGCGGCTCCGCGGATATAATTCCTGCGCCTCGGAGATGTTGTAGGGAAAGGGAGAGAACTCCATCGGGAAAAATTCGCCGTAACGATAGATGCAACCTGCGGCATCTATATAAGGGACATCGTTCATGTGTTTGACGATCTTGGGAAGGAGGGTTGTATACTCCGCTTTGGAATATTGTTTATTCAATATGCAATATTGTTTATGGTGTAGATTCGCGCAGCCGAATATATCCGTGGAACCCGGGCAGTTTATCGAATATTCCACATTCTTGCAGCCGCCCCAGCAGTAGGCAGAGAATCTTACGTTATAGGTTTTGTTCCCACATGTTATCGAGTCGTAAATGAGTTCTGATGCGTCACCCCAGTTGGCGTAGTCGTAGCAGTCTTTCGCAGGGCCCGCGAGTAGATTTACGCAGTACTTCACATCTTCCGCGCCGGTGACCCGATAACAATAGTGGGCATTCTTAGAGTGATACACATAATCGCCGGATACGTTTAGGTTTTGAAGTCCCTGCATGAATTTCACGGGGAATTTTAACCACATCTCATCCGCCTGCTGCCGACATCTCTCGAGCGCGTTGTAAGAACCGAGGTCCAGTTCCCGGATCCGCGCCGCGTATTCCTCTTTGCGGCAAGGAGTATTGAAAACGTAATACGATTTGTTGCGCAGTCCGATACATCCCACGCAATTCGAGCAGCCGACGCAATCTTTTGAAAAAAGTACATCGTGGCAATCCTCACAATTCACCGAAAAGAATGTTTGATAACAGCGCGCCGTGTTCACATTTCCATAACAAAATTCGCAATGATCCGTCATGTGGCTATCCATGCAACGTTTGGAGGATTCGTCCCAAATTACATATGCACAATCCTCCGTGTGCGCCAACCCATGGGAAAAGTAGCAATTTTTGGAGAATGAGGCATTCGCGCAATATTCGCAATTGGTTATACTCTGTACGTTTGCATGGGGAAACGGCGTTTCGAGGAAGAGCTCGTGAACCTGCGCAAGAAATGGCCGCGACCAGTCCATTTCTTTTCCATAGGCCAACGGATCCCAACCGTCGGAATGCCAAAAATCTTTGTCGTAAATTTTTAGCGGCGATTCAGGGGGAACGAATGAGAGTATTTCCTGCCCGGTTCTCGTTTCCTGCCTTTTATACAGGTGCCATACGTTCCTCCACGCGAAGCGCCGTGCAGAGCGACACTCGGGGCACCACGTCGGCGGCGGCACCTTTATCTTTTCATAGAACGCGAAATCGTCGGGAGAGATTAAGAATCTCCTTTTGCAATTTTGACACTCTTTATCTTCGGCCGCCGTCATGGCGTGCTATTTCACCATCCCGCGCTTCTGGAGCTCCGGGTACAATCTTCCCGCAAGCGCGTCGTGGAATGCATCCAAAACAAAATAGGGAGATTTCTGCGCTTCGGCGAACGCTTTGACGAGCCCCTGCCGCAGCGCAACGTCCAAAAGGTATTCTATTTCAAGCTTCACTTCCGCGGGGGCATTCTGCGCGTATGCCGGCAAGGGACTTTGCGATGACACGGAAGGAGGCGGAGGAGGTGGCGCGGGCAGTCGCGGGACTCCCTCCGGCGATTTCTCAAGATTGGGAAACGCGCGGATAGCTTCTTTCAGAAGCTCTTTTTCTCCCACACCAGCCATCTCCGGGCGCTCGCGCTGCTTTCGAATCTCCTCCGCAAGCTTCTGCATGTCCGCCTCAAGTGTGTGTTCAAATGTGGAAGGTTGGTCCGCCATTAGATGTATAATTAAATCGTGACGAAATCCAAAAGGATTTGGCTTCTTGTCGGCATTCTCATTATAGCAGCCTTCCTCCGCTTCTACCATTTCACGACGACCCCGCCGGGACTCTATCCCGACGAGGCAATTGATGGCAACAACGCCGCCGAGGCCGCGACGACTGGCCACTATCAAGTTTTCTATACCGAAGACAATGGTCGCGAAGGGCTATATGTGAATCTTATCGCGATCCTTCTCCAATATTTCCACGCGCCGCATGAACCGTGGGTGGTCCGTCTCCCCGCCGCGATCGCGGGCGTACTCACGGTGCTCGGGCTTTATCTCCTCGTCGCCGAACTTTTCGGGGATGGCCCGGGGCTCCTCGCCGCTTTTCTTTTGGCAACCTGCTTCTGGCATATCAATTTTTCCCGCATCGGCTTCCGCGCAATTCTCGCACCGCTCCTTCTCACGTGGGCGCTTTACCTTTTAATTAAAGCGTTCCGCGCGGCGCGCGGCCGCACGGCTATCTGGTATGCTATCTTCGCCGGTATTGTTTATGCGCTCGGCTTTTATACGTACATCGCCTACCGCATCACCCCGCTCCTCTTCCTGCTCTTCATCCCGTTCTTCAAAAAACACCCCGGCTTTTGGAAGCGCGCAGTCATTTTCATTATCGCGGCTTTCATCGTCGCCGCGCCGATCGGCTGGTACTTTCTGAAACATCCTGCCGACTTTTTCGGCAGAACCTCAGAAATATCGGTCACGAACTCATCAAGTCCGCTCAAAGATTTTGCGGTTAATACCGTAAAGACGCTCCTTATGTTCAACATCCGTGGCGACGGCAACTGGCGGCACAACATAAGCGGTGCGCCGGAACTTTTCTGGCCGGTTGGGCTTCTCTTTGTGCTCGGCATCATCCTCGGCATTTACGCGCTTTGGAGATATTGGCGCCGCCGAGCACCGCCGGGCGGTACCGCATCACCGAGCGAGACCGCGTTGCCGGGCGGTACCGCACCGTCGCTGCCACTTTTTTCCATGTTGATCGTCTTTGGATGGATGATCCTTGCCGCGCTTCCCGCCATAATCTCCGACGAGGGAATCCCCCACGCGCTCCGTTCCATCCTTATGCTTCCGCCCGCGATCATTTTTGCCGCGCTCGGCGGAATCTGGTGCTACAAAAGCATCCAAAAATATGCCGGCCGCAAATTTGCCATCACCATCGCCGCCATTTTCCTCGTGGCCGTAGCGGCGTTCGCTTACGTTGATTACTTCATTATTTGGGCAGGCAATCCGAACGTCCCGGGAACATTCAACGCCGATTACGTGACGATCGGCCGTGAGATCAACGCCCTCCCCGCAAGCACGCCGAAGTACGTTGTGGTAGAAGCCGGCGGCGTCATGGTGGTGGAAACCGACGACATCACAACCTCCAGCCTCCCCATGCCCGCCGAGACCACGATCTTCATCACGGATACCTTCCTTCCGGCGCAGCAACAGGCAAAAAACGTACACTATCTTTTGCCCGATCAAACAAACCGAATCCCCGCAGGCACGCCGGCAAGCGACATTTTTTACATACGATAATTTGGTACACTAAGAGCATGGATGCCCGCCGATCGGAAACTTGGTTCTTCGTGGCTTTGCTCGCCGTTGCTCTATTCCTTACCTGGTCAATCCTCGCGCCGTATGTTGGCATGCTTGTCTTCGCGGGCACGCTTGCATTTCTTTTCCAACCCCCCTATCAGAAACTTTTGCGCGTCTTTCGCTACGAATCGCTTGCCGCCTTTGCCACGATCATTATCGTTACGCTTATCGTGTTCGTGCCGCTCGGATTTTTCGGTGTACGGATATTCGGAGAAGCGACCGCGCTCTATGCCTCGCTCACGGCGCATGGAGGATTTGATTTCGGCGCGGCGCTCACCAATTTTCTCCATGCCCACTTTAAAAATTTTCCCATACCCAACCTCACGTTCAACGTGAGCAATTATGTCCAGCAGGGGCTCACGTGGCTTATCCAGAACCTCGGATCGCTCTTTTCGGGCGTCACCCAAATTTTTTTCACGGCGTTCTTGAGCCTCCTTGGATTATTCTACTTTCTTAAGGACGGTGAGCGGCTGAAGAATTGGGTGACGGGGATCGTACCGCTCGCTCCGGAATATAGCGAAGATATCGTCCGCGAGATGGAGACCGTGGGGAGCTCGGTGGTGAAAGGCACCCTCATGGTCGCGGTCATACAAGGAATCGTTATGGGGATCGGATTCTTCCTCTTCGGCATTCCCGATCCGACCTTCTGGGGAACGCTCGTCGTATTTACTTCAATCATTCCCATCGTGGGGACATGGCTCGTCGTCGTACCTGCCATTGCGTATCTTTTATTTACCGGACAAACCGCTTTGGGCATCGGCCTCGCCATATGGAGCGCTATCCTCGTAAATCTTATCTATAACGTCCTCTCGCCCCAGCTCATGCATCGCGGCGTGCACCTGCATCCCTATCTCATACTCTTAAGCGTTTTGGGCGGCATTGGTCTTTTTGGTCCGATCGGATTCCTCACAGGGCCGCTCATCATGGCGCTTCTCTTCTCTTTGCTCAAGATTTATACCAAGCTTACCTTGGGCACCAGACGAAAGGAATAAAAGTCTCGTCGCCAAGCGATTCAAGAAATTTGCTATGGCCTGCCGCAGCTTATTTCGTATAGACCCAAATGCGCGCCGACATGCCGTCTTTGAGCTCAGGATACCTCGCCGGATCGAAACGGACATAAACATTGAACTGGTCTGTCGGGCGCTGGCTGAAAATATTAGAAGTCGTGTTTCCCTGTGATATCTGGCCTACTTCGTCCACGACGCCGTAGTACTCCTTTGAACCGAATGCATCCACCGTGAACTTCGCCACATCCCCCACCATCACGTTCGCGAGTCCCTTATCCTCGTCCAAACGGCCCACGACGCGAAGCTGGGTAGGATCAATCATCGTTGCTACGACGGACTGTCCGGTCATGGCGTTTTCAAATTCGCCGATGTTTTGATTGACTGAAATTATCTCGCCGCTCGTTTCCGATTCGACGATCTCATCTCCGACGCGGGCAATGGGCTGAAACGCCCTCACTATGTCGCCGACTTTCACAAACACCGCCTGCAACGGACCGGAGTTCGTCGGCGTTAAATCAATGACCGGCGCCTGAATGCCCGACAGGTCAATATAGACCGTCCTCGATGAAACGTACCAGTATGCTCCGCCGCCGATAGCGACGCAGGCAATGAGGGCGACAACAACCGTGGATCTGATTACACGGCGATTGCTCTTTGATTGCTGCCCGATTTTTAATTCTTCTTCGGCCATATCAAAAATAGGTTAGAAATTTGCGAGGGTATCGCCCTCATGGATCCCCGACGTAATTTCCGTCGTGCCGTTGTCGCCCACGGGGCCGATCTGAACCTGCTTTTGTTCGATTCCGGCGGAGGTTTTTACGAGCACGAAGTATTGGTTGCCGTTATTGAGCACGAGGCGGCTCGGCACAACGATCACGTTGTCGTCTTCGGCGAGAACGATGTGAATATTGCCCGTCATGCCGTCCTTCACTTGCGGTTCAGCATTCGTGAAGTGAAGCGTAATGAGGTACGACGGCGTGCCGTTCACTTGCGTTTCCGCGCTGTCTATCGTCGTTACGGTCGTGGGAAACGTCGTGCCGGTACCGAACGCGTCCAAGGTTACTTCCGCTGCATCGCCCGCTTTCATTTTTGCGACGTCGACTTCGGAAACGTAGGTTTGAATTTTAAGCCCGTCATTATTTAAGAGTGAAAGCACCGGAACGCCGGGCGCGACTACCTGCCCGACCTGCGCGGTGAGGTCTTGCACCGTACCCGGGAAGGGTGCCACGAGCGAAGCATTGTCCAAAGCGACCTGTGCGGCGGCAGCGGCGGCCTGCGCTTGCGCGACGGCAGCCTGCTGCTCCTGGATAACCTGGGACGTTGAACTTGCGGTCGTAAGATTTAATCCCGCCTGCGCCTGCGCGATGGCGGCTTTTTCGGAAGCGATATTCTGCTCGACAGCGGTGATCTCCGTGACCGCCCCATTCACTTCGTTCAATCCCGTTGTCGCCGAAACTTTATAGGCCGCGAGCGTTGATGCCAATAAGCCGGTCTCATCGGTAAGCGCCGTCATGGCGTCATCCGCAAGATCCTGGATTGTTGAAAGATGGCCCGCGGCGTTTTGGAGCGCAACATCCAAAACCGAACCAGAAGCGTTCGCGGTCGTTCTCGCAAGCTCTGCCTGCCACGCATTAAGCTCTGTACTCGCGGAAACCCTCAGACCTTGAATATTATTAAGCACTTGAGAATCATTTATGCTGAACGTAAGCTGCGGACTGTTCCCTTCCGGCGTGGAGAAGAATGCGGCAAGCTGGTTGCGTACCGCATCGTTCGCTTTCGCATAGGCGTCATTCAAAGCATTGGGAACTCCCGTATAACCGTTCGCGAGCGATTGCTCTGCCGACGCGAGCGCGGTCTGTGATACGGCGATCGTCTGCGGCGTGGCGCCCGTTTGCAGTTCGTCGAGTTTCACTTGAGCCGCTGCAAGGGCCGCGTTTGCTTGTTCAGCGCCCGCTTTGAAGGACGCGCTGTTTAGATCCGCAAGCGCCGCCCCGAAGCTCGCCGCATCCCCTTCTTTCACATATACGTGCGCTATCCGGCCTGCTTCTTGGAAAGAAAGGTCTGCTTTGTCTTCCGCAACCACCGTCCCCGGCTCGTCAAGCGCCTCGGCGACATTCCCCCGCGCAACGGTGTAAGAACCGAGCGCAGGCGCCGCATTTGAAGCGATATACCATGCCGCGCCGCCGGCAACGAGAAGAACGGCAACCACAGCAACAAAACGGATACGGACAGTGAAAAACTGTTTCATAAAATTATTCGCGCCTTGTAACCATTATATAACATATCAGGTCAAACTTGAATTTTCTCAAAGAAATAACCGCCCACCAATGAAAATACCAATGCCATCCCCACAAGGACGAGCGCATCCGTCCCCAGCCCCAGATCGTGATGGCCGATGTTGGCGAGGAGGACGCGCAGGGCGTCAACGCCGTACGTCAAGGGATCGATGCGGGAGATGAACGTAAGCCAACCTGGCAGTCCTTGCAGCGGGAAGAGCGCGCCCGAAAGGAAGAAAAGCGGCATGACCAAAAAATTCATAATAAGCGAAAAGGCCTGCATGTCGTCGAGAAATGAACCGATGATGGTGCCGATCGATGCAAAAATAATCGCGATAAGAAACATGATGAATATTACGGGAAAAACCGCCGCCCAGCTTGCCGGCTGGAAACCAAAGAGGGTGGAAATGAGCAACACGATAATGCCCTGTATGGTGGCGACGGTTGCGCCACCCGCCGTTCTGCCGATCATAACGTCGGTGCGCGGCATGGGAGCTACGAGCGTTTCTTTCAAAAATCCGAACTGGCGGTCCCAAATCACTTCTATGCCCGTGAAAATGGCGGTGAAGATGATGCTCATTCCGACGATGCCAGGCGCCAGAAAGTTGAGGTAGTTGCCCCCTCCCGCCCCGAACGAGCCGCCGAAACCATAACCGAACATGACGAGGAATATGATCGGTTGGGCGAGAGTACCGATCATGCGCGCCCTGGAGCGCAGGTATTTCTTGATTTGCCGAAGCCAAAGATAATAGATTTTTTTCATATGTTGCGGGTGTTATCTTCTTCCCATTCGGCGGCCCATGGTTCTCGCATGGTCGGCGGAACCGGCCCCTTCGTCGCGAATGGTCTTGCCCGTGAGCGCGAGGAATGCATCCTCAAGGAACTCTGTATTCGTTTGCTTCTTCAGTTCATCCGGAGTCCCGGTGGCGATGATCTTGCCTTCATCCATTATGGCGATGCGATTCGCCATCCTGTCGGCTTCCTCCATGTAATGGGTCGTGAGAAAGATCGTCATTCCCTTGGTCTTGTTGAGATCCTGCAGGCGGTCCCACATGAGATTTCTCGTTTGAGGGTCAAGGCCTGTCGTCGGCTCGTCAAGGAAGAGGATTTTAGGTTCGTGCAAGAGACCGCGCGCGATTTCAAGCCGACGCTTCATTCCTCCGGAAAATTCTTTGACCACACTGTCTTTGCGATCCCAGAGATCAACGAATTTCAAGAGCTCCTCGCACCCTTTCCGCCGCTCCGCATCCGGCACGTCATAGAGCACCCCGTGCAGATCCATATTTTCCCAGGCGGTCAGGTCGTCGTCCAAGCTTGGATCTTGAAACACGATCCCGAACGTTCGGCGCGCACGCTCCGGTTCGCGTACGGGATCAATATCATTGAGCCTCATAACCCCCGCGGTGGGATGAAGCAGCGTCGTGAGCATCTTAACGGTCGTGGTCTTGCCCGCACCATTGGGTCCGAGGAAGGCGAACACCTCTCCGTCATTTACCGTGAAGGTAACGTTATCTACCGCCACAAGATCGCCATATTTTTTGGTCAAATTGCTTACCTCGATCATATGTATCAGATTATAACCTTTTTTTCATCATTTTTTCTAATCGGCGATCCTCCCGATTTTATCCCTAAATCTTTTGCGATACTAAAACCTGAAAGCTGAACAAAATGGAATAGAAGATTTTATGGAAAAGTTCGAATCCTGGCGCCCTGCTCGGATTCGTGGCATAAACTGATCCTCTGCAGGCATTGAAAAACCGAGGGAACGGTCCCTCGAACGGGCGCACACTCCTGCGGAGGCGAACCGACACCAACTAAATCCCCAACAAGTATTGAAAAATCTACCTTACATCTCCTATCGTTGGGGATATGTTATACTGAATCAATGAATAAAAGAGGATTTGCGCTAATTGGGGTGCTTGCGATTGTATTTGTTGTGCTTGTCGCAGGTGGAGCTTGGTACTACCTCGCGCACACCTCTCAAAATCCCGTGGTTGTCCCAATCACACCAACCCCAACGCCCACCTCAACCCCTACGCCAACGCCCACCTCCACGCCCACCGCACTTCATTTATTCCAAGCCAACAACGTTTCAGATGCAAACAATCAGTTTGCCATCGATCTTTATTCAAGGTACGCCACCGAGAAAAATTCGAATGAAAATATCTTCTTTTCCCCATTCAGTATCTCTTCGGCGATGGCGATGGTATACGAAGGAGCCAAAGGACAAACAGCACAGGAAATAGGAAATGTTTTCCATTTTCCCGCAGATATTTCGCAAGTGAGGGGCGGTTATCAAAATGCCTTTGCCGCCATCAATAATAATTCGAGTTCTTATACGTTAAGTACTGCCAATGCGTTGTGGGTTCAAAATAACTATCAACTTTTGGATAATTACACGAGTGCGGTAAAAACTTATTATGGTGGAAGTATAACCAACTTGGATTTTGTCAATAATCCATCAACTGCCGTTAGTACCATCAACCAGTGGGTCGCCAATAAGACCGCCAACAAAATTCAAAATATTTTATCAATTAGCGACATCAGTCAATACACGCGCCTTATTCTTACGAATGCTATCTACTTCAAGGCCGCGTGGGAAAGTATCTTTAATAAATCGGCAACACAAGAAAAGGATTTCACAACGGGTAACGGCAATCATACCCAGGCGTCAATGATGGAACAAACGTCTAATTTCGCATATGCGGACGTAGGCAATGCGCAGTTACTGCAACTTCCTTACAAGGGTAATGACATTTCGATGTTTGTTCTGTTGCCAAAAGATAATAATTTATCCGCAGTGGACAATGGCTTGAACTATCAAAAAATCAGCGGCTGGGAAAAAGAACTACAGAATCAATTCGTTGACGTTTCTCTGCCCAAGTTCAAAATTGAAACGGAAGAACATATGCCATCGGATTTAAAAGCGATGGGGATGCCGACCGCTTTTTCGCCCACCGCTGCTGACTTTTCAGGAATTGCTCCGATAAAAAATCCGTCGGAGAATCTTTACATCAGCGACGTAATTCATAAAGCATTTATCGATACCGACGAAAATGGCACCGAGGCAGCCGCAGCGACCGCAGTCATAATTGGAGTGACAAGCGTCGCCTATCCCGCCCCGCCGAAACCAGTTGTTTTCAACGCAAACCATCCGTTCATTTTCTTCATCCGGCAAAATCAGACAGGGAATATCCTGTTTATCGGCAGAGTCGTAAGCCCTTAAATTTATTGTCCCAAAAGGACGATCTCTCCCCCTCAAAAGTTCGAATCCTGGCGCCCTGCTCGGATTCGTGGCATAAACTGATCCTCTGCAGGCATTGAAAAACCGAGGGGGAACTGTCCCTCGAACGAGCGCACAACCCTGCGGTCGTTTTTGGATAAAATCCGAACGTATTTTCAGAGTATATCGTAGTCCGCTACCCCTTCAAATACCCCTTCAATTGCCCTGCGTCGAATTGAAGGGGTAGCGGATCGAGATTGGCCT
>JBEKRC010000005.1:0-72327 GCA_049997875.1 Minisyncoccia bacterium
CCAATGGCTTCAGGATCATGGGTTTACGCCCTCGAACCTTGGCTTGTGGACGGAATGGGTGACATTCCCGTCCGGTACGACATCGAACAGCGTATCGTTTACCGTGGCAGCGGCGACCTCGGCCGACCTCGCGATCACGAAGACGGTGGACAACGCGTATCCGAACGGCGGCGACACTGTGAATTACACAATCACAGTCACCGCACTCGGCCCCGCAACCTCAACGATTGTGGTTGCCAATGATCAATTGCCTGCCGGCGTGAGTTTGGTCTCTGCGACATCTTCGCAGGGGACTTACAACATGACGACGGGTAATTGGAATATCGGCACGGTGGCGCCGAACGCGACGGCGACCTTGATCATCAGAGCCATGGTTGATCCGCGTGAAGCGGGCGCGAGCATTACAAACACCGCGACCGTTTCCGAATTAAGTTCGCTCGTCGATCAGAATCCGGCGAACAATTCTTCCTCGGTTACGATTATGGTCCACGCCACGAGCACATGCACCTCCGACTGCGGAGGTGGAGGTGGCGGCGGGGGAATCCCCCAAGCCGGCCTCACCATTACGAAGACTGCCGACGTGACCTCTATGGTTCCAGGCGGCACCGTGCACTATATGCTCACGGTGAACGCTTTGGGTCCTGCGACGTCAACGGGAGTGGTTGCGACGGACACGCTTCCTTCGGAGCTTACATTTGAGAACGCCACCGCTTCGGTGGGTTCTTACGCCAGCTCTACGGGCACGTGGACTATCGGCGATATGAGCCCGAGTTCCGCGGCGACGCTTGCGATCCAAGCGACCGTGAACCCGAGCGCCCCGGTGGGAACCACGATTCTCAATACGGCAATCGTAGGGGAGAGCGCGAGCACGACAAATCCGAATCCGAACACGTCCTCAACCGTGTCGGTTACCGTGGCAAGTACCGATACTTGCACATCTAACTGCGGCGGTGGCGGCGGTGGCGGAGGCGGAGGAGGCGGCGGTGGCGGTGGCGGTGGCGGTATGTCGGTGTCCGTTGGAGGTGGTGGCACGACGTATTCCATAGCCATCAATAATGGCGCGACGTCCACGCCGACCACAAATGTGACACTTTCGCTCTACGGAACGGGGGCCTACGCGATGGCGATCGCGAACGAGCCCTTCCTGAGTTCCGCCGCGACGTCAACCGCATGGATTCCGTACACGACTTCTATGCCGTGGACGCTCACACCCGGCGCGGGATCGAAAACTGTTTACGCGCGGTACCGCGACGTGAATGGCAACATTCTTGCGACCGTGAACGCTTCCATTGAACTCCTGGGCGGGCAGGTGCTTGGCGCTTCCGCAAGTTGCGGCATGTACCTGAACGATTACATCCGCCTCGGATGGAACAACAATCCCAATGAGGTGGTGAAACTCCAGACATTCCTAAACCAAAATCTGGGACTGAATCTGCCGATCACGGGTGTCTACGGCCAAGAGGATTTCAACGCCGTGGAGCAATTCCAGCTCAAGTACCATGATCAAGTACTTGCGCCATGGGTGCCCCTCGGTTTGCTGAACAACACGACGCCGACCGGTTTCGTCTATCAGACGACGAAATGGGAGATTAACATGCTGCAATGCGCAGCGCTCAATCTTCCGCTGCCGGTCTTGCGCGTCTATGGGACACCGTAATCGCGCGAATGCCCAAAAGCAATCCAGCACCATCTTAAAAAATGGTGCTGGATTGTTTTTTGGAGGGCTTTGTGATATAATATAATGGAAGTGCTGCTGGCGTTTGGTCTCCTCTGAGGACGAAGTCGGCAAAACGCCAGCAGTACTTCCTAAGCGTTATTTAAGGAGATGTTCAAGAAACTAAAGCGTTATTTTATTCCGAACGAGGGAAACGATCACAGGCCGCACATCCTGCGGCCGCAGGCGGTTGCTTTTGTGTGCCTTATCGCGATTGCCGCGGAGGGCGTTTTTCTCTTCGGTTCGTCATTCGTGATTCCGCGCGTGAAGCTTTTCGGACTGATCATCGCGAATGCGCTCGTTGACAGTACGAACCAGGCGCGCGCTGCCGCTGATCTCCCTGCGCTTCGCGAAAGCGGGCTTTTGGACGCGGCGGCGCAAGAGAAGGCGAACGACATGGTGACGAACAATTACTTTGCGCACACGAGCCCGTCTGGGCTCACGCCGTGGTATTGGTTTCAGAATGTAGGCTATCAGTTTGCCGTTGCAGGGGAGAATCTTGCGGTGGATTTTGCCGATTCGTCGGACGTGACGAATGCGTGGCTCAACTCCCCCGAGCACCGCGCGAATATCATGAACGCCGGTTTCTCCGAGATCGGCATGGCGACGGCGCAAGGTGAATTTGAAGGCCATCCCGCAGTGTATGTGGTGGAACTCTTCGGTACGCCGCCGGTTTCGGTCATTCCTTCCGTGGCGGCTGCGCCGCTCCTCGTCGCAACAAACACAACAAATTCCGCTTCGCAGCAGAATCTTGCGGTGGTGAAGGGTGCGCAAACAGAAGCGGTTTCCGCGACAACGGCCGGCACGGCGACGACCGCGGGAAGATCGCTCGCGTCTACACAAGCGCCCGCCCAGTCCCCATCGCCGCAAACCAACCTCGTCCAGGGCGCCTTCGCCGATCCGCGCCGAACCGTGGATTATTTCTACTTCGGCATTGCGATCTTTTTTGCCATTGCCCTCTTCCTTAATATCTTTATCAAGATCCGCATTCAGCACCCGCAGCTCATTCTCGGAGGAATGTTGGTTATCCTCCTTGCGGGGCTTTTCATTGTTCTTAACCAGCACTTCGGCACTTCGGGAGGCGTTATTGTATAGTTTATCAGCTCCGCCCCATTGCGGGTCTATTTTTTTTGGCATAAGCTCAAAGCATAGCGATGCCGTCGCCCACCACCGAACTCATCAAGAGCAAGCTGGACATTGTGGATTTCCTCCGCGGCTATTTGACGCTCACGCCCGCGGGAAAAAATTTCAAGGCGCTGTGCCCGTTCCATAAGGAGAAGACACCATCGTTCATGGTATCGCCCGAGCGGCAGTCGTGGCACTGCTTCGGGTGCGGCGTTGGCGGCGATATCTTTGGCTTCGTGATGCGTTACGAGAACATGGAGTTCGGCGAAGCGCTCCGCCTGCTTGCGGAAAAAGCGGGTGTGGAACTGCGCCGCGAGAACCCCGCCGAGTACCGCTATGCGGGCTTGCTCTACGATCTGAACGACGCAGCAAAAAATTATTTCAGGAAGGCGCTTGCGGCGGCGCCCGTCGCAAAAAAATATCTGGCTGAGCGCGGCCTCACGCCGGAAACGGTTGAAGAATTTGAACTCGGCTGGGCGCCGAACGAACCGGAGGCGCTTTCCATGTTCCTCCTAAACTCCGGCAGCGCGCCGCAGGACCTCATTCAGGCGGGACTCTCCATTAAAACCGAGCGAGGGCTCATGCTTGACCGCTTCCGCGGGCGCATCATGTTCCCGATCCATAATCATCAGGGCAAGGTGGTCGGCTTTACCGGGCGTATCCTGCCGCAGATAGAAAAAACACTCGCTGCAAACAAAGGCCAAGAGGTCGCGAAATATGTGAACAGTCCCGAGACGCCGATTTTCCAGAAATCGCGCCTGCTCTACGGATTTTGGAAAAGCAAGGATGCCATCCGCGAGGCGAAGTCGGCGTTCCTCGTGGAGGGCCAGATGGACTTTTTGATGAGTTGGCAATCCGGGGTGAAAAACGTGATTGCGAGCTCGGGCACCGCGTTGACCGCCGACCACCTGCGGTCGCTTCGCCGCCTCGCTGACGAATTAATAGTGAGTTTTGACAACGATACTGCCGGTTCCGACGCTGCCGAGCGGGCGATTGACCTTGCCGAGGCAAACGACTTTGCGGTGAAAGTGGCCATCGTGAAAGATTTTAAAGATGCGGCCGATGCTGCGCAGGCGGACCCTCTGAATGTGCAAAGGGCGGTGAGCGGCGCCGTGGCCGCTCCGATTTTCTATTTTGAGAAATATCTTCCAAAAGATCCTGAAAAATTGAAAACGCGCGAAGGCCTGCGCGAGCTCCGCGTCGTGCTCGGAAAATTGAAGAACATCGCAAGTCCCGTGGAGCGCGGGTTTTGGCTGAAGGATCTTTCTGCACGAACGGGTATCGCGGAAAAGATATTGGAGGAAGAAGCAGCGAGGGCAAGCGCCACGGGCATTCTGGCCGCCGCGCCAAAAGAAGAAGCAGCGGCAAAGCGCGAAGTAGGACGCGCCGAGCTCATCGTTGAAGCGTTGCTTGCCGCCGCGCTCGCAAAAAATGATTTCACACTATTTGATGACTGCGCGGCATTTTTGGATCCTGTCCAAAAAGAAATTCTCCGCATACTGAGGAGCGGAGAGACAAAGAGCGAAGACCCGTCGTTAGACGAGACGATCGGACTCATCGTACTCCGCGCCCCGGGCGACATCGCGCCCGAAGAAATTGAGGCACTCAAGGCCGAGCTCTCAAAAGAATATTATAAAGAGCGCCGGAAAATCCTTTCGCTGGCGATAAAGAACGCCGAGGCTCGCGGCAATGAGGTGGAGCTCAAAGCGGCGCTTGAGGAATTGAAAAACCTGCCGGTGGCCTGGGCAGGGGAGTCCTAGTTTTGAGTCGTTAGTTCCAATCCTTGTGCGCTACCAATGTTAATGTTGTATAATCATTATTATGGATGGAGAGAAGAAACTTGAATTTGGACATGTGGAATATCCGTATGAACAGAGGATAGACAATGGAGCTAGCCCCGTCCGGCTTCGCGTTGAAAGATTGGCCAGAAATCTTGAATTCTGTGGCTTAGAACAAGCTTCCATTCTGAAGATAGTGAATGCAATAGCCGAGTTTTCTGCGGCGGTTTCTCGTGATCGTGCGAGAGGCATGCATCTTGGTTCTACCAACCCAGAAACCACTCTCATGGGCGAAATATTAAAAAACGACCCTTCCTACTATGGGCTGCAGACGCAGACAGAGTTGAGGTTAATAGCAAAACTGATAGAAGCATCTTGTATAAACGAGAACGATATTAAAGAGCTGGCAGGGAATTTGTAGATTTATATCTTGAGGATTATCCAAATCGGTGCGTTCTCGCAATCATTAAATTTTTATTAAATGATTCTTGACACTTTCGCCTTGGACGCTACACTGATAGCAGCGAAAGAGTTCAGTCTTTTGTGGAGTTGAAATGCAGGAAGGCTCTACTGCGGGGCGCTCCCGGGAGCGTTACGATGGAGGGTTAGCCGTCCTCCCGCTCCACAAAAGATTGAACTTTTTCAGATATCGCTCTCTTGTAAAAGATGCGGATACTATTTCTATGGAAGTATCTTCTTTATTAACCACTATTTCGACCGATATCAAATATGTTCTTTGATGTATGTTTTTGACGAGCAGAAAATCACCTCGTTTGTCGGGATTGTTGCGGTATATACGGTCGGGACGTTTTATTATATCCGTGAGATTCTCCAAAATCAGCAAAAAATCTTCCGGCGTATGTTTATCAAAAATATGCCGATCGTAAACATGCTTCAGTGCTTTGGTGCTGATATAAACGCGTCGGTTCGTGCTTCTTTTCCGTCGGCGCATGATTTTTCCTGACGTTCGCCGTACGTTGCATAAATATAGTTTCTTAGTCGGTGTCAATGCCTTGGGTCCTGTATGCGCTATATATTTTTTGTAGAGATCGCGGATGGCAGACATGGCGCATTCACCATAGGACAAAGGGCATTAAAAAAAGCTAAAACGGGGCGCGCTTGCCAAACGGCGAAAAATAGTCAATAATAAAACATTCTCTGATGCCCACCCATCGCAAGAAGCCCAAGAAGAGGCCGCAAAAAAAAGGCGGCATGAGGAAGCGCGCCCTCAAACGAAGGGCGGCGAAAACGAAAGCCGCGAAACGCCCAAAAGGCAAAAAAAAGCCGCTTTCAAAACTGGAGAAAGCCGTCAAGGCCAACGCGGCGGAGATAGAGGAGCTCATTGAACGCGGCCGGCCGCGCGGATTCGTGACGGACAACGAGATTCTTTACTATTTCCCGAAGATAGAGGACAGCGTGGAGTTGCTTGATGAGATTTACGATCGGCTGGAAAAAGCCGGTATTAAAGTGATTGAAACGAGCGCGCTCATAGATTTCTCGAAGGACGAAGGAGAAAAGAACATTGACGAGTCGCTCGCGTTTGAAGGCGATGTGCCGGACGCCGTACAGATGTATTTGAAGGAAATAGGGAAAACGCCGCTTCTATCAAAAGACGAAGAACGCGAGCTCGCGAAGCGCGCGGAGAAAGGAGACGAGGAAGCGCGGCAGAAATTGATGAAGGCCAATTTACGGTTGGTGGTCTCCATCGCAAAGCGTTACGTGAACCGCACGCCGCACTTGAGCATTCTTGATCTCATCCAAGAGGGGAATATCGGCCTCTCTCGCGCGGTGGAAAAATTCGACTATCGGCGCGGGTTCAAATTCTCTACGTACGCAACGTGGTGGATCCGCCAAGCGATCACGCGCGCGCTTGCCGACCAATCGCGCACCGTCCGCATTCCGGTGCACATGGTGGAGACAATTTCCAAATACACGCAGGTGCGTCGGCAGCTGATTCAGGAATTGGGCCGCGATCCACTGGCCGAAGAGATCGCCGCGGAGATGGGAATAGACGTGGACAGGGTGCGCCACATCCAGAAGATTTCGCAGGAGGTGCTTTCCATTGAGACGCCGATCGGCGACGAGGAGGACTCCACGCTTTCCGATTTCATTCCCGACGAGCGGAACGCGACGCCCTCGCAGCTTACGGCGCGCGCGATGCTCCGCGACCTCATCCGTGAGATCATGGTGGACCTCACCGAACGCGAACAGCAGATTTTAAAGATGCGGTTCGGCCTTGATGATGGCATCAGCCACACGCTTGAGGAAGTGGGGAGGGCCTTCGGCGTCACGCGCGAGCGCATCCGGCAGATTGAAGCGAAGGCGCTGGAGAAGATCCGCGAGCACGGCAAAGCGCCGGCGCTGGAGGGCTTTGAGAGCCTCACCTGATCTTTTGTCCTGACCCGCTTCGGACTCGAGAAATGTAATTCGCTCACAACGAAAATGTGCCACCCTCTCGCCTTCGGCGGGGGTCCCGGCACATTTTCTGCTCGCTCAAACATTTCTTTCTCGTCCTTCGCTAGGTTGCGGACAAAAGATCAGGTTCGGCCCTTGCTGAATCATTTAATAATTTTTTAATGTCCCGCGAGTATAATATTCGTAATGGACATTATAGGGATCTTGAATTATCTCGGCATAACGCACGACAGGGCGCTTCCTTTCGCCATACTTATAGTGGCGATGATTTATATTAGCTATGCTTTTACCGCGCCGATAAAACGATCTGTCTCAAAAATATCCAACGCGATATTGGAGATACAGACGATATTTCACCAGGATGGCGTGGAATTGAAATGTCATCTTGCAGAAGGAACAGGCAGCCCGCTACAGCCCACTCATTATGGGAAACAGCTCATTGTGGAGAGCGGCTTGGAAACCATCCTGAATGATAAGAAGGATTTTTTGAGGACGGTGCTGGCCAAGAAACTTCCGGAGAACTATACAGAGTACGATGTGCAGGAAAAGGCCCGCGAGCTTTTGATTGGGTTGAAAAGAGATCAGTTGATGAATCCCGTCAAAACATACGCGTACGAAAATGGAAAAGATATAGATATTATTTTGCGGGTTGGAGGTCTGTGGCTGAGGGATGATTTTATCGGGCAGGAAAGAAAGATAGTGCCCGAAAAAGGGTAGGGTTGTTTTAATAATTTTTTAATGCACGGTGAGTATAATACTTTGCAAAGGTCGCAAAGCAAGTATTGTTATTTTTATGGAGATGCCTACAATGGAATCTGTGAAGACAAAGTATAAATTTCCGTACATCATTGAGCCGGACGAAGGCGGGTTTTATGCTACCTGTCCGGCCCTCAAAGGGTGTTCCACGCAGGGCGATACGTACGAAGAGGCACTCGCAAATATCAAAGAAGCAATCGAGGGCTATTTAGAGTGTCTTAAAAATGACGGAGAAGAAATTCCAACATCATCACATCATGGCTTGCCTACGGTAGAGATCGCCATCTAATCTATGCCAAAACTTCCACGCCTCACCGCACGACAAGTAGCGGCTCGGCTAGAAGCGTGCAAGTTTTCGCTTTCACATCAGCGCGGGAGCCATAGATTTTATCGTAATGCCGTCGGAAGATTGGTGACGGTCCCATTCCATGGCTCGCGCATCATCTGCCCCAAAACCCTGAAAGACATCATGCGCCAGGCGGGGATTGCGGAGTGGTGACGCGTTGCAATTCAGCCGGTTTTATTTTAACTTTGAGATACATGGATTCGGCAGAAATTCGCAGGAGATTTCTAAAGTTTTTTGAGGAACGCGGGCACGCGATCGTGCCTTCTTCATCTTTGATTCCCGATGATCCGTCGGTGTTGCTCACAACTGCCGGCATGCAGCAGTTTAAGCAATACTACACAGGCGAGCTTGACGCGGTGAAAGATTTCGGGAGCAAGAACACGGCCTCCATCCAAAAGTCGTTCCGCACCTCCGACATTGATGAAATAGGCGACGAAACGCACAACACGTTTTTTGAGATGCTCGGCAGTTTCAGTTTCGGCGGTTACTGGAAAAAGGAGGCGATCGCGTGGGCGCATGAGTTTCTGACAAACGAACTGGGGCTTTCCATCTCATACGTGGTTATTTTCAAAGGATCATCCCTGATACCAAAGGACGGAGAGTCGGAACGCATTTGGCACTCCCTCGGCGTCATGGATGTCAGAGAAGGGGGGATGGACGATGTGTTTTGGGGGCCCACCGGAACATCCGGTCCTTGCGGACCGACGACCGATATTTACTGCAAAGCCGGCGACGGAAGAGAAGTGGAAAACTGGAGCATCGTTTTCAACGAGTTCTTTTGTAGCGGTTCGCGCGAGGAATTGCGCGCGGGCAAGGCGGAGCTTACGCCGCTCAAAACACGGGGCATTGATACCGGCATGGGCTTGGAGCGGCTCGCCATGGTTGCGCAGAAGAAGGGAAACATTTTTGAAACGGACCTTTTCGCGCCGCTCGCCCGCGCATTGCCGGAGAATCTCAGCACAAGAACGAAGCGCATCGCGGTTGATCATGGGCGGGCAATGGCATTTTTGATCTCTGACGGCGTCCGTCCTTCTAATAAAGAGTCGGGATATATCTTGCGCCGCCTCATGCGTCGCACTATGGTGCACGAACATCTTTCGGGCACCCCCTTCATGGAAAATATTCTTAAAGAAGTTTGCAAACATTACCGCGCTTACTATTCAGAACTGAATGTCGATCTTGTGACAGGGGAGTTTAATAAAGAAAAAGAACGGTTTCAGAAGACACTCGTTGCCGGCCTAAAGGAATTAAAGAAAATCCCGATCATTGATACTACAAGCGCCTTCCGGCTTTACGAGACATATGGCTTGCCCTACGAGATTATTACGGAGTTAGGCGGCACCATAGATGACGGATTGACGCGCGAAGCATTTAATGCCGAGTTCAAAAAACATCAGGAACTCTCCCGCGCCGGAGCCACGAAGAAATTCGGCGGGCACGGGTTGGTTTTGGACACGGGCGAGCTTAAAGCGGGGAGCGAAGAAGAAATGCAAAAGGTGCTGCGCTTGCACACGGCGACGCACTTGCTGCAGCAGGCGCTCCGGGAGGTACTCGGGCCCGACGTGCATCAGATGGGATCGGATATCACGCCCGAGCGCACGCGCTTTGACTTTTCCTTCCCGCGCAAAATGACGCCTGAAGAGATCAAAAAAGCAGAGGAGATTGTGAATCAAAAGATAGGAGAAAATCTGCTGGTGGGTTTCAGGGAAATGCCGAAAAGCGAGGCGGAAAAACTGGGCGCACTCCACTTCTTCAAAGAGAAATATCCCGAAAAGGTGAAAGTGTATTACGTGGGCAGCGACCTCGCGCACGCGTGGAGCAAGGAGTTCTGCGGCGGGCCGCACGTTGCGCACACGGGGGAGATTGGCCATTTCAGAATTGCGAAGGAAGAAGCGGTGGGCTCGGGCATCCGGCGCATCCGCGGGATGTTGGATGATTGAGATTACAGGAAGCGTTGCTTAACAAGTTCCGGCTTGGGCGCTAAAATGAGAGCGTGAACTTGGATTTCTTCCGGCCGAGGGAAAAATTTTTGATATTGGAGATCACGCCCAAAGGCACGAACGGATTGTTCTTAAGCGTGGACGAGGGCCGGAATGTCGTCACGGAAAAATTCGTGAGGCAGGACAATCCCAAAAAATTTTTGAGGACGCCCGCGCGGCGCGTTTCTGAAACAACATGGGAGGGGAAACACCTCTTTCGTTCGCGGCGGCGCGTGGTCGCGGTGGCGGATGCGGCGCTCGCGACTACGATTCCCATTCCCCTTGCGCTTCCCCGCGAACGCGCGAACGCAAAGACAAAAATCACGATCGCGGAACTTGAGAATCTGATTGCGCAGGCGATGGCAAAGATTTTCAACGGCTGCCGGAGCGAGGCGGCGAAGCGGTTCGGGGCGGATGAGTTAAATGCGGTCCTCGTCGGCGCGCATGCGAAGCATTTCATGGTGGACGGCAAAACGCATACAAGCCCTGTAGGCGCAACAGGAAAGAAAATCTCGCTGCTTTTGGAACTTACCTTTACGACGCGCGCGATTTTTGAGGACCTCAAACCACTCTTCAACTCCCCGGAAGGATTTTTCTTCAGAGAAGCTCCGCAGACGCACCTCCGCGCGCTCGCGCGCATGCGCCCGTTGCCGCTCAACGTAATTGCGGCGGACGGCGAAGGCGCCTCGCTCTATGTGCTTGAAAGGCCAAAGGGGAATTATGCGGTGCTCTATCGCGAGAAGCTGGATTGGTCCTTTTCGTCGCTCATTAAAAAAGTGGCGGAGGCTCTCGCGGTGACGGAGGCAGCCGCGCAAGAGCTCTATTGCCGTTATCATCAAAAAGCAATGTCGGCGCATGCGGCGCGCGCATTCAAACGCATCGTGGAGTCCCCACTGCGCGATTTTCTGGAAACGATAGAAAAGCGAAGGATCAAAGGAGCGACATATGTGGAGATGCCGCATGCATTACCGTTCACGTTGCCCCACAAACACGGCAAAGCGACACTCGCGGAATATCCCGTGGAAGAGTTGATGGAAAAATTCGGGTTCAATCTTTCTCTGGCAGCGCGGGGGAAGGTGCGGGAAGAGGGCGAAGGCGAACGTGCCATCCTCCGGTCGCTCTTCTACTTTGTAGAAGCTTATATTGACGAGGACCGATCTCTCATCAACCAAAAGCTCCGCCGCCGGCTTCATTGGCTTGCGGAGTGACGCGATACAGGCATGGCGGCCTGCCGAGAATATGGTATACTTTTCGTAACGTGCGACCAAATGAAAAAAATAACCGTTCTTAAAGAGGAAGGCGTTGCGGAGGTCATTGACCGCGTCCTTGACGAACCAGACGAAGAGATTGTGCTTGTCGTCCCGACCGGGTCCGTGCTCGGGCGTTCGGTGCGCAATTTCCACCTTTTGAAGCGCGAGGCCTCCGCGGAGGGAAAGACGGTGGTCGTAGAATCCGTAGATGAGACAATTCTCGCCTTTGCGAAAGAAAGCGGTCTTGAAGGAAACCATCCGCTCTGGCGCGGCGTGCGTGGTGCAGGCGGCGTTTCGGATATCGTTCCTGTAGGCGAGGAAGCAGGAGAGACACGACCGCCGAAGAAGCACGGCAGGAAAAAGGCAGAGGGGACGAAGCTCGTCGTGCGCGGGGAGCCGCCCGTGGACGGGGGTGAGTCCGATGAGGGCGAGGTTGCAGAGGAAGCGGTCGCCATTGAGGAAGCGGAGCACAGGTTTTTCAGAAGAAGAAGCCCTGCGGAACTCGCGGAACCGTCCGGACGAGAAGAAGAGGAAGAAGAGGAAGAAGTGGAAAAGAGGGTCCACCGCTCAATGCCCCGCAAGTTCGTTGTTTGGGGTCCGGGCGTGGTTATCCTTGTGCTTATCATCCTTGGCGTGATGACGTGGTATTTCGGGCGCGTCACCATCGCCATTGATTTCCAAAAAACGCCGTGGACCTATAGCGGTGCCCTCATGGCAGATAAGTCTGTTACGACAACGACGCAGAAGGCGGGCGTGATCACGATTCCGGCACAGATATTCTCCGCGCAAAAGAACACCACTCAACTTTTCCCGGCATCCGGCAGTGCGAACGTGTCGATCAGGGCGCAGGGAACCATCACGATCTACAACGCCTACAGCTCTTCAAAGCAGGATCTTGTGGCTACCACGCGCTTTGTGACGCCGGACGGAAAACTGTTCCGGCTCGTGAGCGGCGTCACCGTGCCGGGCGCGCAGGTGACGAACGGCGCGATCGTACCGTCATCCATTGATACGCAGGTCGTCGCCGACCAGCCGGGGGCCGATTATAACGTGGGCCCCGTAGACAAATTGACCATTCCCGGTTTCCAAGGTTCTCCAAAGTATAATGCGTTCTACGGTCAGTTGAAGAATGGAACGAGTGGCGGTTTTGTGGGAGCAAAAGCAGTGCCTACCGCGGCGGACATCGCGAGTGCGAAAACGAAGGTGACGAGTCTCCTGCAGGCGAGTCTCGCGAGCAACATCGCGACGAGCTACCCCAGCAACTTCAAGATTCTGGATGGCGCAACGAACATTAGCGTGACAAAACTCACCGCGAACACCTCAACGGACAGCAACGGCAACTTCAGCGTTTTCGGGGAGGCTTCGCTCCAGGCGATTGGCTTTGACGAATCGGCGCTCAAGGCATACTTCCTCGCGCAGGCAGAGACGCAGACGGCAAGTTTAACCTTCGGCTCGATCCCGTCGCTGCAGTACGGCGGCGTGCATGCGGATTTTACGAAAGGCACCGTAAGCTTCTCGGTCACGGGCGAGGGGTCGCTTGAGCCTGCGTTTGATGCGGATGCGTTCAAGGCAAGTATTGCGGGAAAGAGCATCAATGATGCCCGCCAAGCGATTGCGGCGCTTCCTGAGCTTGCGGACGGCAAGATTTCCGCGTGGCCCATGTGGCTCTGGAACATCCCTTCCGATCCCAATAAGATCCGGTTGACCGTAGATTGAATGGTTGACAAACAATGGGAAGGAGCGCTATAATCGTTCGGTTGCTTCCATTATGAGCATGAGCTCGGTTTTTATTTGGGAATGACGGAAGGCGCAAAGGAAGGAAGAGTCCTGGAGGCCTTGCCGAGCTTGACGTTCCGGGTACAGCTCCCGGGAAGCGAGGCGCCCGTTCTCGCGCACCTCGCGGGAAAGATGAAGATACACAATATCCGGGTTCTTCCCGGAGATCGGGTGCTCGTCACGCTTTCTCCCGATGGCACGCGAGGGCGTATCGTACGCCGGCTCTAGACGGGGCACAGTACCAACGTGCACGCTATCCATGAAAGTGCGAAGTTCGGTAAAAAAAATTTGTGCGAGTTGCCAGGTCGTCAAACGCCGCGGCAAAATTTATATTGTGTGTAAAAATCCGAAACATAAACAGCGGCAGGGTTAGTCCTTGCGTTTCCTCATGCGCATTCTTGGCGTTAACATTCCAGACAATAAAAGAACGGAAATCGCGCTCACATACCTTTATGGCATCGGGCGGTCTTTGAGCGAGAAGACGCTTGCGGCAGCGAAGATAGACGGAGGGAAACGCGCGAAGGACCTTACTGCCGACGAGGTCGCGCGCATCCAGGGCTTCATAGAAAAGAATTTTGCGGTGGAGGGAACGCTTCGCCAGCGTATCAAGACCAACATCAGCCGGCTGAAAGATCTGCAGACCTATCGCGGCATGCGGCACCTCCGCCGCCTGCCCGTCCGCGGTCAGCGCACGCGCACGAATTCCCGCACTGTCCGCGGGAACGTAAGAAAGACCGCCGGCAGCGGCAAGAGAAAGGTTGAACTCAAGTAATATCCATGGGAAAGAAAAAGATCACGACGCCGTCGGCGGAAGAAGCCCAGAAGACGCATGAAGGGGCGGATTCGGCTGCGGCAAAGGCGGCCGCTCCCGCGAAGCGCGCGAAGAAGGTCACGCAGGGGAGGGTATACATCAACGCTTCCTATAACAACACAACGATTACGGTGACTGACGAGCGGGGCGACGTGCTCACATGGGCGTCGGCGGGTTCGCTTGGTTTCTCCGGACCGAAGAAGGCGACGCCGTTCGCTTCGTCAAAGGTGATCGCCGCGATCGCCGAGAAGATCCAAGCCACGGGTCCTACGGACATCAATGTGATCGTAAAGGGCATTGGCTCCGGCCGCGATTCGGCCATCCGATCGCTCATCAACCAAGGATTTAATATTCTCTCCATAAAAGATGCTACGCCGATCCCGCACAACGGGCCGCGGCCGCCGAAAGTTCGCCGTGTGTAACCAAAAACCAACATGATCGGTCCCAAAGAAAAAAGAGAACGGGCGCTTGGCACTCACCTTGGACTGAAGGGCGAGCGCGGCATGTCGCCGAAATCGGCAGTTTTGCGGAAGCCGTACCGGCCGGGCGTACACGGTCCGAGGTCGCGCCAACGTCCGCTTTCGGAGTTCGGCCTCCAGCTCCGCGAGAAACGGAAGTTCAAGCTGAGCTACGGCGTTGACGAACGCGGCTTGAAGCGGCTTTTCAAGATGGCAGTAGCGGCCAAGGGCGCTTCCGGCGCGAAGATGTTGGAGTTCCTTGAGAGCCGCTTGGACAACGTGATATATCGCCTTGGTTTCGCCCCCACGCGGCTCGCCGCGCGGCAGCTCGTCGTCCACGGCCACATTGCCGTGAATAAAAAGAAGGTGCACTCGCCGGGCTTCATGGTGAAGAGCGGGGACGTCGTCGCCGTGCGCGAAGGTTCCGAGACGAACATGGCGATCGCAAAGCGCAGGGAACTGCTTAAAAAATTCGATCCGCCTTCCTGGCTTTCGCTCCACCCGGAGAAGATGGAAGGCACGGTGCTTTCCCCGCCCACGGACTCCGACATTCCCTTTGAAATAAACCTTTTGGTCGAATCATTCTCAAAATAAAAACTATGGAATACGCATACTTAAGCTCAACAGTTTCCGTAAAGACCGTCTCCGAGGACGCGAAGAAAGGCGTGTTTGAAGTAGAGGGCCTTTTTGCCGGTTACGGGCTTACCATGGGGAACGCGCTGCGGCGGGTGCTTCTCTCCTCCCTTCCCGGCGCCGCAGTGACGGAGGTCAAAATCAAGGGCGTGCCGCACGAGTTCTCCACCCTGCCCGGCGTTAAGGAAGACATCGTGGAGCTCATGCTCAACTTTAAAAAACTCCGTTTTCGCCTGCACGTGGACGAGCCCCAGATACTTGCCTTGAAGGTAAAAGGCGAGCGGGCGGTTACCGGAAACGACATTGCGCTGAATTCCAGCGTGGAATTGATGAATCCGGACGAGGCGCTTGCGATGCTCACCGCGGAGGATGCGGAGCTTGACATGGAAGTGAAAGTGGAACGCGGTCTCGGCTATGTGCCCGTGGAGGCCCGCAAAACCGAAGGGCGCCTTGCCATCGGCACGATCGCGATAGATGCGATCTTCACGCCCGTCACGCGCGTGAACTACACGGTGGAAGACATGCGCGTGGGCGACCGGACGGACTACAACCGCCTGCGCCTTGAGATTGAAACCGACGGCACTATAAGTCCTTCTTCGGCGCTCCACAAAGCGGCGAACGTCCTGAGGGACCACTCTGAAAAAGTGGCGGCGGTCGCCGTCGCGGAGTTTGAAGCGCCGAAGGCCGCGGCGCATGCCGAACCGAAAAAGAAAAGTCGTTCAAAGAAAGCGAACGAAAAATAGCCGGCGGATCCCATGCGTCACTTGAAGAAAGGCAAAAAGTTCGGTCGTTTGCGCGGAGCGCGGATTTCCTTCATGCGTAATTTGGCGAACGACCTCATCCGCGCGGGCCGCATCACGACGACGGAGGCGCGCGCGAAGGCGATCCGCCCGCAGATGGAGCGTTTGGTCACGTTTGCGAAGAAACAGACGCTTGCCGCCCGCCGCGAACTTTTGAGCCGCGTGCACAACGAGAAGATCGTGAACAAGCTTTATTACGACATCGGTCCGCGCTACGCGGAGCGCCATGGCGGATACCTGCGCATCACGAAGCTCGCGAAGAGCCGCAAACGGGACGGCGTACGCATGGCACGCATAGAATTTGTCTAACGCGCAATTTTTATGGACTACCACATTGACGCAAAAAATAAAGTACTGGGACGCGTGGCATCGGAGATCGCACTCATGCTCCAGGGCAAGAAGAGCGCTTCGTACGCGCGGAACCGCGTTTCGGGCGATAAGGTGTATGTGAAGAATTACAAGGACATCATGGTGACCGGCGCGAAGCGCACGCAAAAGATTTACTACCACCACACGGGCTACGTGGGACACTTGAAGGAACTCACGTTTGAGCAGAAGTTCGCGAAGGATCCGAAGTCGGTCCTCCGGCGCGCGGTCCGCAAAATGCTTCCCCGGAATTTCCTGACGCAGAAAAGGTTGAACAATTTGATATTTGTGGACGGCGAATAATAACCCGCGCAAAAAGATCTAAAACCATGCCTAGCGAAAAAGAAACCAAGCATACTCCAGTGCACACCGCGCCGCGCGCGCATCGGGTGCCTGCAGCGGCAGCGCGTACGGCCGTCCTGCACTCGGCGCACGCTGCTGCTGCCGAAGTGCATAGGCCCCGCCCAACACGTGCCGCCCCAGAGGGGCGCTACAGCGAGGCCATCGGCCGCCGCAAGACCGCCGTTGCGCGCGTGCGGATCATGGCGGGCAAAGGAAAAGTGACCGTGAACGGCAAAGAACCAACGCAATATTTCGTGCTGCCGCGGCTTCTTGCGATCGCGCTTGCTCCGCTTCGCGAACTGAAGCTTGATGACATTGACGTGAGTGTGAAGATCGGGGGCGGTGGCATAAGCGCCCAAGCCGAAGCCGTGCGCCACGGCATCTCCCGCGCGATCGTCGTCCGGACGTCCGAATGGAAACCGCGCCTTCGCGCGTTGGGCTACCTCACCCGCGACTCCCGCATGGTAGAGCGCAAGAAGTACGGCCTCAAAAAAGCGCGCAGGGCTCCACAATGGGCCAAGCGTTAGAGAAAATGAAAAACCCCAAAAGGGGTTTTTCATTTTCAGCTTAGCCCATTGTGGCGAAGGAGGGGTCGGGAGGAACGTTAGGTTCCTCCCGTGCGGGAGAGAGGTTGAGAACCGAGGGTTCTCAAGGAGCGAGCCGGTCTGACCGGCGAGCGACCCTCAGTGGGCGGAGCATTGAACCTGTACAGGTATCTATGAAAAGGTCGGCTTGGACAAGCACTCGTTATTCACGAGCTGACAATCAAAAAAGCCCCCTCAGGGGCTTTTTTGATCTACAAGGCGTCGTAGCACATACGCCATGTTGCAGCAGCCTTCCCAAGCTTATTTGCATTTTGTGAGAAGTTTACTGCATCCTTGATTGCAGATGCCACATCGTGCTGTTTCTGTTTCCAGATGTTGAACGGATTCTCCGTCCAAGACCAATCACCAGTGTGATTGATATACTTTCGGAATCCAGCGAGGATTGGATAGATGAAGCCGTCAGGATAGTCGTATTCTGTGGTTCCGTCAGTGAATCTGAGAGGTTCGGGTTCTCTATATTTTGAAACCCCCATGGTTTCCAAAGCGCCGAATTTGCCAGGAAGCTCGTTGTAAGCGCTTGGAAGGTCGCGATAGATCGCATCCCGGAGCTCAAGTATTTCCGGCAGAATCTTGCTGGCCCTGGCGAGCACATCCTTGCGGTCTCTGCCTCTGTCATCTTTGTTCGCATAGAAGTCCACAACGGCACCCTTAGAAGAATAGGCTTGGATAGGGTGCGTATTCTTGTTGAAGGATCCATCAAGACAGTAGACGTACGAAAGAATTTCACGAATTGAGATATCCTTCCGCCTATCATCGAGCCCAACCTCATATTCTGAGTACGCGATCCGGTCCCTATAGCGTGGATCAGTAAGCGCCCGCTTTATCGGTTCGTAGGATTTGGCGAGATTTTCCAACGAGATTTCCTGAGCAGCGCGGGAGCGATTTCGTCCATCAACTATGTCGACAAGTTCGTCTGGGTCGAGTTCTCCGACAATACATTCCACTTTAATCTCTGCGTTCACGTTGGCCGTCCGGAGTACCTCTCGTATCGCGGAAAAAGTATGCCCGCCGTTCGCTATGCCATGCTTGTTCTTATCGGAGAATGTCACGGTGACCATGTTCATCTTGTTGTCGAAGTCGATCGCTGGCGCCAGGATGGTGATGCCCAGATTTCGAAAGATCATCTCACTGGGCTCATTCCTGAGGGTATCAAGAATGGCGTTGTAGACATCGCCGCGAACGTTGGTATCGCGGACGTTCACATCACGCCAGTCTTCCCACTCTGCCGGAATGTTGGCAATCGGGGCGGCGAAAACGCAGATTCGCCGACTATCTTCTGACTCGTACAGATTCCTAAATGAATCTACTTTAAATTTGAAGACCATATAATTCTTACTTTTGTATCGCTTTTCGACTAAAAAAGCGCTTGTTGTAAGCGCTAACAGATACAACCCCAAAAGTTGTTGGTTGATTACGGAGTTTCGACCCGTATCTGTCTGCGAGAGAGTATTTCATCCCGTCGCCCGCTAAAGCGGATTGGCAGCGCGCTTGGCTAACCAATACTTTAATTATAGATCTGCATATATAATCTTGTCAAGTGGAAATCGTGTAAAGTCGCGCTACGACCCTATTTCCCGTCCAGAAATAAGGCTGTTTTTATTCTCTGCGGTCCGTACTATACTTTGCTCAATGGGAATGCCCGTTAAAAAACTTAAGAATGGTTTTGCGATGCCGGTGTTTGGCATAGGCACGTGGTATATGGGCGGCGGACTGGAGGCGGATACCAGGAATGACGAGAAAGATATTCACGCCCTGCGCGCATCTATGGATGTGGGCATCACGCATATAGATTCGGCTGAACTCTATGGCCGCGGACACGCGGAGGAGCTGGTTGGTCAAGCCATTCAGGGACGCAATCGGTCTACGCTGTTTCTCGTGTCCAAGGTTTTTAAGGAACACCTGAAACATGAAGACGTCTTGGCCTCCTGCAGGGCATCCCTCGGACGTCTCGGGACGGAATATCTGGACCTTTATCTTGTCCATGCGCCAAATCCCGATATTCCCATCCGGGAAACTATGAAAGCATTTGACGAGCTCAAGGAACAAGGGTTGATAAAAAACATAGGGGTGAGCAATTTTAATGTTGAGCAACTTGAAGCGGCGCGGGCCGCCACGAAGAATCCTATCGTCGTTGACCAGCTTCATTACAGTCTCGCGTACAGGACATGGCAAGATGCGGTGGAATATTGCGAGGAGAACGATATCCTTATAACCGCATATCGTCCCGTTGAAAGAGGGGTTCTTACCACTCCCGGCGTGGCGATTCTCGACGCAATGTGCCGCAAGTACAAAAAGACGCCCGCACAAGTTGCTATACAATGGCTTATCTCTCAGGACAATGTCGTTACGATCGCAAAAATGAGCAGTGCCGACCATCTGAACGAAAACCTTGGAGCGCTTGGCTGGAACATGGACATAAGGGACGTGGAGAAATTGAAGAAGGAATTCCCAGAGGTGGAACTCCCGCGCACAGTGGTCAAATTCGAAAAGTAGCAATATAATCTTTGCATCGTGGGAAAAGTTAAAAAAGAAAACGGCTATGAGAAGATCGGTCCTATGGCATGGGCCGTGGCGTATTTCCGGACATTCTCGGATATCAAATACGCCAAGGAGATCTTTGAAGAACTTGACAGTGTAGTGAAGCCAGCCGATCCTGTTCGGCTGGAATATATGGAAAGCGCAAAGCGGTTCAATTTCGCGCCGCAATTTGAAGCCCGTTATAAACTTATCAACCGGCTGCTGAAGGAAAACAAGACAAACCAAATCTTAGAACTCGCGGCGGGCCTTGCGGGACGGGGGCTCGCGATGGCAGAAGAAGATCCATCGTTACAATATGTGGAGGTTGATCTTCCGGCAATGGCGGCGCATAAGAGGAGAATGCTTCAAAACCTGTTTGCAAAGGGCAAGGCGAAACCTCAAAGCAACCTCCACGTGGAGGACGGGAATGCCCTGGATGAGAACTCTCTCTTCGCCGCCACTCGCTATTTCAAGGACGAGCCCATCTCGGTGGTTAATGAGGGGTTGTTGAGATACCTGACCCTTGATGAGAAGAAGATCGTGGCGGAGAATGTGTGCTCCTTGCTTCAGAAATTCGGCGGCGTATGGATTACTTCCGACATCACCACCAAAAAGGTATTGGCGTATGAGGAGGAGAGAACAGACAACCTTGCGAGGGTGAAGGCGATGGCGGGAATTGACGTTGAAGCAAATCGCTTTGAGGATCAAGACGCGGCGCAGAAGTTCTTTGAAGACCTCGGGTTCAGTGTTGAACGGCACAGTTTCCTTGAGGCCGCGAACGAATTAGTTTCGCCTAAAAAATTAGGACTTTCGGATCAAGAAGTGGAAAACATGATTAAACATGCTACGGTGTTTGTGATGAGGCTGCGGCAGTAACCATTTTAGGGCGAAGCGGTATAATGAGAGAAAATGCTCGATATACATATAAAGACTATTCCTCATAAGGAGCAGCGCTATCCGACGCTTGGAGATTATTGGCGCAACAATGAGGGAACACAGGAGATGCGTATATCCGAGATGGGGAATGACGATTATGCATTTATGATTGCCGTTCACGAGTTGATTGAGTGGTATCTTACGGAAAAACGCGGCATCAAGGAAGAAGACATCAAGGCTTTTGATGAAGCGTTTGAAAAAGAACGATTGCAAGGCCTCCATACTGAGAAAGATGAGGCGGGTTTTGACCCGCGGGCGCCATACATGAAAGAACACGCTTTCGCTACGAATATTGAGAAACAGCTTGCGAAAGAGCTCGGCGTGGATTGGAACAAATACGATGCGGAAATCAAGGCTCTTTTTGCACGGCTTGAGACATCGGGAGACACTAAAGCCGGAACGGGAGTATAATGGCCATATGGATTGGCTCACCTACATAGTGCTCGTCATTGTCATCGTTCTTCTCGCGGGGATCAAGGTGATAAAGGAATATCAGCGAGCGGTCGTATTCCGCTTGGGGCGCCTTGTGGGTGCGCGCGGCCCCGGCTTGATCTATGTCCTCCCTATCTTTGAAAAGATGGTGCGGGTCGGCCTTCGCACCGTCACCATGAACATCCCGTCGCAGAAGATCATCACGAAGGACAATGTTTCCATAGACATCGCGGCGGTGGCGTACTACCACGTGGTGGATGCGCAAAAATCCGTGGTCGCGATTGAGAACGTCCACGACGCGGTGAACCAGATCAGCCAGACGACGGTGAGGAACGTCGTGGGGCAGTTCATGCTTGACCAATTTTTGTCGCAGACGGTTGATATAAACGAAAAAATAAAAAATGTGATTGACGTCCATACGGAACCATGGGGCATCCAGGTGACCGCGGTTGAGATCAAGGACGTCATCCTGCCCGACAACATGCAACGGGCGATGGCGAAGGAGGCCGAGGCCGAACGCGAGCGGCGGGCGAAGATCGTCGCTGCACAAGGCGAATTCCAAGCGGCTGAAAAATTGGGGCAAGCGGCCGAGATCATTGCCGCACATCCCGTCGCCCTCCAACTTCGTACGCTCCAAACGATGGCGGAGATCGCCACCGAAAAGAACTCCACGATCATCTTCCCGGCACAGTTCATGACGACGGTCAAAGAAGCCCTTGAGACGCTGCAGCTGGATAAGAAGAATAAGTGAGCGGGGTGGGCGAAGCGGTAGGGGTAGTGGTAGCGCCGCGCGCTACGAGCGCTTCTCCAGGCTGAGGTTTGAAAACGCCAAAAGTAGGGCGGGCATCATGAGGTCCTTCCTCGTGAGCGTTTTCCCGGAAAAGTATATGACGGGGTCTTCCTCTCCTGCGAGGCTTTGGGTAAGGGCGTCAATTTTGATGTGGCTATCCTGTATTTCTTTGATCATCCACAGCGGCACGCGTATGCCGGGGGTGAAGCTTTCTGCGGTCCTGCCTTCCTTGGTCTTCACGGCGGTGCAGATCACGTAATACCATTCGTTCGCGTTGAAGATAAAAACAAGCGAATTTTCTATTCCCACGCCCACGTCTATGCCTGCGCGTCCGACCGCTTCCTCGGCGCAGGACCTCGCCCTTTTGAAGAGCTCTTCAAACCCGAATGTCTGCGCGGGGAGGGACGGACGGAAGGCGTTGTCGGCGGCGACGGTCGCTTCAATGCCGAGCCGCTTCACGGCCTCCTCCACTGCAGCTTTCTTGAAATCAAAATAACGCTTTGAGGTATAGAAACCGATGGTCATTCGTCCTACCAGTATAACATTCCTACGTTTTTACGGTCGCTTCGGCGGGAATGTCTTCTATCTCGCAGACGCCGCCCACGCACGCGAGTTCTTTTTTCACGTCGGTCGTATCTTCCCGTTCATAGAGGATGATCTGCGAGAAATCAAGCGCTGGCATTTTGGCGAGCATCTCCTCGTAGTGTTCCTTTGCGATTTCCTCGTAGGGCGCCAAGAGGTAGGCGTGGTCCTCGCGCGGAAGGAAGGAAACGCCGCCAATGATATCCCAGTTCTCGTAGACCCAATCCGCGACGCCGATCCATTCGTTCTCGCCCACGGAAATCGTGACCGAAGGATTATGTTCGGTATAGTCCGTTTTCACTTTCTTCCAGTACTCAAGCTGATCGAGCGCCGTAAGGTCGTTTTTTGTCACCGCGCCCTCGGGGGCCTTCACGGGGAATTCCACCACATAGAGGTTCGCCGAGGAGAGCGACTGGCCCACCTCGGGGAAGTATTGCACCTTTTGGTCCTTCATCATCTGGAAAAGCGCGTCGGATGCCGCGATGCGCACGCGGCGGATGTAGTACTTTGCGTGGCGCGGGTGAAGCCCGGAAGAGGAATCCACCGTTTGTGAAAGATTGCCGGACGGCTTCACGCAGGTGATCGCCATGGAAGGATTGATGCCGAAGCGCTTGGCGTACTCGGCGTTCACCTGAATCGCGCAGTCGCGGAGTTTCCGGAACACATTCAGGTCGCGCACCGCGGCGCAATCCCACTGGCCGGTTACGGAAACGCCCAAGAGCCGCTCGCGGTCGCAATTTTGTTTCCATTCTTTGGAAAGATAGGGGAAATTGGTGAGCGTGGATTGGTAGGTGCCCAAGATGGTCGCGAGCCGCATCTTTTTCATTAAGGTTGCTTCGGTATCCTCGGCGCGGGCCACGACCTCGGAGAGATTGCAGAATTCCTTCGGCTGGAGGATGATCTCGCCGCACGGATTCGTGCCCAGCCGGTTGATCTCTTCCTTCAGGAATTTCTTGCGGCGCTCGGGGAGCTGAAAGGCCATGCCGCCGCGATTGAAGATGCCCCGCTCGCCCGTGCCGCTCTTTGCGAGCGAAAGCCATTCTTCAAGGAATTGCGTGGAATTTGGCCTCTCGGTATAGACCGCGGAGTTGTTCGCCATGGAACGCTGGGGTTCCGTCATCCAGAATTGCCCCGTCTTTGCTTGCCGCATTTCCGGGTCGTCGAGATCGGAAAGGGAAATCGTGGCGCTCCGGCGCACGCCGCCCGCGACGACGATCTCGCCGATCTTGCAGCAGATGTCGTGCACGTCAATATTCGCAAGCCGCCGTCCCTGCTTCGCAAGAATTTTTCTCCGTGCGAAAGAGAGTAATGCACGCAGGGGTTCGGGCCCCGAACTTTTACCGCCCATTGTTTTCAAGCGTGCACCCGCGGGACGCAATTGCGAAAAATCAAACTCAATGTCCTTGCCGTCAAACCATGTTTTGAGGCCCAAGGTGAGCGCATCGCACCATCCTTCTTTGCTGTCCGCGATCATGTGCGCCGGCAACTTCTTCCCGGTCTGCCTTTTGATCTGCGGAAGTTTCTGGACGTTCTGGCTTTCCACGCTGAACCCCACACCCGTGCCGCACATGGAGATGTACATCATCTCGGCGAAATCCTCCGGTTTCTGCGGAGCGAGATACGAGCAATTGAATGCCGAGACGTTCGTGGAACGGGCCGCGACGCCCGCGAACTGCAAGAGCCGCATGGACGGCATCGCTTCCTGTTTCAGGATCCCTTCGCGCACTTCCGCATATTCGGCGTCGGTGAGCTTCCCGCCGAGATTTTCTTTCATGAAATTCACATAACGGTCCACTGTCTCTATCCACGTTTCGCGGCGGCCCTCCTCGGGGATCCACTTGGAATACGTCCGGTAGTACACGAACTCGGCGAGCTGGTTCCTGAAATATTTTTTGCTCTCTTCGGCAAGCATACGCACGCGTTCCGGGATCTCGCGTTTCATTTCGCGGATTTGCGCGCGGTCGGCACGGTACAAAATGTACGCCTTCGCGGTCTTTGAGTAGTCCATGAGGATCAGCTGCGTCTCCACGGTGTCCTGGATTTCCTCAATCGTGGGAATATGCTCCTTCGGGAGCTTTTTCTCAAGCGTAGCCACCACTTGTTCCGAAACTTTCTCCGCATCTTCCTTTGATTTGGCCTCCCCGGTCACGTTCATCGCTTTCGCGATGGCGTTCGTGACCTTGTTCTGGTCAAATGGCACGATGCGACCGTCCCTTTTTCTTACCTCCGCGAAGTGGTGTTTCCCAAAAATCATGTTATGAAAAGTTAATGGATATTTAATTTCGACGTAAACCAATTGTACCACCACGCCTTGTCAAAAGGGAGGTGTGGATAGCAATTCTTTCATCAACTTTACGACGGAAAGTCAAACTGTGCGAGTTTGCTCACGGAATTTATGAGATAGAAAGTATTTTCCTGCGGTTTGTAAAGGGGAGAGGTCCCTTTTGCGACGGCGACAAAGTTGCGGAGGCCAAGGTCGTCAATGTCCAGGAAGGAAACGGAATCGGGATACGCGACAAAAAGATGATTCATATCCTTATACCAGATCGTGCGGACGGCGTCCTTTACGTCGGGGAGGTTAAACCGGTGGTAGGTTTGCGCATCCGCGAGCGGGAGCACTTCCAAGCTCTTCTCTTCCAGAGCCGCGATCGCCGAACCGTCGTCCGCGACCGAAAATGTTTTCACGGAGTCAGCTAATTTTTGGAACGTTGCGGCGTTACTGTCGTAAAGGTACAGTGCGCCGTCATTTTGAAGGACGGCGAGAAGGCCGGGGGTTGCCCACGCGAGCGCGAGGGTCTTTCCCGGGACAGTCAACGCACTTTTCGTCATCGTTTTCGTGAATTTGTCGTAGAGGACGACGTTCGTGGTATCGGAAGCGTTTCTGAATCTTGTCCAGGCAATGAGGGCGGGGGAGGGCGCCGGCGGTGCGGTTCCCAAAACGGTGCCCACGGGCACCTGCTCAATCATGGATGATGACGTGAGCGCCGTGTCAAAGATCCATATCCGCCGGTCGTCCGTGGCGACGACCTTGGTTGCGTCGGACGGATCAATCGCGATGCTCCTGATCGCGCCGGCGAAGAACGCCGAAAGATTAGTGGAGGTGCCAGCGTCAAAATCATAGAGGAGGTACGCGCCGGTTCTCGCGCTTTTGAAAATAATATTTTTAAAATTGCTGCTTTCGCTTACCAGGCCTCCGTGGCCGATCGTATTGCCGCGCCAGACGATGGCGTCGCTCGCCGTCTGCGAAATAAGTTCCCCCGACGCGACGAAAAAATTTTTAAAGGAGGCCGCCGAAGTGGTCGCGGGCGCATCAGGAACGAGGACCGCATACTTGAGTGCGGCGACGAGCGAAGGAAGCACTTCGGCGTCCTCGTGCCAATCAAGATAGCCGTTCTCTTTGAGCGTCAACGAATAGTTGCGCGGGAAGAGTTCGGAAATGAGCGTGCCGTAGGAAAGAAATCCTGACTGGTTCGGGACCGGCTTGCCGTTCAAAAAAATGCTGGCATCGCGCGGAAAGGATTGCACGTAGATCGCCCCGACTTTTTTCGCGCGCCATAGGGCGAAATCGAATCGCCATCCTTGGGCATAGAGCACTACGCCCGCGCCGAGGACGACAAAGACCACGACAAGCGCGTAAAAGATGGCCCTTCTTGTCCTTTTTGTCATGGGTGAGGTACGAGGTAGATTGTAGCACACGGCGGTTTGCGCATAAGGCCGTATACAGCTTGCGCCAAACCGTTCTCGGATGGGGTATATACGCTGCGCGTATATACCTGGTTCGCTCGGTCAAAAGGAAAGCTTGCTTTCCTTTTTCCATCGCTGCCAGGTATAATGATAGTGTCCCGCCGCAGATCTCGGATCAAATAATTATAAAAGGGAGGGCGAATCGCTGCGATCCGTGGATTGCAGCTGAGCCCACCCACTTGGCGTGAAGCCAGAGATCAGGCGGGATAGGCAAGGAGCCGGCAAACGCCGGCTTTTTGCGCCTTTGCCTTTCTTGAACCCGCTCGTGGCTTCGGAAAATCTAACGACCGCACGACGAAAATCTGCCACCCTCTCGCCTTCGGCGGGGGTCCCGGCAGATTTTCTGTTCGCTCGTTGATTTTCCTCGCCACTCCGCTAGGTTCTGCGAAAGCACAAAGGCGCAAAAAGCCGACCTAAGCGTTGGTCGTTCTGATATAATTTAATTGTGATAGAAAATAAAGGGAAGTTCATTGTGGGTAAAATAGCTGACTTTGAAAAACGTAAAGGATGGTTCTTCGGTCGGTTCTCGGAACACCCGTTATTGCGATCTGATTTAGTAGAAGTCGCTTTTCAGGATATTTCTCAAAAAGAAGCATCTCCCAATGACAAACATCTGCACACGTCATCAATTGAGATTAATATTGTGTTGAGCGGAAAAGTTTCGCTAACTATCAATGGACAAAAATTTAAAGTCGGCGAAGGCGAATTTTATGTCGTATGGCCCGAGTCCGTCGTGGAAGATTTACGCACAACGGAAAATACAAAGTTAATTGTGATAAGAGCCCCGAGCGTGAACGACAAAAGGGCGATTGAGTAAAATCGATCAGAGGAGAGCGTTGATCTTCGCCGCGAGGATGAAATCGTTTTCCGAGAGGCCGCCGATGGCGTGCGTCGTGAGTTCAAAACGGACGAGGTTATAGAAGACGTAGATGTCGGGGTGATGCCCTTCGGATTCGGCGAGGTCGGCTACCTTATTCACGAACAACATCGCTTCTTTGAAATCTTTGAATTTGAATTCCTTCGTTATTTTCCTGCCGTCGGACGAGGTCCATCCGGGCGCGTACTTTAAATAATTCGGCACGCGTTCGGGGTCCAAAGGCGGCATGCCGCCTTCGCACGGGATACAATGTTTTTTCGTGAGGTCCATGGTTATATTAATACAATATTTAAGTTGTAAATCAAATTTCTCGGTTTCCTGCGAACGGTGGAGGCTAGGGGAGTCGAACCCCTCGGATTCTGAATGTCGAATCAGCTCCGGCGACCGCGCAACCCCCACCGCGCAAACATTGTAGCGAAGCGACATTAAATAATTCTTAAAAGAAGTTTGACAAAGTGTTTGAGTCGCTTATACTTTACAATAAGAATGTCGAGTCAGATCCGGTCTGCGTTCGGATTCGCAAAAGGCCCGAGTGATCGGGTCTTTTGCTTTTTGCGGAGTGCGGGAAGGACGTCGCAGAAGTGGATGCTTCCTTTTCTTATCTAAAAACTCTGCGAGCCGATGTGGAATGTGGCGCCAACGACTTTTCCCAAAAGATAGGTTGCGAGTGCGGTGCCGAGCATGAGCGAAGCTGACTCGGCGAATTCGCGGACGAATTTCCGGTCAAAGATAATCGCGCCGTAGAATGTGAATGCGGCGAGGAGAACGATGCCGACCGAGGCGGAGGTGACGAATGCCGCGAGCATCGTGTGGATGAGGAAATAGGGAAGTGCGAGGCAAATTACGGAGACCATGTAGGAGATGCCGGTGATGAACGCGGAAAGGACCGGTGATTTGTCCGGATCTTGCTTCGCTTGGAGGTATGCCGCCGAGCCCATGGAGATCGCGGCGGCGAATCCGACGATAACGCCCGAGATACCGGCAATGAGCGTGGAACCCGTGACGCCGAGGAATCCCGCATGCACGCCCGTGATCTCTACGATCGCGTCGGCGAGTCCGAGGGCCACAAACCCGACGTAAGCGACGCGTTTTTCCCTCAACTGTCCGATGAACAACTGCTCATGCGATTGTTCATCTTCAATGATTTTTTGCAAACGCTCTTTGTGCGGAGCGGGGAGGGCGGGGAGCATCGCTCGGTACGTCGCGGTTGAATTCTTTTCGTGCGATTCCATCCACTTTGCCGTAAAGGTGACGCCGAAGACGCTTGCAAGAAGCGGCGTGGCCCAGCGGCCGAACCAATGTGGCTTCGGATCAATGCCCGGCAGGAGCTCCTTCCAGAATTCGTAATGTGTTTTTTCGTGCGCGGAAAGTTTTTGGAGCAGCGCCTTGTTTTCCGGTTTTTTCTCGCGTCGCGCAAGCGCATGATACACGTAATGTTCCGTGATCTCGTTCCGCGCGTGGGAGAGGTATTGTTCTTCGTCGTTGTTCATTGTCGGGCCGCCGGGAATTGAACCCGGTCTAAACGCACCCCATGCGCTTGTACTACCGGTATACTACGGCCCGCCTTGAATGGAACTATTGTACCTCGTTGCGTTTACTGCTGTCGAGTTAGGGGTATTTTTTCTACTAGGCCGGATTTTTCTCCGAAACGGGCAGATTTTTCCAGAATCATTTGGTATATGATATCTTGCTTTGATTTCTCATCTAATTTATTGATGGCCGCTCCCTTCTCACTCATCACCCGATAGATAACGGCGAGAACTTGCGCATACCTAGATGCCGCCTCGTATTTTTCCTTTGCTTGGGCATAGCGCAAGAACGATTCAAGTTGCACCTTGATCTCGGTAAGGAGTATGGCTTGGAAGGGATGCTCGGCGATTTCATCCCTCACTTTTGTGAATTCTTTAATCGCGCCCTGGACAGAAGCTGACCTTTCTTTTTCGCGACGCCCCGCAGAGATAGTTTCTTTGAGACGTCGGAAGCGCAAAAGGAGCCCTGCAATGCTGTCAACTACCTCTTTGTCGGCGCCAACAACGACGCGGGGGAGCAGCGTGAGCGGTTCGCAGAGATTTTCTGACTTGAAGTATTTCACCGTCGAAAGCGATTCAGTGATGATAGAATTCGTCACGGCATCGAATTTTTCCTCCAAGTCCTTGTCGTTCCCCGTTGCGTCTATGCCCAGCGCGAGATGAAGAAATTTTCCCTCTTTCTCTTCCTCTTCTCTTTCAAATTCAACGATACCATCAATGTGGTGGATGAAATCGTCGAAGCGAGAAGGAACAAAAAAATTTGCCCTCCCTCCCATCCAATCGCTCTCTGCAATCCCGTTGTTCACAATGGCTTCAAGGAGATCGTTCCGCTTTTTGGCAACGTGCATGGCTTCAGATCCACGTTCACGCGCAGCGAAGCGATCGGTCAATTTTTTGACAAGCGCTTTGTCATCGGTTATTTCGGATTGTTTATAGCCCGGAACGTTAAGAAAATCATCCAGGTTAACTGCCTTTGCCTTCATTTCCGGCACCAAAAAGTTATACAGCGCTTCTTGCACGTCGCTCAGTGCTTCGCGGGATTCATTCCGAAAAAATACTTCTTCGGGGTTCTGGGGTTGTCTCATTTTGCCTTCGTCGCCTTGCCCTTGCTCTGCGTCTTCAGGCAATTTGTGCAGATGAGCTTCCGCACGCCGTTCACTTTGGCGTATTGCAAATTGGGGTACTTGCGGCTCCAGTTCACGGGGTTGTAGTGGCCGCGAAGCAGGCGGCGCGCGCCGCCCATTTGCGATCCTTTATGGCAGATGGCACATTGCCTCATGGCGATTATGATACGCGAAAATAGGACTTTTTGCAACTCCGCATTGTCGCTTGTTGGGCACCGCACGGGCACGGGGCGTAACGCAGGGAACCGGTCGTCGTCGCGCGCTACTCCGCCTTCACATTCAGTTTTTTTGACTTCTTCTTGTTCACTTTTGGCAGGTGTACGGTGAGGATGCCGTTCTTGAAATTTACACTCGCGCCCTCCGGGTCAACTTCCTGGGGAAGGATGATGGAGCGCGTGAACCGGCCCCAGTAGCATTCTTGATACAGATAATCCTCGCTCTCGGCGCTTTGCACGCGCTCGCGCGTGCCGCGGATAGTAATGGAATCGGGCGTCGCGCTCACGTCAATATCCTCCGGTTTCACGCCCGCGATCGCGGATTCAACCACGATCTCCGAGGGCGTCTGATACACGTCTACGGTGAGCTGCCCTTCCGGTTCGTTCGCGGGCTCCGGTTTCGGCCGCGCCGTCTTTGGCCGCGCGGCAAGTACGCTCGCGTCGGCTTTTGCGAGCTCAACCTCGTAGCGCGCGTCGGCGTCCGACTTCGCGCCCGCAAGTGTTTCAAAAAATTTTTCGTCTTGTACGTCCATGATCATGCGGGCAATACTTTCAGTTTCTCAAAATCGTTCAGTACGAAGAAGCCGACGATGAGAAGAAATACAACTACATACGTGATATCCCCGTAATTCAGTATAAGATAGTTGAAAAATGTGTGCAAGGCAGTAGCGATCACAAAACCAATCGTAAGATTCCGCCCCACCTTCTTCCGTGCAATGCCGAGTGCCCAGTGGTATCCCACGATGCCCGACGTGAGCGAGTGGAGAAGGGTGGCGCCTACGAACCGGAGCGAGGAAGCTTCAAAGAACGCACCAACAAACGCTGCCTGCGAAGTCATGAAAGAAGTATTGGAAATCGCGCCGATGTTTTCCAGCGTTGCGAATCCCATCGCGGCCACGACCATGTAGAGCATCCGCTCCACCGGTTCGTCAAGCAGGGGACTTTTTCCGACTGCGAAATACGCCGCGCCGAACTTCATTACTTCTTCAATGAGCGCGAGTCCGGCGAGCGAAATGAGGGAAAGCCCCTCAATGCCCCATTGTCCTTCGGCGTGGCTGAACATCTGTTCGGTAACGATCGCGAAGAATCCGAACGCGATGCCGCACACGAACGTAAGGACGATCAGGCGCTTAGGCTCGGGATGGGGCTCTTCGGTGAAATAAAACATGAGCCACGCGAATCCGGGCAGGAGTCCGAACACGAGTGTGGCGACGAGGAGGGGCATTATTTTATTTTACCACCTCGTGACCATCAGCATTTTCCCCGGGCAGAATATGTCGTAGATTTCTTCGGTGACGAACGGCATAAATGGGTGGAGTATTTTAAGAGATTCCAAAAGAAGATGTTCAAGAAGGGCGTAGCTTGCCGCTTTTTCTTCGGCGCTCCCGTCGCGGAGCTTATCCTTTTCTGCTTCCACGATCTTGTCCGCAAGCGTGTGCCAGACGTAGTGATAAAGCTTTTCGGCGGCGAGGTGGAAATCAAAGTGCTCTAGGTGCGCCGTCACTTCTTTTTTGAGCGCGGCGAGCTCCTTTATTTCTTTGCGCTTCGCGAGTGCGGACTTATCCGCGCGCGCGGCGGCGCTCGCGGTGCCTATTTCCGCGGGTTTGTTCATATTGATAAACCGCGCGATGTTCCAGATTTTCGTGGAGAAGTTCCGGTAGCCCTTCACTTTTTGCTCGTCAAACGTGACGTCGTTGCCCGATGCCGCGCCCGCGACGAGTGCCATGCGCAGGGCATCCGCGCCGTATTTATCGGCGAGCTCCAGTGGGTCCACGCCGTTGCCGAGCGATTTGCTGAACTTGCGGCGTTGTTCGTCACGCACGATACCGTGGAGATAGACCGTCCGGAAGGGGATCTGCCCGAGGAGCGATCCGCTCATCAAAATCATGCGTGCGACCCAGAGGAAGAGAATCTCATAGCCAGGTCCCATAAAAGAAGTGGGATGATATGTTTTGAGATCTTTGGTTTCCTCTGGCCAGCCAAGCGTGCTGAATGTCCACATTGCGGACGAGAACCACGTGTCAAACGTGTCTTCGTCCTGCACAAGCTTCACGCCGCCGCACGCCGGACATTTTTTCGGCGGCTCGTTGCCCGTGGAAATATTTCCACATCCCTCCGCCGCATCCTTTTTCGTGAACGGATGAAATTCGTATGCATACAGATATGCCGCTGATTTCGATGTGACCGTTTTTTCCGGATTCCTCAATTTGAAGGCCGCTATTAATTCCTCAAGGCTCTCATAAGTTTTGTAATGGGTCTTGTCGCGGTAGTCAATTTTTTCCACCGTTGTTTTCTCCACTTCGGTTATGATGCCGTAGCCGAACAATGTCTTGGTCTCTGAGTTTTCAAAAAGGACTTTGTCTCCCGCCTTAAAGCCGTAATCTTTCAATCTATACGTTTTTGTTTTTCCGTCAAAAACCTGCGGCACTACCTCTTCGTGCCATCCCATTTTCGGCTGGTCCGCCCTCGCCGCACTGCCGCAGTACCATGCAGGGATGCGGTGTCCGAACCAGATTTGCCGCGAAACGCACCAGTCGCGGAGATTGTCTATCCAGTGGAAATAGATCTTCTCAAAGCGCTCTGGGAGAATCGTGATCTCGCCGCTCTGAACGACGTGCCGCATGATCTCTTTGAGCGTGGTGGTTGCGCAACTTTTTATTCCTTTCAGTTCCGAATGGGGGATTGTGAACTGCTTATTTGCCGCCACGAACCATTGCTTCAGGATCTGGGGCTCAATGATGCCGCCGCCGCGGCTGTTCGTCGCCACGCGGTGAACGTAGTGCTCGTCCACCTTCGCGAGAAGCCCCTTCTGCCGCAATTTTTCCACGATGAGCGGCCGCGCTTTTTTGATATGCATGCCGGCGAACTCGCCCGCGATGGGAAGAAGCTTCCCGTGGAGATCAATGATCTGTTCCCTGTCCAGCCCGTGCCGCTCGGCGATGTCAAAGTCCACCGCGTCGTGCCATGGCGTGATCGTCATCACGCCCGTGCCGAACGCCATGTCTATGGAAGGGTCCTTCACGACCGTCGCGGTAACCGGCCCGTTGATCCATTCCAGTTCCAGTTTCTCTCCGTGCCGGTACTTCGCGTAGCGCTTATCGTCCGGATGCATTACGACGTACTTGTCGCCGAATTTTGTTTCCGGCCGGGCCGTCGCGATCGCGAACGGGCCGTATTTAAGGTAATAGAAGGGCTCTGTCTTTTCCACCCATTCCACCTCGTCGTCGGAAACAGTTGTTTGAAGTTCAGGATCCCAGTTCACAATGCGTCCGCCGCGATACACGAGCCCAAGATCGTACAATCGCTTAAACGCGGTGCGCACGGCAAGGTTCCTTGCTTCATCAAGCGTGTAGGCCTCGCGGCTCCAATCAAGCGACGCGCCCAACCGCTTCACCTGGCGGACGATCGTATCGTGGGAGGCCTTGGCGAACGCATCCACCCGCTTCAAAAATTCTTCACGCCCGAGGTCGTGACGCGTTTTTTTCTCTTTCTTATATATTTCTTTCTCTACCTTCGCCTGTGTTGCGATTGCGGCATGGTCTGTGCCGGGGATCCAAAGTGTCCGCTTTCCCTTCATCCGTTCGTAGCGGATAACGATGTCCTGAATGGTGTCCTCAAACGCGTGGCCGATGTGCAGCGTCCCCGTCACGTTCGGCGGCGGCAGGACCACGCAAAATGGCTCCGCGTCGTTTTTTGTAACGCCCTTCGCGACGCACTCATCCGGATTGAAATACCCGGACCTTTCCCAGCGCTCGTAAATTTTTGACTCAACTTCTTTTATGTCGTAGCGCGGTTCCATGGAGCTCAATAATCCCATCATACGCGATTTTCTCCTGTTTTTGAAGGCATATATAGTGTTGCCGCCCGAACTCTATGGAGAGCCCGGGCGGGTGAATTTGCGGATGAATTTATCATGGACCACAAGCATGATCTTACCTATTCCTGCGCCCATAACTGCCCAGGTGCCGGTTTGTAGGTCTTGCCACAGGTACGACCAAAAAATAATAACCAGAAGCCACGCATTGCTGAGCACTCGGTCCGTTCCCCAATATTCTGAACTGACCGAAATAAACAGTGTCGTGAGTGCTACTGCGTCAGCCGGAAGTGTTCGCGACACGTTGAATAGTCGTAGTATCCAGACAAGTGGCCCGATTAGGCAGAGACTGGAGAGACCCAGTGCGGCACCCAGGGCCGAAAAGACCAAGAGATTAGACCATTCCTTGTGCCACCATTTCTGCAAACGATGGCTGGAAACGTGCAAGCGTCGGAAAGTCCGCCAACCCTTTTTCTTTTGCATAAATCCCCCTCTACCTGTTTTGTAAGCCAGGGTTTCAACATTGTCAATCTACCGCCGGCCTACCGCACTGATTGGAGATATGCGACGAGTGAATTCCACGCGTCGTGCACGGCGGGGAAGAGTGCGACCGCAGTATAGATGAAGAGGACGAGGAAGATCAGCGTGAAGAGCCCGCTCTCATGACGATGGTAGTAATAGCCGTGATGGGCATGGTAGCGAGCATCGTGGATGAGATGCCGGAAGGGGAGCGAGACGAGCCAGAAAAGCGCGATAAGAAACACAACGGAAACCCAGAGCGGATGTCCGGCGCCCAAGGGATGTCCGAAGACCATACTGTGGAGAACGAGCGACCAGAGTGCGACAACGAATAGCACAAAGAACGTAACGCTCACGATCGCTCCGATGAGCGTGCCGAATCCCCCGCCGCACGCATCGCAGCCGTGATGCTCCGCGTACGCTTCCTCGCGCCGCATTGCCCGTTCCTTCCGCCGTTCGTCCCGCCACGCATGGCGCTTCGCGCGCATCTCATATTTCCACGCCCGCACTTTTTGTTTCCATTCCTGCTTGCTCTCGTCCGGATTGGTTTTATATTTATCGTATTCCACCCGCGCCCGGTCAATAAAATCCTGCGCGGTAAGCGGCAGTTCGCCGTGCGCCTGTGCGATCTCATCTTCCGTGTGCGCGATAGGCATCACGAGCGCGAGGACAATATATGCGACGATCCACCCCCCGCCTGTAAATATAGCGAGCAGCACAAAAAGCACGCGGACGAGCGTAACGTCAATGTTAAAGTACGCCGCGAGGCCCGCGCAGACGCCTTTCAGCATTGATCCCTCAAAGATGCGATAGAGCCGCTTCGGCGCCGCGGATTTTTTTTGAGCGCCGGACGCGGCTGCGCCTGCGCCCGTACCCGTGCTTGCTCCCGCAGCGCCCGCGTGCGTTCCCGTGACGGGTCCCATCTTCGCGATAATCTCTTCAACCTCTTTTTCCGTGACTATGTTTTTCCCACCGCGCAAATAGCTTTCGCACTTGTCCGCAATCGCCTGTTCAAAATCCGCCACGATCTCATCCTTGTCCGGATTGTCTTTAAGCGCCGTGGCAGCATGGTCAAGGTATTTCCGCAAAGCTTCATAACCCGCCTCTTCCAGCTGGTAGGCTCTTCCATTCAGATTAATTGTGATCACTTTGTTCATTTTTTTGTTTTGATCTGTTTTGCGCCGACTTTTTTGATGAATTTGTCCAGGATTTCCCAATATGCTTCCAATTCCTCAAGCTGCTCCTTGCCCCCGTCCGTGAGGCGGTAATATTTTCGCGGCGGTCCCGCAGCGGATTCCACCCACTCGTAGTCCACGCTTCCTTCGCGCCGGAGCTCGCTCAAAAGGGGATAGAGCGTGCCCTCCTGCGTTTCAAACTCGGAGTCCGCGAGGAGCTGCAGAATATCCGCGGCATAGACCTTGTGCGCCCCGATGATCTTTAAGACCACGAGTTCAAGAAGACCCTTCCGTATCGGAGTGAATTTGTCTTTAACTTTCGGCGCCTTTTCCGTCGGCATAGTCCCATTGTAGCAAGCTACCTTGTTGTGTCAAGGTACTACCTGTGGATAGCACAGAGTGGGGCGTAGTGTGCTATACTCAACCCTACAACTGAACAGATTATCTTGAGCGTGGCGAGGGAACTGGCCCAATGACCCACCGACAACCCCCGGCAATGCGCAATGGCGCGGCGACGAAAAGGTGTCACATCCAGCCCGCAAGGGAAAGATAAAGGTCGCAACGCTTTTCTTTCGGGAGGGGCGTTTTTATTCTGTTCGGTTGAAAATAATTAAATAAAAATAAAATCAATAATAATGAGCACGATCATAAAAACCGCAGAGTTCGTTTCGCCAAAACATCCGGACAAGGCCTGCGACCAGATCGCAGATGCGCTCCTGGACGCCTACCTCGCAGGCGACAAGCCGGGCAGACCGCGGAGCCGCGTGGCGGTTGAGGTGATGGGCGGCCACGGGCACATCACGATCTCGGGCGAGGTGACGAGCGGGACGCAGGTAGACATCCCGAAAGTGGTGAAGGGCCTCGTGGGAGAGGAATATGCCGTGCACCCGTACCTCACGAGGCAAAGCCCGCAGATCGCGCATGGCGTGGACACGGGCGGTGCGGGAGACCAGGGGATTATGATGGGCTACGCGACGCGCGAAACGGAAAATTTCATGCCGGTGGAATACGAACTTGCGCGGAAATTGTGCCGGCAGATTTACGAAAAATATCCGTACGACGGGAAAACGCAGGTGACGGTGGAATGGCCGAACGGCGCGGGGAACGGAAAGCCAAAGGTGAGCACGGTCGTCGCGAGCTTCCAAAACACGAAATCGCCCGAGCTTGAAAAGTTCGTGCGTGGGATCGTTGCCGCGGACGAATATTTGATAAATCCCGCGGGCGAGTGGACGCTTGGCAGCTTTGATGCGGACTCTGGGCTTTCCGGCCGGAAGATCGTAATAGACAACTACGGGCCGGAGATTGGCGTGGGCGGCGGTTCGTTCTCAGGGAAGGATTACACGAAGGTGGACCGGTCGGGCGCGTACATGACGCGGCGAATCGCGGTGGATTATCTAAAGAGCCATCCCGCGGCGAAGACCGCGCGCGCGAAGCTCGCCTACGCGATCGGAAAGGCTGAGCCCGTGATGGCGGTCGTAGAGGTGAATGGCGAAGAGTTCCCGATAGAAGGATACGATCTTACGCCGAAAGGAATTTTCGCGTTCCTGAAATTGAGCGAAGTGAAATGGATAGAGACGGCCGCATGGGGCCACTTCGGGCGGGAATTCAGCTGGGGGTAGGAACCGCGCGCTAGTTCAGCGTCCAGACGGCGTAATTCAGATATCCGGCAAAGCTGACCCAGAGGATATAGGGCAGAAGAAGATATGCGGCCGCGGGAGAGATTTTATAGAACGTAATAATAGTGGCGAGGATCGCGAGCCAGAGAAGAACGATGTCCGCGAATGCACCCGCGGGATTGTGGGCGCCGAAAAATATCACTGACCACGCCACATTCAAGAGCAGTTGAATGCCGAAAATGATGAGCGCAGTCCGCACATCTTTTTGCGAAAGGCCCTTTCGCCACACAAGGAACGCCGCGATGCCCATTAAAAAATAGAGCGTTGTCCAGACGGGACCAAAGATCCAGTTCGGCGGATTGAGCGCGGGCTTTATAAGCCCCGCGTACCAGCCGGGAATGGCGGAGAGGGTGAAGAGCGCGCCCGCGCCGCCCGCGAGTTCGCAGATGATGATTGCGAGAACCAAGAGGGGGATTTCGCTTGTTGCCATATCACAATTGTAATCCAAAGCCCGTTGGCCAGCATCTTTCTGGGCGGCAGCTTGACAATTTGATGAAAATATAATACGATTCTGGTCGGAATTCAGCACTACAATTCAATTGTCTGGAGCCCTAAGCTCTGAGACCGAAAGGACGTACGTATGAACTATGGTTACCAGTGGTACAGTCTACCCCGCGATGATGACGCCGATGCCATCTATGGTGGGCTCTGCAGCTTGTTCCTCATCGCGGTGATTGCCAGCGCTGCCAAGTATGGTCCGTGGCCCATGAATCTTGGGTGTGGGCTTTATTTAGCAGGGATGGTCGGCTACGTAGCGTTCGTAATGTGGATCGGGCCCCGCCGCGATCCGGAGACCACCATGTTCCGGGAGTTCGCATATTTCTGGCGGAACGCGGGATTGTTGAAATTAACCGGTTGGCCGGCTTTTCTTCTCGGAGATTTGATTTCGCCGCAATCCGAGCGGGGCGTTTTCATCTCGATGACCGCCAGTGGTTTGCGGAGAAAAAGCCACACCATCCACGCGAATACGGCATATGAAATCGGCTGCGACGACGCACGGAGGTTCGACGGGCATTGCGATTCCGTCGCGCTCGCCGCGAATCGCATTTCCGACACCGCTGTGGATCTTTCCGCGGCGGCATGCCGGACGACGGCGCTCACTGCAGCCCTCGCCGGTGCCACGAATGCGGCGCTCGCGCAAACCCCTGGCGGCACCACGGTCGTTGTCACCACCAAGTTTCTGAACGGCTACGACCGAAAGAACGACAACATGGTGCACGACGGCCCCGTGGTCCAATCGGACGTTCTCGTGACCTTCGGGAACGGCGCCTTCTTCGATCTCTGGGGTTCGACCGGCCTGGACTTCAGGCCGAACGGAGGAAGGGAGATCGATTGGACGGTCGGCTGGGGAGGAAAGCACATCTCCGCCGGGCTCACATACTTCGATCTCGCACCGCTGTTCTCGCGCGGAGGGAACGGAGATATGTTCTTTCCGTTCTTCGAGACGAGAAAGAAGTATTCCTTCCGCGATTCGCACCACGCACTCACCCCGTTCTTCATCGCGGAGGGGGTAATACTAACAAAAGGCACGTCCCGCAACTCCGGCGCTTTCATCTCCGGCGGGTTACGCCACCGATGGACGATCTCAAAGCGGGTCGCGTTCGGCGAGGAGTGGAAGACGCTCCTTGATACGGGCGTATTCAGACGGAACCGCGGATTGGTGCCGAGCTGGTCCGCCAGCCTGGACGTGAAGCTCGGGAAGCGCATCACACTCACGCCGGCGAGTGTCCGGCTGATCGGTCCGGGACCCTGGATCCATGACCAACGAAAGTTTCATGCCGTACTTGGCTTCGGCATGAGCACCCGTTTTGGTCCCTAGCAGTTCGACACAGTACAAGCCAAAAGTGGAGGCCCAAGCTCAATTAATGCAAGCGAGCGAGGGCCTCTATATTTTTGTTGTATACTGACCATATGAAAAAGCTCGCCATTTTTGACATTGACGGGACGATCTTCCGGTCCAGTCTGCTCATTGAACTTGTGGACGCGTTGATTCACGAGGGGATTTTCAAGCCAAGCGTGATGCGGATCTACGAGCGGGATAAACGCGCATGGCTTGACCGGAAGGGGGACTACGACGCCTATATTGAAAGCGTCATCAGGGCGTTCCTCAAAAATATCAAAGGCGTGCCGTATGCCCGTTTCGCGCGCGTGGCGAAAAAAGTGGTCGCGCTCCACAAGAACCGCGTGTACCGCTATACCCGCGATCTCGTTCGCGCTTTAAGGCGCAGGGGATATTGGCTCGTCGCGATCTCGCACTCGCCGCGCGGCGTTGTGGGACCGTTCGCCGCGCAGATGGGATTCAATAAAGTGTACGGGCTGCTGTACGAACTCGGCCCCACGAGGCGGTTCAACGGGAAGGTGATGTTTGAGGATCTGATTTTTGACAAGGCGAAGATCGTGGCGCGCGTGCTTGCGAAAGAGGGCGTCACGCTCAGCGGTTCCGTGGGCGTGGGGGATACGGAGAGCGACATTCCTTTTTTGAAGCTCGTCACCCGGGCGATCTGCTTCAATCCGAACGGAAAGCTTTACCGCGCGGCACGCCGCCACGGTTGGGAGATTGTCGTGGAGCGGAAGGACGTGGTGTATCGGATGTAGATTTGATTTGGATTCTTAACGCTGGAAGCAACCAGGAGGACTGGGTTAAGGCCTTACCTGGAACTTAGCGCGGTGTGGTACTGCCCCTTTTTCGATTGTAAGTCGTGTAGGAGTTGCGCCTCGCACTCTCCCTCCTCCTGCCTCAGGCACTTGCCCGTCGGCTTAGACGGCGGCGTTTCAGCCACCGGCGTCAGGCGTTCGGAATCACCCTACTTGCCACGGGGGAGATGCTTTATCCCATACCACGAGGATTATTCAGCCACTACTTCCAGCGTTAAGAATCCAATAAAGATAACGGCGGCTCATTGCCGATGGTTACTACTTTTTTAATATTTTTTTAATGCTCCGCGTGCAATGCTTGGCGGATGGTACATCGTTATCGCGTGGATGAGAAAGGAGCAAAAAAGCTTTATAAGAAGATAGGAAGCGTATCTTGCAGTCTATTCGGCGGGGAGGCAGTATATTTCAATAGCATCGGATTTCGTCATCTTATTCTGAAGCATGGTGTCCAGAGGTCATCGCGTGAAATAAAAAGGCGCTTTGCCCTATTGCCTTACGTGGCGGAGATCGTCGAGAAATCGGGCAGGCTTATTTCTCGCAAGGAAAAAATCACGAATCGGCCAATCCATCGCCATGGAAAGCGGACCTATTCGCCTTCAAGAGCGACCTTCTGGACGCTTCGAGCAGGAGTGGACGGCAGGGACGTGACGGTAATTGTCCGGCAATTTCAAGGCGGCAAAAAACATTTTCTCAGCGTATACGATAAGAAAAACAAAAAACTCCCTTCGTAGGGGAGCTTTTTGATATGCCCGCTTCAACGATATAGCCGAATGGGACTGACGCCCCGCGGGCATGGTTTTATTGTGGGCGATTTTTCACACAAGTCAAGTTTCTTTTAATAATTTTTTAATGTGTATGTTGTACCATGGATGCGGGCGTGATGCCTTTCACCATCGGCATGCCCCGAACTCCCGCAAGACCGCTCGCAAGAGCGGTTTTGTGCTGCTACAATAACCATATGAAGCCGCTGAACGCAGCCGACCATGTCTTCACGATTGGCGAATACATAGAGATCCTGAATACGTTCTTCAAGGCGCAGGCGGCGAGGATCAGGGGAGAGATCTCGGAGCTGCACCGTGACGCAAAGGGCCACGTCTACTTCGCGATTAAAGATAAAGATGACGGTAGTGTTTTAAGCTGCATCATCTGGAACCGCAATTACGATCTCTGCGGGGTAGTGCTTGAGGTGGGAATGGAGCTGATCCTCTCGGGGCACCCGAACATTTACGCGCCGAATGGGCGGCTGTCTTTCATTGCGGATACGGTGGAGCTCGTAGGCGAAGGAGCCTTGAAGAAAGCGTACGAAGCGCTTAAGCGAAAACTGGAAGCGGAGGGCGTGTTCGCGCCGGAGCGGAAGAGGCCGCTTCCGGAATATCCGACGCAGATCGGAGTTGTGACGTCCATGAAGGGCGCCGTGATCCACGATTTCCTGAATAACCTTGGGAAGTTCGGGTTCAGGGTGCGCGCGACGGATTCGCGCGTGGAGGGGCAGCAAGCGGTGGTACCTCTTTTGAACGCACTTGCCCTCATGCGGCGCGAGGCGCAGGCGGGGCGGCTGGACGTGCTCGTTTTGATCCGGGGCGGCGGGTCGCTCGAATCATTGCAGGCATTCAATAACGAAAAGCTTGTGCGCGAGATCGTGCATTTTCCGGTGCCCGTCGTCGCAGGGATCGGGCACGACAAGGATGTCCCCTTGTCGGCGCTCGCGGCGGATATTATGGTTTCCACGCCGACTGCCACGGCGCATCTTTTGAGCAAGCCATGGGAGGAGGCGTACGCGAAAGTGAGGGAGGCGGCGTATCTTTTTTCCCGGGTGGAATCGCGATTTGAACGGATTCGCGCGGATCTGGACGCTGCGTGGAGTTCGGTGATTGACCACACGGCGCAGGGGATAGCGCATGCAAAGGAGATTTTTGCGAACGCCGAACGGCTGATTGCGCTCCATGATCCGCGCAGGCAGCTGCGACTCGGCTATGCGATCGTGCGGCACGGCGGCGAAGGAGGCGAGGCCGGTAAGCTCGTGCGGAGCATGCGGGATGTGGCCGCGGGAGATGTTTTGAACACGGAACTTGCGGACGGGGTGGTGAAGTCAAGGGTGGAGGAGTAGAAGTCAAATTTATTTTAATAATTTTTTAATCTCTGCGTGCTATAATAATCGTGTGCTTGGGGGACTAACGTCCCGTTCGGCCACCAAGCTGAGCCCAAGCACATCAAAGTCACCGCGCACGCGGTGTTTTTGATATTTTTTAAATATTTTTAATGCTCTTTTTTATATGATGCGGCGATGGGCTACCGCGAAACAAAAAAGAAGGCAAGAACGTTCTACTCAAATATGAAACCAGCCATACCTCCCAGATTAGAGAAAACAGTTTTCTTCAACAACATAGGGTTTAGGCACCTCATTTGGAAAGGTGGAAAACATCGACCGAAAAGCGAGCAGACGAGGCGTTTCGCTCTGCTTCCTCACGTAGAAAAGATCATAAGCAATCCTGACGCAACGGTTCTTCGCAAGGTGAAGCACTACAGACCCGTCCGTGCGGAATTTTGGATCTTTAAAGAAAGGGTGGGGAAGATGATGATCACGGTGGTGATAAGGAGGATTGGGAACGGGAAAAGACATTTTTTCAGCGTTTATTAAGGGCATCAAAAATCCGCTCAGGATTGAGCGGTTCTTTGATATGCCCGTTACCAGCCATGTAACGCCGATTAGGGACTTCCGTCCCACGGGCATACTCCCATTTTAGGGCAATCTATTCTTGAAAGTCAACTTTCTTTTAATGATTTTTTAATCTTTCGGCGATAAGGAGTATAATAAACCCAATGGCTGCGAAACCCGCGAAAGACGATTTCAAACATCATTTGGAGGAGATCGGAAAGATCCTTTCCTGGTTTGATGCGCAGGAGGAGCTGGATGTGGAAGCCGCGCTTCTGAAGATAAAAAAGGCGGCGGAGCTTATTAAGGCGAGCCGGAAGAGGCTTAAGGAGATTGAGAATGAATTTGAGGAGATAAAGGGGGAGACGGAGTAGGGCGCATTAACGGTCAACAAGCGCGATCTGCTTATTGAACACGTGCGCGATCCTGTACAGGGTTGCGAGAGATACGGGGTGTTTTCCAGATTCTATCCGCGCAACGACTGATTGTGGCATAGATGCTTTCGCCGCCACTTGTTTCTGCGTCATGTTTTTCTTTTGCCGAAGCACCTTTATCTGATAGGCAAGGCGGAGGCGATTCACTTCTTCGGTGAACCCCTTTCTGAAGGCGGGGTTTTTAAGTTCTTCTTTTAGAACTTTCTCAAAGGGAATAAATTTCAGTTTTTCCATGGCAGCTGTTTGAATGTTTTATATATTGCTTCCGCTTTTCTTATGATGCGGAGCGGTGTCTTTTGGGATTGTTTTTTGAACAAGGAGACAAAATAGATTGCCTCGCCGCTTTTGAAGAAAATCAGGCGATAGCGATGAACGATGAGTTCCTGAATGCCGCCACGGAGGGTTTTTATCGTAAGCGCCCCCACTTCTCCTTCTCGCAATAGTGTGAGATGCGCATAGATTTTGTCCTTCTCGTGCACGGGGAGGTCGGATAGTGCCCTGTAGAAATCATGAAGGAAATGAAGGGTGGTCATCAAGCGCCCTTCTCCCGGATAGGAGTATAGCAAAATTGCTATACCATTGTCAACGGTCCATTCAGAGAGGCCGGGCGTGGCTGCATGGTATCAAATAAGGGATTAAAACAATCTAAAGGCGCCTGCTATCAATGCGGCTTAAACCGCCTTCACCGTGAGCTCGTTGCGATAGGGCTCAAGGAGCTCAAGCCGGCCATCGGGCGCGATCCATTCCTTTTCCCTGCCCGGCGGAAGGATGGCGGGCATCCGGTCGTGGATGGGGGACATGGTCTTGTTCGCGGGCACGGTGATGATGGAGAAGAACGGCCGCATGGCGTCGGAAAGCGTTTTGGTCCTCCATTCGTAGATCCCTGCGAAGGCCATCGGGCGGTGTTCCAGCGTGAAGCGGTACTTCTCTCTCGCGCCGCCGGTCCTCTTCCACTCGTAGAAGCCGTCCGCAAGGACAATGCAGCGATGGTTCTCCACGGCCTTGCGGAAGTAGGGCTTGCCGAGGATGCTTTCGGCCCTGATATTGATGAGCTCCTTCTTTCTGCCCTTGACCTCGGTGGGATAGCCCCAATGGCCGAGGATTATTTGGTTCGGCTCGCTCGCGAGCACGACGGGCAGGTTTTCGCTCGGGCGGGCGTCGTCCGTCACGAGATACGCCTCGTGGGGAGGGAGGACGCCGAAGTATTCGGCCAGATTCTTCACGGGGGTGGTGATGGCGTAGCGGCCGCACATGAGGTAACTATAGCGCTCGCCATCAATTTCGCCATTTTCCTGCGCTCCTCTCTGACGTCCATGCACCAGGCGTGGCCTCTCACGGTGATCACAAGTTCAAGGAATTCGGGGAGGTTTTTCTTGAGAGTTTTGTGGGGAGATTTTTGGTAGAGGGCGAGCTTTTTCTTGGCGCGGTAGTATTCGTCGGGAGACATAGGGTGATCTTTGATCGGGAGGGGAGGGTGAGTCAAGGGGGTAAGGCCCCAATTGAACATTAAGGAGGAAAGAGGTAGGGTTTTAATAAAGATTTAATGATTTTTTAATCTTTCCATGGAAAAGGTGGGGCAGCCTATGAACCATTCTTTGTTTGTGCTTACCGCCAGTAATCCTGAAGCGTATCAGCACTATATCGATACGATTGAGCGTGGCTTTCCTATTAACGATATTAAGGAGTTTCTGAGTGAAGATCAGTATATTGCCCTAAGGAATCTTTGCGGGGAAGAGCATCTTAAGGCTTGGGGTGCTACCCCGGGGAAGGGTAATATTGCCACTTGGAACAAGATGAATATCGGCGACCCGATCCTTATTTATAGACAAGGTAATTTTGAATATTACGCTTTTATTGCATTCAAGTTGCATAATGTTGAAATAGCAAAAAAGTTATGGCGGACGAACATAAAGGGAGAAACATGGGAATATGTCTACTTTTTAGATAAGCTGACAGAAATTTCGGTTCCGGTGAAAATATTTAACGAAAGCATTGGTTATAAAGACAACTTTACGCCACAGGGTTTTAGTTCTGTTGATAAGAAGAAAGTGGATTATTTGAAGGAGAAATTTGGATCGATTGAATCATTTCTTAATTATCTGGCAGAAGGGAAATGGATAGAGAGGGAAACCGCATATCCAAGGGAGGTTAAGGAGACCATTATTCAAGAAAGAGTTTCTCGACAGCTTGGACGCACCTCTTTACTTGAAGCGAACCTCGAAAATTATTTAGCGGATCGTGTTGCCCAGATTGAACCCGGTTTGAAATTAATTGGTCGACAGTTGGATACAAAAGAAGTCGGGCGGTTGGATCTGCTTTGTGAAGATAAGGATAAAAATTTGGTGGTCGTTGAATTGAAGCGGGGAACCGCAGGTTCATCAATTATTGATCAGATTCAGCGATACATGGGTTGGATGATCGCTCATAAGGCTCAGCCGAATCAAAAGGTGAGAGGCATTGTTATTGTGGCGTCCAAAGATACTGCGCTTGAATATGCGGTCAAAGCTAACCCGATGGTGCAGATAAAGACGTTTAATATCAGCGTGCAATAAGTTTCAGTAAGTGAAGCGTTAGGATGGTATTGTGAGTAAATAAAACCGTAGAAAGATAAGATGATTCATAATAAAAATATTTCTTGGTTGCCTCTAACGAGTTTCATCTGTCTACTTAGTCTTGTGTTTAGTGTCGGCACAATAATGAACCCTTATATTGGCATTTTCTTTGGTGCGTCGTTTACTATATTAGGCGCCGCAACAGCAGTTTTCCCTAAAGAGATAGCAGAACTTGGAAGAATGTGGTCGCAAAATATCGAAAGAGAGACACATATTTTCCTTATTGCATTTTCTGTTGCCTGTGCATTAATATTCTTTTGGGCGCGGTATATCGAAGGCTGGAGAATAAAGATCTATAACATTAATTATTCAAATGAATAAATATTTAAAAGCAATCATTCAGGGATTATTTATATTAGGGATTGCTGCATTTGCGATATGGTTTCTCAATCTTTTTATTCCAAAGAACCAAGGTGCAGATGTAGCTAACCGAGTTGCTGATCAAGTGAAGCAAATTATCTTAAAAAGGCCGACATGTGCTGGAACGTCCGCAGAATTTGAGCAGTTGAAAGAGCAGGGCGGTTATATCCCGCTTCTGCAGAGTTCAACTGGCATGTATGGAATAGCAGGCGGCGATTTCGTGAATGAGAAACAAGTTACCGTAAATCGTACAGGGAGTGGTTCAGAGGTTGCTTGTGGATATTTATATATCAATGCTGGCGTGGGGAAGAGAGCGCTAGATAATGAAGATGTCTACATAGTTCCGGGGGGATTCGGCGGACATCTACAATCTAGCGCCGCGATTATTAATCAAATCGTAAATTCGAGTACGGAAATGATTTTTTCCTTGGATAACATACAATACCGCAGCAATAAAAACATGTATACTGCAAACTGGGCTGCGTTACTAAACGTGTCAAACGAAATTAATTTTGAAATTGCATTGAACACCACTGACCCAAGGGGTTTCATTAATGAGGTCGGAATTGCATACAAATGTTGGAATCCTCAAACTGGCGATGTAACGACGGACTGTCGCTTAAGTGCTCAGCAATAGCATATTAAAAGATCTCGAGAAATCGTGGCTTTTGCACTTTTACGAGGAGAGTATAATGAAGCTCGTAGTAGTTCTTTAAAAGCTGGCGGAGAAAACCATCGGGGCCTTATTTAGTTATTCAGAGTTTTTCCCACTCCCCCTCGTTAGGGCGTTAGAGAGCTAGTGCCTTAACCGGGGGGGGTTGTAGTCGGAACTCTCCGAACAAATTAATCTAACCAACCCTAATGGTTACCTTAACTACGGGGCAGACGGTGGTTATTTCGGGCATCTACCAGGTGCGCGGAACCAACTACCAGGTTACTCTCTCGCGCGGAGATCGCGTGCCACCCTACAACGGGAGGGCAGCGACCTTCGTTCTGGTCGTTTCGGCCAGACACGAACAGTAATGTTCTGCCGTTCTTCGCCAGCTTTTAGAGAGATACTTTGATAAAAGAGTCAGCCGATCGGACTATTTTTCGGAGCTTCAATTTTTAACGACAACTCAGTCATCGCGTAGTGAACAAATTGTTGTCCGATGCCAGTTAATTCATATTGTTCCTCTTCGTCGAATGCAGATTTGGCAGTATGCGTCCCTGAACTTTTTGGTGTTCTCCCTGTAGCTCTTGATACAATTATATTTCCCGCATAATCTCTATCTTTATGTTGTCGAATTATGGCACCAGTGCTTAAGTCGCGGAAAAGAAGCTTGAACAAATCTGCTTCTGGGGAATCTTCTCTAACGGGTTGTTTGCCTAGCTGTCTCCAAACTTCTCCTCTGGTTATTCCATTTTTGTTATAAATTACTCCTATAACTTTGAAATGAAGTTCAGAATAATTTTTGAGCCAATCGAGAAAGAGCTTTATGACATCATCGCTCACTAGCGCGGTTGCCGCGGCATTAGAAAGAATATTTCTTATTAATTTCCTTTTCTCTTCACTTTCAGCTCCGGACCATTCCCGAAATGCTTTTTTAACAATGGACTGATATTCCGGACTCTTCATTCGTTCTCCGATCTTTGCATCGTGCATATCAAGGCGAGCCATGATCTCTACGATGGTTTGTTCTTTTTCCCGCATTTCATCAAAGAGCATTCGTAGCCAATGTTTAAAGAAGGCATTCGCTCTTTCCTGATCATGACCTTCCCACGCGCTCGCGGCCGCAGAGAAGATTCCGCCTATGACGGGAATTGCCCCTCCTGCAATTTCCATACCTGCTTGCAAGACTTTCTTGCCGAGTTTTGGTTTGTGGTCGGAAGCAATCGTCGCAATCACTTTGCCACAAAACGGACAATTTTCGGATAAGTAAGGTATTTCCTTGCCGCATTCGCCACACTTTATTGGTTCCATGTTTTCCATCCTATACCCCCGTCGGGGTTCGTCAATCCAAACGATTTACAAAACCGTTCTGAGGTGATACCATCCGGCCATGAGCACAAAGGAGCTTGTCGCGGAAATAGAGAAACGCTTTGAGATTATATTGCCCATATCAATCTTTTTTCCAGTTCTGATGGCCACGTATTTTGATATTGTTGGTGGACCGGACAAAGATTATCATACCGCGTTCATATTTTTTGCCCTGCCGGCGCTCTATATCGCAAGCTATGTTATCTTCGAGCTTCGTAAAATTTTACCACCTATCCCGCCGTTGGCGCTTCAAGTATTGGACTGGAGCCTGTTGCTGAACATTCTTTGTTTCGCTGCACCCGTCATATTCGTTGTCATGGCATATGCTCATGTGACGCTCTCGCGGTGGACTTATTTGGTTGATCTGTGGACTTTCATCGGCTCAGGGTGGGGAGTAGTTACTTTGCCGTTTGCCATTTTCCTTTTTGTTATCGCGAGTGAAGCGATTGCTATAGCAGCGAAAGTTATAGGTAAACAGTGGGCAAATAAAAAGATTTTCTAATTAAAGACAGGCTTGGACATGGATTCGTCGCGGGGCCGGTAAGACCGGCCCGCTCCTGCGGAACCTCTCGGTTCCGCACTGTGCCGCCGCAAAACGGTGCGAGCGGCACCTTCCTACACGGGGCACCTCCCGGTGCCCCGACCCCCTCCCCGCGTCTAGGTCTAGTGCGGTGTAGTATGGTTATGAGATGAGAATTGTTGCGCACATAGACCTAGACGCTTTCTTTGCGGCGATAGAAGAAAGAGACAGAACGCGGTTGAGGGGGTTGCCGATTGTGGTGGGCGCGGATCCGGAGGAGGGGCGGGGACGGGGGGTTGTGTCTACGGCGAATTATAAGGCGCGGGAATATGGGATCCGGTCTGCTTTGCCGATCGCGACGGCGTGGCGATATTCGGAGGCGGCACGGAGGAAGGGGCTCGCGCCTGCGGTCTTTCTTGGGGTTGATATGGAAAAATATGCGGAGGAGTCGCGGCGCGTGATGGGGATCGTGCGCGAGGTTTTGGGGGCCACGGCGCTTGTGGAAGAGGCGTCGGTGGACGAGGCGTTTATTGATCTATCCTTTGCGGGTACCTACCTGCGCGCGGAGGCGGTGGCGCGTGAGGTGAAGCGCGCGATCAAAGAAAGAACGGGACTCACGGCATCCGTGGGCGTGGGGCCGAACAAGCTTATTGCGAAGATCGCCTCGGACCGGGAGAAGCCGGACGGGTTCACGCTCGTGCGCGAAGAGGATGCGGAAAAATTCCTTGAGCCCTTGCCGATCCGCACGATCCCGGGCGTGGGACCGAAAACCGAGGCGCGGTTCAGGGAGCTCCGCGTGCGCACGGTGGGGGATGCAAAGCGCTTCTCGCGTGAGGAGCTTACGGAGATGCTGGGCAAGTGGGGCGCGGAACTTTATGAAAAACTGCGCGGGCGGGACGAGTCGCCGCTCGTTACGGAGTGGATCGCGAAGTCTGTGGGGGAGCAGGAGACCTTTCCGCACGACACGCACGATCCGAAGTTCCTGCGCGAGCGGCTGGCGGCGCTTGCGGCGGGGGTCTACGCGCGGTTCGCGGCCGAGGCCCGGGCGGGGCACTTTAAAAGCTTCCGCGGCGTCACGATCACCGTCCGCTTCGCGGATTTCACGACCGTCACGCGCGCGGCGACGCTTGATGAGCCCGTCGTGGCCCGCGACCCCGCGGCGCTTCAAACACTCCAGTTCCAGGCCTTGCGCCTCTTCATGCCCTTCCTTGACCGCCGCGAGAATCCCGCGCGCAAGGCCTTCCGGCTCCTCGGGGTGCGCGTGGAGAAGCTGGGTTAGGGTTGGTCCCAAAAATCGAAACCCCTCTCGGGGAGAGGGGTTTCTCGGAGGCCGAAGCCCATTGTGATTCCAGTATAGCAGAAATGGAGCAACCGTCAAATTTCTTTTAATAAAGATTTAATGACCGTTGTGCTATGGTTATTCGAGAAAATTATCCATGCCCGACGATCATATCTTTGAAATTGTTGATTACAGAGGGAAAGCGGTGGTTTTTTCTAAAGCAAAATGGGAGGAAAAACGATCCCGTCATCCGGAGTTGAATAATGCGGCTTTTCTGAAGCGTCTTCGGCGGGCAATCATTGACCCGGACGAGGTTTGGGAAGATTATGAAGATAGAGAAAACAGGGCGTGCTATTATAAGAAATATTCTGATGCTTCTTATGCAAAGATTGTCGTGTGGACGGGCGCTCGCGGTAGCAGGGTGGTGACGGCGTATGAAACCAGTCATATCAAGGAAGCGGAATATCCGGAGCTAAGGCGCATAAAATAATCGCATGAAAAAAGTATTGAACAAAAAAAAGATATTACACTTCATTTCCCACTTTCCAGAGATCGCCCAGCGGGAACGTTGGGTATCCGATTACGATACCGACGACGATTCGCTTGCGATCCGGACGCCGAAGCTTTCCGTGGATTCGCGCAAGCGATACATAAGCGACGATTTTGATTTTTATGTAAATCCCAAGAACGAGGTTGAAGGAGTGTTTATAGAATATTTTGTGAGCAATTTTGTTGCGCATCATGGGGATTTTAGGAAAATCGCACAAGGGCTGAGGCGTGAGCGATTGAAAGAAAAAAAAGGCCTGATCGCGCTCAATAAAAACGAGGTGAAAAAGATCGTACCTGAACTTCAGGAGGCAATCGTCAATTCGCTCATCTCGGATAGGAGTGTTAAAAAGGCGATATCATAGGCGCTTGGATTTTGCACGTAGAGAAAGCTACAAGATGCGAATCTTTGTGAAGGCAAAACCGGGCGCGAAGGTGGCGCGGGTCACGCGCGTGGATGCGCTGGATGGTTCGGCGCACTTTTTGGTTGCGGTCAAGGAACCCGCCATAGACGGCCGCGCGAACCGTGCAATAGAAAAAGCGCTTGCAGAGTATTTTAAAGTGCCGCCGTCGCGCGTGCGGATCACGCGTGGCCATTCCGCGAAGCAAAAAGTGGTGGAGATTGCAGAGTAGGTTGCCCGAGCGTTACACGTCCAATGTCCCGTTTGCGCGGAGCGGGTAGCGCTTTTTACGGAGATGCGCCATGTAGCCTGCGGCGCCTATCATGGCGGCATTGTCCAAGTTGTATTTGAAGTCGGGGACGAAAAAATTGCAGCCGATGAGTCCCGCGGTGCGTGCGAGGGCGCGCCGTAAGTGCTTGTTCGCCGCGACGCCGCCGCAGAGGAGGATTGATTCCGCCGCGCACTCTTGCGCCGCGCGGCGCGTTTTCGCAACGAGGACGTCCACGACGGCTTGTTCAAATCCGGCGGCGACATCGGCTTTGTTCACTTTTTGTTTCGCAAGCTTGGCATCGCGCAAGTAATAAAGTACGGAAGTTTTGAGCCCGGAAAAGCTGAAGTCGTAATTTTTTTGGTCCAGCATGGGGCGCGGGAAGGTAATGGCGAAGGAATTGCCGCGTGCGGCAAGCTTTTCTATTTCCGGTCCGCCGGGATAGGGGAGGTCAAGCAAGCGCGCCACTTTGTCAAACGCCTCGCCCGCCGCGTCGTCGCGCGTTTCGCCGAGCCGCCGCCATTTCACGAACGATTCCATGCGGAGAAGGATCGTATGGCCGCCGGAGACGATGAGCGCCACGGCGGGGAATATTTTTTTAGGGAGCAAGGCCGACGCATAGGCCTTGGAAGACCGCGATGGCAAAAGAAAGCTGTAAAGATGCCCTTCCAGATGATTCGCGCCCACGAGCGGGACTTTATATTCCTTTGCGAGTTCTTTCGCGAAGCCGATGCCGGTCCAAAGCGCGGGCTCAAGGCCGGGGCCGACCGTGACTGCGATAAGGTCCGGTTTCAGGGCGTGGTGTTCCGCGCGCAGCGCTTTTTTTAGTCTTTCAAAAAGGATCGGCAGATTTTTCAAATGCTCGCGCTTCGCGAGGTTCGGCACGACGCCGCCGAACGGCCGGTGGATCGGGATCTGCGACGCGACGAGATTTTCAATAACCTCAAAGCGTGGTGCACGGAGGCCGCCGGTCACCCGGAGCAACGCGATCCCCGTTTCGTCGCACGAGGTTTCAATGGCAAGGATGTTCATGGCGCGTGGTTATATCATGCGGCAGAAAGGCGGCTGACCGCAACCCGCGCCGCCCTGCACCAAGCGGCACTTGACAGCCGTACTATAATATAAGAATGGTTATCCAAAGGTCGTTGTTTTTCTAAAGATTCTACAAAGAACATGGACAATAAAGACAATCAAAGCGGTCACCCGGAGGGATGCAAGTGCTCTGCGTGCCGCTGCGAGCAGTGCAATTGCGGGCAGTGCGGTTGCGGGCATTGGGGAGGCAGGTTTTCCTGGCTCCGGATCCTCATCGCGATTATCATCCTTATCTTCGTATTTGGGGTCGGTTTCAAGCTCGGCGAGCTCAAGGGTTCGCTTGGATACGGTCGGCACAACGGTTACTACATGATGGGAGCGCCGTACTACACGGGTTCTCCGGCCGGCATGATGGGAGGGCGCTACTATAACAATGTGGGCGGTACAGCCAGTTCAACGCCAGTCACGAAATAAGAGTTGGAATGAAAATTTTAGGCATCGTAGGGAGTTTGCGGAAAGGGTCGCTGAACCGCATGCTCATGCAGGCTATCCAAGAGCTCGCGCCCGAGGGGATGACGGTTGAAATAGCAGAGATCGGAAACTTGCCGCTCTTCAATCAGGACCTTGAAGCGAGTTTTCCGAAGGAGGCAGAGGAGATGAAGGATAAGATCCGTGCGGCAGACGGCGTGATCATCGCGACACCGGAATATGACCGTTCCATTCCCGGCGTTTTGAAAAACGCGCTTGATTGGACCTCGCGGCCGTACGGCCAAAGCGCATGGCCGGGAAAGGTGGTCGCCGTCGTCGGCGCCTCGGGCGGCGCCATCGGCACCGCGGTCGCGCAGTCGCATTTGAAGCAGATCCTGCTTTATCTTGATGCCCGCGTGGTCGGCCAGCCGGAGTTCTACCTCGGCGGTGCCGTGGCAAAGTTTGATAAGGACGGGAAGCTCACCGACGAAGCGACGAAGGAACACATTGCGAAGCTCCTCGGCGTGCTCGGGGAGAAAATTCGTCAAAAGTAGTGCGCTGGGCCGTGTAACCGTTTTTCCTTGCGGCGTTTTTCCTTGCGGCGTTTTCCTTGCAGGGGTGGCTTGGTTCTGCTAGTATGACCCCTATGGATTTGTTGGTGCAAAAAAGGGAAAAATTCGGGAAGCAGGTGAAGGCACTCCGGAGGGAGGGCCTTATTCCCGCCGAGCTCTACGGTCACGGCCTTGCGAACGTCCATCTTGCAGTGCCGGCGCGGGACTTTGGAAAAGCGTTCAAGGAGGCGGGTACAAATACGGTGATCACGCTCGTTATTGATAAGGAGAAAAAACCGGCGCTCATTTATGACGTTGTACGCGACGCGTTGACGGACGAGGTGGCGCACGTTGATTTTTATCAGGTGAGGATGGATGAGAAAATTAAGGCGAAGGTGCCGCTTACGTTTGTGGGTGAGTCGGCGGCGGTGAAGGAGAAGGGGGCGATTCTCAACAAATCAGTGTCCGAAATTGAGGTGGAGGCGCTGCCGCAGGATCTGCCACACAGTTTTGCTGTCAACCTTTCGCTCCTTGATGATATCGGGAAGAGCGTGTACGTGCGCGACCTTGCAGTGCCGGAAACAGTGAAGCTTCTTATTGACGGGAATATGGCGATCGCGACGGCGACGCCGCCCGCGCCGAAGGAGGAGGAAAAAGTGGTGGAGGAAGTGGTGCCGGACGTGTCTGAGGTGAAGGTGGAGACGGAGGAGAAAAAAGCGGAACGGGTTGCGGAGAAGGGGGAGAAAACGGAGAAGTCGGAGAAAGCCGAAAAGGCGGAAAAGGCAGGCAAAGAAGGAAAAACCGAAGTGAAAACGGGGAAGCCCGATACCAAATAGCCCCCGTTTCCGTTATAATGTGAATGATGCAAAGACCTTTGCGGCCAAGAGTTTTAGGTGACGTTACGCCGCGGCAGGGAACGCGCGGAGGGCGATGGAACGCATTCGCCGGGGTGCCCGCGCGGATCAATTTGTCTTACAAAAAGACGCTGCAGCTTCCCGTCGTGAAACTGTTCAAAACGGCGGTCATTTTCTGCGGGGCGATTTTTCTGGTCGTGGGATCGGTCGTGGCGCCCGCTATTTTCACCCGTGCCTCGGGCGACGCGGCGACAACGACTGACACAACGGCGGAGCGCGCCCAGCTGCAGGACCAGCTTCAGCAGCTTGAGTCGCAGATCAACCAATATGAGGGACAGATTCAGAGTTACGAGAAGCAGGGGAATACGCTGAACGGCGAGATCGCCACATTGAACGCCAAAATCGCGAAATTAAATTTACAAATCCAGGCGACCAACCTGACCATCTCCCAATTGAACGGTCAGATCGCGAACACCCAAACGCAGATTGCGACTACGCAGGCGGACATCGTGGGCAAGAAAACGGCGATCGGAGGGCTCATGCAAGGTTTGTACGAGAACGACCAGGTGAACCTGCTCCAAATGTTTTTAAAGAACCCGCACCTTTCGGATTTTTGGAACGACACCGAGAATATCACGCTTGCGCAGGATAGTCTGCGCGTGACCGTGCAGCAGATTACGGATCTTCAAAGCCAACTGCAAGACCAAGAGCAGCAATTCCAAGCGTCCAAGGCGGACGCGGCGAGCGCGGCGGCGTACCAGCAGGCGCAGGCGAGCGAAGTGGCGGGTACGAAGAGTGAGAAGTCGGAGCTTCTCGCGGAAACCAAAGGACAGGAATCAAAATATCAGACGCTCCTCGCGCAAACGAAGGCCACGGCGGCGGATATCAGGAACCGGATCTTCCAATTGCTGGGCGGGGGACAGCTTACCTTTGAGCAGGCGTATCAGTACGCCAAGCTTGCCTCAAGCGCGACGGGGATAGATCCCGCTTTTATCCTTGCGATTTTGGACCGCGAGTCGGCGTTGGGCGAGAACGTGGGGAAATGCAGTTACCAGACGGCGATGCGGCCCTCGGACATTCCCATTTTTCTTCAAATTACCCAGTCGCTCAATCTTGACCCGAATACAATGACGGTATCCTGCCCGAACGCGGATGGTGCGTACGGCGGCGCCATGGGACCGGCGCAATTCGTCCCTTCCACGTGGATGTTGTATACGAACGAGGTGCAGAGTATCACGAACGACAATCCTCCGTCGCCGTGGAACAATGCGGATGCGTTCGCGGCGACCGCGCTCTACTTGCAGGATGCGATGACCGGCTGCAAATCGGTCTACAGTTCCGCCGTGAGCCAGGAGCGGTGCACGGCGGCGAAGTATTACGCGGGGAGCCGCTGGAAGAACTATTTATGGACTTATGGTGAGGCCGTCGTGGAGCGCGCGCAGAGCTTCGCGGGCGACATTCAGACGATCACGTCATGAGGCCCGCGAAAAAGATCGTTCTTAAAAACGGTTTGCGCCTGATCCTTGTGCCGCAGCCCTCGGGGCTCGCGGCAAGCGTTTTGATACTGGTCACCGCCGGGTCGGAATACGAGACGAAAGACAAGAACGGCATCTCGCATTTTTTGGAGCATATGACCTTTAAGGGTACGGCTCGCCGGCCGCAGCCCGGGATGATCGCCGAGGAAATTGCGGCCTTGGGCGCCCAGGCCAATGCGTTTACGACACAGGAGTTCACGGGCTATTGGGCAAAAGCGGAAGCGCGGAAGCTCCCCCAAATTTTTGACATCGTGACCGATCTCTATTTGCATCCGCTTTTTTCGCCTCCGGAGATAGAGAAAGAACGGGGAGTGATCATTGAGGAAATGAACATGTATGAGGATATACCCATGCGGAGGGTAGAGGATGTGCTGCGCTCCCTCCTCTATGGCGACCAGCCGGCCGGATGGAAGGTGGATGGCGAGAAGGAAATTGTGAAAAAGCTTTCGCGGGAAGATTTTGTCGCGTACCGCAACGAACGATACGTAATGCCGGGAACGGTGGTGGTCGTTGCCGGAAAGTTCAACGAGAAGAAGGTGGTGGGCGATGTGCGCCGCGCGTTCGGCGGGACTCCGCGGCACCACGTTCGGAGGAAAACGGAGACCCGCGAGCGCCAATCGGGGCCGCGGCTTGCGGTGAAGTTCAAAAAATCCGACCAGGGGCACCTTGCGTTCGGGTTCCGGGCGTTCAATATCTACGACCCACGGCGCTACGCGCTCCAGGTGCTCGCGGACGTTCTTGGAGGGGGTACGAGCTCGCGGCTTTGGAAGCGCGTGCGCGAGGAGCTTGGCGCGGCGTATTACGTGCAGGCAGAGGCCGATCTTTCCCTTGACCACGGCATGCTCGGAATATCCGCCGGCGCGGATCGCACGAGAATCGGGGCCGTCGTAGAAGCCATTCTTGCGGAATGCCGGAAACTCGCCAGGGAATCGATTCCCAAAAAAGAACTTCAGAAATCAAAAGACCATCTTATAGGGAGCCTTATCCTTGGCCTTGAGACCTCGGATGAGCTCGGCAGCTTTTACGGGGGGCAGGAGATCCTCACGAAGGCCCTTTTGCCGCCGGAGCGGATTATAGATAGAATAAAGGCGACGACGGCGGAGGAAGTGCGGGCGGTCGCCCGGACCATCTTCAAAAATCAAGGGCTCAATCTTGCCGTCATCGGTCCCTACCGCAACCGGGCCATGTTCAAAAAAATTCTCACGTTACCACGATGATGGAAAACCGCCTCTCTGAAATTTCCTGGGCAAGCTTGTGGCGGATACTTCTCTTCGTCGTTTTAATCGCGATTTTGTACGAGGGAAGGCAGATCGTCCTCGGGCTTTTCCTTGCCATCATCATTTCATCCGGCCTTGAGTGGTTCGTGGACCTCTTAGAGCGAGTAGGGCTCCCGCGCAGCGTGGGGGTAATCCTCATATTTCTCGCTGCGGTATTTCTGCTTGTCTTTATCATTTATTCCCTTGCGCCCGTCATCATCGTGGAATTGAACACGATTTTCTCCGGCAGCGGGCAGGGGGCGGCTGGCAGCTGGGGGACGCTCATAAGTTTAAAGGCATCGCAGTCCGTGAGCGGATTTGTGAGCAAGTTTTCCTCATCGCTCTTTTCGGGCAGTGCCTCGCCCTTGGATCTCTTTTCCAATGCCGTAGGGAGCGTAGGGCTCGTCGTGGCCGTCATTCTCTGCTCGTTTTATCTGAGTTTGAGCAAAGACGGGGTGGAGCGTTTCCTCCGGGTGGTCGTTCCGCCGACGTATGAGGCAACGGCCCTCACCATCTACGAACGCTCGCGAAAGCTCATCAGTAACTGGTTCCGCATGCAGATCCTTTTGAGCTTCATCTTCGGATTTACGGTATGGGCCGGCCTCGCCCTCCTCGGCGTGAAGTATAGTTTCCTTATCGCATTCCTCGCGGGCATTTTTGAGCTCGTGCCGTTCGTGGGGCCGTTTCTTTCCGGCGCGCTTGCCGTGATCTCGGCGCTCTCCACGTCTACGACGCTCGCGATCTACACGCTGATATTCTTCGTCATTGCCGAACAGTTTGAGGCAAACGTTCTTGTGCCGCTCCTGAACCAGCAGATCGTGGGCATCCATCCGGTCATCGTGATCGTCGCGTTGCTCATCGGCGCCGAGGTGGGCGGCATTTTGGGCATCATCATTTCGGTTCCTGCCGCAGGCATCTTCCAAGAGGTCATTCGGGAGTGGTCAACCAAGCGGCGCAGCGTGGCGACATAGCATGGACCGATTTTACGTTACGACCCCAATTTACTATGTGAACGACAAACCGCATATTGGCACTGCGTATACGACGATCGTCGCGGACATGCTTGCGCGATGGCGGCGTACGTACGACGAGGATGTGCGCTTCCTTACCGGCACCGACGAGTTCGCGCAGAAGACCGTAGATGCGGCGAAGAAGGCAGGAGAAGAAACGCAGGCGTACGCCGACCGGATGGCCGCAGTATGGCGCTCCACGTGGAAAAAACTCGGCATCTCCAATACGGATTTCATCCGCACGACCGAGCCGAGGCACATTGAGGTCGTGCAAGAGATTTGGAGGCGCGTGCAGGCGGCCGGGGATATCTACAAAGGGCAATACCAAGGGCTCTATTGCGAAGGCTGCGAGGCTTTCAAGAACGAGGACGAATTGGTGAATGGCCTCTGTCCGGATCACAAAACAAAACCGGAATTCGTATCCGAAGAGAATTATTTTTTCAGACTTTCCAATTATCAAAAGAGACTTTTGGATTTCTACGATACGCAGAGCGATTTCGTGGTTCCCTCATATCGCTTGAATGAGGTGAAGAGTTTCGTTGCGGCGGGCCTTGAGGATATCAGTATTTCCCGCGCGAAACGCTCGTGGGGGATCCCGGTGCCGGACGATCCGGGACAAGTGATCTACGTTTGGTTTGACGCACTCGTCAATTACATTTCGGCGGTCGGCATTGAGGGATGGGAAGCGCATCCGGCTGACGTCCACGTGATGGCAAAAGATATCATCCGATTCCACGCAGTCATATGGCCCGCGATGCTCATGTCTGCAGGGCTGCCGCTTCCGGGACAAATCGTCGCGCACGGGTTCCTTACCATGAATGGCGTGAAGATTTCCAAATCGCTGGGCAACGTGATCAATCCTTTGGACATCACGGAAAAATATGGCGTGGACGCCCTCCGCTATTTCCTGCTCCGTGAGATACCGTTCGGAGAGGACGGTGATTTTTCGGAAGCGAAGGCGGGGGAGCGATATCGAAGCGACCTTGCGAACGGGCTGGGCAATTTTGCCGCGCGCGTGCTCACGCTCGCGGAAAAGGAGAAGGAACTCGCCTGCGCGTTGCCGAGCCACGAATTTGAGCAGCGGATCGCGGAGATGAAGCGCCTCGTGCACGAAAAGATGGGCGAGTACAAGTTTTCGGAGGCGCTTGCGGCCGTTTGGGCGGCGGTCGCGTTCGGCGACCGCTACATGGAAGAAAAGAAGGCCTGGGGGATAAAGGACGAGGCGAAGCGGAGGCTGGTGCTCTGCAATCTCACGCTCCTCCTGGAGGGCGTTGCCGAGGCGCTCGTGCCGTTCCTGCCGGACGCGGCCGCAAAGATACGCCAGGCGATCGTGCGGGAGGGGGAGGTTCTCAACGTGAAGAAGACGGAGATCCTTTTTCCGCGGCTCAAAATCCCGCAGCTCAAAAAATAGCATGGAGTTCTTTGACGCGCATGCGCATACGCAGTTTTCCGCTTACGACGCCGACCGCGAGGCGGTGATCCGTCGCGCGGAGGATGCCAGTGTTCGCGTGGTAAACGTGGGCACCCAGCGCGACACCTCCGCGCGCGCCGTCGCACTTGCGGAACAGCACGCCGGTTTCTATGCCGCCGTAGGACTTCATCCTATTCATACGAGCAGGTCCTATCATGATACGGACGAGCTTGGCGGAGGAGAAACGGCGAAGGGCTTCGTTTCTCGCGACGAGGTGTTTGATCCCGACCGTTACAAAGCGCTCGCCCTCCATCCAAAGACCGTTGCGATCGGGGAATGCGGACTGGATTACTTCCGCTTCAACAAGGACGAGAGCCGCGAGGAGCAAATAGAAAGGCAGAAAGCGGCGTTCCTCGCGCAGATAGCATTCGCGCGCGAAGTGAAAAAACCGCTCATGATCCACTGCCGCGACGCCTTCGCGGACCTCATTCAATTATTGAAAGAGAATACATTTGGATTTCCCGCCGGCGGCCCCGGCGTCATCCACTTTTTTACCGGTACCGCCGTGGACGCAAAACAACTGCTTGACCTCGGATTTTATTTCACATTCGGCGGCGCGGTCACATTTCCGCCGCGGAAAGGAAAAACCGAAGGCGACTACGATGCGATCGTAAAAATGATTCCGGCGGACCGCTTGCTTTCTGAGACCGACGCGCCCTATGTCGCGCCCGCGCCCTATCGCGGCAAGCGCAACGAGCCCGCGTACGTCGTGGAAGTGGTGAAAAAACTCGCCGAGCTGAAAAATGTTTCGCCCGATGCGATGAAAGAACGTATTTATCAAAACGCAGTGAAAGTGTTCAATCTATTGCAAAATTAGAGCTGATCCAGTAGGCTATCCTTGGTTGTTAATCCGTCGCGAAGGGGTTACGATGAGACCACTATTAGTAGGGCTTGAAAGGATAGCGGAGAAGGAACTTGTAGCAAAGGCGCAGCAGGGCGATGAACGAGCATTCGAAGAACTGCACGCCCTGTATGGTGCGCGTATCTATTGTCTCTGCTACAGGATGGTGAAGAACCGTCATGATGCAGAAGACCTTACTCAAGAAGTCTTTCTGCTACTTCACAGAAGGGTCAAAACCTTTCGTGGCAAGTCGGCTTTCGGGACGTGGTTCTACCGGCTCGCGGCGAATGTGGCACTGATGTGCCTTCGCGAAAAGCGTAGGCGGGAGAGAATATTGCCCACGTCGTCGCTGGACGAATTCATGGCCGGGGATGACGGCGACGAATTTTCGCACAAGATCGGAGCACCTGACCCTCGGCTGAAGTTTGTTGGAGAGCGCCTCGACCTTCGGGAGGCGGTTGCGCAACTCCCGCCTGGATATCGTGCCGCTTTTTACTTGCGGTACGTAGAAGGGTACAAATACAGAGAGGTCGCCAAGATTCTCGGCGTCACCGTGGGCACTGTCAAATCCCAATCGCACAGGGCGAGACTGAGACTCCGTGAAAAACTCTCGCAATCAAAAAAACGGAGGGAACAGAAAGGGGAACGGTTCGTGATGGGGCGTGCAGGTCAACGCTACGTTGATCACCTGTACGCCCCATTTGTCTTTTGGGAAATATGTCATTCATCAGGTTGAGAAAACGCGGAAATCGCCTTAGAATGGGAATATCTATACTATGCCTGCATATGACCATAATGAGGTTGAGGCGAAGTGGCAGAAGAAATGGCGTGAAGAGGGAATTTACGAACCAGATTTAGACAGGGCGAAAAAACCGTTCTACAACTTGATGATGTTCCCGTACCCCTCGGCGGAGGGGTTGCACGTGGGGAACATGTACGCGTTCACGGGTGCGGACATCTACGGGCGGATGAAGCGCATGCAGGGCAACGACGTGTTTGAGCCGATCGGCCTGGACGGCTTCGGCATCCACTCGGAAAATTATGCGTTGAAGATCGGCGCGCATCCGATGGACCGGGCAAAGGTTTCGGAGGAGCGTTTTTACAAGCAGCTCGCCGCCATCGGCAACGGGTTCGCGTGGAACGAGCGATTGGAGACCTATGACCCCGAATACTACCGCTGGACGCAGTGGATTTTCGTCCAAATGTGGAAACACGGCCTTGCGTACCGAAAGAAACAGTCAGTCAATTGGTGTCCGAAAGATCAAACCGTGCTTGCTGATGAGCAAGTGGTCGCGGGCGCGTGCGAGCGTTGCGGGACGCAGGTTATTCAAAAGGACCTTGAGCAGTGGTTTTTCAAAATTACCGAGTATGCCGACCATCTGCTCAAGAATCTGGAAACGTTGGATTGGTCGGAAAAGGTGAAGATCGCGCAGAAGAATTGGATTGGAAAATCGGAGGGGGCACTCCTCAAATTCCCGATTTCTCATGAAAGAATTTCTAATGACAAGTTGTCCATCGAGGTGTTTACAACGCGGCCGGATACGCTCTTCGGCGCGACCTACATGGTGCTCGCGCCCGAGCATCCGCTTGTGAAAGAACTCGAACCGCGCATTACAAATTTCACGGAAGTAAAAAAGTATCAAAAAAGCGCGAAGGATAAAACCGACGCCGAGCGCATCGCGGAAGGAAAGGAGAAAACTGGCGTTGAGTTGAAAGGCATCAAGGCCATCAATCCTGCCACTAAAGAAGAAATACCGATTTGGGTCGCCGATTACGTTTTGGCGAGCTACGGCACCGGCGCCATCATGGCCGTCCCGGCGCACGACGAGCGCGACTTTGAGTTCGCAAAGAAATTCAAGCTGCCCATGAGGGAGGTGGTGGCGCAGGAAACCGGAGTTGCGCATCCCGGCGAAGAGCGCCGCGACGGCGGATGCGGCGTGATATTTGATCCGGAAGCCCAGCGCTATGCAGTCGCGCTTCATACCGACGATATTGTGCGCCTGTTTGCCGGAGGCGTGGAGGACGGCGAGGATCAGGAACAAGGCGTGCTCCGCGAGATCACGGAAGAAAGCGGTCTCTATGATTTCGGCCACACAGAAAAGGTGAAAACATGTTCCGCGCATTATTACAACCGAAGAAAGAAAATATACCGGTCGGCGCTCGCGAGCTGCTTCCTTGTGGTGCTCAAAAGCAGGAAAGAGAAAGAAAGAAAATTGGAACCGCACGAGGCAAACCTGCGTCTCGCGTGGATGACGCCGAAGGAGATCATTGGGAATTGGGAGGCGCAGAACAAGGATGGGGGATTGAGCCATTGGCTTATCTTCCTGCGAGAGGCCGTTGCGCGGGCGATTGAACTTGGTCACGACACGACGAACGATCGCGGTCAGTTCCTCTCGTCAGCATACAGCGGCGAAGGGATTTTGATTGATTCGGCTAGGTTCAGCGGCACGGACTCCGAGAAGGCGAAATGGGAAATCACGAAATTCGTGGGCGGCGAGCGGGTGACAAAGTTCCGATTACGCGACTGGCTCATCTCGCGCCAGCGCTATTGGGGGCCGCCGATCCCGATGGTGCACTGCGAAGTGTGCGCGCGTGCGAAAAAAGGCGAGCATGCGGATATGCCCGGCTGGTATGCCGTGCCGGAGGAAGAATTGCCTGTGAAACTTCCCTATGTGAAAGATTTCCGCCCAACGGGGACCGGCGTTTCGCCTCTCGCCGCGGTAAAGGAATTTTATGAAACCAAGTGTCCGGCGTGCGGCGGCACGGCACGTCGGGAGACGGATGTCTCGGATACATTTCTGGATTCGGCGTGGTACTATCTCCGCTATCTTGATCCGCAGAATACAAAAGGGGCGTTCAATCACAAACGATTGGAGAAATGGTTGCCCGTAGAAAAAGAAACTACCACGCGGCTCTACACGGGCGGCGCGGAGCACTCGGTCCTTCACTTGCTCTATGTCCGGTTCGTGGCAATGGCGCTCTCGGAATGGGGATTCGTCGTCTCGCCGGAACCGTTCAAAAAATTCCGCGCGCACGGGTTGCTCATTAAAGAAGGCGCCAAAATGTCCAAATCCAAGGGCAACGTCATCAATCCTGACGAATATATCCAGAAGTTCGGCGCGGACACGCTACGGATGTATCTCATGTTCCTTGCGCCGTTTGAGGACGGCGGCGATTTCCGGGACCAGGCGATCCCCGGCATCCTCCGCTTTTTGGAACGCGTTTGGAAACTGGGCGAGGTGGTCTCCTCCGGGAAACGGACAGAAGGCATCCCCGCGAACGCAAAAAGAAAAGGAAGCAGGGCGGTCGCCATTGCAGTGAAAAAAGTGTCCGAGGACATTGAGCGGCTGCACTATAATACCGCCGTGAGCGCGCTCATGGTGTGCCTGCGCGCGCTTGAGGAGGAACGCGAGGAGGGACGTGTCGCCCGCGGGGATTTCGCAACATTCCTGAAACTGATCGCGCCGTTCGCGCCGTACATCACGGAGGAACTTTGGCGCAGCGCCTTCGGCGAGGTTGCCTCAATCCATCGCGCCGCATGGCCCACATACGATCCGGCGCTCATTGCCGAGGAAACGATCACGCTCGTGATCCAAGTGAACGGCAAGGTGCGCGACGTGATTGCGACGGACGCGTCCCTCACCGAGGCAGTCGCGAAGGAACTCGCGCTCCGGAGCAAAAAGGTGCAAAATGTTCTGGGGGGCCGGACGCCCGCAAAGGTCATCTATGTAGATAAAAAACTGGTGAATATCGTACTTCCATAATGACGCGCGTTATCTTTGTGGTAGTGGCCATCTTCATCCTCGGCGCATTAGTCTATGTCTTCAGCACGAGCCATACCAACTTCAAGCTGTTCCCTCTTCTTCCTCCGGCGCCTTCGTCTTCATACCAAGCCGCTTCTTCGACGCAGTCGTACGCGGTTTCCAATCCCGCTTCCACCACCATAACGGCGACGCCCACTTCCTCTTCTTATCAGGGGAACGTTCCCGCAGGGTTTACGGCGGACGAACTCTCGCCGTACTATGGGCAAGTTAGCTTCGGCGGCGTATCCCCCGCGTATTCTTATTACGACGGTTCCTACGGTGAGATTTCGCTCGATGCGTATTCTAACGACCAGTCATCAAGCATTGACGTGACGGGATGGGAGATCAAAGGGAACGAGGGCGGCGAATACATTCCCCAAGCCGTCAATATTTACGACCCGCTGGGGTTAAATCCCTCCACGGACATTTTTTTGAAGAGCGGCGACTATCTGAATCTTTACTCGGGCTCCGCGCCAGTGAATCTCCGGCTCAACGAATGTGTCGGCTATCTTCCGAATCAGAGCCAGTTCAATCCAGCGTTGCCAGAGAATTGTCCCTCCATTGACCAGTCGGAGATCCAGACGTTCAGCGGCGCATGCCAGAATTACATTCTTTCGCTCGGCAGCTGTGAGAGCCCCGACTTCAACAGTTTTTCCATTCCGCAAAACGATTCTGCCTGCCTGAATTATTTAAATACCCACTTCAACTATCTTTCGTGCTTCAACGCGCACTACAGCGATTCCAACTTTCTTTCCAATGAAGTGCGCGTATGGATGGGGTCCAGCCCCATTGACCAGTTCCACGACCGCGTGGAGCTATTGGATAGGAACGGCCTCCTCGTGGACCTTTACACCTACTAACGAGGCCTCCTGTCGTTATTTTCTTTCCGCAAGCGAGACCTTCGTCACGAGTTCCTTACCGTCGCGGAGTATGGCGAGCGTCACCTCGTCGCCCACGTTCAAATTTTCCAGAAAGTCCTGGATGGGGTGGTCGCGGTCAAGTTTTGCGCCGTTCAAAGTGAGCACGATGTCTTTTTCTTTAAGGCCCGCCTTTTCCGCAGGGCTTTCGGGGACCACGGCGCTATCGTGCTCGCTCTCGCGCACAACAAGTGCGCCGTAGTTCACGGGCAGGTTCATTTTCGCCTTCGTGTCGTCGTCAATCATCATATAGCGGAGACCGAGAAGCGGCCGGCGGATGCGGCCATATTTTTTGATGTCGTCCAGGTCCCGCTTCGCAGCGTTCACGGGGATTGCAAATCCGATGCTCTGCGCGCCCGAGACGATCGCGGCATTCACGGCGACGACGTTCCCATCCGCGTCTACGAGCGGTCCGCCGGAATTACCCGGATTGATCGCGGCGTCGGTCTGGATAAGGCCCCGCATCTCCTGTGGCGGCGCATCCGGCTCCGCCTGTGCGGTGATCGCGCGCGAGAGGCCGGAAACGATGCCTACCGATACCGTGTTTTTGAAAACGCCGAGCGCGTTCCCGATCGCGATCAAGCTCTGGCCGAGCTGTAACTTCGTCGCATCGCCAAGTTTCAGACAGGGGAGCCCCTCCGCTTTTATTTTCAAAATCGCGACGTCATTGATCGGGTCGCGGCTCAAAATCTCCGAGGGGAAACGCCGCCCGTCGTTCAGGATCACCGTGTATTCCGCTTTCGGGTCGCTTATCACATGCTTGTTCGTAAGGATAAGACCATTCGCGTCCACGATAAATCCCGATCCGCCGCCCACCTGCACCATGCCACGCTTGTCAATCAAATCCTCTGGGATCTGCAGCTTCTCGCCGCTCGGACTGCTCGGAATGAACGGATACAACTCTTTCGGCAGCTCTTTCTCTAAATCCTCCAGATGCTTCGCAATAGCGATGGAGACCACCGCCGGCATCACCTTCTTCACCGTCGCAATCACGCGCTTGTCGTCCATGGGTTTATTGTAACACGCTGGCGGAAGCGGGAGGATTCCGTCGCTCGCTGCGCTCGCTCCTAGAACCTTACGCGCCGCCCCGACCCCCGTTTCGGAAACCCTCGGTTTCCGACCCGCCCAGCACCACTCGCCGCGAGTGGTGCTGGGCTCCTTCCTACACGGGGCGGCGCTACGGTTCGCATCCCTCATTTCAAAAAACAAAAATGGACGAGACAAGCCCGTCCATTTTTGTTTTGCGGAAGCGGGAGGATTCGAACCTCCGATGCCCTTTCGGGCATACCGCATTTCGAGTGCGGCCCATTCGGCCTCTCTGGCACGCTTCCATGAAAAATATTCCTGGGAGAAACTGGTTAAAAAAAACAAGAAAATTAGAGAGGGGCGCCTGGAGGTAATTTCCAGAACGCCCCAGCTCACGTTCGATACCGCAACTTAGTGCTGCTCGCCGGTCCTTTCCAGCCGACGCAATTCTTGAACAACCGCCCTCCCGATCACGAACCTGATAAGGGTAGGCAGGGGTTCGTAGGGGAGCATGTAGGCCAACTCGTCATACCGAAGGTGGCATAATCGGCAGGTTTGGAGATGTGCCCGTCCGCGTGCTATTTCCCCGCTCAAGGTTGATACCAACCTAAGTTGGGATTCGCGACGGGCTACTTCCTTCCTCCTCTGGAGGTCACCGTTGGCTAGGGCCACGGCGATCTTGATGATCTCCGGAGAACAGAGAGTCGGTGGTTCTCCCGAGACGTCGACTTCCGTAAGTTCCTCGTTGACCTTGAATCGGGGAAACCACCGATCATCCCGTTCGAGGACGGAGTAAAGGTGGTGTCTTATGAACCCTATCTGGCGCGAGTTCAGGGGGATCCGCAACCCACTTCCCTCAAACGCCAAGTGATCCCTGGCCGCTTCAGTCAGCGGCAACAGGGGTATTATAATTCCCGTAACCCTGCTTAGCCGTTCTTGCGAACAAAGAACGACTCGTCCTGTCAAATAAAACATCGGCTGGACGAAGGTGGTTGAAGTTGAAGTTAGCCCGGGAGTTGTTGACATCCCAGACCGTGGAAGGGCAGCAGCATAATTTTTCGTTTGCAATCAGCACTCTCCTTGTTTGGTGGCGATGGCCACGATTTTCTTGCGGTCTTGCTGTCGTTTATTCTACCACAATTGGGCCAAAAAAGAAAGGACATTTTGGTTATGTGTGCATGGGTGCCCTCGGGAGGGAATTTCACTGCTCGGCCGATAAGATCGGCCTGCGCTTTCGGCACCCACGGTGCCGAACTGCCGCCGAAGACGGCGGCCCTCCTCCACGGAGGGGACGACGCGTCCCCTCCGACCCACCCCTCCGTTCGATTCCTCCCAAAGAAACAAGGAAGCTTCTCCTTTGCGTTTCAAGGGCATCTCGGAGGCACTTCCACGAAGTGCCGAGAGCGAGCGGGCGCGCGGAGCACCGCGCGAACCGCGTCCCTTGAAACGCAAAGGAGAAGCTTTTGTGCCCTTCCTCGGTCTCCAACCTTCGTGGGTCAAGCCCCACAAGCATTCTTGAGGGCTCCTTTCGTCTTCTCATTGAAGGACCTCGGTTGGAGCATTTTAATTGCCCGACGGAGTGGTGCTCGCGCCGATTACAACCATCTGACCGTTCTCCAACTGCTTTACGATTTTTGTGGTCGAAGTCAGCGAAGAAGTGACGTCCGTTTCTTGATACAGAATAAGATTATCGCCGCTCACTTGATAAACCTGCCAAACGGAATCCGACGCTCCGAGGGCGTCCCACGTGGTAATGGTTTTCGAAGCGGTATCGAACGACGGGTTCATCAGGGAGCAATTCCGATAATTCCCTCCGGGACAATAAAATTGTCGGGTGCCCGTATTGAACAGCCAGTAAGCGACGGAGGTTCCCCCTGAACCGTAATCGCTGTCCACCATGAAATCGGGGTGTCCGTCAAAATTGATATCCTGACTTTGCGGTCTCGGACAAACGCTACTTCCAGGCGTAAGGTTAGTGTCAATTGATTGCACCGTCGAGCTTCCCTCCAATATATCGATCCGCTTCACCGCAGCGATGCCGTCTTGCGAGATGGTGACGCAATTATCTACCACGGTAAACGCTCCGACTTGTGCTGAGGAACTGGAGGTGAAAAGTGTAGTAGTTGCGACGGGAGCGCTCGTCGTCGATGGGGTTGAAGTCGCAGCTAAAACCAAAGTGCTGCTAACCACATTGTTTGGATCATAATTTAGGGAATAAGTAACTGTTTGTTCGTTATTGATATTTCCAGTAAGGTCCTGAACGTTAGGGACTGGATTCTGGTTGCCGCCAATCCACGCTTGGAGAGCATAGCCGCTATACCAAAGCGACTTTGCGGTAAGGGTTATCGTGTATTTACCCGCCATCGAATCGGGAATGAGTACATGTGTTGTTTGATGAGCCGTAGAATACGATGCACTAGAAATTTCGTTGTAGGTGGCACTCGCGACCTCATCTCTTCCGACTCGATTGCCGGAAGGGTCGGTCGCGAAGGTACCTGGCAGATTAGTCTGAAGCAGGATATAAGGACTGTTGTGGAATTGTGGCGATGACGATGCGACAGGACAAATCGGTTGATAATTTGGAGTAATCTGGGAAAGCGGGACGATGTCGCTTGCAAACACGATAAGCTTGTTCGGCTCCGTCGACCTGGAGGTATAATCGTTAACCGTTACTGCCCTCAGGTAACCATTTGCCACCTTAACGTAACCGTCTATTTCATCGTGATAGCCGCTAGCTATCAGTCCCCATATGTCGTAACCATCGACCACCGCTTCTCTTGACCACCCCTGTTGAGTCAATATCGGATAATAGTAATTTATATCCCACCCACCTAGCCCGTTGCCGTCAGCGGACCACTCCTCTCCGCTCAAAGTACCGCTTGTAGATGAGGGCCGCGGCCAAATGCTAAACGCATCAGGATTCACAAGTTCGCCAACGCTCGAAGTTGATTGAATCCAGTCGGAACCAACAGGCGGTAATGGCGGAACAGCAAAATCACTTGTATTTGGATTGCAGGGCGTACTCGTTGGAGCGGCCAAGTTTGATGCCGTCGTGGAGGTATTTATCGCAACCTGCGGTGAAGGATTTCCGACGGGACTTGCGTGATGAGATTGGTAGTACCAAGCACCGCCAGCAATCGCCAAGACAGCTATGACAGCGAGGATTAGAAAAATCGGGACAAATCCTTTCCTATTCACAATTTAATTATACACTGGAAAATCGGCGAGGACTTCTCCTGAGAGATAACCCACAATCGCCATAGCGAAGCAGGGACCAACATCCTTCCAACCATGCCCTAAGTGGTGCCCTCGGGAGGAATTGAACCCCCATCTCTTCCTTAGGACGGAATAGCTCTGTCCGTTGAGCTACGAGGGCATGGCGTCCGGCCAGCAAGCCGGCCTTTTGTGGTACAGTATAGTGAATTAGACCAAAGGTCGCAATAGCCGGGTTACTATAAAGTATGTATCCTCAAAGTTACGGTTCCTGGGCACCGGTGGGTCTTGGTTGGTCTGCGGGCGTAGGTGGATTGATCCTCATTCTTCTCATCATCTGGTCGCTCATTTGGAAGGGTCTCGCACTCTGGAAGTCCGCGCGGGAGGGGAGCAAGGTGTGGTTCGTCGTGTTCCTTGTCGTGAACACGATCGGCATCCTGGAGATACTCTACCTCTATGTATTTAGCAAGAAACGCCCGCCCGTTATGGAAACAAAAGAACCGCAGGCAAAGTAGCGAACACGGCCCCAGGGAAACTCGGGGCCGTTCCGTCGCTTGATATATTACCCCGGTTGATTTTAGAATCAGTGACGGAGGGCCTATAGTATAGTGGCAGAACGCCTCCATGGCATGGAGGAGGTGGGGGTTCGATTCCCCCTAGGTCCACCAGATATTTTTATCGGCTGCGCACTTCGTGCGTTTTAAAGATGAACGAACTTTCGCCCGGCGCTCTTCCGTAGCCGCACCGCTTGCAGGAAACATATCGTTGCGCGCTGTTATTTTTTAAAGTGTCCAGCCACGCACGGTGCTCATGTTTGTCATCGTCCGTGACGGCATACATTGTCTGGTCGCACCTTGCACACCTCATTTCCAGCACCCTCGGGATGTCATGCGTCTTTGCGAAGTCCAAAGCTTTCTCAAGGGAGACGGCGATCATGTCATTGATTACACAATTGATTATACAATGGTCGGCCATTGATGGCATCGAGGGGCGGGAGTTCAATTCTCCCTAGGTCCCACAATAAAATGTTTTGCTTGTAGAAGTAAGAATTCTCTGGTATGCTGGCTGGGTGATCGAGCATTATGAGAGAAATCCGAACACGGTTTGCAGGGTTTGTGGCAAGGCCATTTACAGAAGGCCAGTAGAAATAGAGCGGAGTGGAGGAAATGTCTTTTGTAATATGGCGTGCTATGGTATTTCTTGCAGAAAAGAATTTCCCTGCATAATCTGCGGGAAGCCGATACTAGCAGGTTTCAATAGGAAAACTTGCAGTAGGGCCTGTGCAAATAAGAATAGAATGGGCATTAAATATAAAGGTGACAGACTGAAAGATAAAGTATCATCACAGCGGGCTCTCAAAATCAGGCTGTTGGAAGCCAGGGGTGGAAAATGTGAACGTTGCGATTATAATAGATTTGAGATATTGCAGGTGCACCACAAAGACGGGAATCGGAGCAATAACGATCTAGGGAATTTAGCGTTGATTTGTCCTAATTGCCACTTTGAGCAGCATTATCTCGAGAAGAGCTGGTTAAAAAGATTAGTTACGGAGGGGTCGGATAGTGGTTCATTCCACCGCACTTGAAATGCGGCGCCCCGAAAGGGGCTCGTGAGTTCGAATCTCACCCCCTCCGCATAGTAATTCGATTTTTACTTTCCACCGCAATCGGCCACGCTTCGCGTGGCGTAAAATCTAGCACGCCGCCGCCGAGCCGGAAGTTCGAACCAATCTTTTCGGCAAATTCCCGTATGGATTTGTTATCATCGCTTTTTGCCAAAGTGGAGGCCGATTCCGCTTCTTTTATGAACTGTATGGCAGGTTCGAACCAACTAACGCCTTTCCGCTCAAAAGCCGTGATCTTGTCCTTGAGAAGCTGTTTCGCTGATACAATTTCGGACTTACTACTTTGGTAGTCTGCGAGCGCGATTGCGCCCGCAAGGTAGCCGTCCATCAGGCGGGACAGCTTCGTATCAAGGACTACCATTTTATCTTTCAGCTTTTGAGCAAAGGCGTCCGCAGATTGGGCGTTCGTGGCACGTTCGTTTTCAAGTTCGGCAATCATCGTTGCCGCCCAATCGGAGGGCAAAGAAACTTTTTGTATCTCGCATTTGAACAGGTCGCGCAAGGTTTCTTCACGAACATATTTTTGCGAGCAAGCCGTTTTCCGTTTGGTACAACGATAGTAGGTATGACCTTTTTGGATTTCAGCGGTGATGAGGCAACTGCACTCGGCGCAATGGATGAGGCCACGGAAAACGAAATACTTGGGAACTTTCTTGCTCGGCTTGCTCTTGCGCGACATGACCGCCTGCACCTCGTCAAAAAGTTTCTTGGATATGATGGGTTCGTGCCTGCCCTCGTATATCTCGCCACCATAACGGATAAGGCCGCAGTAGAACGGGTTTTTGAGAATATATTGATAGTTTGATACGGATAGCGTTTGGTTCCGGCGTCCCACAAGGCCAAGCGAATTAACTGTATTGCGAAGCAAGGCGAGGGAGTATCTGCCGGAGGCGTACAATTCGAATGACTTTTTAATGAGCAACGCCTTCGGCGGATCAACGACGATGGATTTTGCCGCACCATTCATGTAGCCCAACGGAGCCATGTTAGGCCACAAGCCATTCTTCAATTTTTGCCTCACCCCTCGCCGGATATTCTCGGAAAGATTATCAACATAGTATTTCGACTGGCCGAACGCTATCTGTAACATGAACTTGCCCTGTGGCGTGTTCTCAAACCAAAAAGTTGAAAATTTGAGCGCGTGGAGCTTGCCGATGTCGAGGAGCCAGATAATTTTCCCGCCATCCACGGAGTTGCGAGCCAACCTGTCGGGATGCCACGCGAGGATGCCATCGGCAACGCCATTCTCTATGTCCGCAAGCATCTCGTTGAAGATGGGACGACCCGGAGCTTTGGCGGTCTGCTTCTCGGTGAAGATTTTAACGATTTCAATGCTCTCACGCGCGGCCAACTCGTGAAGCTCCGCGATCTGGTCGTCAATGCTCCGCACCTGCCGCTCCTCGGTGTCGGTGCTCTTGCGGGCGTAGAGAAAAAACTTTTTGGGTTGAGTATCCATGGTTCTCAAAAACTCAAAAGGGCGACCCTGTTGCACCAACCTTGCCCGAAAGCAAAATTGAACAGAATCGCCCGTTTGGGTGTGTAACCCGTGTTATACAAAAAATTCGGGCTTCAAGATTGGTGCACTTCTAGTATACCACTTTGGCAAAAAGCGATGATAACAAATCCATACGGGAATTTGCCGAAAAGATTGGTGTGAGCGAACAGCGAACCGCCGTCTACGGCGTCGAACTTCCGGCTCGGCGGCGGCGTGCTAGATTTTACGCCACGCGAAGCGTGGCCGATTGCGGTGGAAAGTAAAAATCGAATTACTATGCGGTCGTTTTTGGATAAAATCCGAACGTATTTTCAGAGTATATCGTAGTCCGCTACCCCTTCAAATACCCCTTCAATTGCCCTGCGTCGAATTGAAGGGGTAGCGGATCGAGATTGGCCT